>JAWKKV010000003.1:35000-411455 GCA_041393015.1 Chitinophagales bacterium | reverse complement strand
ATCATTGCTTACATCTAATGGCTTATTAATGCATTTAGCGTGCTCATGAAAAATAGAATTCAGTTGATCAATATCTAAATCACAAGCATAGACGGTAGCGCCCTTTTCTAAAAAAAGTTGAGTAAGTGCTTTACCAATTCCATTGGCAGCGCCCGTAATTAAGGCAACTTTATTGTTTAATGGATTCATTCTTCCAGTAATCTTAGTTGTTTATAATGCCTTCTTTCTAGGGCACGTCGAGGAAAATCCTTTTTAAATCCAACGGTAAAAAAGTGATTGTCTAAACCTAAATTCGGAAGCTGTAAATCTAAGTTTGAAACATGCCTAAATCTATAGCCAACGGTAATCGTAACATCTCTTTTAAAAACTCGTTGATAGCCCAACCCAAAATTATTGGAAAAAGCAAAACCATTGGCTTGATGCTCCGGCGACCAAACACTTATAAATTGTGGTCCGCTGCCAACATGAAAATACAAGCCATTAATTTCTTTCATTTTAATTAAATACTTGATGCCAATATTACAACCGGCTTCCCAATCGTTTAATCCTCCATTGACGAAAACCGGATTAATTTGAGGTTCTCCGAAAAGAAGAAAATAATGCGGTGAATCTGGATTTCGTTGTTTTCTGTGCGCATGAAACTCAGCATGTGCCAAAAGCAAAAAAGGTTCATATTTGCCTTCGGGAAGTTGCTCGTTGACAAATCCATATCCCAAAGAAAATCCCCATTCAAATAACTCAAAAGAGCGTTGCTTCTGAACGGAGGTGCTATCGGAAGCCTTTAGTTGCAGCGATCCGATCAACAAAAATGCTATGCAGAAAATATTTTTTATAGTCACGCGATGAAGTTAAGGAAGTATTTGTAATTAGAAATGGATTATTTAAAAAATTAAAAATGCGAAATGACATTTATAGAATATAACCGTCTAAATATCGAGATACTATCTGAAAAATGAATCACTTTATTTACATTTGCGACCTATGAGAAAATTGTCATTTTTAATCCTTTGTTGCGTTCTAGTTTGGTCGTGTAAACCTACTACTCAAGAAGAAAGAGAAAAGAAATCTATTATTGATAAAATAGAGGATCCCGAAAGGTTAGTGGGAGAAAGTTCTGCTAAATCTGTGAGCAAAAAAGATTTTAAAAACTACGAAGTTGCCACCAAAAGTGGCGTTGCCTTTATCATTTCTGAAAATGCTACTTCGGCCAGTTTAAGTAATATTGCTATTTCCGGCAAAAACTTTGCACAAAATATTTCTGATACGCTGAAAGCTACTGATCCTTTAGAAGAGGTATTGTTGGCCGATTTAAATGATGACTCTTTTAATGAAGTTTATCTCATTACTCGTTCTGCCGGGTCGGGCAGTTATGCCACCATTTATGGATTTTCATCGTATGCTGATAAAAGTTTCGGTCAAATTTATGTGCCGGATTTAAACATCTCGAAAGAAATGCCTTTTGGCTATATGGGACATGATTCTATTTTTATAGAAAATAATCAATTGATAAGAACTTTTCCGCTCTACAAAAGCGAAGACAGCAATAGTAAACCTACCGGAGAAATGGCTACCATTATTTACGATTTAGTTAAAGGAGAAACGGGTTTTATATTGCAACCGGAGTTGTAGGCGAATTTAATAGTGTCTATTGCACTTCTTTACAACATCTGTTTTTAATTGAAGGTCTCAACCTCAGTTAACGACTTTCTAAATGTTACAAGAACACCTCATCTTTAACATATTAAAACTTTCTGCAACATTTCCCAACATTCCTTGAGGTTCATTAACAGAATTACCCTTCAGCTTTAATCCATTTTAACTCTTTCTTCTTTAAGGTTCTTCTACATTTGGTTCATAATTATTTTTAAACCAAGTAAAACCAAAACCATGAAAAAACCAATTTTAATGATGTTTTTATGTGCATTGATTGCACTTACCAACCAAACCGCTTTTGCCAGTACTGAAACCAATACCCCAATCAGTGGAACTTATGAAGGCAGTATGCAAACCAAAGCTTACTTTGAAAACAATACTACGGGAAAATCAAGCAGTACGACAAACTATGACATTCAGTTATTGTTTAATGGCTCTGTTTTCATTTACCAAAGTGATAATGTAAAGTGTATGGGGAATTACAAAATTGATGGCGACACCATTTCTTTTGAAGTAACCAGCACAAAGGGAGATTCAGAAAAAGTGAATTCTATTTTTAACAACACTTTTAAATTTAGTAAATCCGGAGAAAAGCTAATGTTGATTAGCAATGAAAATGTAGATGGAAAGGTAGTTATTTACACGCTTTCAAAATCAAATGGATAGATTGACAATTAGATAAATACGCTTTTTCATAATTTGATTTGAAGCCAATTGTTTTACGAGAACAATTGGCTTTTTTTATTAAAACAACCCAATAATCAACTGAGTGACTTTAAACATTCCGAATAATAGGCACGCCAACATGATTAGCATTACAACAGAAGCACCAATAATTAATCCCCAGCCTTTACCTTCGTGTTTTCCTTCTACTTGATGTTGCTTGAGTAAATTATAGTTTCGAACATTGGCTTTGTAGAAAACGTCGAATATTCCTCCTAATACGGGAATCGTTCCGGTTACGGTGTCTAATCCTAAGTTCATCAACATTTTAATCACTACTTCGCGGCTCGCGCCGTGTCTGATCATCGATAAAACTAACAGGCTTGATATTCCGAATGAAACCACATCTCCAACACCGGGTATGACCCCAATAATTGGATCTAACCCAAACGAAATAGATGTACCGGGAATTTTAAATTTAGAATCTAATAATCTAGTGAGGGACTCAATCCATTTTAATTCTTCAGGAATAGCGTCTTGATCAAATCTAGATTTCTGTCTTTTCATAGACTATAATGCTGGTGGCTGGAAAGTAATCATCTCCAGATCAACAAAATGACTTTCTTCAAAAGAAATACTAGCAAAACCAAAAATACCTCCTGAAGCTCGAGCAACGGTTTTAGCTAAGTTTCTCCAATCGTTAATTAACGCTCTAGCAAAACGGTGATGTAATTTTGGTAGGATGTCATTTAACTGAGTAAGTTTTGCAGTAATTTTCTCTGCTCTCTCTTGTGGAGTACCGGAATATTTTTGATGTAAATGACGCATAGCACTTAAAAAATCTAAGTCAATTGCTTGATAATATTCCATTAAAAGTGGATCTCCTTGCACGCTTTTGTAATGAACTGCCTTTGAAGCATGTAATTCTTCATCTTTATCAAAATCACCATCCGCACCACTAATTAAAACTGTAATTAATGCAGGCGCTCTCAATACTAAATCTCTTTCTGCTTCTGATAAAACTTCTAATTCGCTTACTACCATTTTATATTCCTTATTTGAAAAATGCTAAACTCAATAAAATAATCGCAAAAATAATGAATTGAAAGTTTGAAACGTAGAAATTAAATTAATACTTGATTAAGAAGCTGTTGGTATAAAATGATTTATAGCTATCAAAAGTAAATTAAGACTGACATTATACCCTTGTTGGCGTTATCACCGACAAGCTGTAAATGCCTTTGATGATAACACTAAAGGCGGCTTATCTGCTTACTGATGACCTGAGTTCGATTAATAAAACAATCTAATTTCATTAGAATTTTCTGTTTGATATTTGATTGCTGGTTTCTTAGGAAAGAAAGAATAAGCTATAATGCCAGATATTAAGTTGGCTATAAAATTAGAAAAGCTACGATGTCTAGAATGTTCAATTTGGCATATATTTTTCAGTTCATCATTAATAGTTTCAATTACCAATCTTTTTCTCAATAGTATTTTATCTTTCATTTCCATTAGTTGGTTTTTCATATTGTTTCTCATTCCAGTTACAAGATGTATTCCTTTATCAAAAAGCAAGGTCATTAATTGCTTGGAAACATATCCTTTATCATCGTATAATTTACCGAATATTTTTTTCAATAATATCCCATTTTTCAAAGGACTTCTATCATCCACATTAGCTTGAGTAATTTGAAAATCAAGTATTTCTCCTTTGTCGTTAACTAATATATGTAGCTTAAATCCAAAAACCATCCCATTGTTGATTTGCCTATTGTAGCTGTATTTTTAAATACTCTATTTGTTCTAATTCGCTTGTTTTTACAAACTCGTATAGGCGTGGAATCAACAAATGAAATGCCTGTGCATTTTCCTAAACAACATGTTTTAGCCAACAGACAAAGTGGTAGTAAATAAGTCTTCTTTAGTTCCACAAACCTATTATAAGATACTGTTCTAGGAAATTCCTTTTTCATATGTACTTGCACATAGAATTTATAGAAATATTTAAAAGTTCTAAAACCACTTAATTGAAATAAAACCAGAATTGTTAATACCTCAGAGCCTGACATGATTGGAGGCCTATTGGGCTTATTGCCTAAAAGAAAGGGCTTGGTAGATTTTACAAACTCTTTGTAAAATTCATCTATAAAACAGAAAATATCTGTAATTTTATTGTACTGAAACATGAGATAATATTTTGTATAATTAATTGATTGTCAGTCATTAATATACAAAATACCTCATGTTTCTTTATTTAATTTAATGTTATATTATATGCGTATATAATTGATAATCAATTATGTAATAATCGAACTCAGGTTGATGAGTAGACAGTCTTTAGCTAAAAAGGTTGTGTAGTTACAAAAAAAGTGTTTCGCAATGAAACACCTTTCTGTATATTAAAAATAAAAGACTAAAAGATTCATCAATTGTCATTATTCCTTTGTCTTCCAAAATCAAAACCAAAAGAAACACCAGCTTGATGATTGATAAAAAGTGGATCAATCAATCTATCTGTTGGAGACAATACAACTTTGTAATAAAATGCTAAGCTATTGTAATCGGTTTTTAATGGCACTTTATAACTTAATTTACCGCTAAAACCTACAAAGTTAGTTTTATTATCATCTGCTTGCCAACCTCTTTGCAATCTAACAATAGTGTCCGTGGCGGTATAAATAACAATATCTGTAATAGGCAAACTACTGCTTGAACTAAAAGATTGACCATACGCTACACCTACTGCTGTTAACAACCCATGTTTATTTTTATCAACTAATTGAAACTGTAAACCACCTTCTACATAAAATGAGGCTTCCGCATCATAAGAGTTAAAATTCGCGAGTGGAATAGGTGTTCTTTTTTCTGGAAATAAATAGGAAATTGTGAAAGCACCGTAAACATTTAACCAATTTTTTAATTCTCTTTGATATTCTAACCCAACATGCATTCCATTTGCTCTTGGATCTGTGCCACTTATTGTATCTGTAAAGATTAATCCCGATGGATTAATTTGAACATATTCAACCACCCAATCTCCTGTATTCATATAATAAGAATTAGAATATCCAAAGTTGGTGATGAATTTATTTTTATGGCTTCTTTCTACGTTTAATACTTCTTGTGCATTATTTAATACTGCTTGTGCATTAATGGAGAAATTATAAGCCATAAACAATAAACAAACTAAAAATATTTTTTTCATAGCTAATGAATTATAGATTTGACCAAAACATAAAAAAGCAAGTGCTAAAGACATAGCACTTGCTCCTCCAATTATCTTATTTCAAGTTATTTTCTAAATTTTAAATTAAACGACACGCCAGTTTGATGGTTCAAAAACAAAGGATCTCTTAACCTTGAAGAAGGCGTTATAATTACCTTATAATAAACAGATAAAAAATAATTGTTTGATTTTAAAGGTATATCATAAATCAACTTACCAGTAAATCCCAGTAAACTACTTTTAGAATCATCTGACAGCCAACCTCGATTGATAACTAATGAAGAATCGCCATTAATTTCAATATAATCAGATATTGGATAATCCATGGAAGAAGAAAAAGCATGTCCCAATCCAAAACCTATTGCTGTTCTTAATGAATGATTATTCTTTTCAAAAAACCTAACATTTAGACCTACTCCTAAAAATATTGAACTTTCACTATCAAATGCCATTTGCCCATCACCAATTATAGCTTGTCTTTGAATTGGAAAAATATAGGACATTGATCCATTTGCAAAAATACCCCAATGTGAACTAAACCATCTATCGTAATTTACACCTAAATGTAAACCATTTGCTTTTGGTTTTGCACCATATAAAGTATCCTGTTTAATAACTAAAGTGTTATTCTCATTTGTAACATAATCTATAATAATGTCATCAAAACCAAAGTTATAATCTGATCTAGTATAGCCAACATCAAAAGAAAGCACATTACCTATGCTGCTTGTTTTTGAATTTTTGGTTTCTTGACCCCTTAAGGCAATGGGTACTACGAGTAATAATAGATACACATATATAATTCGCATAATGTTTTAAATTTAAAGGTTAGACCAACATAGTTTTAAATCCGAATTATTGGAAGCTCTTTCTATTGGCCATCCTTGATATAAACCCCAACCCATAGAAGTCTGATTAACAACATTTGAAATATATGAATTTTGTCTTTCATAATTTCTTTTGTGGAGTTGGTCATCTCTTTTATCTATCTTTGGACCTATATTAATTTGTGCTCCAGCAATCGGAAGACCGAAGATATCAATATCAGCTTTTATTACTATTCCTGATATAGTTTGATTATGTGGACCTCCATCACCTTCGTAGCAACCTAAAATTTGTCTGAATTTTAAAATACCCCAATGATCATCCATTATATCATTAACAATGTTTCTTACGCTTATCCAGTTGGTTGAATCTGCAACGCTTGTACTTAAACCAAATCCTATTAAATCAGAAAAACTTGTTATATCACCAGTTATCCAATTATCTGAACCAACTCTGTAAAAATTTAATTCAGGACCACCAGATCCATCTAAATGGTTACCATTGGTATTAATGGCATATAATCTTAACCTATCCTCAAATCTTAGTCCAGAATTATCTTCAAAAAATTCTTGTTGTGTACTTTTAATACCTCTATTCCCATTAGATACTAAGCATTCCTGTATGTCTTCTGAACTTTCATTTAGGTGGCATAGCCAAACATACAAAAATTCAGGATTATGATATGGATTGTTGGGGTTTTCATAATCTTCTAGTGGTTGAATGATCCAAGTCGGTTGAGTTGCGGGATAATACAAGTCAACCACTTTTTCATTTCTTCCAATAATCTCGTTGGTTGCATTTAAAATTGGTTCCAATACTTTTGTTCTCATCTCGCTAAGATCATTTACATCCTCTTCAGTGTTTATTGGACTGCCAACAGCTATTTCACCATCAATATAATTTTGAACATAAGGCCAATAGATAGCCAAATCATACGTCTCAATCAAATTAAAGACTTCCCCCATTTCTAAAGTGCCATTTTCATTAATAGCCGCTGTAAACATTTCTTCAAAATTAAAAGTTGAACGATGATTAATTGGAGGTTTTACATTAAATAAATCTTTAAAGGTTACATTTTCGTCTTTTAATTTATCCTAAATGGCTTCTTTCACAAACGTTTTTACTCCGGCGTCTTTTGCCAATTCAAATGTTACATCTGCAATAATTTCAAGTTTTGATTTCAATTCATTTGTTAAATAAGATGAATCAATTTGATTTTCAATTAATACATCTTCTTTGCTACATGAAAATAATAACATTGTAGCTACCATTATCCATAAAGTGTTTTTTTTATTGTTTGTTGTTTGTTTTTTTGTTAATAATAATTATAATTTGACCCGCTAATAATATTCTGCATAACGTATCAAATTTTTCGATGACAAATGTCTTTTCTAAATACCAACCCTATATTGACGGAAATCATTTGTTGTTATGACAATTATCAGCACAACAACTATACTTTCAATAAAACATAGTCCTGTTTTATAATTACAATAATTAACCAAATACATCATTTTAAATTTGCGTTGAACAAGGGGTTGTAACCCCTTGCATAAAAAAAAGGTGCTTCAAATCATCGAAACACCTTCTACAAATAAACTCCGTTATTTAAACTCTATGCATTTTGCTTTTTGATCAAATTCAACGCACTTCCTTCTTTGAACCACTCAATTTGAGCTTCGTTAAAAGTATGTGCTACTTCAAATGAATCAGAAGTTCCATCAGCATGGTTTAACACAACTGTCAAGTTTTTACCTGGAGCAAATGTTGTTAACCCTAAAATATCAATACTGTCATCTTCCTGTACTTTATCGTAATCCGCTGGATTTACAAACGTTAATCCTAACATTCCTTGCTTCTTCAAGTTGGTTTCGTGAATTCTCGCAAATGATTTTACAATTACTGCTCTCGCACCTAAATGACGGGGCTCCATAGCTGCATGTTCTCTTGACGAACCTTCTCCGTAATTTTCATCACCAATAATAACGTGACTGATTCCGGCTGCTTTGTAAGCTCTTCCAACAGCAGGTACAGCATCATACTCACCTGTTAATTGGTTTTTTATTTTATTGGTTTCTTTGTTGAATGCATTAACAGCACCAATCAAACAGTTATCTGAGATATTATCCAAATGACCTCTAAACTTCAACCAAGGTCCAGCCATTGAAATATGGTCGGTGGTACATTTACCGTACGCTTTGATCCATAATTTCATGCCTTTTAAATCAGTTCCTTCCCAAGGAGCAAATGGAGATAACAATTGTAGCCTTTTTGAATCAGGTGCAACAATTACCTCAATATCTCCACCATCTTTAGCCGGCTCTTGGTAACCATTATCTTCTACATCAAAACCTTTTGGTGGCAATTCGAAACCTGTTGGTTCGTCTAATTTTACTTGCTCACCTTTATTATTGGTTAACGTATCAGTTAATGGATTGAAATCCAACTTACCTGAAATAGCAATGGCTGCCACCATTTCAGGTGACGTTACAAAAGCGTGTGTATTTGGGTTACCATCTGCTCTTTTCGCAAAGTTTCTATTGAATGAGTGAACAATACTGTTCTTTGGAGCATTTTTAGGATCGCTGTATCTCGCCCATTGACCAATACAAGGTCCGCAAGCATTGGTAAAAATCAAGGCATCTAAATCTTCAAAAATTTCCAACAAACCATCTCTTTCAGCCGTAAATCTAACTTGCTCAGATCCCGGATTAATTCCAAATTTAGCTTTAGTTGTTAAGCCCTTATCAACCGCTTGTTTCGCAATTGATGCTGCTCTTGATAAATCTTCGTAGGAAGAGTTAGTACAAGAACCAATCAATCCCCATTCCACATCTAATGGCCAACCATTTTCAGTTGCCTTTTCTGTCATTTCACCTACTACAGTAGCTAAATCCGGTGTAAATGGACCATTTAAATGTGGCTTTAAAACATTTAAGTCTATTTCAATTACTTGATCAAAATATTTTTCAGGATTGGCATAAACTTCGTCGTCGCCGGTTAAGTGTTCTCTTACGCCATTGGCTAATTCAGCCACATCTGCTCTAGCGGTAGCTTTCAAGTATCTTTCCATACTATCATCGTATCCAAATGTTGAAGTAGTGGCACCAATTTCAGCCCCCATGTTACAAATGGTTCCTTTTCCTGTACAAGACATGCTTGTGGCACCTTCACCAAAATACTCTACAATAGCACCGGTTCCACCTTTAACGGTTAAAATACCGGCTACTTTTAAGATAACATCTTTAGGTGCTGTCCAACCGCTTAATTTACCGGTTAATTTTACACCAATCAATTTAGGCATTTTCAATTCCCAAGGCATTCCGGCCATTACATCTACTGCATCAGCACCACCAACACCAATCGCTACCATTCCTAATCCACCTGCATTTACAGTATGTGAATCGGTACCAATCATCATTCCTCCAGGAAATGCATAATTTTCTAACACTACTTGGTGAATGATACCTGCACCCGGTTTCCAAAAACCAATTCCATATTTACTACAAACAGATTCTAAGAATTTGAATACTTCATTATTTTCGTTGATAGATTGTTGTAAATCTTTAGAGGCTCCTATTCTTGCTTGAATCAAGTGATCAGCGTGTGCAGTGGAAGGCACTGCCACTTTCTTCTTTCCAGCTTGCATAAATTGCAATAATGCCATCTGAGCCGTTGCATCTTGCATGGCTACTCTATCCGGTGCAAAGTCTACATAGGCTTTACCTCTTGGGTATTCTTTTAGTTCCGTATCAGCATCCAAGTGCGAATACAATATTTTTTCAGCTAAAGTCATCGGTCTGCCCAACACTTCTTTGGCAGCAGTAACTTTTTCAGCTAAATTGGAATACACTTCTTTAATCATTTCTATATCAAAAGCCATATTTATTTGTTTTGTTTCAAAGAGGACAATATACTAAATATAGGAAGATTATAAAAGAGGATTACGGAATATAGAATGGTAAAAAATCATAAAATCAAACTATTTTAATCCGCTGATTTGATGCTGTTTTATTGTCAAAAAAAAAGCCCATCCGTCAGTTGACGGATGGGCTTTTCAATAACATCAATTATTTTATCCTACTAATTGCTTTTTAGATGGCTTGAATTTAGTTAAAACGATACCGTCTACAGCCGCTTCATATTCTTTCATTGTAGGTGTTCTACCTAAAATAGTGGATAAAACTACTACAGGAGTAGATGATAATAATGATTCTCCTTTTTTCTCGCCAGAATCTTTTACAACTCTTCCTTGGAACAATCTCGTAGAAGTTGCCATTACAGTATCTCCTGGTGCCGCTTTTTCTTGGTTACCCATGCATAAGTTACATCCAGGACGTTCAAGGTATAACATGTTTTCGTATCCAGTACGCGCTTTTGCTTTGGGAGCATTGTCATCAAATTCGAAACCTGCATACTTCACTAAAACATCCCAGTCACCTTCGGCTTTCAACTCATCAACAATATTGTATGTTGGAGGGGCAACCACTAAAGGTGCTTTAAACTCTACCTTTCCATGTTGTGCTTCAATGTTCTTCAACATTTGGGCTAATATTTTCATATCTCCTTTATGCACCATACAGGATCCAACAAAACCTAAATCTACTTTCTTGGTTCCTCCGTAAAAAGATAATGGACGAATCGTATCATGTGTATATCGTTTAGATACATCGTCATTATTTACATCCGGGTCTGCAATCATCGGTTCTGCAATTTCATCTAAATCAATAACCACTTCTGCATGATATTTAGCATCAGCATCTGGTCTTAAAGCCGACTTAATCCCGGTTTTTAATTCTGTTATTCTAGTATTCGCTTTATCCACTAAACCTTTAAGCATTTGTTTAGCATTATCCATACCCTTATCTATCATGATTTGGATACGGTCTCTTGCAATTTCTAAAGACTCAATCAAGGTATCATCTTCAGAAATACAGATGGATGCTTTAGCCTTCATTTCTGCTGTCCAATCCGTAAATGTAAAGGCTTGATCTGAAGTAAGCGTACCAATATGAACTTCAATTACTCGACCTTGGAATACGTTTTCTCCACCAAATTGCTTTAACATTTGTTGTTGAGTAGCGTGAACAACATCACGGAAATCCATATAAGATTTCATTTCTCCTTTAAAAGTAACTTTTACTGATTCCGGAATTGGCATTGTAGCCTCACCGGTAGCTAATGCTAAAGCAACTGTTCCTGAATCCGCTCCAAAAGCAACTCCTTTTGACATACGGGTATGTGAATCTCCACCAATAATGATATCCCAATCATCAACCGTAATATCATTTAAAACTTTATGAATTACATCCGTCATTGGCTTATATGCATTCTCAGGGTGACGAGCTGTAATTAATCCGAAGTCGTACATAAACTTCATTAATCTTGGGATGTTAGCTTTTGACTTATCATCCCAAACGGAAGCGGTATGACATCCTGATTGGTAACCTGCATCAACTATTGGAGAAATTACGGTAGCTGCCATCATTTCTAATTCTTGAGAAGTCATTAGTCCTGTAGTATCTTGAGAACCTACAATATTTACCTCAACTCGAACATTTGAACCGGCATGTAGTGTTTTTCCAGGAGTAGTGCCTACTGCATTTTTATTGAATATCTTTTCAACGGCAGTTAAGCCTTGACCTTCTATAGACACTTCTTTTGCAGGTGCATAAACTTGAGGAATATCAATTCCTAAAACTTTACAAGCAAATGTTTGTAATTTCTTACCAAAAACAACAGCATAAGAGCCTCCTGCTTTAATAAACTCCATTTTTGGTGGTGTCAATGCCGCTGAAATATCTATCAATTCTTTATCTCCGTTGTATAATTTTTTTGTTTTAGTATTAATGGTTAATACCGTACCTGTAGCAACAGAATAAACTTCTTTTAAAACAGGATCGCCATTTTCATCAACAATAGTATTACCATCTGCATCTTTTTGTTGCACCCAGTTTTTTAAATCGATACCAATTCCACCAGTTACCCCAACAGTTGTTAAGAAAATTGGTGCAATACCATTTGTACCGGCAATTACCGGCGCATAATTGATAAATGGCACGTAAGGACTAAAAGGAACACCAGTCCATAATGCTACGTTGTTTACACCGGACATTCTTGAAGAACCAACGCCCATAGTACCTTTCTCAGCAATTAACATCACCCTTTTATCCGGATGTTGTTCTTTTAAAGCCAACAATGCTTTTTGTTTTTCTTTATCATGCTCAAACATACACTGGCCGTGTAATTCACGATCTGATCTTGAATGCGCATCAGCTCCCGGAGATAATAAATCTGTAGATATATCACCTACACCTGCAATGAATGTAACAATTTCTATTTCTTCCTCTACTTCAGGAAGCTTCGTAAAAAACTCCGCCTTTGCATAGCTTTCTATTATATCTTTTGCAATTTTATTTCCATTTTTTAATGCTTCCTCTAAACGATCTGTATCTGCTTCGTAAAGAAAAACTTGCATTTTTAAAACATCTGCAGCTTGTTTTGCAATGGCAGCATCATCTCCTAAAGCTAAATCTAACAATACTTCTATTGAAGGTCCGCCCTTCATGTGCGACAATTGCTCAAAAGCAAAAGCCGGTGTAATTTCCTTTACTACTGATTCCCCTAAAATAATTTCCTTTAAAAATTTGGCTTTTACGCCCGCAGCACTTGTTGTTCCCGGTAATACATTATAGATAAAGAAGTTTAAAGAATCTTCTCTATGCTGGTTGTTTAAATCTTTAATTTGCTCAATGATATTGCTAAGTAATTCAGCACCATCAATTGGTTGCGGATGAAGGCCTTGAGCTTTTCGCTCTTCTATTTGTTTTAGATAATCGCTATAAGTGTTCATATTATGGAATAGTTTTCAATTTAGAATACAACTTTAAATAATTTTTTAAGATTGAAAATCTTACTAGAATTTGGCGCGAAAGTACTCAATTTTAGTGAGTATATCCAAAACTTTATCGACTTTTACATGAGTATAACATATGTTTCGTAGATAACCTTTGAGCCCTGTATTAATAACCTCCCAACTCCCGTTTAAAAGAGATTCAAAAACTGACTTCACAAACTGTTAGTCTCTAATAGGACAGTTTTATTGAATGATATTCCTGTAAAACTCTAAACTCTTCTCTCGCTAATCCATGTCGGAAGTTTTTTTTGATTTGAGAACAAGAAATATTGATGAAAGAATAGTAAATATTTGAATCTAAAATTATTAATCATTCTATACGTTTAAATATACTTAACACCTTATCTATAAATACCTCACTATCTTTATTGCGTGAATATTTGGGAAAGCATACAACTTTCATTTAAGTCCATAAAAGATAATAAGACAAGAACTATTATAACTTGCTCTATTATTGCATTGGGCATTTTAGCGTTGGTGGGTATTTTAACCACCATTGATGGCATTAAATCTTTTGTCAATAGTGATTTCAGTTCTATTGGTGCTAATACTTTCAAGATAAAAAATACAAGTGCCGACTTCACCGTAGATGATGAAGCAGAGCCACCAAAAGTTTGGGATGCTATTGATTTAAAGCAAGCCGAAAGATTTAAAAATAATTTACCAATCGATTTGCCCGTGTCTATTCAAGTAACTTGTTCATGGGTCAGTAAAATTAATTTTAGAAACAAAATTTCGGACCCTAACATTTGGGTGCATGGTAGCGATGAAAACTACATTAATACAGAAGGTCATTCTGTTTTATTTGGTAGAAATTTTACGCATGATGAAATAGAGTCGGGTAATAACATCATCGTTTTAGGTAATTCTGCTGCAGAAACAATATTTGACAACCTTGAAAAGGGAATAGGAGAAAATATTCGTTTAGATGGTAGAAGATATAAGGTGATTGGAATTTTAGCGCCTAAAGGAAGCAGTTTATTGAGTACCGATGCTTTTGTAATCATTCCGGTTAGAAATGCCAAAAGCAATTATCTAAATCAAAATACGTCTTATAGCTTAAGCATTGTATCAGATGATGCAGAGCAATTAGAGATTGCTAAACAAACTGCCATTAGTACCATGCGTATGGCACGAGGCTTAGAAGTTAAAGAAGAAAACAATTTCGCTATTATTCAGAGCAACGGCATTTTAGATATGTTGAATGAAATGACAGGTAAGTTAACCATTGGAGGTTTTGTAATCAGTTTAGTTACTTTGTTTGGCGCTGCTATTGCCTTAATGAATATTATGCTCGTTTCCGTTACAGAACGAACCAAGGAGATTGGCACACTAAAAGCCATTGGTGCTTCTAATAGTAATATATTATCTCAATTCTTATTTGAGGCTATATTAATATGTCAGATTGGAGGTTTGGCCGGTATTGTATTAGGAATAGTGTTTGGCAATTTAGTGGCCGTGCTCGCTATTAAATCAACATTTGTGATTCCATGGCTATGGATTGGTGTAGCGATTGGATTTTGTTTTGTTGTTGGATTAATCTCAGGACTTTATCCAGCTGTTAAAGCTGCCCGCCAAGATCCTATAGAGGCATTGAGGTATGAATGATGTGCTGATGTGCTGATGTGCTGATGTGCTGATAATTGTAAATTACCTTCTTAATTACTAATTACCCAATACTTAATACTTAAATTAATACTTCTTCCCTGCTTTCCCTTCAGGAATTAAAACACCTGATTTATTCTTAGAACTCTTTTTAGATTTTTTTCCGCCACCTTCTCCCATAGATTCTTTGTAGAGCGATTCGTTGGCAGGACAACCTGATTTAGCACAATTTGTAAGCGTTCCAAAAGCGAAAATTAGCGCAGCAAAAAGGAACATTTTAAGGATAATTGGTCTCATATGGCGTAAAATTAATGAATAAAAGTTGGTTGCGCTACCTAAAATTGTAGCCGTAAACCACATAATAAAGTGTTAATTACCTCTAAAACGACTAAAAAATGTGTATAACTCCCTATTTACGGGGGTTATTTATCCACAAGTACCTTATTCTATTTGGAATATATATCAAAGGGTATAAATTTGCTCGTACTATTAAAGAAATTAATTATTAACCAATTTAAACAAACACGTTATGAACAAAGGAGATTTAGTTGATAGCATTGCTAAACAAACAGGTTCCACAAAGACAGATGCAGCTGCTGCTTTAGATGCAGTATTAGATGCAATTACTGGCTCATTAATGAAAATGGAAAGAGTAAGCCTACCAGGTTTTGGTTCTTTTGAAGTTAAGCAAAGAGCTGCAAGAGAAGGAAGAAATCCAGCAACTGGCGCTAAGATTAAAATCAAAGCTAAAAAAGTTGTAAAATTCAATACTGGTAAGAAACTTGACGAATCAGTAAACTAGTCAATAGCTTAACCAAGTTATAAGCCATTCCGGTATTTCTTTTTAAAGAAAATCTTGGGATGGCTTTTTTTATGGAATGAGATCAAGCTATTATGGCGCTAATCGATCAATTGCCCATTCACCATCTACTAAAGTATATTGAATTCTATCGTGCAAACGATTTTCTCTTCCTTGCCAAAATTCAATAAGATGTGGTTCCACCGCATAACCGCCCCAATGATCAGGACATTTAGTCTCCCCATCTACAAATTGCTCCTCAGCTGTTTTATATAGTTGATTAATCGTTTCCCTCCCTTGTACAACTTTACTTTGTGGGGAAGCAAGTGCTCCTATCCTACTGCCAACCGGTCGTACTTGAAAATATTGCTCAGATGTTTCTTTAGCTACCTTTTTAATTGTTCCTTCAATTCTAATTTGCCTTTCGTGTTGAATCCACCAAAACATTAAAGCCACTTTATCATTCTCTTCTATTTGCTGACCTTTTTTACTGGTATAATTGGTATAAAAGATGAACTTACCATCCAATACTTCTTTTAAAAGAACAACCCTACAAGACGGTTGCCCATTGGCTCCAACCGTTGCCAAAGACATAGCATTAGGCTCGTATATAGATTCTTCAATAGCTGCTTTCATCCATAAATTAAACTCTACAATTGGATCTTTAGATATTGATTTTTCTAATAGTTCCCCTTGTTTATAGCTTTCACGCATGTGCTGAAATGATTTATCTCTGTTCATAGCTCTGAAATTTTTATAAAAGTAATTCTATCTGTTAAAAAAGCAATTTAAACTTATCCCAACTAAACATTAAACATATTTAACCCTTCAAAACAAACTACAAGAGTAGCTTTGTTGGCTCATTAAAATTATCATATCAGATTATTCTTACTCATACTAATTATAGCCACTTCCTTCAGCAGATCCATTGGTCAAAATGATAGTTTGGTACAACTATCTGGTATTGTTTTAGAGGCCGGCAGCGACTCTAGTGGCTTGCCCTACGTTACAATCATCAACTTAAAAAACAAACGCGGAACCATATCTGATGAAGACGGTATTTTTGTTTTCACCATAATGAAAGGTGATACCGTTCAATTTTCTTCTGTAGGCTATAAAAATCAAATTTATATAGCAGAATCTAGCCAATTTTTACAAATTGAACTGGTTATCGATATGCACACTTTGCCGACACAAGTGGTGCGACCCATGCCCAAAACCATTAGTGCATTAAGACAAGCCATGGCTAATTTAGAAATTAAAGATGCAACAGATACTTTAGTGGCCAATATGGCAAAAGCTGGTTTTAAAGCGCCACCGGTTCATCCAACGCCACCACCTCCAACTATCATAAATCCAATTTCCTTTTTATATGAAAAGGTGTTTAAGAAGATTCAAGAGAAAAAGAAAAAAACTAAAATGTTGGATGAAATGCCGAAGCTGGAGTGAGAAAGTTATGCAAGGGTGGTAAGTATTTAAGGGGTATTAAAAAACAAATTCAAATTCAAATCCAAATTCAAATCCAAATTCAAATCCAAACTAACTCGACAACATTAATGGAATTACATCTAATTCCTTTTCAACTAAACAGCAACTTACATCACTTACTTGACATACCATCTTACCAAACTAACCCAACTTCCTCCACAATAACCTAATGCATCGTTTTGTTTAAATAATTTTTAATTGGCTGGCTGCTTTATCATAAGGTCTAGCTAATGGCTATCTTACTTTTTTAAATTCAACATCAATCAAATTTCAGTAGTTGATTGAATCAAACAAATACAAATGGCAAAAGTTACATCTTTCCCAAAAGACAAAATCAAAATTCTATTGTTAGAAGGCGTTCATCAAAACGCAATTGATGAGTTTAAAAGAAGGGGTTATACCAATATCGATTATAAAAAAGGGGCTTATTCTGAAGAAGAACTCTTAGATTGTATTGAAGATTATCATTTAATTGGTATTCGATCTAAAACCAACTTAACGAAGCCCGTTTTGGAAAAAGCGAGTAAGTTATTGGCAGTAGGTTGTTTTTGTATTGGCACCAATCAAGTAGATCTTGAAACAGCTGCTAAGGAAGGCATTGCGGTGTTCAACTCTCCTTATTCAAACACCAGATCGGTTGCGGAGTTAATTATTGCAGAAGCAGTGATGTTATTGAGAAGAATTCCTGCCAGAGATAAAGCTGCACACCAAGGCCTTTGGTTAAAAGATGCACAAGGCAGCTATGAACTTAGAGGCAAGACTCTAGGAATTGTAGGATATGGACATATTGGAAGTCAGGTTTCTGTTTTAGGAGAAGGAATGGGTTTAAAGATAATGTACTACGATGTGGAGCCTAAATTGCCATTGGGTAATGCCGTAGCGGTTTCCAGTTTGAAAGAATTAATGAGCACTTGCGATGTGGTTACGCTACATGTTCCTGAAACCGATCAAACCAAAAACATGATTACGGAAAAAGAGCTAAGCTGGATGAAAGAAGGCAGTATCTTTTTAAACTTATCGAGAGGAACCGTAGTAGATATTGAAGCTTTAGCCGAAAAATTAAAAAGTGGCAAAATTGCGGGTGCCGCAGTGGATGTTTTCCCGTTAGAACCGAAAATTAAATCGGAGCGATTTACCAGTCCGCTACAAGGTATCGACAATGTGATTTTAACACCCCATATTGGAGGATCTACCCAAGAAGCGCAAGAAAATATTGGAATAGATGCGGCTACTAAATTAAGCAACTATTTAGATAGAGGTGCCACCATAGGCAACCATACAGTGCCGGCATTGAGTTTACCGATACAAAGTGAAAACAATCATAGAATATTGCACATTCATAAAAACGTTCCGGGTGTTTTAACGGAGATCAACTCCAAACTTTCTGCGTTAGAAGTAAACGTAACCGGACAATTTCTAAAAACCAACCAAAATATTGGATACGTGGTATTAGATGTGGAAGGTGATGCAGCCACTTTGGAGGCTTTGGAAGAATTAAAACAAGTTAAAAATACGATTAGAGCGAGAATTTTATTTTAAGATTGCTTTGAACTACTAAAAAAGACTATTCCAATTGATATTGAAATAGCCTTTTTTTATGCTTTTACTTTGATGAATTCGGGCTAAATGTAACTAGTTATCAATTTAATTGCCGGTTTATCGCCAACCGCCACCCAATGATTTATAAAGCATTACCGTTGAGGTAAGTTTATTGAGTTGAAGACTAACCATATTTAACTGTACACTTAAAGCATTTTCTTTCGCTATCAACACCTCCAAATAATTCGCCATTCCTTGACTTAAAAGTTCTTCTGAGAATTCAATTGCATCTAAATAAGCGTTGTTTTCTTGTTCTTTAAGCACTAACTTTTCGGCATTTGCATTATAAGTATACAAGGCATCAGATACTTCTTGATAACTCTTTAAAATAGTTTGCTGATACTCCAACAATGCAATTTCCTTCTCTGTTTCTTTTACTTCCTTCTGTGTTTTAAGGGCTCTTCTATTAAACAACGGTTGCGTGAAATTGCCTACCAAATTGGCAAACAAAGCATTTAAACTAAACAAGTTGGTAAAATTCATGCTGTTTAATCCGCCGGAAGCACCAATGGAAAGTGCCGGAAACATACTTGCCCTAGCTGCATTGTTTAACTCAAAAGCATTAATCAAATTGTACTCTGCTGCTACCACATCCGGTCTGTTGCTGAGTAACTGAATAGGCACGCCAGTTTGTAAAGCCACAGGAATCACTTGGTCTTCCAATTTACTCCTTTCAATGGCTTCAGGCGATTTACCCAGTAAAATACTCAATGCATTCTCGGCTATATTAATTTGATTTTCAATGTCAATGAGCAAACCTTGAGCCGTTAGCAACAATGCTTCGTTTTGTTTTACCGCTACTTCGGTGGTGGTACCTGCTTCTTTTAATGCTTTAATGGTCTCCACACTTTGCCTTCTAGTTTCAATGGTAGACAGCAAAATTTCACGTTGGTTGTCCAATGCCAATAACGTATAATATTGTACGGATACTGCCGCCACCACATCAGACTTAACCAAATTTACAAAGCTGTTGGTTTCCATATATTTGGCTACTGCAGCTTTCTTTTGGCTTCTTAGCTTGCCCCATAAATCAATTTCCCAAGATAAATTTCCACTGATTTCAATATCGTTTATCGGAGCTCGTTCAGACAAAAAACTGCCTGACTGATTGTTTAAGGAAGGCGTTGAAGTAGCGCCTGAAACCCCTACACTAAAGGAAGGTGCAAAACTCGCTTTGGCTTGCTTTATATACGCTTCTGTAATTTGTAAATTCTTTAATGCAATTTGAACGTCAAAATTATTGGTCAGTGCATCGTGGATGTAGCCGTTTAACAATTCATCTGTAAAGAGATTGCTCCATTCGTAGTTGCCTATCGTTATGGTATCTGTTGAAGTTTCTTCAGCTCTAAATTCACTTGCATGATTAACTTCTGGCCGTTCGTATGTTTTGGTGATGGCACACGATTGTATCACCAATACCGCACTACTTATCGTTACTATTTTAAAAAACCTTTTCATTTTTATTCTTTTATTTCGATGGGTTTAATCTTTTCTTGTAAATACTGGAACACTACAAACAATACAGGGATAACCAGAATCCCTAAGAAAGTTCCTATTAATAAGCCAAAAGCGGCTCCTGTGGCGAGCGATCTATTACCGACGGAACCGACACCACTTGATAAAACCAGCGGCATTAAGCCTAAAATAAAGGCAAATGAGGTCATTAAAATTGGTCGTAATCTTTCTTTAGCCCCTAAAATGGCAGCATCTACAATGGAACTTCCTCTTTTCCTTTCTTGTAAAGCAAACTCTACAATCAAGATGGCGTTCTTGGCCAACAAACCAATTAACATAATCAATGCAATTTGAAAGAAAATATTGATTTCTAACCCTGCAAATTTTTGAGCTAAATAAGCGCCCATTACGCCCAATGGTAGTGAAAAAATGATTGAAAATGGTAGTATAAAACTTTCGTATTGCGCAGCAAGTAATAGGTAAACAAACAATAAAGTAATAATTAAAATCATTGTAGTTTGCGACCCCGAACTAATCTCTTCTCTAGTTAAGCCTGAGAAATCAATGTCGTAATTTTGAGGCAATTTTTCTGCTACCGCTCTTACTGCTTCAATCGCATCACCTGTACTGTAGCCCGGATTAGGCGCTCCACTTACTGCAGCAGAACTAAACAAGTTAAACCTACTTACCGATTGCGGTCCAAACACTTTATTTAACTCAACAAACTGAGTAATCGGTGCCATTTGACCTTGGTTGTTTCTAACAAATATCTTGTTCAAACTTCTTAGGTCGTTTCTATCTTCCGGTAAGGCTTGAACCATCACGCGGTACTGCTTACCAAATTTGGTAAAATCAGCGGCATACACACCTCCAATGTAGCCACTCAATGCAGAAAATATTTCACTTGCTGCCACTCCTTTTTGCTTCGCTAAAGGCATGTTGATGATTAACTCGTATTGAGGATAGTTGGTGTTAAATGAACTTTGGCCGTACATAATCTCAGGCCGTTGATTCAATTCTGCCAAAAATTGCTTGGTTACTTTGTCTAATTCAACAGCACTTCCGCCCGATTTATCTAAAATTTGCATTTCAAATCCCGAACTGATACCAAAACCCGGCACACTTGGCGGACTGAAGAAGATCATTTTCCCCTCTTTCATTTGAGCGCCTAA
This sequence comes from Chitinophagales bacterium, assembly GCA_041393015.1. GTDB lineage: Bacteria > Bacteroidota > Bacteroidia > Chitinophagales > JADIYW01 > JAGQYH01. The sequence continues at coordinate 390,051 of JAWKKV010000003.1, read as the reverse complement.
ACCAAATAATTTACCGGTAATCACATCAATTGACTGATCTTTGTGACCACTACGTTCTTCCCAATCTTTTAATTTAAAGAACGCTAAACCATAGTTGTTTCCTGAGCCACTTATCAAACTTCTACCACCAATATAAGTACCACCTTCAACGCCGGGTATTTGCGCTACACGATCGTTTAATTCTTTTAATACTTCAAAAGTTCTATCTAAAGTAGCTCCTGCAGGCAACTCCACATTTGCAAAAATAATTTTTCTATCCTCATTGGGTACAAAACCCGATGGCGTAGTTGTATTGGCCCAATACACGGCAAAACCGGAAGCAATGATTAAAAGAAATGCGATCCATTTTTGTTTGATTAGGAATCCAACTACATTACCATATTTATTGGTCATGCTGGTAAATGCCGTATTAAAAGCCCCATAAAATCGCTTTAAAATTCCCTTCTTTTCCTCTTCTTTACTATGTGGTTTTAGTAAAAGGGCGCATAACATCGGACTTAATGTCAATGCATTGACGGCAGAAATTACAATGGCGATGGCTAATGTGATACCAAATTGCTGATAAAACACACCCGTCGGTCCGGTTATAAAAGTTACCGGAACAAAAACCGCTGCCATTACCAAAGTAATTGAAACAATTGCACCGGTAATATTACTCATTGCCGAGTTGGTTATGGTTTTCATATTTTCTCCACCTTTGCTGCTTTCCATTCTGGCATGTACGGCTTCCACCACCACAATGGCATCATCCACCACAATACCAATGGCCAATATCATGGCAAAAAGTGTTAACAGGTTGATGGAGAATCCAAATACATTAAGGAAAAAGAAAGTACCAATGATGGAAACAGGCACCGCTATAGCAGGGATTAAGGTCGATCTAAAATCTTGCAAGAAGATAAACACCACTAAAAACACCAATAAAAACGCTTCTATTAGCGTATGTAAAACGCTATCAATTGAAGCTGTTAAAAATTCATTTGTGTCGTAATTTACAGTATAGTCTAATCCTTCAGGGAAAGAAGATTTACTGTCTTCTAATAATTGATGAATTTCTTTAATAATGGTTTGCGCATTTGATCCCGGTGTTTGATAAATACCCATTGGCAAAGCAGGATAACCATTTGATTCTGCAATAACAGATTCTGAAAAGGCCGACAATTCAATTTCTGCTACATCACTTAATCTTAGTAATTGACCATCGGTACCACTTTTTACAACAATGTCTTTGTATTGCTGAACTTCATTGTATTTACCACTGTACTTTATTACATATTGAAAAGCTTCGGTACTGTTATCGCCAATTTGGCCGGGTGCAGCTTGCTGACTTTGATCGTTAATTGCGGCAATCACATCTCCGGGCACCAATTGAAAATTGGCTAATTTTTGTGGATCAAGCCAAATACGCATGGCGTAGGTTTTGGCCCCAAAAACGGACGCATCACCCACTCCACTAATCCTTTTAATGGCCGGAACAACATTAATGTCTAAGTAGTTTTGAATAAATACATCATCGTAATCTTCATTCGTTGAAAAAAACGAGAGAAACATCAAAGCACTGGTTTGCTGTTTTTGAGTAACAACACCTGATTTAGTAACCTCAGAAGGCAATAAAGGCGTAGCTCTAGCTACTCTGTTTTGAACGTTAACCGCAGCAATATCAGCATTAACACCTTGTTTAAAAAACACCGATATAGAAGCTCCACCGTTGTTATCGGCCGTACTTGTAATATAGGTCATATCTTCCACTCCATTTACTTGTTCTTCAATTGGAATGATGACACTCTCTAACACGGTTTCCGCATTGGCACCGGGATAACTTGCTGTAATTTGAATGGTAGGTGGCGCAATATCTGGATATTGCGTAATTGGTAAAACGGTAATACCTAATATACCAACGAAAACAATAAAAATGGAGATTACACCGGATAGAACAGGTCTATCTATAAATAATTTTATCATGGTTTAATTTTTACAGGGAGATTATTTTTCTAAAATAGATTCGATGGTAACCAATTGGGGTTGAATAACCTCTCCATTTCGAAGCGAACCAATACCTCTGGCTACAATCTTATCGCCTTCTTTCAATCCGCTTTCGATAAGAATTTTATGGTCAATTTTATCTATAACGGTAATGATGGTCGATTTAACCGTGTCTCCATTTAATTTATAAGCATATACAAAACCTTGCTGCTCGTATGTAGCCACTTCTGGCATGACTAACACTTGGTTGTACGCTCTGGGAACTTTAATTTTTCCGGTACTTCCATTGCTTAATAATTTCGATTTATTGTTGAACCTAACCCTAAACAAGATGGTACCTGTGTTCTCATCAATTTGACCTGTTGCTGTTTCTAATTTTCCTTTCTCTTCAAACACAGTTCCATTGGCCAACTCCAATTCAATGGGTGGCATGTTCGCAATTTTCTCATCTAAATCAGCACCGGGAAAATTTTGAAAGAAGTACAGGTATTGCTTTTCATTGAGTGAAAAATAGGCATATACTTCATGTACATCCGACACAGTGGTTAAAGGAAGCGGATCACTTGGGCTCACCAAACTTCCTTCTCTGTAATTTATTTTTCCAACAATTCCGTCAATGGGGCTAGTTACGGTCGAGAACTTAATATTTTCATTTACACCTTGGTAATTGGCCTTGGCTACTTCATAATTGGCTTCGGCTTGACTTAATTGTCCTTTTGCCATCAATAAATTAGCTTTAGCTGTTTCCAATTGAACACCGCTAATAATATTTTTATCTACCAATGGTTTAAGCTTATTTACTTCCACTTCAGCTGCACTCACACTCGCTTTGGCTGCTTCAATAGAAGCGGTAGCAGAATTCATTTGGGCACTAGCAGCTGATGCATTTTGCGTTTGAATATTGGTTTCTAGTTTAAAAAGCTTTTGTCCGGCTTTTACATGCGCACCTTCATCAATAAATAATTTTTCAATGTAACCGGAAATTTTAGGTCTTATTTGACTGGTATTAATGCCTGAAATTTCCGCCGGAAATGTATAATAGCCCTCCACATCTTGTGTTACAATTTCTATTACTTCAAAAGATTGAGGCGGCATGGCTGCCCTTTGCTGTGGTTTTGGTTTACAACCGGCTATAAAGGCAACTGCTATAATTAAAAAGGATATTCTATTGTTAAGCATTTTCATTAATTTGATTTGATTATTAGTTAACTATTTATAAATGAACGTTCATTCTTTTTTGTAGGTAAAAAAATTTAAACTTTTATGGCATCCCAAGCTGATTGAAAGGAGTCTTTTAGCACATTTTTATTGACACTTAACAAGTTGCGCTCTTGCATGTGCGATAAAAAAGACAATGGATAAATGGTATAAGCGTATAGAATGAATATCGATAGTGGCTTTATAATTCCTTCTTTCTGCCCTCTTTCCCATAAATCTAATAAGGGTTGTAAATTCTTTAGTGCTTCTTTTCTAATCTCTTCATCAATCATGGGCGTTATGTCACATTGAAACAAAAATTTTGATTCATTGGCCTTATTCAATTTGTAATCTGCTATATTATACCAAATGATTTCAAAGCCCTTCTTTACCGGCATATGGTCCTTGTAGCCCTTTAATGCCCATTCACCAAATGATGTTTTTGTTTCGAGATAAAGCGTGTTGATCAAATCTTGTTTGTTCTCGAAATAAAGATAAATAGTGGCCGGAGCTACTCCTGCACGATTAGCAATTTTTGACATGGACACATCATGAAAACCACATTCATTCACCATCGTAAGGGTAGCGTCTAGCAAGGCTCCTTTTTTGTCAGATATTTTTTCTTTCTTACTCATTTTATAATCTTATTCGTTTTGAACAGATAACACATTATCGAGTTTTCCTTACCAGCAATTCGTAAAAGATACTTCTCATTTTTTTCAATTACTGCATTCAAGGAGGCAAATGTATAAAAAAGAATGCACGTTCATTCATTTTTAACTCGAATTAACAATTATGTATTTTGAGAATACGCTGTTGCTAGCATTTTCAATTAAACATATTCTAAGATTTTCTGTTTATCTTTTAGCAATGAAAAAGATAATACTCAGCACATTTGTTCTATTCCTGATTGGCGGAATTGTTGGCTTTACGTTGGCCAATGAAAAATTACCGGAAGGAACCCAACCGGAAAAAGCAGACAGTTTAGCCAGAGAAATGCTAACCGCTATCAACCATGAAGCTTGGCTAGCTACGGCTGCTGTCGAGTGGAATTTTATGGGCAATCACGAGCATCTTTGGGATAAAAACAGAGATTTTGCAAGAGTGCGATGGAAAAAATATGAAGTTATTTTCGACATCAATAAAAAAGAAGGCGTAGCCTATAAAAACGGCGAACAAATTACGGGCGACCAAGCCGGAGAATTGGTTCAAAAAGCATGGAAAATGTGGGTGAACGATTCTTTTTGGCTCAATCCGGTTTCCAAAGCTTTTGATGGAGGTACGACAAGAACATTGGTCGCCACTAAAAAAGGAGAACAAGGATTAATGGTGTCTTACAGTTCAGGTGGCAATACTCCCGGCGATAGCTATGTATGGCTCTTAGACGATAAAAATTTACCTTACGCTTGGAAAATGTGGGTATCTATTATTCCTATTGGTGGTATAAAAGTGCCTTGGAATGGATGGATAGAAACAGAAACCGGTGTGATGATTTGCGCCCTGCACGACACCAAAATAATGGACTTAAAACTAGAAGGGGTTAAAACGGCTTTTAAATTGGAAGATTTAACTAACGGAAAAGATCCGTTTAAGGTGTTGACGCAGTAAAAGTTGATTTTAACGCCTCATAATATTTTATATACAGTTTGAAGTATTGCTTAAATAAGACCAATCTGCATTTTTGTTCCGCAGCATCATTTGTCTGCATGGTTTTAAGAGCATTCACTTTTACTTTAATATTCGCTCGATATAATTTGTAATATAAGAACAGCATTTCTTCTTCCGTATTTCTTATAATTTCAAATTTCCGGCTGTAAACTTGGATGAAAAATTGACTTAAATCTTTGCGCTGCGCAAATTCCAAATCCATACAAAAGAACGCCAATTCATTCAATATATCTATTTGACGAAAGTGTGGATTAAACTCAATACAATCGAATAAAACCGGTTCGTCCAGCAAAAAGATATTGCCTGAATGAAGGTCTCCATGCACATCTCTAGTAAATCCCGCAGCATCTCTTTGCTGTATCAATTTAGATTGGTGCAAGATAAAATTGGCCGCTACATCAAGGCTGTCTAATAATTGTTCGGTAGATGATGTCCCTAAATTTTGGTTTACAAATTCCTTTATTTGAAGCAAATCTTGAAAATCTTCGTTTAAGCTTTCCGCCTTTACTTTTCCTTTAATCACATCGGCATTCCTATGAAATACGACTAACTGATCCGCAATCTTTTGAATGTCAGATGAATTTACCTTGCCGCACGACAATAGCTTTTTCATTTCTTTTGTATTGTCCATTCTGCGCATTACCACTGCATAGTCAACCACATCACCTCTACGGCTTCCTATTTCGTATTGGTTTAGATAAAATGTAATTGGCTGAACACTTAAATAAACATCATGGGTCAATCTCTGACTCAAGATCAATTCTTGCTCACAGAAATACTTCCTCTTTTCTATAGTAGAAAAATCCAAAAAGCTAAATTTTACCGGTTTCTTAATTTTATATACAAAATCTTCTCCCAAAATCACCCAAGAGATATGGGTTTCAACCAATTGATGTTTTTCTGCATCGTTGGGAAATTTCCCATTCGCCACCAGTTGTAAAATAGAAGTATCTGTTAATCCATTTTTAATTTCAGGCTGAATATACTGCTCTGCTTTATCCAGCATCTCCGCTAATGAAATGGTATCAGATCGGAGCAACAAATAATCCCTCTCTAACTTTTCAAATTCGGCTTTAATCTTTAAATAAACCTCAAAATCAGCATCGCTATCCGGCCGTTTCTTTTGCACTCGCTGTTTGATAACAGACTCATCAGCTTCCATTAAAATGACAAAACAAGGAACATGATGTTGATCGGCAAAATCAAAATAAGGTTGCCGATACGCTTTCTTTGAAAAAGTGGCATCAATAATCACATCTTTTCCGGCTTTTAAGCCTTGTGTCACAAAATCAAACAATGCATTATAAACTATTGCTTTGTCTTTTGCATCGTAGTTGGGTTGTTCAAATAATGTTTTGCGAATGGTGTCACTATTGGTGTGCAATGCCCCTATTTTCTCCGCAAATGCTTTTGCAAAATAAGTTTTCCCAGCACCCGGCAATCCCATTACTATAATCAACATCTCTTTGGCCTATATTTATTGGTCTCGCTACTAACAGCATGATAAAATCAGATACGAATCTAAGTGATGTCATCCAACCAAACAATGAGATATATCAGAGCTTTTAATGATGATAACCGCTAAACAGAAAGGATTCAATAAAAAAATGCATGATAGTCGTTTTACATTCGAAACCTATTAAGTTTAATAAATCACAGAAATATAGCCCCTATACTATCTGAAAGAAACAATTTTTGTCAGCTTCACTACATCTAATATTTAGTGATTAAGCACTTTCTTTTAGATATTTTTCTCTCATATAATCCACATTTTCTTGCATATCTCCTACACCGTTTTTTAGGCAATGACTAGATACCCCTTCCAAAAACATAAATATTATTCTCGATTCCTTTTTGGGATTTTTATAGCCCAATTCTTTTAAAGCTTGCTCTACTTTTTCAAACAAAGGATCCAACAATTTATGATCATCATTGATAGAACGATATAAAGCCAAATGCTGAAATTTAATAGAAAATATCAATCGCCAATAATCTGTTTTAGTTTGCAACAAATCCAATGGCAACCCTAATACCCTATCTATTACTATCTTTGGATCAACTTCCATTAAAATACTATACAACTTCGGTTGAATACTTTCATAGCCTTTGGTTAAAATTTCTCGAAGCAAAACCTCTTTGTTTTCATAATGCCTAAAAATTAAACCTTCCGACACATTCGCCTTCTTCGCAATATTTCTGGTAGAAGTACTTGCATACCCTTGTGAAGCAAATAAATCCAATGCCGCTTCTATAATTCTATTTTGTTTTTCCGTCATAATCAGCAAAATGAGTAATCACTTACAAAGAAAATAAAATAATTTGAATTGTAAGCATTTATTTATTAATTTCATGCCTCAAAATATTTTTACACCAACTTTTTATTGAGATGTCAACTGAAAACAAATACGCAATTATTGGCGGCGGACCAGCCGGATTATCTGCTGCAAAGAATTTAAAAGAACAAGGCATTCCATTTGATGCTTATGAAGCAGCTGAAGATTTAGGCGGACTTTGGAACATCAATAATAAAAACAGCACTGTATACGAATCCGCTCATTTGATTTCTTCTAAAAGAATGACAGAATTTGCAGACTTTCCAATGAAAGAGGAAGTAGCTGACTATCCCCATCACAGTGAAATGTTGGCTTACTTTAAAGATTATGCGAATCATTTTGGTTTATACGACCACTATACCTTTAATACCAAAGTAGAAAGATTAGAGCCTGTTGGCGATAAATGGAGTTTGACAACTGACAAAGGAGATACCAAAGTCTACAAAGGCATCATCATTGCCAATGGCTGTTTGTCTTGCCCAAATTATCCTAACATTCCGGGAAAATTTGAAGGTGAAATTTTACATTCTTGCGATTATAAAAGTCCAAAGATTTTTGAAGGCAAAAGAGTATTAGTAGTAGGCGCTGGTAATAGTGGCTGCGATATTGTTGTAGATTCGGTTCATCGTGCAAAAAGCACTGACTTAAGCGTAAGAAGAGGCTATCACTTTGTTCCAAAATATGTATTTGGAAAACCAGCAGACACCATGGGCGGCGCTATAAAAATCCCAAAAGCTTTTAAACCAAAGTTTGACAAATGGCTATTAAGTACATTCTTTGTAGTAGATCCACAGAAATTAGGCTTTCCTAAGCCAGATCACGAATTATACGAATCACATCCTATAGTAAATACTTTGGTGTTGTATCATTTAGGACATGGAGACATTACTATTCAAAAAGATGTTGAAAGATATGAAGGAAAAACTGTTTATTTTAAAGACGGAACTTCAAAAGAATATGACTTAATCCTATTGGCCACCGGCTATAAATTGAATTATCCTTTTATAGACAAAAAGCATTTAAATTGGCCGGATAACTTAAAGGCTCCTCAGTTATATCTTAACATTTTTACTCCTCAACATAGTAATTTGTTTGTTTTAGGAATGATTGAAGCCACAGGTTTAGGATGGGAAGGCAGAAACCAAATGGCTAAACTAGTTGCCAATTATATTAAATTAAAAGACACTCATCCAGATAAAGCAGAAAAATTCACAAAAAAATTCCAAACTCAAATGCCCGATATGCGAGGTGGTTATAAATATATGGATGTCGATCGAATGGCCTATTACGTCCACAAAGACACCTATCTTAATTTAATGAAAAAAAATATACATCAATTAGAATCTGCTTAAATTAGGCTTTTCATGAAAATCAGGATAATCTGAGTTTCCATAATTGCAACTATGATACCATTAGATGAAGTCCGTTTAAGCTTTAATCCAACTACCTTAAATATCCTAAACGTCATTTTAGGCTTAATTGTCTTTGGTGTTTCATTGAGCATAAAAGTGGAAGATTTTAAGGTATTGACCAAGTCGCCAAAACCTTTTTTGGTGGGGATCTTGAGTCAGTTCTTGCTCTTTCCAGCATTTGCTTTTTTAGTGATTTTATTGATTAAACCGCCACCTAGTGTTGCACTCGGAATAATATTGGTGGCGGCTTGTCCTGGTGGAAACATCTCCAATTTTATGACGCAACATGCTAAAGGAAATGCTGCATTATCTATTGCTATGTCGGCCTTTTCAACTGCATTAGCAACGGTGATGACGCCTTTCAATATTGCATTTTGGGGCAGTAGAATACCCAGCACCAATGCTTTGATGAATGATGTTTCTTTGCATCCAATGGAAATGTTCTTTATGATTTTAGTACTGATGCTGATACCATTGTCAGCGGGCATTTATATTTCTAATAGATTTCCAAGATTTGCTTTTAAGCTGCAAAAATTCATGAAAGTGTTTTCGTTGACGTTTTTTGGAGCCTTCATCATTTTTGGAATAGCTATCAATTTAAAATACTTCTATCACTTAAAAGGTATCGTTTCACTTTCCGTAATTGGGTTAAATACATTGGGTTTTATCATTGGATACGGATTTTCTTACCTGATGGGATTAAAAGAATATGACCGAAGAGCAGTGTCTATTGAAACCGGCATTCAAAATTCAGGATTGGGTTTAATACTGATTTTCAACTTTTTTGATGGATTAGGCGGAATGGCATTGATTGCTGCATTTTGGGGCGTTTGGCATATTATTTCTGGATTGGCATTGAGTAGCTTTTGGTCAAGGAGAGGAATAAGAAGTTGAGGAACGGATAACGGAAATTAGATATTGAAAAAATAGTTCTACGAATGATTGAATTTAAACTAAGATGACTAATTGAATCATAGTGCCCTTTGTGGACTTAGTGGTAAAAAATTAAACTAATAAGAGCACTAAAGTTTCGCAAAGTACACTAAGAACAATAAAAAATATACCATGAAAAAGATATTAATTACAGGCGCTAGTGGCTATATCGGATCTCAACTGATTGAAAGATTGAGTAAGGAAAATGTAACGATTATCGGAACTGATATTGTTGAGAAAAAACAATCTATTGACAATTACACTTTTGTTAAAGGTGATCTTAGATCTGATGATGTAAAAAACTTAATTCTCAATGAAAAACCCAATGTGATTGTTCATTTAGCAGCCATTGTTTCTCCTACTAAAACCATGACGCGTGATTTCATCTACGATGTGGAAGTAAACGGCACTAAGAAAATATTGGAAGCGTGTGTGCAAGCTAACGTCGATAAAATCATTGTAACATCTAGTGGCGCGGCTTATGGCTATTATGCTGATAATGCTGAATGGTTAAAAGAAGAAGATCCTATAAGAGGCAATCAAGAGTTTCCATATGCTTGGCACAAGAGAGTAATCGAAGAAATGTTAGCCGAGTATCGAAAAAATCATCCTGAGTTACAACAAATGATTTTTAGGGTGTCTACCATTTTGGGGGATCATACCAAAAATGACATCACCAATTTGTTTGAAAAGAGAAACATGTTGGGATTGAAAGGTTGCGACACACCATTTGTCATTATTTGGGACCAAGATTTATTGAATATACTCACAAAAGCTACCTTAGAAGATGTGGCAGGCATCTATAATGTAGCCGGTGATGGTGTACTTACGTTAAAGCAAATAGCCTCTATTATTGGTAAAAAATATGTGGAAGTTTTTCCCGGCATCATCAAGTTCGCTCTGTCTTTGGCAAAGCCATTAAGGCTTTCACGTTACGGTCCCGAGCAAGTAAAATTTTTACAATACCGACCGGTATTAGACAATCATAAATTGAAGACTGAATTTGGATACATTCCGCAAAAAACCACTAAAGAAGCTTTTTTACATTATGCTCAAAAAAATGGATTAGTATGAGTCGATATAAAAACAAAACCGTTGTAGTTACCGGTGCCGGCCGTGGATTAGGCGCAGCACTTTGCCGTAAATTTGGAAAAAAAGGTGCCTTTATTGCCGGCTGCGATTTAAATCAAAATGACTTGGATGCCTTATCTAAAGAGTTAACTTCTCTTGGAATTGAGCATCATTTGGGCATTTGTGACGTAAGCAATGAAGCGCAAGTCAATGATTTTTTCGACAGCATTCATGCAAAAGGTAAGAGTATTGATGTGTTAATCAATAATGCCGGTGTCACTAACATCAAACTCTTTAAAGACAACACTAATGCGGAAATTGAACGTTTGATGCGCATCAATTTTAATGGTTCATTGTATTGCACTAGAGCAGCTTACGATGATATTATTCAAAATAAAGGCAGCTTTGTAGCGATTTCAAGTGTGGCAGGGTTTTCACCGCTATATGGTAGAACTGGATATGCGGCTAGCAAGCATGCCGTTTTAGGATTTTTTGAAACTTTGAGAAGCGAAGTGGCTGCTGAAGGTGTGCATGTATTAGTGGCTTGTCCTGGATTTATTGCAACCAATTTGAGAGATGAATACTACAAACCGGATGAAGATATTTCAAGCACCAAGCACAAAGTAGGTGATAATGCCAGTCCGGATGAAGTAGCTGCTTTAATCTACGAGGCTACTGTTAAAAGAAAACCAATGCTGATTACTGGAGTGGGAAAAATTTCGTACATATTAAAAAGGTTGATTCCGAATGTGTATGAAAAAATCATGACCAAGAAGATGATTGCGGGGTTTGAAGATTGATTTTTAAACTAAAATCTACAAAATACGTCACACCGAAGTTTTAGTTTTTTCAAAAACCCAAAAAATTAAAGACAGAAGGAAATATAGTCATCCAGAGGCTTGCCGAAGGATCTCCCATCAATGGCATTACATAGATTGTTTTATCTGATTGCCAGATTTGAAGAGTATTTCCCTTTTATCTTTTTTCTTGATAAAAAAGAAACAAAAAATCAAGAAAGAATGATCGCGCCTCCCCATTATCCCACGCAAGCTGCCGCATTCTTTCCCGCCAACGCTTCTTTACTTTGACTTTATTAACAAGGTGATTTTACCTTTATATTTAGTAAGCCGAGTCAGAGACTATTCTTAGTAAAAACATAGGTCTATTCATGTTTTTTTAAATAACTACTAACTAAATCCTCCACCGATGTACAACCAATCAATTGCATTACACGAATCATTTCATCTTTTAAAATAGCATATGCCAAATCAACACCCTTCTCGCCTCCTGCGGCTAAACCATACAAATAAGCCCTTCCAATTAACACAGCTTTTGCACCTAAAGCCAAGGCTTTTACGACATCAGAACCTCTAGTAATACCACCATCTACAATTACTTCTGTTTTGTTACCAACGGCTTTTACTATTTCCGGTAAAAGATCTAAGGTTGCAGGCGCGCCATCCAGTTGTCGACCACCATGATTAGACACAACAATACCGGAAGCTCCCAATTCAACCGCCAATTTAGCGTCCTCTACACATTGAATACCTTTCAACATAAATTTACCACCCCAAAGATCCATTAACTGCAAAGCATCATCCCAATCAACTGCCGGATTAAATTGATTATTGACATCATTCAACACTTTTTTGGCATCAGCACCGTGTGGCAAATGCTCAATCATATTAGCCATTTTCCAACTCGGCTTGGTGATAAAATGAAACAACCAACCCGGTTTACTTAAAGCAGATAATCCTGTTTTTCTCCTAATCACTTTTGGCCGCCCATGACCGTTTCGCAAATCTCTATCTCTTTTCCCCAAAGTGGCTAGATCAACTGCTAACATAATGCCATCGTAGTCTGATTTCTTACACCGCTCTACAAAATCTGCTACCATACCTTTGTTGTGCCAAGAATAGATTTGGAAGAATTTCGGACCATCCGAAGCTTCGGCTACTTCTTCAATAGAACAAGTTGACACCGTAGACAAAGAATAGATCGTCCCCGCTTTATGACTGGCTTTTACCACCGCTCGTTCTCCTTCATGATGAAACATTCGAGACATTCCTGTGGGTGCACTAATAATGGGCAAATCAATATCAATACCTTGAATTTTGGTTGCCAAATGAATATGCCCTACATCTCTTAATACTCTCGGCACAAATTCATATTTAGCAAAAGCTTCCTTATTCCACTTACAAGTTAATTCATCTTCTGCGCCGCCTTCAATGTAATCAAACATCACTGATGGCAACTTTTTCTTTGCTAACTTTCTTAAATCCTCAATGGTATGGCAATCACTCAATCCTGACATATATCAATTCTAATTCTGACATCCTAAAATACAATTTAGAGCGATAAAACCCTATTTCATGCTTCGATTTACTTTCATTAATTTTAAATAACAAATCAAACGATATGACAAAGTCAGAAGTAATGCTTGCCTTAAAGGAAATGGGAAATGATCAAACCAAAAAGATATTGATGAGTCATGGTGCTAAAGAACCTGTTTTTGGAGTAAAAGTGGCAGACTTAAAAAAGATCATAAAGAAGACCAAAAAGAAGAATCAAGCTTTGGCAGAAGAATTGTTTGCTACAGGTAACTCAGATGCTATGTATTTAGGCGGATTAATTGCTGATGAAAAAACAATTTCAAAAGCAACGCTTCAAAAGTGGGTAGAAGCAGCGTATTGGTCTTATTTAAGTGAATATGCTGTGGCTTGGGTGGCTGCTGAAAGTCCTTATGGTTGGGAATTAGGTTTAGAATGGATTGAAAATAAAGAAGAAAATATAGCCGCCGCTGGGTGGTCTACTTTATCAAATATTGTCGCCATGAACAATGATGAAGATTTAGATGTTAAAACACTTTCCAATCTTTTGAAACGTGCAGAAAAAGAAGTTCATCGAGATAAGAATAGAGTTAGTTACACAATGAATAATTTTATCATTTCGGTTGCTGCTTATGTTCAACCATTAACAGAAGAAGCATTAATTATTGCCAAAAATATCGGCAAAGTGAAGGTGGATATGAATGGGACAGCTTGCAAAGTTCCTGTAGCTTATGATTATGTGAAAAAGATGGAAAAGATGGGACGATTATATAAGAAAAAGAAAGTAGCTAGATGCTAGACTAAAAAAATAGAATATGAAAAAGCTTTACATCCTATTGGTCACTGTACTATTTGTTTCCTGTTTGCCTATTGAAACCGATCTTCCTTCTGGTATTTCGGAAACAGAAACCATAAATTATTATGCTTTCGAACCAATGGAAGCCACTACCACCGGATTTATATTTTATCCGGGTGCAGGAGTGGAAGCCAAACAATACAATAGTTGGTTAGAGACTTTAGCATTGGAAGGATACTTGACCATTAGTACAAAAATGCCTTTTAATTTGGCGGTTTTAGATGTCAATGCTGCGCTTAGAATCCAAAACAACTTTCCTGATATTGATACTTGGATCATTGGCGGTCATTCTTTAGGTGGTGCGATGAGTATTGATTTGGTGAAGAGAACACAAGATAATGACAAGTTTGACGGCTTGGTTTTATTGGCAGCTTATCCAGGAGCAACTTCTAATATTTCCAATTGGGATGGGAAAGTATTATCTCTTTCCGGTTCCAATGATTTAGTCTCTACTCCGGAAGAGATTGAAGAAGGAAAATCAAGACTTCCAGATGGGATAACTGTCTCAACAATTGAAGATTTTACCCATGTTACGGGTTCCATTTATTATGAAATTGAAGGTGGCAATCACGCTCAATTCGGAAATTATGGAATTCAAAATGGAGATGGTACGGCCACTATTAGTCCTGAAGCACAGCAAGATATTATTGTGCAATCTATTACTAAGTTTTTTCAAGTGAATGGTTGGTAAATATGGAGGTTCGGAGGTTCTAACAATCAATCAAAACACACTCCTCACCTTCTACTTCTGTTTCGATAGTACAATGGTTGATCTGAAAAGCTAGCATCGCTTTGCTAATTGCCGATTTTATCTTGTGTTGCTTCGTAAATCCATTAGTTAAAACAATATGCACCGTTAACACATTTTTTTCGCCGTCCATACTCCAAACATGTAAATCGTGAATAGACGATACACCTTCTACCGCAAGAATTTCAGCTTCTATTTTGTCCATTTCAACATTCTCAGGAATAGCTTGTAAAATAATCTTCAAACTAGACTTCAATCCTTTGTAAACATTAAACAAGATAAATGCCGCTATTCCAAAAGATAAGATGGGATCAATGATATACCAATTGGTAAAATACATAACGATACTTCCAATCAAAACCGCGACCCAGCCTAGCACATCTTCCAACAAATGAAGGGAAACAACTTTTTCATTATGACTACTTCCCTTCTTCAACCTTAACACCGCTGCTCCATTAATGATTACACCAAAAATGGCTAAAATTATCATGCCTTTCGTATTCGACACTTGCGGATCCAATAGTCGAGGAATAGCCGATTTTATAATAAATATAGAACCAACAATCAAAACTATGCTGTTGATGATTGCGCCTAATAATGAGAATCGTTTGTAGCCATAACTGAATTTCGAATCTCTTCCCTTTTGTGATAAATTCTGAAAATACCAAGCTAATCCTAACGACAAACTATCACCCAAATCATGCAACGCATCAGATAAAATCGCTAAACTATTCGTAAAAATCCCGCCAATAATCTCAATCACTGTAAAAAACAAATTGAGAAAAAAGGCAACTTTCAAATTACCCGTCGAGCTATGGTCGTGATGATGATGGTGATGATGCGACATGTTGCAAATCTATAAAGGATTTACGGCAATTGGGTTGCAAGTTCCTTTGATGTACTGATGTGCTGATTAAAAAATAAAAAGTGCGTTTGTCTTATTAAATTAGTCCTATGGGATCACATCCAATCAATTTAGGCATTCGTTTTTTATTGGAGATAACAGCTTTAGTATCTATTGGCATGTGGGGTTATAGACAAGGTGATGGAGGATTGCGATATGTTTTAGCATTCGGTCTCCCAATAATTATAGCGGCTATTTGGGGCACATTTGCGGTACCTAATGATCCAAGCCGCTCAGGTGAAGCACCCATTGCTACTTTAGGAATTATTCGATTAATAATTGAATTAGGCTTTTTTGCTTTCGCTACATGGAGTTTGTATGACATGAATTTCCATAAAGCAAGCGTTGCCTTCGGCATTATTGTTCTACTCCATTATATTATATCTTACGATCGAGTGATTTGGTTGATTTCGCAATAAATTTAAACTTAATAAGCAGTGACCAGAGACATTATAGACATCAACGACTTTACTATTTTAGTGGAAACAGCGAGCTCCAGGGAACCCCTCATTGACTCCTGCTTGTTTGACGAACCGGTGATTGCCGTTGCTTTCTATGGGTCTGGAAATGTTGACCTCACAGTAAAATACAACCATAAAAAGAAGCACTATAACCAAACAAAAGGATTGGCACTTTCCTTTTATGCTGATGAAAAAGTAGAATTTGAACATACCGTTTCTGATTCTAAACCATTGGAATGTATTGTGATTGCGACCACAGTTAAAAACTTAGAAAAACTGCCTGACCAAGAAGGGGAATTGTTCGGAGAATTACTTCATCAATTGGTTTTTCCTAAAGATCATTACGTGGAAGGTCCTCGTTTTTTCATGTCTCCTGAAATGCAATCTGTTGTAGATCAAGTTTTCCATACACGTTATGAAGGAAAAGCCAAAATGCTGTTTTTTAAAAGTCAGATGACCGCCTTATTAGCACATTACTTCGGACAGCTTTCTTTGCTTTCGGAAACTTCCATCCGACAAGATGAAAAAGACAAATTGTTGCATGCGAAAGAAATCCTTTCCAAAAACTTAGAAACACCGCCCTCTTTAACAGAACTATCCAAACAAATCGGACTCAACACATTCAAATTAAAAAAGAATTTTAAAGAATTGTTTGGCGTTCCTGTCTTCAAATATCTCCAAAACGAGCGACTCAAGAAAGCAAATGAATTGTTGAGAAACCAAGAAATGACGGTTCAAGAAGCTGCTTGGCATGTAGGTTACGATAGTCTAAGTTCCTTTTCAAATGCCTTTGCAAAAAAATTTGGTTATCGTCCTAGCGATATAAAACAATAGTCCAACCACATTATCCTTTTCGAACAAATCTTATTCCATTTCGAACAAACGTATTGATTGAAAGAAGTTCAATTTTGTGTCATCAATTTGAACAATTAAAACATTTCATCATGGAACTTTCAATTAAATCAACACTCCTTTTTACCGCAGTAATACTCACCGGACTTTCTGCAGGTCTATTTTTCGCATGGTCAGTATCCGTCATTCCCGGAACCAAAAGAATTGGTGATGCCACCTATTTAGCCACCATGCAATCCATTAATAAAGCCATTATTAATCCAGCTTTCGCGCTCATCTTTTTTGGAAGCTTGGTGCTCTTAGCCATTAGCACCTTCCAACAATTTCAAACGGGAACATCTACTACCTTTTGGCTACTACTAACAGCAACAATTGTTTATGCCATTGGCACTTTGGGTGTAACGGGTTTTGGTAATGTACCGCTTAATAATGCTTTAGAAGCGCTAGACCTCAACCATCTAAGCTTAAATCAAATGAAAACTTTTAGAGATCACTATGAATTGAAATGGAATAGATTACACACCATCAGAACCCTATTCGCAATCCTTTCTTTTATGGTGGCTCTACAAGCTGTATTTATACATATTAAAACAAATTAATTCACCTAAAAACTTTAAAAAATGAAAAGTAAAATTTTAGTTATTGGCGGCACTGGAAAAACAGGCCGTAAAGTAGCCCAAAAGCTACAGGAATTAGGACAAACCGTAAGAATTGGCTCTCGACAATATCAACCGGCGTTTGATTGGGAAGATGAAACCACTTGGGAAAAAGCTTTAGAAGGTATGGACAAAATGTACATCACTCATCAACCTGATTTAGCCGTTCCCGGTGCTTTGGAAGCCATAGAAGTATTAACTAAACTAGCTCGTAAAAGCGGAATTAAAAAGATGGTATTGCTCTCAGGAAAAGGCGAAAAAATAGCAGAACTTTGTGAGCAAGTAGTTATTAACTCCGGAATAGATTATACTATCGTTCGAGCCAGTTGGTTCAATCAAAATTTCAGTGAAAGCTTTTTTTTAGATCCCGTTCTAGCCGGACATGTAGCCTTGCCTCAAGCCAAAGCGAAAGTGCCTTTCGTTGATACAGATGATATTGCCGATGTTGTAGTAGAAGCATTATTGAAAGAACAACATAACGGTGCCATTTACAATTTAACCGGACCAAGAACCATGACCCTCCCTGAAGCAGTGAATGAAATTGCGAATGCCATAGGAAGACCAATAGATTTTACGCCTATTACTTTAAGTGCTTATTCAAAGATGCTAGCATCTTTTGGTATGTCGGAAGATTACATATGGTTAATCAACTATCTTTTTGGAGAAGTAATGGTAGCAGAAGGGAATGATCTGGTGACCAATGATGTAGAAAAAGTGCTGGGAAGAAAAGCCAAAGACTTTTCGGAATATGCGCAAGAAACCGCTGCGAGTGGCGTTTGGAACGCTGCTACAACAGCAGATGTTTAGTTTCTATAATCATTAACCCCATGAGGTGCTTTCAGCTATTTTGGAAGCATCTCATAATTCTTCTAAAGCAACCAAAAAGAATATCATGAAAATAAGAAAAGCCAAAATGGAAGACATCCCATACATTGTGAAAATGCTTGCCGATGATCCAATAGGCAAAAAACGGGAAGACTTTCAAGAACCATTACCCGTTTCTTACATCAACGCTTTTAAAAACATCAATTCCGATCCCAACCAAGCCTTAATGGTGGTAGAAAATGATGGCAAAATTATCGGCACTTTTCAATTGTCTTTCATTCAATACCTTACCTATCAAGGCGGCATTCGTGCGCAAATAGAAGCGGTTCGGATTCATAAAGACTTTAGAGGCAAAGGATTGGGAACGCAAATGTTTGAATGGGCTATCAAACAGGCTAAAGATCGGAACGCTCATGTACTTCAACTTACTTCTGATAAAAAAAGACCCAAAGCCATTCATTTTTATCAATCATTAGGATTTACTAATTCCCATGAAGGAATGAAATTACATCTCAAATCAACACGATGAAAGTTGTTATACAAATACTGCAGTTTTTCTCACCCAAACTAGTGACTCAACTTGCTTATCGGTTTATGAATAATCCTAAGGTTAAAAAACTCCGGGTTAATGAAGAAGACATTCATCAATTGAGCCTGGCCACTTATTGCAATGAATTAAGTAATGTCAAAAAAAATTAAAAATCAAACAAATGCGAAAATTTACCATAACATTTAGTGTGCTGCTATTTGCAGTGGCGGTTCCTTTTTTGGAAATCAATGACACCCATGTATTTAACCCAGACTGGACACCACACGTACGAATTCATGAAGTTTGGCAACTCATCACCAATTCAAGTATTGGAATGCTATGCCTGTGGCTGGTTTGGTACAAAAAAGAATTGATGGTAAGTCTAGTTTTGAGCTTATTGGTCACCGGAGGCTTTCTAGCGGCCTTTTATTTAAAAGACTTTTATGGCGGCTCAATGAAATATTTAGATGGATCCGAAAAAACAATTCTAGATATTAATATAGGCTTTATAGGATTTGGCGTTGCCTTTATTTTACTTCTACTTAGCTTGTTGATCGATAAAACAAGACCTTCAAAATTTATTTCATGACTCCTCCATTCTATCAGGTTTTATAAACGAAATATTTAGCCGATTACACCTTAAAATCAAATAAAGCTGCTTACTCTCCTTCCGGCAGCGGCCTGTCCGTATGCTTTCAGCTACGGACACGTTAAGAAAGTAGCTTTTGCTACAAAATTATTGGTCCGTAGACACAGCCATATGGATAGGGAATAATAAACAAAACCACCGAAAAACCGAACATTCAAAAGTCCGAACATCCACAATTTACCCAAAATTCTCTCGCATCTTTTTCTCCAGCGTGTACATTTCGTCCCTTAAGCGTGCCGCTTCCATAAAGTCTGTTTCCTTGGCAGCTTTGAGCATTTTCTTTTTGGTACTATCAATCAACATTTGAAGCTTTTTCTTCGTCAAGTATTCTACATCTTCTTCCGCTACTTTTCTCAATACTTCTTCTTGCTTGTATTTTCTTTCTTTCTTCTCCTTTTCAATTTTCATATCCAACACAGACGCTCTACTGATGATCTCTTCCTTACTCTTTAAAATGGTCGTTGGTGTAATATTGTGTTCGATATTGTAGGCAATTTGTTTTTCCCTTCTTCTCGTGGTTTCATCAATGGTACGCTGCATACTCATGGTAATTTTATCGCCATACATAATCACTAAACCATTGGAGTTTCTCGCCGCTCGTCCTGCCGTTTGTGTTAATGACCGCTCATTTCTCAAAAAGCCTTCCTTATCTGCATCCAAAATCGCTACCAACGATACTTCCGGTAAATCCAATCCTTCTCTCAATAAGTTCACGCCCACCAACACATCAATTTCACCTAATCGCAGACTTTGAATAATTTCTACCCTTTCCAGCGTTTCAATCTCCGAATGAATGTATCTACATTTTATACTTGCTCTCAATAAAAACTTAGTCAATTCCTCCGACATTCTTTTGGTTAATGTCGTGACCAAAACGCGTTCATCGGCTTCAATTCGCTTATGAATTTCTTCCAATAAATCATCAATTTGGTTGTTGGTCGGTCGCACTTCAATCGGTGGATCCAACAATCCTGTTGGCCGAACCACTTGCTCAATAAACACACCGCCGGTTTGTTCCAATTCATAATCGCCCGGCGTAGCACTTACATAAATGGTTTGTGGCGCCAACGATTCAAACTCTGCAAAATTCAATGGCCGGTTATCCATCGCCGATGCTAATCTAAATCCATATTCTACCAAACTTTGCTTTCTGGCTCTATCGCCGCCCGACATGCCTCCTATTTGCGGAATGGACACGTGACTTTCATCAATCACCATTAAATAATCATCCGGGAAATAATCCAACAAACAGAATGGCCGTTCGCCCGGATTTCGCCTATCGAAAAATCTAGAATAATTCTCAATCCCCGAACAATAGCCCAATTCCCGCATCATTTCAATATCAAAATTCACGCGTTCCTCTAATCGCTTCGCTTCTACAATTTTACCGGTATCTAAAAAATATTCGGTTTGTAATTTTAACTCGTCTTGAATTTCATTAATAATAGTCGGCAATTTATCTTTTGGAGCCACATAAATATTCGCCGGAAAAATCGCTAAATGATCTAAACTTTCAATTCGCTTTCCGGTGGCCGGATTGAATGATTCCATTTCCTCAATATCATCGCCCCAAAAAGAAATCCGATAAGCATGATCAGCATACGGCAGAAAAATGTCCACCACGTCGCCTTGCACTCTAAAATTTCCTCTGTCAAAAACAGCGGCTGTTCTCACATATAAATTGTCAACCAATTGAAATAAAAACGTGTTTCTACTCAATTGCTGCCCTTTTGTTAAACGGATGATTCTATCCTTAAAAGCGGCAGGGTTTCCCAAACCATAAATACAAGATACCGACGCCAAAACAATCACATCTCTTCGGCCCGACAATAAAGCAGACGTCGTGCTCAACCTTAATTTCTCCACCTCTTCATTGATGGATAAATCCTTTTCAATGTAAGTATCCGTAACCGACACATATGCTTCCGGTTGATAGTAATCGTAATAAGAAACAAAATACTCTACGGCATTATTCGGAAAAAACTGCTTAAACTCGCCATACAGCTGCGCAACCAAGGTTTTATTATGGCTTAAGATCAACGTCGGTCGCTGCACTTGTTGAATGACATTGGCAATGGTAAACGTTTTGCCCGAGCCGGTGACCCCCAATAAAGTCTGATAGCCTTCCCCTTCATTTAAGCCTTTAATCAATTGGCGAATAGCTTCCGGTTGATCGCCTGTTGGTTTAAAATTTGATTGTAATTGAAAATCCATTGTTATTAAGTTCCTAAAATTAAAGTTCGAATTCGCTGAGCATGGATAAACTTACTACATTTGCCCTAATTATAAAATTACAACATGGAGTTAAAAGAAATAGTTAGTATAGCCGGTGTGGGCGGTTTAAAAGTAATCGTTAAACAACGACCTGATGGATTGATTGTATCAGAATTTGATGGTAGTGGCAAAAAATTTATGTCGAACAAGATACATATGTTCACACCTTTAGAAAACATTGCCATTTATACCGATAACGATAGTGAACCCTTAGCCAATGTGCTTTGGAGTATGAAACAAAATGCAGCAGAACATCCACCGGTTGATCCAAAGTCTAACGCGGATGAGTTAAAAGCATACATGGAAAAAGTATTGCCGAACTACGATAGAGATCAAGTATTTATTAGCGATATCAAAAAGTTGATTAAATGGTATGCTATTTTAGATGCGCAAGGCGATGTAATCACTGATCCGGCAGCAAAGAAAGAAGAAGACAAAAGTGAAGAAACTTCAACGGAAGAAGCAACTGACGAAAACGAATAAGGTTAAATTTTGAACTAACTTATTAAGTTACCTATTCTATTAATGAGATTCTTCGGCTTCGCCTCTGAATGACGTTTTTCTGTTATTGTCATACTGAGCGTGAGCGAAGTATCTCATAAAGATTTCCCAGTAGTGCAAAACATCTAATCAAAATCATAGCATGACAGACAAAATAATTGAAAGAAAACCAAGAACATTTTTACCCGAATCCTTTAAAGTGGCTACTTGGGAAGAATTGGCGCCCTACTACGATCAATTATTAGCACGACCGATTGAATCTGTTGAAGATTTGCTTCAATGGTTGAAAGATCGTTCGGAATTGGATGCCGTTGTTTCGGAAGACTATTGCTGGCGGCACATCAACAAAACCAGAGACACCACAAATTCGGAGTTTGAGGAACACTACAATTATTTTGTTAAAAATATTGAGCCGTCGAGAATGACAGCTTCTAATCAATTAGACAAAAAATTCAGTCATTCTCGTTTTAAAGATGCTTTAGATAACGATCGATTTCTAATCTATAAAAGGAATAAAGAAAATGATATTTCCCTGTTTCGAGAAGAAAACATTCCACTGCAAGTAGAAATTCAGCAAACGGCCAATAAATATTACAGCATTGCCGGCAAAATGACCATCGAACACGACGACAAAGAATTAACCATGCAACAAGCAGGAGCTTTGTTTGAAAGTAAAGACAGAGAGCTTAGAGAAACCATTTTTCATAAATCGAACGAACGACGATTAGAAGACCAAACTGCCTTACACGAGTTATTTGATGAGTTGCTAGCAAAAAGACATCAAGTGGCTTTAAATGCAGGCTTTGAGAATTATAGAGATTACAAATTACAAGCCATGGGTCGATTTGATTATGGCGTTAAAGAATGCGAGCAATTCCACGATTCAGTAGAAGAAACGTTGATTCCTATTTTGGATGAATTGTATCAACATCGTAAAAATGTTTTGGGCGTAAAAACACTAAAACCTTACGACACCAGCATTAATTTAGGCGATAAAGAAGTACCGGTTCCATTTGATGGCACTGACGATTTAGTCGATAAAACGATTACTTGCTTAAATGAAATTGACCCTTATTTTGCAGAGTGCTTAAGCATTATGAAGAATATGAATCACTTGGATTTGGATTCTAGAAAAGGCAAAGCACCGGGCGGCTACAACTGTCCGTTAGCAGAAATTGGTGTGCCGTTTATTTTTATGAATAGTGCCAATACTGCACAAGATATTCGAACCATGATCCACGAAGGCGGCCACGCCGTACATTCTTTTTTAATGAATGATTTGGAATACGACTTCGATAAGCACTTAACCTCAGAAGCAGCAGAGTTGGCGTCAATGTCGATGGAAATGTTTGCGTTGGATCAATACGATACTTTTTTCCAATCGGAAGAAGACAGACACAATGCCATTTATAACTTTTTGGAAGATGTAATTATCAAATTGCCTTGGATTGCCTTGGTCGATAAATTCCAACATTGGTTGTATACCAATCCAAATCACACGCACGAAGAAAGAAATGCCAAATGGTTGGAGCTGCATAAAAGATTTAGTTCTAATGTAGTAGACTGGAGCGACTATGAAGCCTACGAAGAAAACTTGTGGCAAAAGCAGTTGCATATTTTCATGGTGCCTTTCTATTACATTGAATACGGCATAGCACAATTGGGCGCCATCGGTTTATGGAAAAACTTTAAAGACCATCCAAAAGCAACGATTGAAAGCTACAAAAAGGCTTTGAAATTGGGCTATACCAAACCCTTATCAGAAATGTACGAAACCGCCGGTATTCCATTTGATTTTAGCAAAGCACATATCAAAAGTTTAGGTGAGTTTGTAAAGAGTCAGTTGAATTAGGACTAAGAGTTAATTTATCTTAGTACATTGAATATCAATAAGACGATGACAAGAAACCATAAAATAACAAACATCTTAACAAATGTTAGTTTTAAGTCAAATTTGCAAAATAAATTCAAATTTGATTTAAAATACTTGCTAAATGCAATATGAATCGAGTATATTGCACATGAAATAGAAATTCTTAAAATGCTAGTCGAATTTAGTGTAGGTAATTTCAGATCCATTAAAGAGGTACAAACAATTAGTTTTGTTTCTACTGGTCTAAAAAGCTCAGAAAAAAATAAGCATATAGATACAGAAAACATTGTTGATGTTGGAGGTGTAAATTTATTTAAAACTATAGGTTTATATGGTGCTAATGCAAGTGGAAAAAGTAATATTTTAAAAGCTTTTGAATTCTTTGTTAGAACAATCAAACGTGAACCAAGTTCAGATTCTAAACTTTCATCACTTTGTCAGCCATTTTTATTTCAAGAAAATGCAGATGAAAGTGATTCTTTTTTCCAAATTGTCCTAATAATTGATAACAAAAAATATAGATATGGAATAACTGTAAGGAAAAATAATGCTAAGAAAAGAGGTATAAGAGATAATCAAAGTAATGAGATTATTACAAATGAATGGCTATATGGCATTAAAGAAAAAAATAATGGAGAACTATTCAGAAGAAATTCGAAGGGAATAGAAAAAAATTTACTGAGAGATTCTGATAAGATCCCAAATCTAGCATATCAACATACTTTATATTTAACACATGCTGCTGCGTTTGATAATAAAGGAGTTTGTAAAAAAATTCGAAACCATGTTCAGCGACTTTTTGTTACAAGCTTAGATAATAACCTTGAAGATTTTAGATTCATATCAGTTTATTATCTAGAAAACCCTGAAGTAAAGCACGAATTTCTAAATTTACTCGCTTCCTTTAATCTGCATTACGAAGACGTTGAGTTAGATGATGAAGAAGAGGCTAGGAAAAATTTAGTAGTTCCAAGAGATAAAATTAAATTTAAAAAGAATTATAAAAACAATGATTCTAGTCAATCAATAGTTGAACTTAACCTTTCAAGTAATGAATCTGAAGGAACAAAAAAATTGTTTGATTTAGCTGGGCTTTTATTGCGAATATTTGGTTATGGAGAACCAGTTTTAGTTGTCTTAGACGAAATTGATAGTAACTTTCATCCATCTTTACTAAAAAAACTTATAGAAATTTTTAACGATAAAAAAGTTAACAAAAGTAATTCTCAACTATTGTTTAGTAGCCATGATACTAATTTAATGTCACCTTCTATTATGCGGAGAGATCAATTCTATTTTACAGAAAAAAACGAAAATAATGCAACAAGATTATATTCTTTAGCAGACCTTCGCGGAGTAAGGAATGATGCAGATTTTGCAAAGCAATATCTTGCTGGTTATTATGGTGCAATTCCCATTTTAAATCAATATGTTCCTGGAAAAGAATAGATGGAAAAACCTTGGGAAATAAAAACAAATTCAGAAAGAAATGCAGATACACTTGCAACTTTTATTATTTTTTGTGAGGATCAAAATAGTGAGCCAATCTATTTTAAATATTTTGAAACTTCAAAAATTAAAGTAAATGTAATCAAAGATCAAAAAAGCAAACTTGAAAGTATCGTAAATGCAATATGTCACTGTAATGAAAATGGATTATTAGATTCAAGTGATCCAAAATCTACAATAGATAAAATTGATACATACGTATGGTGCGTTTTTGATCGTGATATAGAAGAAACACCTGCTAAAGTTGCTAAAGGAAATGTTTCTTTTGACAATTCAATTCAGCTTGCACAAAATAAAGGCATCCAAATCGGATGGAGTAATGATTCATTTGAATTATGGGTTTTATTGCATTTTATAGATTTAGACTCACTAGAAAAACCAGTATCTAGAAAGTATTATTATGATGAACTCACCAAAATATTCAAAAAATTAAATAACCCTACTAAAGATTTAGAAAAAGCACTGAAATACCCTAATTTTTCTTATAAAGATTCTCTCAAAAGTGATAATAATTTCAGATATATTGTAAGACCTCAATTGATTAAAAATATAAAAGTTGCCTTAAAAAGAGCTGAAATATTAGAAAGATATTTTTTGAAACAAAATATTAACCCACATCTAATGAATCCATGTACGACCATACATCATTTAGTTAAGCAGTTATTGGAATATGGTCAGAAAGAAATATCTTAGTAATAATCCAAATTAAGTACCTTACATTTCCTGAATCTACAAAGTCTACTTTTGCCTTAACAACGACAAAACTCCCCGCTCGAATAGAGTCTTCCATTCTAAAGAGCTGCTTCGAGCCTACCTCCGGTAGGTAAATGTTAAATGAGGCATAAAAAATCTATGATTTTTTATAAGCGAATGTCACTCGGAGCTTTCCATACATAGCA
This sequence comes from Chitinophagales bacterium, assembly GCA_041393015.1. GTDB lineage: Bacteria > Bacteroidota > Bacteroidia > Chitinophagales > JADIYW01 > JAGQYH01. The sequence goes on along the minus strand of JAWKKV010000003.1, from coordinate 363,588 downwards.
ATTTATACAAGCTCCGAGAGACAGTCATTACGTAAACTCCATTCCTTTAACTCTCGAAGCAGCTTAGGTAGTTAATCATAAAATGGTTTATCCTCAGTATTCAATATTTTTTCTAGAATTATTATGGAATCATCTAAATAATTTACTCTTATATGTATGAGCAGTAGATATAAGATTAACAATCCAGATGGAATCTATTTCCTGAGTTTTGCAACAGTTGGATGGATTGATGTTTTTATACGAAAAGAATATAAAGAGGTTTTAGTAGAAAGCTTAAAATATTGTCAAAAGCATAAAGGCTTAGAAATTTATAGTTGGGTGATTATGAGCAATCATATACACTTAGTGGCTAGTTCAAAGACTGGTGATCTTTCTGGCACATTACGAGATTTTAAGAAATTTACTGCGAGCGAGTTGATCAGAAGAATCAAATCAAATCCAAAAGAAAGCAGGCGTGATTGGATGCTTTCTCTTTTCAGCGAATTTGGAGCATCTAATAGTCAAAATAAAAACTATCAATTTTGGCAACAAAACAACCAACCCAAAGAACTTCTAAGAGATGCCAATAGTTTTGCTCAACAGAAAATAGATTATATTCATAATAATCCAGTTGTATCAGGAATTGTAGATGAAGCGCAGCACTATCTATATTCTTCTGCCAGAGATTATTGTGATGATAAAGGGTTGATTGATATTGTTTATTTTGAATAGGATATTTATAAGTGCTCCGAGAGCCAGTCGTTTCATAAAATTCGCTCCTTTAACGCTCGAAGCAGCTTTTAACAGCATCATTCGTAAAATCTAATAGAATAAGCATCAATTGCTAATATTCAATTACATTTGAGCTTTCATTCTAAAAAACAGAAAGCGCATGTCTCAAAAAATAGAAAAACCAACCCCGGAAGCGAAAGCGTTGTCTCTTTTTTTAATGGCTTATAAAACCATCAATCCAAAATACAAAGAGCAAGCTAAACGCATTAATAGACAATGGAGTTTGGTGACTGACGGTAAACTAAGCAAGGCGGCATATATGGATGAAGTACATAAAATGTTGGCCTCACATGGCGGCTATTCTGAAGTAATAGAAAAAACGGTGAAGTATTATATTGACAAAACCGGCGAATGGAAACATCAAGGTGATGATAAATATTCTCTAGATGCTCAAGAAGTGGCCGATAGAATCTTAAATCAATAAACAACAATTCACTAAACATTTACAAGCTGACTGTAGACTTATATTTATCCAAGTCTATAATAAATCCAATTAATCCCAAAAAGAGGTCTATCTTTAGTTAAATCACTAAAATAGATCGTCATGGCTAAAAGTAAAGATTCCAAGAAAGCAGTTAAAAAAGAGGCGACTAAAACGCCTAAACAAAAAAAGGCTGAAAAGAAAGCTAAGAAAAGTATTAAGCATTTCGATTAAAACCATGCAAGTGCAAGTATTGTGTTAGGACTGTTTGTACATATTCTATAAAAACTATACTATACGAGTCTAAAACATTAGTTTTAATCCTATTTTAAAACTATGGAAGATTCGCTACTAACCTCAACAGTGCTCCCAATATCCTTAGCCATTATTATGTTGGGCATGGGTATGACCATCATTGCTGACGATTTTAAAAGAGTATTTCTTTATCCAAAAGCCGCTTTTATAGGCTTGATTAACCAATTGATTATTCTGCCATTAGTGGCTTTTGTTTTGGCAATTGTTTTTAAGCTCTCTCCTGAAATGGCTGTTGGATTAATGATTGTAGCTGTTTGTCCGGGTGGCGCTACCAGTAATTTAATCACTCATGTTTCCAAAGGAGATATTGCACTTTCCATTACGCTTACCGCCATTACTAGTATACTTACCGTTTTTACCATTCCAATTGTGCTGTCTTATTCGCTAGTTTATTTTGCCAATCACAGTGGACAAGAACCGATTCAATTACCTGTGTTAAAAACCATTATTCAAATTATGGGCATCACCATTATTCCGGTGAGTATCGGCATGTTAATTAAGAAATTTAAAAATGATTTTGCTGTTAAAATGGAACGTCCGATGAGGATTGCTTCTACTGCTATTTTTGTTTTGGTAGTGGTAGTCATTGTACTCGCCAACAAAGATTCAATCTTTACTTTTATAAAAAATATAGGCTGGGTGGTGTTAATGCTAAATGTCTTAACCATGGGCATTGGTTATTTTTCTGCTCGACTTTTTAAACTAAATCTCAAACAAACCATTAGTATAACTATAGATAGTGGCATTCAAAATGCAACGTTAGCCATAGTTATAGCAACATCTATTTTAAAACATACTGAAATGAGCATTCCGGGTGCTGTATATGGTTTATTGATGTTCTTTACCAGTGGTGTGTTGATGTGGTATTTTGGAAGTCGTAAAACAGAATTATGAATTTTTACAACTTAATACTTTTAGTAGTTATGAGCCCTACAACAAATGAGATTATTAGTCAAGACCTTAAAGAACATCAATGGGACAATCGCTTAGTTTTATTATTGGTAGAAGACACTTTAGATGAAAATTATCAGCAACAAATTGAAAATTTTGAGCGAGAATCAAAAGGATTGGAAGACAGAAAACTGATTATTTATCAAGTCCAAAAAAACCAATACAAAGCCGGTTTAGAAAAGGAAGATTGGAAATCATCTGATCACCTTTGGAAAAAATACAAAAAAACGGAGGCTCCATTTGAGTTTATATTGATTGGTTTAGATGGTGGCGTTAAGCTTCGTAAAACGGATTATTTTTCAACGGAAGAGCTATATAAAATTATTGATGTGATGCCGATGAGAATGCAAGAGTTGAGGAAGGGTAAATAAGAACAACTAACTACGAAGAACGCTAAGTATTAAGTTTCACCTTTGCGCACATAGTGAAACAGCCCTAGTGGCCTTTGTGCTTGCCTGCGGCAGGCAGGGTAAAGAATTTCGAATAAAAAATAGGCTATATTACTTTCGATTTTCAATTGGATATTCCCTTAAAAAATAAGAAACCACGAAGAGCACTAAGAAGTCACAAGGAACACTAAGAATTAGGTTTCATCTTTGTGCACTTAGTGAAACAGCTCTAGTGACCTTTGTGGTAAAAACAGAAAATAAAAAAAGGGTTAAACCATTTGGCTTAACCCTTTTATGTTTTATAAATGAGCTACTTTCTCCGGCGGCCATAGCCTTTGGCGAAGGACTCGCTTTCGCTCAGTATGACAATCGTATTACTTCTCTAATTTAGTTTCTTTCCAATCTGCTATTGTTCCTGAAATGAAGTTAGCATAACCTTTAGAACCAGCTTCTTCTGCTAATTTTAATGCTTTAGTTGCTAAAGTAATCGCTTTAGCCTTTTCACCATTTCCACCTAAAATTCTAGCTTTCAAAAATAAATTACGGAAGCTTTCGCCTTTCTCAATTGACTTATCTACTAGCTCTAAAGCTTTATCATTATCCTTTACAGTATTGTAGTAATAGTCAGCAGCATTGCCATACACTGAACCTAGATTTTCACCTTTTTTAATGGCCTCATCAATATTTGACATTGCATTTTTATCAGTATCTACTTCAAAAGGTAACTCTACTCTTAAGTTTTCCCAAAGCACCACAAAGTTGGCGGAGTTATTTTTCACGTTATCGAAAGACAAAGTAAAAGTTTCTGTGAAAGCGCCAACTTGCGCCTTTGCATCTACTCTTAATGCATCCTTATCTTCTGTATAGTCTGCTGTTCCAGCTTCTGTATCTGTGTTGAAGATAATCTGCCAAGTACCATTTTCATTTGGAATAGCAAATACGGAATAAGTGCCCGCCGCTAATTTTTGATCTCCAAAATGTAACTCATGAGCCGTTGTAAATTGAGTTGCGCCATTGGCTCCAAATCTCCATAACTCGCCATAAGGTAATAAGCCACCAAATATCGTTCTACCTTTTACGCCTGGTCTGTAATATTCCACTGCTACTTCAGTAACACCAACCATAGCTTTTGTTTCTCCCCATGGACTTGGCCTTGGTAATTCTTGAGCATAAGATGATAATACCATCAATCCTACTAAAAGTGTTAAAATCATTTTTTTCATAATCAACTTGTTTTTAATTTAAAAATCGTGTTTTGTAAAAATATTCCGGTGAGTACAACAACTGTACTTCCGATAATGTTGTATAATAGATAACTCAACTCAAAGTAACCCATAACAGTTCCTAAATGCATCACAAGCACAAACACTTGTCCTACAATTCCGGCGGTAAATGCGGCATTCGCTTGAATCTTCTTAAAGAAAAATGCCAATAAGAAAACCCCTAAAATAGTACCATAAAAAAGTGATCCTAATATGTTCACCAACTGAATAAGGTTTTCAAACAGTCCGGCAGTTAAGGCAATAATGATGGCCATAAATCCCCAACAGACTGTCAGTATACGACTGACTCTCAAGTCTTTCTTTTCATTGTCCTCTCCTTTTGAAAAGAACTTCTTGTAATAATCTATCGTTGTCGTAGAAGCTAATGCGTTTAACTCTCCAGCGGTTGAAGACATCGCAGCAGAAAAAATAACCGCCAACAATAATCCAATCAAACCATGCGGTAAAAACCGCAATACAAAGGTTAGAAAGATATAATCACTGTCTTTTTGCACATAATCTGAATCCAATGAAAGCATGGCAGATTTGTAGGTTTTACGCAAATCATCTTGTTTTACTTGCAACTCTTGAATGGTTGTAAAGTCCGTTTGATTCGCTTCTTCCCAAGATAAAAGTGCCGCCTTTTTTTCTTCAAAAACGGCTTTGTATTCCTTTTCAATCTCTACCAATTGAGTATGCTTTTGCGTTTCAATATTGGTTGCTGATGTATTGAAAATAATAGGAGGTTCATTGAATTGGAAAGAAACAAACACCATGATGCCCACCATCAAAATAAAGAATTGCATCGGAATTTTAAGGATACCGTTAAACATCAATCCCAATCGAGATTCCTTTAATGTTTTACCGCCTAAATACCGTTGCACTTGCGATTGATCGGTTCCAAAATAGGACACAAACAAAAATAATCCTCCGGTTAATCCTGAAAATAGAGTATATCGATTTCTAGGATCTAAAGAAAGATCAATGACATTCATTTTACCCAATTTTCCGGCAATATCAACACCTTCTGCAAAACCCACCGAATTAGGAAAACTTTGTAATACGAAATAAAAGGCTGCAAACATGCCTCCCATAATCACCGTCATCTGCCACTTTTGCGTTAGGGAAACCGCTCTACTGCCTCCGGAAACGGTATAGACAATCACCAATCCACCAACGATTAAACAGGTGAGTTGTAGATTCCAATTGAGTAACGTAGACAATATAATCGCCGGCGCATAAATAGTAATACCAGCCGCCAAACCTCTCGATACCAAAAACAAGAAAGCCGTAAATGCTCGAACCCGAACATCGAAGCGTTGCTCTAAGTATTGATAAGCCGTAAATACCTTTAACTTATAGTAAATCGGTAGAATGAATACCGAGATGATGATCATCGCCAAAGGCAAACCAAAATAGAATTGCACGAATCCCATACCGCTTTCATAAGCTTGTCCGGGTGTTGACAAGAAAGTAATGGCACTGGCTTGTGTCGCCATAATAGACAAACCAATGGTTGTCCAATTTTCCGAGTTATCACCTTTCAGATAGCCTTCTAAGTTTTTGTTTTTACGGGTTTTCCAAGCGCCATATAAAACAATCACCAATAGCGTTGCTATCAATATAAACCAATCAATTGAACTCATGCTGCATATCGATTAGTGATGATAAAATATAGGATGATTTGCACCACTAAAAAAATCACTAAAGCCCAATACCAAGCTTTCCAATTGGTGGTATCCTTTTCTTGATTATTCTCCATAACTTAATAGGTTTGCGAATAATCTATAAGCTCCTTCTACTCCATTTGGCAATTCTCTGAAAAATGAAATTCCTGTATAAACGAATTGACCTTTACCGTGTTTGGCCACGATCAAAGCACCTGTTTGTGGATCTTCATCGACATCATGCCAAGAAAATAAAGGCGTGTAATCTTCTGACCAATTGCCTGCGAAATACAACCCTCTTTCTTGCACCCAGTTGTCAAAATCAGTTGGTGTGATTTTGTTGGGATAATTCATGATAGGATGTTCCGGCGCCAAAAAAGTAACAGCTGCATCTTCTTCTGTTACTCTATTTCTAGTTAACTCAAATGGAATGGGTCCGCCAAATTTTAGATCTGTGCTGTTTCGAGAAGCAGTATTGTACTGCATAATTAAGTTACCGCCATTTTCTACGTAAGTAAAAAGCTTGTTGTCGAAATTTCTCAATTCATCGTGAACATTATAAATTCTAATGCCTAACACCACAGATTGAAACGGTGATAAATCAAGCGAAGACAAATCACTTACTTCAAAAACCTGTACGTCAAATCCTAGCTGTTCAATAGCTTTCGGTACGGCATCTTCCACTCCTTTGATATAGGCGATTTTACCTTGTTTGATCTTCGCATCGATCTTTATGGTTTCCACTTTTGAGTCTTTGAAAATCACTTGTGTTGGAATATGATCGTACGTGATTTCTGTAAAACTTTTTAATATTTCACCTTTGGCATTTTTTAGAATTAAAAAGCCTCGCTTACTTCCTTCTGTAGCCGTTAATTCAATGCTGGCAAAAATAGTTTCCTGCTTTTTGTTGAGATTTACAGGTATTTTAGTGATGTTCACCTTCCAATTTTCAGGTGTTTCAATCATTATTTCATCTTGAAGACTATCCATAAAAGAATGGATTTCTAGTTCAATTTTTTTAGTTTGATTCGGTTGAAGAATAACGGAAGACTGATCAAAATTTACGGTGAATTCAGGCGTGCTGATGGCCGCTCTTCTTCTTTCTCCATAAGATGGATCTCTCCATTTGTATTCCACTGGGAAATAAGCATTTACCTTTTCACCATTCACAGAGAATTCTACTAAATAAGTGAAGCTTGGAAAATTTTCTGCCATTAAATAATTGGCTTTATCATCTACCGTAAAAACGTTTGTAAAAGGATGGTTTAGCCAATATGGATTTGAAATTTTTGCTCTGTTTTTAATCGTAAGTGTTTCTTCAACCGTTTGATGTTGCGGTAAAATTGTGTCGATCGCTTGCCCATTGATTGACTTTACTGAAACGGGCAATGATGATCTATTTAAAAAGCTAGCAGTCACTTTATATTCGTGCCCTCGAACCAACGCATAATCATCGGTATTAAAATCTGTATACAAGCCTAAGCAATCCAAAATAATACGATCCAACAAAGCAATCTTATCATTTTTAAAAGTGGAAGCCGGTAATTTACTCATCGACTTTTTTAGATCCAAAAGTCTTGAAACATTATTCTCCGGCTTTAAAAAATCAAAATTCTTCAAAAGGAAATTGAATTTCTGCTCAAACTGCGGGTTGATAATTTTCGACCATGTTTTATCATTCTGTTCGAAGAAATCTTCTTTTAATTTTTCGCCCGCTAAATATTGAAAAAACTCAGTTCTAGAACCTCTTTCCACTACGGCTCCAAAGCCTTGGCATTTGTGTTGACTTCTGGCAATCGTTCCAATTTCATTGTATGACATTCCCAATAAATCGTTGTAACCGCCAATATCTTTCACTAAATATTCTGGATTATTTATGGCTTCTTTATCTAGGTCTTTGTTCCACCAATTAGAGGCATTCCAATAAATGGAAGTCGTTTGCCAAGTACCAAACATTTTAACTTGATCGGGTAAAAAATTAGGATCAGCCGCCTTTTCAAAAGCCTCTATCGCCAAAACAGCAGAAGCTGTATGGTGTCCATGGCCTCCACGTTCATCCGGCGGAAACCTAGTAATAATTACATCTGGTTGAAATTTTCGAATCATTAAAACCACATCGGCTAAAATTTCATCTTTCCCCCATTTTTCAAATGTTTCTTCTGCCGATTTAGAATATCCAAAATCCACTGCTTTTGAGAAATATTGTTGAGCACCATCATAAGAACGGGCGGCTAACAATTCTTGTGTTCTTAAAACACCCAAATCTTCACTTAACTCATCACCTATTAAGTTTTGTCCTCCATCGCCTCTTGTTAAAGACAAGTACGCCGTTTCTGCTTTTTCACCTAAAGAAAAATAAGCTAACGCTCTGGTGTTTTCATCATCAGGATGAGCAGCAATATAAAGTACTTTTTTGAGTGAATTCAACTTTTGTAAGTCGACAAATATTTTGGAAGATGGTTGATTAGCGTATGTATTTACTGAAATAAATACAATTAATAAAACAAGAATTTTTCTCATAAATCTAGGGTTAATTGAATAGTAATTTCTACTGCCGTCTAAAGATAGAAATTAAAAAATATCAGAAATTGAACATCCTTTGTGGACGCTGTTTTTCACAATAATTAACAACCTAAAACTAAGTTTGTTCCGGTTTCATCAAAATAACCTACTCACAAATCGATTGGCAATTTGCCATGGTAGCTTTAGTTACAAGGCAGTAACTTGTTTTTAAGTCAGCTTGCTGTCCTTTATCTTTGGCATCCATAATGGTTTTGGCAAATTGATAAGCTTCCATCCAAACGCCTCGTTGTCCACCATTTAATCTTTGGCAACCACCGCTTATCATAGGTGCCAAATGGTGACTAATTCCTTCAAAACCAATTAATTGCCCTTTAGTTTGAGTACTAGCCCCAAAGTTTTTCATTTTATCGTACATGGCTTTTGAGCCATACAATTTAAAGTAAGGTAAATCTTTTGTGCTACTGTGATAGCTGGTCAATCCGGCTAAATGGCCTTCTGTATAAGGAACATCTTTGTCTGCTGTACCTTGCATCATAAAAATAGGCACATTATCAGAAGCTTCTAACCAGTTTACATCATGCAATGCCGGTTGTTCGGCCATAACACCTGCAATCTTAATTTGATTTTCTAATTCTGGGTGATTTCCAAAATCCTCAATTTTACCCATTCCATATTTACTCCAATGGCTACTTTCATCTAAAGCATAAGCTGCGTGAGCAATTCCCACGGCGCCTGTACTTAAACCGGCATAGAATATTTTATCGGTATCAAAACCAATTTTATCGGCATTTTTATGTAAAAATCGGTGCGCTGCTCTAATATCTTGCATAAATCTAAACAGTGCCACTTGGAAGCTTTTGCCATCAGGATCTTTGTTCTCTGAACAGTTTACCGTTTGCATCGCAAAAACCATTTTCGAAATAGCTCCTTGATCATAATTATTATCATTCAACCAATCAAAACCTTTACGATAATCGATAGCCGCTACCACGAATCCTAATTGTGTCATAAACTTAGCTTGTCCGGCAACATCAAGTTTTCCCGGCGTTCCTTGCTGCGCAAATCCACCCGGATGTACCAATATCACTAAACCTCTTTCAGGACATTTATCAACGGAAGGATCCGGCATATAAATATCCATTCTTAACTCTTCCAAACCGTTTCCAGCAGGAAATTTATAAGGCTTACCTCCGTAACATTTTGCGTTTACATCGCCATTATTCCATTGATCTTCCGGTCGCATGGTAGCATATGGAATATCTTTAAAAACTTTTACTTTATTGGCCGGAAAAATGGTATTAATATATCGATTATCTTCTGTACAGCCCACCTCACCTTGTAATACAGTTTGGTTGCCGCCATTGCCTTGACCTTGCCCTTTATTTTGATTTTGGTTAGCGATTTGCTCTAATACATCACATGAGGTTGTGATAGCAAAAACTACCAAGAATAGAAGTATATTTTTCTTTGTCATAAGTTTCGTTTTTAGTTGCTTGATAAAACAAGCACAATAATACTAGTAAGAACTATGCCAAAATAAAATAAATAAAGAGAATCGTACTAATAATTAGAGGAAAATGATGTTATAGGCTTGCTATTTAAGCTCAATATCTACTTTATCGGTCTCAATATTCAATTCCTTATTCTCGCCATCGAAATTAACTTTTACCTTTGGTTTGTCTTGCTCAATAATAACTTCTGTTGGAGCAGTAGTTTGTTTTTCTGCGGGTTGATTGCACGCCGCGATTGTTCCGATTAAAAGAACAAAAAATAATGTTTTAATTGTTTTCATCTTAATATGTTTAGATTTTATAAAAATTGATTTGTTTTCTAAGTAAAAAATTCCGGAGCGAGTATCCATAACGAATGCTCCACCTCCGGATATTTTTCAATATAATATAAGCTAGTAGTTAGTTTACTTTTATCGTCATACCGACTGATCCCCAGCTGATAGGACCACGGCCCCATTCACCATAAAGTGCAAACCTCTGGTTGGCATTTGGATACCATCTTAAGCCTAATCCTAAACCTGCATCAAAACCGTTAGATCTTGAACTCCCATTGTGATTAGTTAATATCCTAGCACCTAACCAAAAAGGTAGATAAAAATCTATCTGATCTTGTTTTAGATCTTTTGCGACCTTGTCGTCCAATAATTGCCACCAATGAAATGATGCGCAGGCTCCAATAGAATAGGCATTATAGCGATTTCCGCCAAAAGCAACAGCTGCATACGGTCCCACACTTACATAATCATGAACCCCAAAATCAGCGTTAAAAATAACGTTAGGCCAAAAGAAATTAGAGGCACCTACTCTAGTACCCCAACCAATGCCAGGACTTAGTAAAACATCTCCTTTTTCAAAGCTTTTCTGTGCCTCTACATTTAGCGAAACAAAAAGAGTCGAAACAAAGAGGACGATAATTAAATGTTTGATCATTAATTTGAATTTAATTTTTTAAACTGATTGAATTAATTTATTACAACCTTTTGCCTGTAATTACCCTATATAATATCGCTACGATTGCTAGTACCAGTAGTATATGAATCAAATTTCCAACGGCTTCTCCGAATCCGAGATAACCAATTAGCCATCCAATTAGAAGTATTGCGATTATCAATGAAAGTAGATTGTTCATTTTTTAGATTTAAGTGGTTAAAGCAATATGTAACTGATCTAAAATCTAAAAAGCATATAAATGTTGATCTCCGTAGTAGTAGCATTTCCTTTTCCGAAAATGTGATTATCATTCGTTATATCAACCAAACCTTTGCTGAAATTACTTCCAACACCAAATCCTCCATCTGTAATAAATTCTACACCAAATTGAAGACCTGCATCAATACGCTTTAAATAATCATCTCCTTCAAAATCCTGTGCATCATCTCCTGTAATTTTATAGTCTTTTTCTTCAAGAATTTCTCCTGAATTGTTGTACAAGGTATATTTGGTTTTACCACCTAACAATACAGCTGCATACGGTCCAAAATGAATATTGAAATTATCTCCGATGTAGAATTTAAAATCTGCCGGAATGGATAAATAATGCAAGTAATTTCTTTGAACTAATTCATTTCCTCCAATAAGCTTTGCTTCTTCCTTTGTTCCTCTTAAATCGTATAAAAGACCAAGTTCAAATCCAAAAACTTTTTCGGCAGCAATTTCATAAGAAAGACCTGCCATTCCACCGATTCTAAATCTATTTTTTTGTGTTTCGGCATCTTCATTATCAAATCCAATGGTAGATAAGGTTATTCCACCTTTTACTTTGAAACCGCCCTTTTCAACAGTATCATATTCTTGTGCATTTAACTTAGGAGTAAATAACAAACCCATAGTTATGAGTAATAATAAAAAATGTTTCATATTAATTTATTTTAATTGTTTACAATGTTTTTAATGAAATTAAGATTCCTTTTGTGAGTCTGCCTCAAGTTTATTGATCAGACTATCCTTTGCCAATTGAATTTTTGATCAAATAATGAGTAAAAAAATTTCAATTAGATAATTAGGCTTAGCGATGAACTACCTTTAAGAAAATTCGGATTAGAATAGTGCAAAATTCGAAAAATGATCTGATTAGAATCTCTACTTGATCATACATTTCTTTTCTTTCCTTTTGGAAAATTGCACTTTGAAATGACTATTTGTTTTAATAGATAACACAAATATACAACAAATAACTCAATTGTTTACTTTAAAAGCATTTTTATTTATTTATGTTAATTATATTAACAATATTTGTCCTAAATGAACTAATAAATATCAATATTAATGAACAATGTATCATTTTTTAGCAAAAATCTTAAATGGATAAGAAGTTATTATAATTTAAGTCAAGAGGCCTTAGCTTCCTCTTTAGGCATTAAAAGGAATAATATTGCGTCTTACGAATTAGGAAATTCTTCGCCGGGTCTGCAACGTGCCATCGCAATTGCACGCTATTTTAATGTTTCACTGGAAATTATGGTTTTAACAGATTTTGATGTGATCGAGCCAAAAATCGGACGAAAGCTTCTAAAGGCAGAGCAAATTGATGTTTTGTTGAAACGGAAAAATAAAAAATTAGATACCTGGAAGGTTCAACGAGATTTGATGGAAACACTTTTAACCGGTTACAATGCTATGCTAGTTCTAGACCCTGATAAAAATGAGGATTTTGCTTTTGGTCATATTGAGTCTATGCGCTTGATTAGAATTTTAGAGAAAAACAAACTAATGCTAGATCAAATGCTAGATTTTATGGAAGAAGAAATGTAGCAAATTTGAGCTACAACTCCGATTTACATCCCTTTTTCATCAAAGGAATTTAAAAATCACTAGTCGTTGAACCAATATAAGAGATAAAGTTTAGCTTAGTTTCGTTAGGATAACGACAATTCTTCTAAGATTTGCTCGGTACTTTCCTTCGTTTTTACCTTCGTGATGATTTTTTCTATAACGCCTTGCTCATCAATTACAAATGTTGTTCTATGTACACCATCATATTCTTTTCCCATAAACTTCTTTAATCCCCAAACGCCATAATCATTTAAGATTTTCTTGTCTTCGTCAGCAATTAATGGAAAAGGTAAATCGTATTTGTGAGCAAACTTGTTGTGTTTTGCAGTTGTGTCAGGACTTACACCAATCACTACAAATCCCATTTTTTGTAATTTGCTGTGATTGTCTCTAAAATTACAAGCTTCTTTTGTACAGCCCGGTGTATCGTCTTTTGGATAAAAATATAAAACAACTTTTTTGCCTTTGTAATCTTTAAGTTCTATGGTTTTTTCATCTTGATCTAAGCCTTTAAAATTTGGTGCTTTATCACCTTCTTTCAAATGAAACATGTGGTTATTTTTTTAATTAACAAACGAAATTTCTTTAGTAGCAACATTTCCTACGCCATCTGTAACAAGAACCTTCAGGTTATGTTCGCCTTTAGGACAATATTTATCAAAATTATAGGTCAAAGCATTGCGTTTGGCATCGTATTCAAATAATACCCATTGGTCATCTATAAATCCTTTATAATGCTCAATTCCTGCCAAGTTATCAGAGATTTTCAACCTAATTTGATCACCTCTAAAGGTTTTAGTCTTTTCAGTATAATTTAAAACATTTATAGTTGGGGCAAGACTATCGATTTTTACATAAAATGTTCCTACCTCTTTACATCTAGCAGAAACCATATTGTCTTTCCAAAAAGTGGTTAATACTTGTTCTACATTTTTAAAATCTTTGTGCATCATCACCGCTTTGTCTTTATATTTTTCAGGTAGATTGATAGGATCTACTTGAATTACGGCTGACTTGTGCAAAGGAATCAATTTATTATGCAATTGATGATTATCTGAATAAATAGAGCTGGATTGGTTTTTGCGCCTTTCATAATACATATTTACATCATCGTAAAATGTTCCTTGAGGGAAATAGGCAGCAAATCCATCTTTCTTTACACTTACATTTTGATTGTAATTAACCAACGTTGTATTGGAATCAATAGCCGTGGTAGCACTTTCATTCTTAGCTTGAACAAATAACTCTATTTTTGATTTGTTCTGATGAAAGTCCCAAACTTCAATATTTACTTTAACCACTTCATTTCCATTAGGTTTTACAAATCCATCATTGACCAAGTATTCATAAACATCCAAATAGTTGCCCGGTAATCTGAAACAATTATAAATAGTTCGATTGTACTTTTGTTCGTAAAAATCTCTAAAAGCATTTACATATCGACCTTGATCAAAACTAGTTTTGTCCATTGTCCAAACGAAGTAACTCTCATCATTAACAAACATTTCTACTCTAAAAATGCCATTTTTATTAGTGGTTAAAGTTTGTTGATCATAACCATGAAAGCCGATAGCAATTGCACCTTTATCTAGTAGCAGTGTATCTTTTAAATAATAGCCTTTCTCTCCCTTCAACAGATCCAATCGTTTCCCTTCTACATCATAATAACTTTTCCCTTCTGGAATAGAAGTTACTTTAATTCCATTGATGGTAGGTGGTTTATTATCCAAAACTTCGTAACCAAACAAAAGTGGATTGATTGGGAATTGCGAATTACTTTCTCTCAACTCAAAATGAAGATGAGGTCCGGCAGAACCGCCAGAATTTCCCGACAAACCAATTATATCTCCTTTTTTGACTTTTAACTTATCACTGTCTAAATATATATCTTGCTCAAACTCTTGAGTAGCATATTGATAGTGTTTTAGCAAAGAATCAATTTTGGTATTAAACTCGCTCATGTGCCCATAAACACTGGTATAACCATTAGGATGTGCAATATACAAGGCGTTGCCATATCCATAAGGAGATACTTTAATTCTAGCCACATAGCCATCTTGAACTGCATAAAGCTTGTAGCCTACGGCACCATTGGTTTTAATGTCCGTTCCTGCATGAAAATGATTGCCTCTTGGTTCTCCAAAAGTGCCACTTAACTTCCAATCAATGCCTAATGGGTTCCCAAATTCGGCAGGGTAAGGATATTCAGGATAATTTTGACCATAAGAAGTATTGGACGAGCATAGTAATACTAGTCCAACGGCAACAATAAGTTGTTTTAAAAACATAGGGTAATTAATACGATACCAATAAAAAAATTCTTTAATCCTCAAAGTTCGGACGAAGTAAGTGCCCTGCTTCAGAGTGAGCATAAAATTCATTGATATGATTAACCGCTTCATCAATATCATCAGTTATTTTAAACAATTCTAAATCGTTCTCATTAATGTTTTGGAATTCCTTTAAAAGAGTAGTTTTTACCCATTCCATTAAGCCCGACCAATATTTTGTACCAAATAATACAATCGGCACTAAATCTATTTTTCTAGTTTGTACTAAAGTTACAACTTCAAAGAATTCATCTAAAGTTCCAAATCCACCTGGAAAACATACAAATCCTTGTGCATATTTTACAAAGGCTACTTTTCTAACGAAGAAATAATGAAAATTGATCAGTTTATCAAAATCAATATACTGATTAGACGTTTGCTCGTGCGGCAAATTAATATTTAAGCCCACTGATTTTCCACCGGCCAATTGCGCCCCTTTGTTTCCAGCCTCCATAATTCCGGGACCTCCACCAGTGATTACACCATAACCTTCTTCTACTAACCTGCTTGCTACTTCTACTGCCATTATATAATTCTCATTATCCGGCAATGTTCTTGCAGATCCAAATATTGAAATACAAGGTCCGATTTTATTCATCGTCTCGTAAGCGGTAACAAACTCAGACATTATTTTAAAAACCGCCCAACTGTTTGACGCATTCAAAGGTGTCCATGCTTTTTCTTTATATGGTCTTTTTCTTCTTAAATGATCTAATGCCATAACTTCTTTTTTTACTTTTCTAAAAATTAATTAATTATTGAGCGAAAGCATTTGGCGCTTCGCTTTTGTTTGTACTTACCAAAATCAATCCCAAAAACGTAACCAATCCGTTTAAGATTAAAAACTCAAAACCAAATGAATAGCCTGAATTTTGTTCAATCAATAACTTTATTCCGTGGCTTGCAAACGGTGCCAATATGCAAATTAAAGGCACCCATTTATCTTTCAAATTTATCTTGGTAAACAAGCCCATCATAAATAAACCTAGTAATGGACCATAAGTGTACCCTGCAAATTTAAAAATATCATTGATAACAGAGTCATTATTGATGGCTTTAAAGCCAATTATCACTAAAAACAACAATATAGAAATTAAGATATGTACCTTAATTCGGGTAGATTTCAATGATTTTGAAGATGGATTTTTAATGCGATCTTCTTTAAACCCTAAAAAATCGACACATACTGCAGTGGTTAAAGCGGTTAATGCAGAATCCGCACTTGAAAAGGCTGCTGCAATTACACCAATAAAGAAAATAGCACCTCCAAGCGCTCCTAAATGAGATTTTGCAATAGTAGGAAATACTTTATCCGGTGTTATTTCGGTTAAATCAAGTCCTTGGTGAGCAGCAAAAATATAAAGCAATGCCCCTAAGAAAAGAAACAACAAGTTGACCGGAATTAAGATTAAGGAGAGGCTCACTACATTCTTTTGAGCATCACCAATATTCTTACAACTTAAATTCTTTTGCATCATATCTTGATCTAAGCCTGTCATAACAATAGCAATACTTGCCCCGGCTAAAAACTGCTTAAAGAAATTCTTTCCATCGCTCCAACCATTTTCAAAAAAGAAAGTTTTAGATAACTCGCTTTCTTTTACCTGCGACATTAAAGATCCGACGCTTTCTCCCATTTCTTTACTGATGAACCAAATCGTAATAATCACTGCCGAAAGCATAGCCACCGTTTGCAAAGTATCCGTCCAGACTATTGATTTAATGCCACTTCTAAAGGTATAGAGCCAAATAATTAAAATGGTTAAAGCAACAGTAGCTGAAAAAGGTATGCCTAAGTCGTCACAAATAAATAATTGCAATACCAACACCACTAAATAGATTCTAAAGGAGGCGCCAACAATTCTAGATAACAAGAAAAAGGCAGAGCCAGTTTTATAACTTTTAGTGCCAAAACGAGTTTCTAAATAGCCATAAATAGTTGTCAATTTCAGCTTGTAAAATACCGGAATCAAAACAAACGCTATGAACAAATAACCCGGCAAATAGCCCAACACCATTTGAAAATAGCTAAACATACTTTTCTCTACAGATCCTGGCACCGATAAAAACGTTACGCCAGATAGTGAAGCGCCAATCATACCAAAGGCCACTAAAAACCAAGGCGACTCTCTCTTCCCAACAAAAAAGGAATCGTTTTCGTCATCGCCACCTTTTAGATAAGAGACAATTAGAAGCAGACCAATGTAAACCAATAAAATTATTAGCGCTAGTTGTGCAGACATATTAATTCTGAAATTTTAACGCTATGAATATCATATATTTATTAGTATTGCCTTCTCTTAGATATCAACAATCATGGATTCTCTTACGCAAATTACATTAGGCGCCGCAGTTGGCGAATTGACTTTAGGTAAAAAAATAGGGAATCGTGCAATGATGTGGGGAGCAGTGGCTGGTACTATTCCTGATTTAGATGTATTGGCCGGTTTCTTCATGAAGAATGTTTTTCTAGTAATGGATGAACTTCAATCGTTGATGTTTCATAGAGGTCCAATGCATTCTTTACTTTTTGCCTTTTTATTTTCTATTGTGATGGCGAGCTACACGCATTGGCTTTACAGTTCGGGCACTTATAAAAAGAAAGGTTTTAAATGGCTGAGTTTTGGTTTTGGCGTTTTCTTTGTCGGTTTCGCTTATTTTTTAGTCGGACAAATATTGTTTGAGTTATTCGGGCTAAAAACAATGTTGATTGGATTGGCTGTAACCATTACAATTGCGGCATATTTCTTTTGGCGACTTTGGAAGTATTATGTTATAAAGCCTTCTTACGAATTTGAGGTTAGCTGGAAACAATGGTATTTATTATTTGTTTTAGCTATAGGGACGCATCCGGTATTAGATTGTTTTACAGTTTATGGCACGCAAATCCTTTGGCCATTTAATCCGGATAGAATAGCATGGAGCAACATTAGTGTTGTCGATCCGCTTTACACCTTTCCATTTTTAGTTTGTGTTTTAGTGGCATCATTCCTCCACAGACATTCTAAGGCTAGATTTAATTGGAATTTAGCCGGCGTAGTTATTAGCTCATTGTACATGTGTTTTTCTTTTTATAATCAAGCAAGAGCCACTACCATTTTAAAATCCACCTTAGCTGCAAAAGAAATTAGTTACAATAGAATTTTAGTCACGCCTTCTATCGCTAATAATATTCTTTGGCGATCCACTGTAGAAACAGACTCGTTGTATTATTTAGGGATGTATTCTTTTTTCGATAAAGAAAAAGTGTTTCAATTAGCATCTGTTCCAGGCAATCATCAATTGGTAGCCGACAAATCAACGGACCATACCCTTGAACAACTAAAATTTTTCAGCAACGACTATTATAGTATCATGGAAAGAGAGGATGGTCATCTACAGTTAAACGATATGCGTTATGGCACGTTTAAAGGCGATGGCAGTAATCCTTCCGACTATATTTTTCATTTTGTCTTAGAAGAGCGTGAAGATGGTTCATTTGCTTTAGGAAAAACCGAAGCCGGACCCAAAGAAGGGGAAGGCGAAAACATGGTTAAAGACCTTTGGAATAGAATGAAAGGAAAGGTGGAGTGATGTGTTCCTCCTACGCAATGCATCGGTGGACAAAGGATGTGCTGATTTGTTAATTTATTGATTTGTTGTAACAGAACTGCTTCTTACCTTTACGCTATGAAATTTCCTTCTCAATTAGTTGAAGATGCAGTAGATGCTTTTGCATCCTTGCCGGGTATCGGAAAAAAATCTGCCCTCCGTTTAGTGCTTCATTTATTGCAAAAAGATCTAGAATTTACGGAACAAATTGGCAACGCAATTATCAAACTTAGAAAAGAAATTAAGTTTTGTGAGGAATGCCATAACATTTCAGATGATGTACTTTGCAATGTATGCTCCGATCCACATAGAGAAAGCAATATTCTTTGTGTGGTAGAGAATTTTAAAGATGTTTTAGCGATTGAAAGCACCAATCATTTTAGAGGGAAATATCATGTATTAGAAGGCGTTATATCTCCAATTGATGGCATAGGTCCGGAAGAAATACATATTGACACATTGATTGAAAGAGTACAAAGAGACAATATTGAAGAAGTGGTTATGGCTCTAAATCCAACTATGGATGGCGATACTACTATTTATTACATCTCTAAGAAACTGAAAGATACCAATACGAAAATTACCACCATTGCGCGTGGCGTAGCATTTGGTGGCGAGTTAGAATATGTAGATGAAGTAACACTAGCCCGATCTTTAGCTAGCAGATTGCCATTTGATCAGTATTTTGGAAAATAATACATTAAATAAGCCGATTGCAACTATCCGTTATCATAGTAAACTACAACGTTAAGCACTTTTTGGCTCAGGCTTTACAATCGGTATTTCAATCTAAAACTACTTTTGAATTTGAAGTTTATGTAGTTGATAATCATTCTGTTGATGGCTCGATAGAAATGGTCAGTGAGCAGTTTCCACAAGTACATTTAATTGCCAGCAAGCAAAATTTAGGCTTCTCAAAAGGCAATAATTTAGCCATCAAACAAGCCAAAGGAAAATACATCCTTTTACTTAATCCGGATACTATTGTTAAAGAAGATACTTTCCAAAAAGTAGTTGATTTTATGGAAGAGCATCCAAATGCCGGTGGCCTTGGTGTAAAGATGATGGATGGCAATGGTCGGTTTTTACCGGAATCTAAACGAGGATTTCCAACACCTTATGTGGCCTTTTGTAAAATGTCTGGACTGTCTAAGCTTTTTCCCACTTCTAAAAAATTCAATCAATATCATTTAGGTTATTTAGATAAAGATGAAACGAATGAAGTAGATGTTCTTTCCGGCGCATTTATGTTGTTAAGGAAATCTGTGATTGATGAAGTGGGTTCTTTAGATGAAGACTACTTTATGTATGGTGAAGATATTGACCTGAGTTATAGAATTAAAAAAGCAGGTTATAAAAATTACTATTTCCCGAAAACAGAAATCATCCATTTTAAAGGAGAAAGCACCAAAAAAGGCAGTTATAATTATGTAAGAATGTTCTATAATGCGATGATCATTTTCACTAAAAAACACTTTACCGGTTCAAAAGCTAAATACCTTACTTCTTTATTATCGTTAGCCATCTATGCAAGAGCTTCGCTAGCTTTTCTCAGACGTTCCTTAGAAAAAATTGCTTGGCCCGTATTGGATGTGGGCCTCATTTTTACTGCTATGTTAGGCATTAAATATTTATGGGAACACGAAATTAAAGCAGGCATTCAATATCCATCTAGTTATGTCTATATTAATATCCCCATGTATATTGGTATTTGGTTGTTGTCCTTTTCCTTTCAAGGTGGATATGAAAGTAGTTCCAAACTAAAAAAGATTATTCCGGGTATCGGCATTGGGTCAGTAATCATCTTAGCAATTTATGCGCTTTTACCTTTATCGCTTCGATCTTCTAGAGCGATGATTTTGTTAGGCGCCGTAGCCGCAATTGTGTTAATGTTTGTAGCTCGATTGATTTACTTGGCCGCCAATGGAAAATTAAAAAGTGCCTTCCAGAATAAATCTAATTTGTTGGTGGTAGCCTCTGATCAAGAAAGCAAGCGCATCATTGAGATTATCTCTGCCGCCAACTTACCTAAAGAAGTGATTGGCATTGCGAACAACCTTAAAGAAAATTCAATTTCCAACTATTTAGGAGACATCAACGATATTACCGAAATCGTTAAAATTCACAGAATAGATGAAATCATTTTCTCTTTGAAAAACATTTCCAGTAATGAGGTAATGAAAATTATGAGCACTTTAGGCGGAAAAATTGAGTATCGAATTATTTCTGAAGGCAGTGACGTAATCATCGGCAGTAATTCAAAACATTCCTCCGGTGACCTCTATACTTTAGATATCAATTTCAATCTAAATCAGCCACAATATAAACGGTCAAAAAGATTAACCGACTTACTAACGGCATTTATTCTACTCGTATTTTCTCCCATATTGATTTGGTTTACAGCATCAAAACTAGGATTCTTAAAAAATATATTTACCGTTTTGTTTGGACAAAAATCATGGGTGGGCTATGCAAAAGGCAAAGAAGATGATTTGCCTAAATTGAAATCAGCAATACTGCCTATCATTGACAATACTCAATCAGACACCATAAGACATAAAGCCAATGTTACTTATGCTAAAAATTATACTTGGAGCGAAGATGTGTTTTTGATCTTGAAGTATTTTAGATCGTTGGGAAATTAGTGTTATATTTTTTGACACGAATGACACTAATTTATTAGAAATATTTGATTCCAATCTAAGTCATAAATTCAACTGAACTTTATCTCATCAATGTAATTAAATAGCAAACAAATTGTTTTTTAGCATTTCACAAATGTTGTCGCCTAAGCGACAATTGAATCAGTGAGATGGCAAAAAGCTAAATAATAGCAGAATAAATCCTTCATAGATAAGTGATCATCCGTGGTATTCGTGTCTTTTTTATCATAGTTTACTTACTCCACCAAAGCAGCCTTCTTAGCTTCCAACTTAGAGCAATCCACTATCGAACAATAATACTGCTCATACAAAGGCAATACATTTTCAATGGCAAATACTCTAGCTTGATCGTAAGCATTCTTTGAAAATTCGGCTAACATTTCAGCATCATCCAGTAATTTAATAGCTTTTTCTGCCATGCCATTCACATCTCCAATATCTAACACAAAACCTGTTTTACCATCAATGTTGACTTCCGGTAGTCCTCCAGCATTGGAAGAAATAACCGGCACTTCGCATGCCATAGCTTCAAGTGCTGCCAATCCAAAACTTTCACTAGCCGATGGAATTAAAAATAAATCTCCAATGGCTAATAACTCTTCAATCGCTTGTTGTTTTCCTAAAAATCTAACATCGCTAGCCACACCTAAATCTCTGGCTAACTGCTCGCATTCTTGTCGTTTAGGACCATCTCCAATCATTAATAATTTTGATGGAATTACGGCATTTACTTTGGCAAAAACTTTAATGACATCATCTACACGCTTCACTCTTCTAAAATTAGAAGTATGCATCAAAATCTTTTCACCATGCGGAGCTATTGCCAATTTAAAATGACTTTTATCCGACTTCGAAAATCTACTAAAATCTATAAAATTCGGAATCACCTTAATTTCCTTGTCTATTTTAAAGTGATTATAAGTGTCTTGCCTCAATGACTCCGATACCGCTGTTACGCCATCGGAATGATTAATAGAAAATGTAACCACCGGCTCATAAGTTGGATCTTTACCTACCAATGTAATGTCGGTACCATGCAGTGTTGTTAAGAATGGTAAGTAAATGCCTTGCGACTTTAAGATTTGCTGCGCCATAAATGCTGCCGAAGCATGCGGAATAGCATAATGAACATGCAGAATATCCAACTTTTCATACTTCGCCACGTCTACCACCTTACTCGCTAAAGCGGTTTCATATGGTGCATAATCAAACAAAGGATAATCAGACAAACTAACTTCGTGGTAATAAATATTAGTGCAGAAAGTGTCTTGTAATCTTGCCGGTTGCTTATAAGTAATGAAATGAACTTCATGTCCATTGTTAGCCAAAGCCTTTCCTAACTCTGTCGCCACAACTCCACTACCACCAAAAGTAGGATAACAAATAATTCCAATTTTCATTACTTCAAAATTTAGTCGACTTAAAGATACACTTCCAATAATAGATTAAGCGTTAGAAAAGTTCAACATAATTTCTTCGAAGTTGTTTATTTTAGATCAATGAGTGAAACGAACTCCATATTAGACAATGATTTTATAGGTCCTGATAAAACTTCAGAGGACTACAAATATCAATTGGCGGAACTAAAAATGCTGAAGAAAAAAGTGAATCGAGCAGGAAATTTTCTCTTCGCCATAGGGTTAATTACTATCATTACAAGAGTGGCTATGGACTTTGAAAATAATGATACCATTACTATGATATATTATTCTGCGATTGGAGCATTTTACATTGGTATGGGATTTTTAGCTACTATCCGACCGGTTATTGGCTTAAGCCTAGCATTATTAGTGTACATCTGCCTTTTTATATTGCTCAGTGTGCTGTCCAACGGTGGCGTGTCAAATGCTGCTATTTATATTCGAATTATCGTTTCTATTATACTTATTGTCGGCATAATTAATGCCGTTAAAATTGAACAGCTTCAGAATAAAATGCGAATCAACGATACAATTTAAAAGGCAACATTTATTCAAAATAACATTTTCTGATAGCCTTCTGCAATATCAGAGTGACCATCACTCCAATCGTCGTCTCAATTTCATAATATCAAATTACTCAACCAAAATTTTTTATCATGAACGAAAAAATCATGTCTTCCTTAAATGGATGGATAGAACAAGCGATGGCGTATGCGCCTAAGGTACTTTTAGCAATAATTTCTTTAATTGTAGGTTTTTGGATTGCCAGTAAAGTGTCTGGATTACTCAAAAAGAAAATGTCGAAATCAAATTTAGATAAAGACATTCAGCCGTTTTTGGCTTCTTTAGTAAGTGTAGGCATAAAGATAATGGTAGTGCTAAGTGTAGCGAGTATAATTGGTATACAAACCACCTCATTTATTGCTGTTTTAGGTGCTGCAACATTAGCAGTAGGCATGGCATTGCAAGGTAGTTTAGGCAACTTTGCCAGTGGTGTTATGATTTTAATTTTTAAGCCTTACAGAGTGGGCGATTTAGTAAATGTTCAAGGACAATTAGGCCATGTAGATGAAATACAAATTTTCAATACATTGATTACCTCATTAGATCACAAGAAAATTATTATGCCAAACTCTATTGCGACCAGTGGCATTATTACCAACCTTTCTACTTTAGATTATTTAAGAGTTGATTTGAATGTTCATGTGCCATATGAAAGTGATTTTGAACAAGTAAGAGCTATTATCATGGCTGCCATTTTAGAAACACCAAAAGTATTAACCGATCCCGCACCTTATGTTGAAATTGAAGCTTTTGATGAAAATGGATTAAAACTTTGTGTTCGACCTCATTCAACAGTAGAAGATTATTGGGATGTATATTTTGGAACTTACAGAAACGTTAAAGCAGCATTAGGTAAAGCTGGCATTCAAGTACCATATCCGGTAAGAAGAAATGTAGAATTTACCAAATAGAAAAACTTACGAAAAGAACTTGATATTTCCATTTTTATGGAATGAAAGTTTAGGCACGAAGCTCGCTATTACATTGGTTCCCTCATGGCTATGTAGAATCAATTTGTGAACTTCGTGCCCTTTTTATTTGTTACTTTTAGTCATGTATGCCACTGAACTTTCTCAACAATTACTGCTTCATGTCAAGTTGGGTAAAGATTATTTAAGCCTACAGAAGCAACTTGCTGCCATTTCTGTTCAACATTTACAAAGTGAACTAACCACACAAAACTATCGATTAGCCTTTTGGATCAATCTGTATAATGCCTTCTTCCAAATCAAGGTTAAAGAAAATCCTTCATTATTCAAAAACAAATTAAAACTGTTTTTTGGTAAACATTTTACCATTGCCGGACATCAAATGAGTTTAGACGACATGGAACATAATATGCTCCGTGGTTCTATGCTTAAATGGAGTTTAGGTTACATTAAAAATCCTTTTCCTAGTCAATTTGAAAAACAATTACAAGTATTCGAATTGGATAATCGTATTCATTTTGCATTAAATTGCGGTGCAGTAAGTTGTCCTCCAATTCGATTTTATACGACTGAAAATGTTCAAGAGGAATTAGAAGTTGCCACTCAAAATTTCTTACAGCAAGAATGTCATTTTGATGCTGCTAAAAACACAGTAGAAGTAACATCAATCTTTAGTTGGTTTCGAGGAGACTTTGGCGGTATTAGTGGTATCAAACAATTTTTGGCAAAAAGAGATTTTATACCTGATACCGCTCCCAAGTTAAGCTTTAAAAAATACAATTGGCAGCAGCAGTTTGAGCATTATGGATGACGTATATCTATTGCAAAATACCCATATTGCCACTAATAACATCCAAGACATTAAAAGTCCGTTAGATTCAATATATTAGTGCAAATATATAATGCGGATAAAAGACATATGTCCTTTATCCGGTTGTTGTCTGCATTGTAGAGAAAGCCAACCGCACATTCAAGCACATTTGGTTTTTGCCAACACACGCAAACCAACACGAAAAAACCAAAAGAGCTTGAATTTTGCCAATGCTCGAAGAAAGAATCGTAACTTTGAAAAAATAAAAAATGCAGACGACATTATTTGAAAATATAGTTAAACAAGACCATTCGAAAGAGATTTCTCACAAGGCAGAATCCTACAAAGGACTTTATGCAATGCACAAATATTTAGAGAGAAAAAAGCCTTTCAATATTATGGCTGACTTTATTAAAAAATATACTTCCCTGATGAAATAGTCCTTGACCCATTTTTGTGGTTCGGGAGTTAGTGTATCGGCTGTATTCAATGGAAGAAAGGCGTAGGAATTGACATCAATCCCAGTTCTATTTTAATTACAAAAATGTAATTCAAAATATTGATATAAAGCTAACTAGTGAATTCAATAAATCGAAGCAAAAGTAAAAGATAAAATACAAGAGTTATATACTGTTAAAAGAAATGGTCAAAAGTATGAAAGATTCAAAACTTTATGCAGGAAAATGGAGAACTAACAAGTTAGATATTCAAACGGGACAAGAAAAAGGTATTCGGATGTTCCTAATCAACTAGATATTGAAAAAGCATTGAAACTTAGCTTCGACAAGATTAACACTTTTTTTCCAGAAAACTTTTTCCATAATTCCAGAATCAATGCTAACAGAGAAAATCAAACTTACGATTTATTTACACCAAGAAATTTACTCGCTCTTTCATTGATTTATCAAGAAGATTGAAAATATTGCAAACATCCAAATTAAAGACTTTTCCAAGTTTTGCTTTACCGCATCTATGGGACAAGCAAGCAAAATGGTTTTAATCATTAAAGAGACGTAATAAAACAAAAGAAAATGGCTCGACTAAAATATCAGAAAAAAAAGAGAGAAATAGGAAGTTGGGTTATCGGTTATTGGATGCCGAAAGATTATTTTAAGAAAACAATGCTTGGACTTGCTGAAAATAGGTTTAAAAAATCTACAAGGCTAAAAAGAGCAGAGCAAATTGGGTCAAAAATTATCAACAAGGAAACAATTTTTGAAGCCCTCGACAATACCGATTTTCTATTAGTGAAAAAGAGAGATCCGTCTCCAGGATTATCTAAAATCTCTACCCGAAAATTCGATTGACTATATTTAACTGACCCGCCACACGAAACAGAATACCGTATCTTGAATTGAGCTTACTTTGGAATAGTTGGCTGAAAGAGAATGTTGATTTTGAAAAAGAAATAATTATAAGCGAATCAAAAGACAGAAAGAAAGATAGAGAAGCTGATTACAATAACTTAATGTACTCTGTTTTTCAGAGTGTTTAAGGTGTTAAAGCCAGAGAAAAAACTTTTTCATTTATGTTCAATAGCCTTGACGATGACGCTTGGATAAGTTCAGTTGAGATGTTTAAGTATTGGCTATAAATTGGAGACTTATAGAAACCCTTGGTTACTCTGCCAACTCTGTTGTTCAAGATAATAGAAAAAATGGTTTGCAAACCAAACACCGATGCTATAACTTACTCTAAGCCTATGTATCCTATTAGTACTGATAGGTTGGAAATAATAAAATTTTCAGAATGCCCTGAACTTATTATAAAAATATCTGAACTAAAAGAAAATGGCTATAAATCTATCAAATTATGTGAATCACATAATGAAGAGGGTTATTGTCTCAGGATAAATTTTTTGAACGTTACCGAACTAATAAAAGAAATAGATAATGCCTAAGAATTTTGAATATTGGAAAGCAACACGACAGTGAAGAGCTTAAAAAATTTAATACCGACTTGGCACCCTTTGGTTAAAGTTAAGTCTATCGTCCGCACAGGGAATATAAATCAATTCTGTCAAGATAATGATATTGAACTTGAAAACACAAGGCTAAATGCTCAATTCAAAAGAATTGTACAACATCCTTTCTGAGAATGTTGATGAATCACGATTTGCTTAACGATTTCATTTCCAGTCAAAACACTACAGATTAGACGAGCTAGACACTGATAATCTAGTTCAAGAACTATATAAGGTTGAAACATTTAAGTGGGGTGCTGACAATCAAAACGATTTGGGCAAGTATCTTGTCAAAAAGTACATTAAGGACAACACCTCTTATGATTATCTTATAGGACAAATGGAGACAGGAGTTCTTGGAACTGTTCAGGACTACCTTGTTTGTAGTTGGTACAACCATTGGTCAAGTATCTTAATAGAACACTTGTTCAAATCTCACGAAGTAGTTTTACCAACTTTAATGGGACAGATAAAAAGTGTAGATTTCTTTATTAACGAAATCCCCATTTGACCTTAAAGTAACATATCTACCAACAAATTTTATTGAATTTGAAAAGAAAACAGGCTGACCTAAGACCCGAATTGACAACACTTAAGTAAGGCGGCTGCAAACATTAATTTCAATAATGATGATTCAAATCTTTACTACTCTTTAACTGAACGATTGAAAGATAAGGAGACGGACAAGCAGCACAGGCAGTTGCTGAAATAAGACAATTTAGATTAGACTTGATGAATAGAGTTAAGGCTGACCCGTTACTATTAGCCGTAATCTTTATGAAAACCAGAGTGATTTTGGATTCGGTGCTGAAAACAAATTTTTTCTTATTCTAATCGACAGAACAGATTTTGACCAATCTTGGAAATTGAAAAGAAATGTAGATTTATTAGAACCTGCAATACACTCATATCTTGACACTTTTGAGCAAAAAAAATCAACCAATGATTTGAAACTTGAATTTTACAAACAAGGGAGACTCTGCGAGATTCGAAAAAAATACGAAGTTCTGACTGATGTAATTATCGTAGAAAGAGACCTTCATCTGCAAACGCTAACAGCCACACACACATTGCCAAGCCGCACCAGCCAATGCTAAAACCAAAGCTTGGCAAAAGGAAGTGTGGCTGCCCCACCACGACCGAAACGACAGACAAACCAACGACCGAAAAAAGAACAACGAAGGCACAATCGAGTAGACGGCTGACGATCGAATGATCGTCAGTGCGCCTCTCACACCACTTAGCGTACGGGTCTCGTACTAAGCGGTTCACCAAATCGAAGTTTGCATTTTCTTGTAATAGTCCAACATTGGTAAATACCCTTTTCGTTTCAACCTTGCCAAGGTAATTGTAGTGCCTAGAATAGGACTTTGAGCGACTGCCCAACCGCCCATTCTAGTTCTGCTCCAAGCATAAGCTTGTCCTTGACCAATTCCCAAACGAATTAGATTCTTTCGCTTTCTCTCTAGCTTTTTCCAGTCGTGCCAAATACAATATCTTAATCGGTTTCTTAACCATTCGTCTAGCTTTTTGAGTTTGGTAGAAACATTTGCCAATCGGTAATTGTTTATCCATCCTCGCCAAACTTGTGATAATAAATTAAACCGTTCAATTAAGGCTATGGGTTTGGTTTTCTTGGTAATTACCTTCAATTTGCGTTTTAAAGTCTGCCAACTTTCTTTCTTTACAACGAGTTGATATTGTCCTTTTATACCTTTCTTGTAGATCGGTACAAAACCATGTCCCAACAACTTAAAACTTGATGGTCTACGGATGCCACTCTTTGCCTTATTGATCGGTAATTTTAGTTGATCTCGTAAAAAGAGAAAAACTTCGTTGCCTACCAACTTTGCTTCCGCTTTTGACTTTGTATAAATACTAAAATCATCTGCATAGCGAACATACTTTAAACCTCTTGATTCTAATTCTTTATCCAAAACATCTAACATTATATTAGATAATAATGGACTCAATGGACTGCCCTGTGGGATTCCTTTTCTGCGCTTTTTGAGTTTTCCATTTATTAAAATGGGCGCTCTTAGCCATTTTCGGATTAACCGCAAGGTGGTTCGACAGTTAACTTTGTTGTAAATCAATTGTAGTAAAATAGAATGGTCAACTTCGTCAAAGAATCCTTTTAAATCAATATCTACAATATCTTGAAAGCCATCATTGATGTATTTCTGTGCTTGTAATACTGCTTTTTGGATATTCTTCTTCGGGCGAAAACCGTAGCTAAAATCTTCAAATTCTAACTCGAATTTTGTCACTAATATTTGACTGACCGCTTGTTGTAGCCATCTATCTACTACTGTTGGTATTCCCAGAAGTCTGGTTTTACCATTGCTTTTGGGTATTGAAACCCCTAAAATTGCTTGTGGTATATACTTCCAATTGGCGATAGAGTACAACAAATCTTTTCGATGACTGTCTATAAAATTGGATAGTTCATCAACTGTCATTCTATCTACACCAGCAGCTCCTTTGTTCTGCACCACCTGACGGTAGGCTTTGTAAAGATTCTTTGGTCGTAATACTTTGGCAATCATAGTAAAAAAATGTTCTGTTCTGTCTGCTTAAGGTTAGGCTATCCGCTGACGGACTCCTAATCGAATTAAGACATTGATTAAAGTGTTCGGTCAACTTCCTTGATGGTACAGGTCCTGTTCATTGCTTGACTGTCATTTCCTATCAAGTACTATGACGTCTGCTGACTGCTTTTGCTCTATCAATTAATGATTACAAAGCTCTCACAGTGTACTTTCTCTTTCCTCTGATGACTGTAGCATCTACTAAATGGAGATTGTTGAGCTTGGGCTTTACAAGATGTGCCTTACCCTCTCCAAATAGCCTCTGTATGCTATTTCTATTATCATAACATTTTGTTTTTTTGCAGATTCAAATTACTGCTTTTACATATATGCTATAAGTAATTGCTTGTTCTCGCCTACTTCTGAAAATCCACGCGGATTTTCAGTTTGGTGCGTACTTGCAAAGTTAAGTGTTAAACCACGCAACTACTCATAGCCGAGACCGTAGCATGCCGTAAAAATCACTTAATTTATGTCAAAACATTGGACTGAAAAATATGATCCCAATATTCATAAAGATTTTATGTCGACTTACCATGTTGGCGGATCTTCAATTGACCTAAATAAACTTACTTCTGAAAAGAAAATATATTTTGTTAGAGAATGCTCCTTTACATTCCAATTTATTAACCTCAATCAATTAGATGAAATGATTGAATTTGTTTCTTCAAAAGTTCAACCATCTTCGAGACGTGAGATTGGTTTAGATCATTGGTGGCATTCGTGGAAGGAAAGACTTCCAAAAGGTTTACTTAAAGGCTCTAAAAGAGATAAAATTTTAAAAGCACTTGAAAAGGCTAGACTAGACTTTTAAGTTACCTCCTAAAATACGGTATAAAATCCAATCTAAAAGCTTACAGTGATACTAATTGGTGTCAAAATATTGATAAAATTAATGTAGTTTCAGATCACCATTCAAAAACAATCAAATTTTCAACTCAATCATTTAAACAAATATATAAACCTATGAAATGGACCTATAGCATAAAAAATAAAGCATTGGCTTCGATAGCCCTACTCGTGTTATGTCTCTTGGTTTTATTAAGCAACTATATTGATAGAAATCATACTTATAATATAAAAAAATCAATTAGCACATTGTATGAGGATCGATTAATTGCAGAAGAATATATTTTAAAAATGACAATATTTGTCTATCAGATAAAAGAAGAAATAAAATCCGATTCAAGTAATGTATATAAAACCAAAAGTATTAATGAATTGCTTTTGGCTTTTAAAAATACGAGTGATGCCTACCACAAAACTAAATTTACTGAACTTGAAAAAATAAAAGCAGATGAATTGATCAATATTATAGAAAGTATTGAACCTACTCAATTAGACGAAGCTCAAAAGAACCTGGAATTCGTTGATAAAGCCCTTGTTTTATTAGATGAGTTATCTAAAATTCAACTATCGGAATCGAAGTTAATTATGAAATATTCAGAACAATTATATCTCTCCGGAAAAACCTCTTCGCAGTTTGTTTTTGCAGTGATAATAATATTGTTGTTAGTGCTTCAAGCGCTTTTATTTACGTCTAAAACATTAGTTCAAAAAACAAAATTTCCAAACCTGAACTAAAACCCCTAAAATGTAAAATAGCTGTCCATCTTATTTGCTTTATTAAATGAGATTGCTAATTATTACATTTAGATTCTAAAAAAGATACATGAAAAAACATCCTATTGCGTTATTAATGATCAGCTTTGTATTATTAACAACAGCGTTTGCCCCAACTGCCGCAGCGCAAAAATTATCTTCAACTGAAGGTAAAATGTCTATCAAATTTCCAGCTGAATATCAAGCCAGTGAAGAAGGGCCAACCAAAAAATTTACAGCCACCGTGGGCGATCAAACCTTTTTTGCAGCTTATACTTTACACGAAGTGGAATTGGAGGATCTAATGGAATTAGCAGAATTGTCTCTAGAAGAGTTTAATAAAATTCTAGAAGGTAATATTCTCGAAAAATCCAATTGGAAAGTAAAGAAAAATACAGGATTAAAAGCCAACATACACTTAATAAAACAAGATGGTAAAATTCAGTATCACGTTATTTTAGTAGGCAATATCCAATACCAAGTAGTTGTTATTTCACCAACTGAATCTTTTGATCAAAAGTCGGCAGATAAGTTTGTTAAATCGTTTAAGGTGAAAAAATAGCTTTCAAAAAATATTTTGCAACGAAAAGCCTACTTAATCGTAGGCTTTTTATATTATAATAATCACTATAGGTTTGAAAAGTATGATTGATTAATCATTATAGTTAAACCATTGTGCATTAGTTTTATAACTAGTGCTTAAAACATTCCATTTTTGATATCTAATATAAATCTTTAGCTATCAATGTAATTTAACCACAGATGCACGGATATCGCATCTTAAATTTAGAAATTTATACCAAAATCAACTAAAAAATTAACATCAGCAAACTAATCTACCAATGATCGATTGCGCCCGGGCGCATCCAGATTTAAACGATATTCACTTTGAAACCAATACCTACTAAAACAATCCATGTATAGTTGAAGATTTGTAATTAAACATCTGTGTATCATCCGACGCCAAAGGCTTTAGCCAACGGCTGTCCGTGGTTAGAAAAAACAACAATTCAAATTCAAAATGAGTTTTAGTTTTCTTATTCACCCTGCCCAAGAGAAAATCCTCTTTTACCATCAAACTCATATAAGTTTTCTGTTTTGATGACATCAAATCCGTTATTGTAAAGTTTTGACAATAACGCTACAACTTGCTCGTAATCAACAGCATCGTAAACAGGCTCCTCTAATTTGGTTTGAGCTGCCTTTGCCACGAATCTACATCTCCAATGGTCGGTACAATAGGTTTCCTTCATTCCGTTTGGAAATACTTTGACGCCTCTGCCTGCTTAATGTCATGTAATCAAGAAAATACAACAATTGAAAGTGAGGCAGACACTCAACAAAAAGCACTAGAAGAGAAAATATTAGCCACTAATGAAGCTCTTTTCGGGGCATGGAATTCAGGCGATGCTGCTATAATGGAAGCGAATCTAGCTCCCAATTTTAACAGAAAACAAAATGGAGAGCCAAGTGCACAAAATCCAAAAGAGTACGTTGATCTAATGACTTTTTTTAGAACTGCTATTCCTGACATGACTTTTGAGTACGAATTAGTAGGCGTCGTGGGAAACAAAACCATCACCAAATGGACCACTACAGGCACCAATACCGGAATGTATGGTGACCAACCAGCCACCGGCCAACCAAGTGTTACGCATGGCTTGACTATTTTAACCTACAACGATGAAGGAAAAGCCATTGGAGAAGAAGCTTATTTCGATCAACTGAGTTATATGGAAGATTGGGGTTATACTTTAACTCCTCCAACAGCAGAGTAATTTATTTCAGATGTCAGGCGCTTTTTAAATGCCTGACATCTGATTTTTCACCAAAACTCTATGATGGAAAAATAAATGATTATACAAGTCTTACTACAATCTAAATATTCATTTTATTTGCAAAATCTAAATCCATCTTATTCCTCCCATGAATGTATTTATTAATCAATTTGAAGTCGATAAAAAAATAATTTCGGTCAACACAGGACTTAATTTTGGTAGATTCGACTATAAAGGGTTAGTTATTGATCACTACAAAATTGTTTTAAGTCAACAGGAATTGATAGACTTTATTGAAGTTGACTACAATGAGATTAAAGATGAAATTAAGTTGGATGATGATTTGCAAAAGGAGACTTCAGAATTTAGCGCTATTAATTATTGTTCTTTAAATGAATTATTAGCCACTAACGGCAATAAGCTTTTCTCCATTGTAACAACCTATTTGGATAGAATTCTTTTTGAGAAGCTATTTCCTTCATCCAATAACGGCCATTATATCATCAATAGTACTGATAGTGTTGTAGTTGTAAATGATAAGATTGAAATTTCAGGACGAACCTATCGTAAATAAGCTGGCAATTAATTCCTTCTAAAGGAACATTTCTCCCTTACTAGCGTTATGCATGTTTTCCAATCAACTTTTATTTATGATAAATCCATTTGACTCCATCACCTTTCCTTGCGGGCAAACCATGAAAAATCGTTTTATGCTGGCACCCATGACCAATTGTCAAAGCCATGAAGACGGCACTTTATCTGATGATGAATACCATTGGCTCACCATGCGGGCAAAAGGCGGTTTTGGTTTAACCATGACATGCGCTAGCCATGTACAAGCCAACGGCAAAGGGTTTCCCGGTCAACTAGGTATTTTTGGCGATCAACATATTGAAGGACACAAACGTTTAGCAGCTGCGATTCAAGCAGACAATAGTTTAGCCGTGGTTCAATTGCATCACGCCGGTGTTCGCTCGCCAAAAGATTTAGTAGAAGGCGGTCCGGTGGGTCCTTCAGATCATGAAGCAACAAAATCTCGTGGCTTAACTTTAGCTGAGGTATATGAACTAAGGGAAGATTTTATTGCAGCAGGTGTTAGAGCGTATCAATGCGGTTACAATGGTGTGGAAATTCATGGAGCACATGGCTACATTCTTTGTCAATTTTTAAGTTCAGAATACAACCAACGAACCGATGAATACGGTGGCTCATTAGATAACCGAGCACGATTGATCTTTGAAGTTGTAGATGGCATCCGCAAAGCTTGTGGATCAGAATTTTTAATTGGCGTTCGATTATCACCGGAAAGATTTGGGATGCAGCTAGAAGAAATCAAAACCGTCTGTCAACAACTGGTCGATACCCATCAAATAGATTTTCTAGATGTATCGCTTTGGGATTGTTTCAAAAAACCGGAAGCAATTGATCAACAAAACAAGACACTTTTAGAGCACTTTACAGAAATCAACTATGGAAATGTACAATGGACAGTGGCCGGAAAGATTAGAACAGGAAAAGATGTTCAAGCCATATTAGATGCAAACGTAGATTTTGTAACGATTGGCAGAGCTGCTATTCTTCATCATGATTACCCGAATCAAATTCAAAAAGATTCTAGTTTTGTTCCTGTTGAGCTCCCTGTTTCTAGAGAACATTTGGAAAAAGAAGGATTGAGTGAAAGCTTCATTAATTATATGAGTAAATGGCCAGATTTCGTAAAGAAGTAGTTCGTCCATGATAAAAAAAGGCTGTCCATGATTAGGACAGCCCTTAATTTTATGATTCTATTTATCTTATTGTTTCAGATCAAAACGATCCAAATTCATCACTTTATTCCAAGCGGCAACAAAATCCTTGACGAATTTTTCTTTTGAATCAGAACATGCATAAACTTCAGCTAAAGCTCTTAATTCTGAATTTGAACCAAAAATAAGATCTACTCTGGTGCCGGTCCATTTTAACTCTCCGGTTTTTCTATCGCGACCTTCAAAAACATTTTGTGCATCTGAACTGCCTTTCCAAGTAGTGTTCATCGTTAATAAGTTAACGAAGAAATCGTTGGTTAATGCGCCGGGTTGATCGGTAAACACGCCATGTTTAGCATGATCAAAATTGGTATCTAAAACACGCATTCCACCAACTAAAACGGTCATTTCAGGAGCTGTCAAACCCAATAATTGCGATTTATCTACCAACATTTCCTCTGCTGATGCTTTATGCTTTGGTTTATAATAATTTCTGAATCCATCTGCTGCCGGCTCCAATGCTGCAAAAGATGCTACATCAGTTTGTTCTAGAGAAGCATCTGTTCTACCCGGAGTAAATGGCACCGTAATAGAATGCCCTGCTTGTTTAGCTGCTTGCTCCACACCAACACATCCACCTAAAACAATCAAATCAGCGATAGATACCTTTCTATTACCAGATGAAGCGTTAAAGTCTGATTGAATTTTCTCTAAATGTTCCAATACTTTTGATAATTGAGCAGGGTTGTTCACTTCCCAATCTTTTTGAGGGGCTAAACGAATACGACCGCCATTGGCTCCTCCACGTTTATCAGAATCTCTATAAGTTGAAGCCGATGCCCAAGCGGTGGAAACCAACTGTGATACGGTTAATCCCGAACCCAATATTTTAGTTTTTAAAGCAGCAATGTCGCTATCGTTTATTGTTTCATAATTGGCGGTTGGAATTGGGTCTTGCCAAATCAATTCTTCCTCAGGTACTTCTGTACCTAATAAAAGCGAAGCCGGTCCCATATCACGATGCGTTAATTTATACCAAGCACGAGCGAAAGCATCTGCAAACTTAGCCGGATTTTCATGAAAACTTTTTGAAATTGGCGCATAAATCGGATCCATTTTCAAAGCCATATCTGCAGTAGTCATCATCAAAGCTTGACTTTTGGAACTATCGTGTGCCATTGGAGCCATTCTAGCATTAGACGCTGCTGTTGGTGTCCATTGGTAAGCACCTGCAGGACTTTTTGTTAATTCCCAATCATAACCCAATAAAACTTCGAAGTAATCATTGTCCCATTGAATAGGATTAGGCGTCCAAGCACCTTCTATACCACTAGTGATGGTATCATCTCCATGTCCGGTACCAAATGTATTTTTCCAACCTAAACCTTGTTCTTCAATACCGGCACCTGCAGGTTCTGCACCTACATATTGTCCTGGATCAGCCGCACCATGTGCTTTACCAAATGTATGTCCACCCGCTACTAACGCTACGGTTTCTTCATCGTTCATTGCCATTCTACCAAAAGTTTCTCGAATATCAATAGCCGATGCTAATGGATCAGGCTTACCATTCGGTCCTTCGGGGTTTACATAAATTAATCCCATTTGAACCGCACCCAATGGATTCTCTAATTCACGATCGCCTGTATACCTTTTGTCTCCTAACCATTCGCCTTCCGATCCCCAGTAAATATCTTCTTCCGGTTCCCAAATATCTTCTCTTCCACCACCAAATCCAAAGGTTGGTAATCCCATTGATTCAATGGCACAGTTTCCTGCCAAAATCATCAAATCTGCCCAAGAAATTTTCTTGCCATATTTTTGTTTAATCGGCCATAGTAACAAACGAGCTTTATCCAAACTTGCGTTATCCGGCCAACTGTTCAATGGTGCAAAACGCTGTGAGCCGGAACCAGAGCCTCCACGACCATCAGCAATTCTATAAGTTCCTGCGCTGTGCCAAGCCATACGTATAAAAAACGGTCCATAATGACCATAATCTGCCGGCCACCAATCTTGCGAATCCGTCATTAATTCAAAAAGATCAGCTTTTAAAGCTTTTAAATCCAACTTTTTAAATTCCTCTGCATAATTAAAATCTTCTCCCATTGGATTAGACAAAGCGGAGTGCTGTCTTAAAATATTTAGATTTAATTGATTCGGCCACCAATCTCTGTTTTTGGTGCCACCACCAGCACTATGCTGCACTGCTCCGCCTGAAAACGGGCATTTTCCTGTAGATTCGTTCATATCCCAAACCTTACCATTTCCTGAGTTACTTGAATGATTACTAGATTCCATATCTTAATTTTATTAGATTTCTTAAAACATCTAAGTTACAACATCCTTAATGATAAATATCATCTATAATTATTATACAGACATAGATAAAAGTTATAATTGCTTAATCACTAACAATTAAATTTGTAATAAATACCAATGTTTGGTATTTTTATTTTAAAAGTTGATTATGCAGAAATCAAAAAATACCTCAGTAACGCTTGGGAAACACTTTGAAAAGATTATTCAATCTAGTATTGCTTCCGGAAGATATGCCTCTGCGAGTGAAGTAATAAGGGCGGGATTGCGTTTGGTGGATGAACGAGAGCAAAAAATAAGATTACTTAGGGAAGCGATTGAAGCTGGAGAGAAAAGTGGCTATGTTGAAGATTTTGATCCAAAAGAACATCTTACAGAACTGAAGAATAAATATGTAAAATGAAGTTTTCATATAAAATCAGCACGCTAGCAAAAGATGACCTTGAAAAAATTTGGATTTACACCTATGAAAATTGGTCTTTAGAACAAGCTGATAAATACTATGAATCGATTATAAATGAATTTGAATCAATATGCCAACACACCAAGATTGGCAAATCCATTGAAGAAATAAAAAGTCAACATAGAATCCATCCATTTCAATCACATTTAATCATATATAAAATTAAACACGATAAAATCTGGATTGACAGAATCCTACATAAACAAATGGATATTGAAACTAGACTAGAGGAATGAAAACACTAATTCAAATATTTACCATATCTATCCTATTAAGTTTCACAAATCATAATAGTGAAAAAACTATGTTTGGGCTATTTAAATCTAAAAAAGAACTCTCAAGAAAAGAGAGAACTGAAAAATTTCTAGAACAGAAAGGAGTTAAAATAAATTACAACCTTCCAAATATTGAATCAGAATCTGAGACTACTATTAGAAAGCCTAAAGAAATTGCTCAAAGAGTAACCGTCTTAGCAGTAACCAATATTGTTGCTTTTGATGGTATGACAAGTGATGAAGCTAAAGAATACCTTTTAAAATATAATCTCTGGGATTATGTAACACCTGATGAAAAAAGTTTTTTAAAGGATCCAACTCCAGAAAAGAAAAATCAAGAAACTTGGAAGTGTGAAGGTATTTGGACTTTGATGTGGGCTTTAAAAATTGTAGATAGATTAGAATTTCCAGACAAAATGTGTGACTTGAATGATATTCCAAATGATAAATACCCGATTGCAAAAGATAAAGATCCCAATACGTTTATAAATGCTATTGACGATGCTCGATCTAAAGCTGAAATTTTAGATGCTAATGACTTATACTATCGGATTGATTGGGCTTGTGTTGACGCTAGAATAAATGGACTTGATTTGAAAGGGTTAAATTCAGGAGTTGTTTATGAAAGACATTATGCTTTGAATTGGTTAATCAATTATATGGATCAAGAATGGGATGATATTTCTTGTGACACCTAATGAACTTAAACTTCCCCATACTTTTCCAACGTGCTTTCTAAATGATCTAATAATCCTTTGGACGCCGCTTCTGCTTTCATGTCTTCGAGATTGGTGGGAGAAAACGTCATGGCTTCGCCTTTCTTGGCGTACTTACTCAATAACTTCAATACCTGATTATCTTTGTCTTTCCATTCTTTGGCGGATTTTTCTTTTATGTCTTTTATAGATTGATCCAATAAAGTATTCAAATCTTTGCTTTCGGTAGCGGTTTTAATTTCGTGGGTTAATTCATCATACGCCGCCTGATTTTTCATCTTATCAATCTTTGTAGCCATTACTCTTACCAAATTTCTATATTGATTGGCTTTGTAGATTCTGAAACCTAAGATAGCCGCTAAGGCTAGCAAAAAAACACTCAACAAACCAATGATTCCATTTCTTAGTAAGTTCGACCAAGTACTTGATTCTCCTTGTAAATTATCATTGATAGCTGTTAAGTTGTCCGAAAGCTTATTGATGTCGGGCTCAATGGTTTTATCGTAATATTTTTCAAACACCATCATAGCCGCTTCCATAATAGAATCTACCAGTGTAGGTGTAGTATTGCCTAAAACTTCATTTTTGAGATTGACAATAAAGGCCGTAGTTTCTTCATTGAGCAATAGTCGTTTTAATGATTCAGGGTCTAATCCGCTTTTCACCAATACGTTTCGAAGGCTCTCTCCTATTTCATCAGAGACACTTTGACTTAACAAACTATCTAGAATACCAGCCAATGTAGCATCCAAATTTGCATCCACCGTGCTTAAAAGGGAATCAATATTTAAACCTTTTACAAAACTTTTGGAAGCTTGCGAAACGACGCTATCTACCAAAGTTTCCATTCTATCACTTTCTAAAAATTGAAGGAGGTTATCACTTAATGACTCAATATTATTTTCCAGACTATCTGACACTTCAAATAAATCATTTTTTAAGGCATCACCGGAATCATTGATTAGATCGTATAATTGAGAACAACCAGTAGTAGTAAAAATTAGAACAACCAATAATCCTATTGGATAGAGATATTTAATGCATTGCTTCATACCTATAAAGTTAGTCTTTACTCCTACGGAGGATTCCACTAAAATTGCACACATGTGGAATATCCAACATATTAATCATGCTTTAACAATAAGGCAAATTTTATTTCTGACTTAAAATTCTATCTTCGCCCCCATGTCGTTAGAACTAAAAATTGCTTCTTTAGAAAATCTTCCTTTCATTGTTGAGGTATACAACTCTATTATTCCCGGAGGGCAGATTACAGCCGACTTAAATCCCGTTTCTGTAGCAGATTGGACGCCATGGTTTAAGCAACACAATACTGAAATACGACCGGTATGGCTTTTAATGTTTGAAGGAAAAGCTTGCGGTTGGATGAGTTTTTCTGACTATAAAAGTAGGTCAGCATATGATATAACGGCTGAAATTAGCATTTACTTGGATGAACATTCAAGAGGTAAAGGTTTGGGAGGAAAATTTATTCGATTAGGTCTTTCTGAAATTAGAAAGAGAGGATTGAAAAATGTAATGGCAGTAATTTATGCTGCTAATCGCCCAAGTATAACACTTTTTGAAAGTATTGGGTTTGAAAAATGGGGATTACTTCCAAAAGTTTGTGAAGTAAAAGGCGAAGAAAAAGATGTGATTATTCTTGGGTTGAGATTGTAACTAATATATCTGTATAGGAATACTTAATTTTTTAACCACGGATGCACGGATTCTTTAAAAAACTATACTAAGCTAATCGCTGTTAAATTTATTAATTGAAAGTATATTTTAATCTAATCTATCTTGATGTGGCTAGCCACAATCGATTTTAAATAAACTGGAATGTTTAAATCACTTACAGTTTATTTGAAATTGACTTATCTCCAAAAAATAATAACACGATATCTGAGCATCTGTGGTTAACTTAAGTTGTTACATTAAACCAAATATTTAGCTGTTGTTTCGCCTATTCGTTCTTTCTATAAAGCTTGAATTATTCGGCAATTCAAACAACTCTAAATCAAAATACTTTATAGCAGCAATTAAGTGATCAAAAATATCTGCCATAATGTATTCGTAATTTTCCCATCGTTTATCACTACTAAAAGCATACACTTCTACCGGTATGCCCTCCGCAGTTGGCGGTAACTGACGTGCCATAATCATCATATCCTTATTAATGGCTGAATGTTTATGAAGATAATTTTCAATATATTTTCTAAACACCCCTAAATTGGTCATGTTTCTTCCATTGATCAATAGCGTTTTATCGATATTATGTTCACTATTGTATTTGTCAATATCACCTTGTCGATTGGATAAATATGGAGCGATTAATTCAATTTTCTTTAAATTTTCTATGGTCGATAGATCAATAAATTTGACACTATTTTGCTTTATCAATAAGGCTCTTTTTATTCTACGACCGGCTGAATTAGTCATGCCTCGCCAATTCTTAAATGAATCAGAAATCAAAGCATAAGTTGGAATAGTGGTAATGGTTTTATCGAAATTCTGAACCTTTACAGTAGCTAAGTTAATCTCTGTTACATCTCCATCTGCACCATATTTCTCAAAAGTAATCCAATCTCCAATACGTACCATATCATTAATAGATACTTGGATACTGGCTACAAAACCCAAAATTGTATCTCTAAATATTAAGATGATAATGGCAGATGCTGCACCAATAGTGGTAAAAAACTTTAAGAACGAAATGTTTGTAATCACTGCAAAAATGGATACAATACCAATGGTCCAGGCAAAAATCATAAACACCTGAATGTAACTATCTATCGGCTTGTCTTTGAGATTAGGAAGTGTTTTAAAGTAATCTTTTAATGTATTTAAAAAGCTTCTTGCTATCCATAACACCATTACAATAGCAAAGATTTGGAGTCCTTTTATGGCTAAATTTTCTGTATATTGAAAATCGATAAAGACAATTGGTATTAATTCCGCTGCTACAAACAAAGGAACTATTCGTGCAATACTTCTAGGAAACTTATTTTTTACTAGAATATCATCAAACTTTACTTTGGTAAGGTTGGCCAATCGACTTGCAGTAGTAATTATAATTCGCCTAACCGTTAACTGAATAACGACCAATATTATAGTTGTTGCCACAAGTAGTGCCAACATATTTAAATACCTCGCTAAAACCTCAGAAAAATCGGCTGCAATTAAATAATCGTATAAAATATGAGCTACACCTTCTAATAATACCTTCTCGTTCTCAATCATATCAACTTTCGTTAGCGCTGCAAATATATCTTAGTTAAATCGCCTAATGAAAGATTATAACACTTCTTAATACTGAAGATGCTAATTTACTTGAGTTAATCCCATTTACTGCTAGAAGAGAAAGCCAATTTACCTCCACCGGTAAAAAACAAAGCTAAAGCGCCAAAAAAGTAAAGACCTAATAATTCTACTGCCCAACCTCCATGTTGTGATAATTGATTAATATCATCAGCGTGTGCCAATAGGGCTGCTACCACACAATTGATAGCGAAAACTAACGCCGCTACTCTAGTTCTATAACCAACAATTAAAAATATAGGCGCGGCAATTTCTCCAATATAAACACCATAAGCTAAAAATCCGGGCAATCCTTTGCTTTGCAACATGCCTTCGATTCCATCAACACCCTTTAATTTGGCAATTCCATGTAACAACATTAATACACCAATTGATAAACGCATGATCAATAAACCAAAATCAGGACTTCTTCTCATAATCTTTACTTTTTAGATCGACAAAATTAAAAAGATAAAATGTTATTGTCTAAAGTACTTCTTATCAATATAAAATGTACCAAATGGAATGATAGATGCCACTAACACAATGGCTAATGTTTTTTTCGACCAGCGCATTTTGTCGCTAATCAAAATGGCCAATACCACATACAGCATAAACAAAATACCGTGAGGCATACCCAAAAGCTCCACGTAATGTGGCATATCTTTCAGATATTTTAAAGGTGTTGCAATAAATAGTAAAAGTATATACGAAATACCTTCTAAAACGGCTACAATTCGTAAAGGTGTCAATAATTGCATGGGGCTAATTTGCTGCAAAGATAGAATTGCATTACGATCTAAAAAGTGAAATAATTTTTAACTACGATTTCATAAAACAAACGCCAGTTATCGTCCAAAATCCGCTACAAAACTTCATCTTCATATTTTAACAATCCAATTACCTTTTTTATGGAAGGCGACTATCTTATATTTGTTAATAATGAAAGTTGACGCTATGAACGATTTAATAAGAGCTATTTTATATAATGGAGTTGGAACAATGGTGATTGCTAAAGCCAAGTTCAAAGAATTTATAGAAGAACTGATTCAAAATAACGCTTTAACCCAAGAAGAAGGTCGAAGAGTGATTAACGAATACATCATTTTAGCAGAAAATAAAAAAATAGCTGTAGAAGATATCTTGAAAGCTTCTTTAGATAAAGTCTTATTGAATCTTAAAATGCCACCAAGAAATGAATTGGAAATTAAATTCAACGATTTAGTGGCTGCTTTTAAAGATCAAACCATCTTTCAATATTTGAAAAAGGAAATGGATAATGCTCCTGCCGTAAAATAATTTGAAACAATTTATTCCGAACGCTTGTTACCTTAAGGCGATCAATAGCTAACCATGACAAAACCAAGTGCCCATTTACCAGCCATTAGTGAAACAGAAATTGAGTTCATTAATGTTTATGGCGCACGGGTTCACAATCTAAAAAACATTGATGTTCATATACCACGAAATCAATTTGTGGTAATTACAGGATTAAGTGGCAGTGGTAAATCGTCCTTAGCATTTGATACTATTTATGCAGAAGGACAGCGACGCTATATGGAAAGTTTTTCTGCTTACGCCCGCCAATTTATGGGCGACATGGAACGACCAGATGTAGATAAAATAACCGGCTTAAGTCCGGTAATATCTATTGAACAGAAAACCACTAATAGAAATCCTAGATCAACTGTTGGCACCACTACCGAAATCTATGATTTTTTAAGACTATTGTTTGCTAGAGCATCTGATGCTTATAGTTACAACACGGGAGAGAAAATGGTTAAGTTCTCGGAAGATCAGATTATCGATCATATCATGGAACATTTTCATGGGAGGAAAATTGCTATCCTATCGCCTGCTGTTAGAGGACGTAAAGGACATTACCGAGAATTGTTTGAGCAAATTAGAAAACAAGGTTATCTAAAAGTTAGAGTGGACGGTGAAATCCAAGATATTACAAAAGGTATGATGGTGGATCGATATAAAATCCATGATATTGATACCGTAATTGATCGATTGATAGTCACAGAAAAAGATGTTCAAAGGTTAAGAAAATCAATTGAAGCTGCACTTAAAAGTGGCAATGGATTGATTTTTATTCAAGATTTGGATAAAAAAAATGAGAAAGCATATAGTAAGAACTTGATGTGTCCTACAACCGGCATCAGTTATGAAGAGCCATCACCCAATTCATTTTCTTTTAATTCACCTTATGGTTCTTGTCCCACCTGCAAAGGCTTGGGTAAAATTCATACAGTGGAAATGGAAAAAATCATTCCAGATCCTACCAAATCAATCAACGAAGGTGGCTTTGCACCTCTCGGAGAATATCGAGACAACTATACTTTCAAAGTGATTAAAAAAATGGCTAAAGCGCACAACTTTAGCTTATCCGATCCCATTGAAAAATTAAAACCAGATGTTGTTGAGCTTTTGTTAGAAGGTTCTCAGGGCAAACAATTTACCATTCAAGTCAACTATCAAGATAGTAAGCAAAACTATAAATTAGATTACGAAGGCATTGTTCCGCAAATATTGAGAAGTTACAACGATACAGCCTCTGAAAAAATTAGAAGATGGGCGGAAGGCTTTATGTCAAAAGTTACCTGTCCGGAATGCGATGGCTATCGATTAAAAAAAGAGTCGCTTAATTTTAAAGTAGCTGAAAAGCATATTGGAGAAGTTACTCAATTAGACATTAAAGAATTATTTGAGTGGATTCCAACTTTGCCT
Organism: Chitinophagales bacterium; assembly: GCA_041393015.1. Classification (GTDB taxonomy): domain Bacteria; phylum Bacteroidota; class Bacteroidia; order Chitinophagales; family JADIYW01; genus JAGQYH01. The sequence goes on along the minus strand of JAWKKV010000003.1, from coordinate 319,212 downwards.
AGCCAATTATCAGAAAACCAACAAACGATTGCTAAAGACATTATTAAAGAACTGATAGACAGAGTAGGTTTTTTAATGAATGTTGGGCTGAATTATCTTTCTTTAGATCGGCCAACGCGCAGTTTATCTGGTGGAGAATCTCAAAGAATTAGATTAGCTACTCAAATTGGCTCACAGTTACAAGGCATCACTTATATTTTAGATGAACCGAGTATTGGTTTACATCAAAGAGATAATCATCAATTGATTAATGCCTTAAAAGACCTTACTACTATTGGCAATACTGTAATAGTGGTAGAGCACGATATGGATATTATGATGGAGGCTGATTATTTAATCGATTTAGGTCCTGGAGCCGGAGAACACGGTGGCGAAATTGTAGCGCAAGCAACACCAAAAGAATTTATAACATTAGAGGCTACTACAGCTCAATACTTAGGTGGTAAAATGAATATTGAATTGCCTAAAGAAAGACGAAAAGGCAATGGCAAAAAATTAATCCTGAAAGGAGCAACAGGAAACAACCTTCAGAAAGTAGACATTACGATACCATTGGGCACTATTACTTGTGTAACTGGAGTATCCGGCAGCGGCAAATCAACCTTGATTAATGAAACTTTATATCGAATTCTCAATCAACACTTTTTTAGAGCGGTAAAAACACCAATGCCTTATGACAGCATCAAAGGTTTAGAGCATTTAGATAAAGTCATCGAGATCAACCAATCGCCAATTGGTCGAACGCCAAGATCAAATCCGGCTACTTATATTGGTGTTTTCGGAGATATTAGAACATTATTTGCCAATGTGCCGGAGGCTAAAATAAGAGGTTACAAGATTGGACGATTTTCCTTTAATGTAAAAGGCGGAAGATGTGAAGAATGCCAAGGTGGCGGCATGAAGTTGATTGAAATGAATTTCTTACCCAATGTTTATGTGGAATGTCCAAAATGCATGGGCAAAAGATACAATAGAGAAACACTTCAAATTCATTATAAGGGAAAAAGCATTACTGATGTATTGGAAATGACCATTGAAGATGCTACTGTGTTTTTTGAAAACGTTCCTAAAATTCATCGTAAACTGAAGACTTTATTGGATGTAGGTTTAGGGTATATCCGATTAGGGCAAGCTTCTACTACAATATCAGGAGGAGAAGCACAACGAGTTAAATTATCAGCAGAGTTATCTAAAAAAGATACCGGACAAACCATCTATATATTAGATGAACCCACTACCGGTTTACACTTTGAAGACATTAGAATTTTACTAAAAGTATTACAGCGATTGGTGAAGAAAGGCAATACCATCATCATTATTGAGCACAATATGGATGTTATAAAAATAGCAGATCATATTGTAGACTTAGGACCCGAAGGTGGTAAAGGTGGCGGACAAATAATCGCCAAAGGCACACCAGAGGAAGTAGCTAAAGTCAAAAAGAGCTTTACCGGTCAATTCTTGAGAAAAGAATTTGAAAGAATGGGACACTCCATTTAACAATCTATCTTTTTCAATCGTTTCGATGTGTGCTCCACTAGTTCAAGCGTCTCGCTTATACGAGAATCTAAAACACACGACTTTCTCTTTAATTAAGCGCCCGCCTAAATAAAAAAGCCTTGCTATGAGAATAGCAAGGCCGAAGGAAATCTAACCTACATTAGATATGTAGATGATGTAAATTTGAAAGACTGGCGTGTACTTTCAAATTTAATTGCGTATTAAAGAAATTTTATAAACAAATTCATTAGTATTCTATTTCAAAAATTAAATAGCGAAAATTGCTGCTAATAATAATCTAAACTGTGTATTAGAAGCATTTCCTTTGTTATTGATAAACACTTTGTCAGTAGCATAATCTACTTTAAACTCTGGTACGATAGTTAACAAACCAGCAATTTTGTGATTGTAAGTAAGTGTAAAGTCAGTGAAGTGTTGAGCATCACCGATAATGTCATATTTATCAGAAGCATATCCAACTCTAGCTCCAATTGAACCATTTTCTTTCACAGGCGCTTGTCCATAAAGATAAGCGATGAAGTAATCTGTATTGCTGATATCCTCAGTTAAAGCATCTTTCATTCTATATCTGTGGTAAGCTAAATCTAATACAATGCTTCCACCTTGATTAGGTCCTAATGCAGCTACTGAAGAGATACCAAAAGATGATTTGTAAGACTTAGAAAACAACATCATCTCATCATCAACTTCGTCAAAAATAGCTCCTTCATTACCTCCTAAATAGTTGATATAAGTACTAAACACGTCTCCTGAGTATCCTACTTGACCACCAACGAATTTATTTCTATCTCCATCTGATTTAGAATCTGTATCGTTAAAGGCACCCACCATAAAGTTCCAATTACCTGCAGAGAAATCAACTTTTAAACCTGTATGGTAGAATGGTCCGTTTTGGAACGCTAAAGAAGTGGAGTAATGAAAGTTATTTTGCGGCTCAATCAATTCCCATCCGTAGAAAGTACTAAAGTTACCAAAGGTAAACTTGATGAAATCAGCAGGCGCATAGGTTACAAATAACTGCTTAATAGTTGCAATTGATCCCAAATCTATTCCGTTAGCAGCATTCGCTCTTGGACCAAATCCTAAATCTGCCATGAAACCTACTTTACCAAAATCCTTACCAATCATTATATTGATCATACCCAACTCAAATGAATTCGCCATATCCGAAAAAGACTCATTAACAATGGCATTAGTTTGTTTGCCGGCAAAATTTGTTTGAGTATATACATCTAAAGACATTCCAAAATCAAATGGTACTTTTTCTTTCCATAGAGCAACCTTTTCACCTGCACTTAATTCAATAGTTGAATCCCCGTCAATCAATTCAGGTTCCTCCCACTCAGCGGCATATTCGTCTTTCAATAATTTTTCTGAAGACGATTTTATTTCCTTCTCACTTTTAACAGTTTCAGCCTTTTCTTCTGCACCAGCATAAGCTTCTACTAGACCCACTGAAAATATCATCAGCATAAATAAACTTAACTTTCTCATCACAAATTTTTTAAATAGTTAGATAAAATATATTTCATAATTTTTGTGCAATTTATATCCATATTTCTTTTTCAATGCATTTTAAATTTACATTTAACACTTATTTTATATTCATATACTATTTTAATCTTGTTCTGAAATATATTTTTCACATATATATTTTTATAAACTATAGATGAGTAGTTTTACTTACAAACAGACAACTGATAGATTAAGTGAAGAGACTTTTTTTTAATTATTTCATAAACGCTTGAAACCCTCTAACGAAACAAAAACTCCCTATACTTATTCAATAATTAGCTAGCGCTACACTATATATCACATTATTTACTGGTTAGTACCATCATTAAAACCATTTAGTTGTATGTCATCGATGTTAGAAGAAAAGGGTTTGTACCATCCCTCGTTTGAGAAGGACTCGTGTGGAATTGGATTTATTGCTCATTTGAAAGGGAAGAAATCTCATTCAGTAATAAACGATGCCATCACCATGTTAGAAAATATGGAACATCGTGGTGCCTGTGGCTGTGAAGAGAACACAGGTGACGGTGCTGGGATATTGATTCAAATTCCTCATGATTATTACACCTCTGTTTGCCAACCTCTTAAAATTAAATTACCGGAAGCTGGTCATTATGGCACCGGATTAATATTCTTTCCTTCTGATAAAAAGAAAAGAAAAGAGTGCAAAGCTATATTAGAAGATATCGCTACTCAATTAAACTTAAATATTTTAGGTTATAGAGAGATGCCAACGCAGCCGGATGAAGAGCATGCCAATATTGGTGATTCTGCATTAGCCACTATTCCTGATATTGAGCAAATTTTCATTGCTCCAAAATACGAGCCAAAAGACAACAATGAATTAGAGCGCAAACTCTATGTTTTTAGAAATTATTCAGCCCATCAAATTCATGCTAAAGTTGAATCAACAGAAGATACCTTCTATTACACTTCACTGAGTTCTAAAACAATTGTATATAAAGGACAATTAACTACGTGGCAGGTTCGTCCATTTTTTCCGGACCTACAAAATCATGAAGTTAAATCAGCCATCGCTTTAGTTCATTCTAGATTTTCCACCAATACTTATCCAAAATGGAAGTTAGCGCAGCCTTTTAGGTATTTAGCCCATAATGGCGAGATCAATACCGTTAGAGGAAATGTAAATTGGATGCAATCAAGAGAGCATTACTTAAGAAGTGACCTTTTTACACCGGAAGAATTAAAATTACTAATCCCAATTTGTGATCACAGTCAATCCGATTCAGCCAACTTAGACAATGTATTAGAGTTATTGGTTTTAGGCGGAAGAAATATTGCTCATGCTATGATGATGCTTATTCCAGAAGCATGGCAAGACAATGAGCAAATGCCAAGCTATAAAAAAGCATTTTACGAATATCACGATAGTATTATTGAACCTTGGGACGGACCGGCTTCTATATGTTTTACAGATGGAAAAGTGGTTGGCGCAACCTTAGATAGAAATGGTTTACGTCCATCGAGATATTGTTTGATGGAAGATCATACCCTTATTATGGCTTCTGAAGCAGGCGCATTGCCGGTAGATCAGTCAAAAGTGGTAAAGAAAGGTAGATTGCAGCCCGGTAGAATGTTTGTGGCAGATTTGGAGCAAGGAAGAATTATTAGTGATACTGAGCTCAAAAAGAAAATTTGTTCTGAGCATCCTTATCAAGAATGGTTGAAAGAATATAAAATCTCTTTTTCAAAATTAGAGAAATCACCAAAACCTCCTGTTAAATTTAATAAGGAGCAATTATTTACATACCAGCAGGCATTTGGCTATTCTACTGAAGATATCAAAATGATAGTAGAGCCGATGTGTAGCAAAGGTAAAGAACCGTTGGGTTCTATGGGAACTGATATTCCTATGGCTATTTTATCTGATCAAAGTCAGCATTTAGCCAATTATTTTAAGCAGCTATTTGCACAAGTAACCAACCCGCCAATTGATCCAATTAGAGAAAGATTGGTAATGTCTACTTTCACTAGCTTAGGTGGAGCCGATAGTCTTTTAGAAACCGTACCGGAACATTGTAAGCAAATACATATTCGTCAACCTATTTTAACGGATGGCGATATGAATAAACTTCGATATACGCATAGAAAAGATTTTAAAATTGAAAAGATTTACTGTCATTTTCCGGCCAATGGAAAACCTAACAGTTTAGAAAGAGCGATTGATAAAATCTGTAAACAAGCCGAAGATGCAGTAGCCAATGGCTATAATATTATCATCTTGTCTGATAGGCATATTGATGAAGATAATGTTCCCATTCCATCTTTATTAATTTGTGGTGCCGTTCATCATCACTTAATCAATATTAAATCTAGAATTGATTGTTCATTGGTGATTGAAGGTGGAGACATTAGAGAAACACACCACATAGCTACTTTGATTGCTTATGGAGCGAGTGCCATACATCCATATTTGGCCTTCCAAACCATTTACGATCTTAATCAAGAAAAACTAAAATACTTAGGTTTATCTAATGATGAACTAGTAGAAAGATATATTGAAGCAGCCAGTCAAGGATTGTTAAAGATCTTCTCAAAAATGGGAATTTCCACTTATGCCTCTTATCATGGTGCTCAAATATTTGAAATTGTTGGCTTGAATAAAAGCGTGGTTGATAAATGCTTTAAAAGAACAGTATCACGTTTAAGCGGTTTAGGCTTTAATGAAATTGCCACTGAAACTTTAATTAGACATAAGTTGGCCTTTCCGGACACCCCTATTACTAATCCAAAATTAGAAGTAGGTGGCGTTTATCAATGGAAAAGAAGAGGAGAAGCGCATTTATTCAATCCAACTTCTATTCATTTATTACAAAAGTCTACTAAGCACAATGATTATAAGACTTATAAAGCGTATGCTAAATCGATCAACGATCAGCGAAAAAATCCAATTACGGTTAGAAGCTTGTTTGAGTTTAACTTAGATAATGCTAATCCAATTCCAATAGAAGAAGTAGAATCTGTTGAAAGCATCTTTAAGAGATTTGCAACAGGCGCCATGTCATTTGGATCTATATCACATGAAGCACACTCCACCTTAGCCATTGCCATGAACAAAATTGGAGGCAAGAGCAATAGTGGAGAAGGCGGAGAAGATGAAGCTAGATTTGAGGTAAAAGAAGATGGCACTTGGGAAAGATCAGCTATTAAGCAAGTAGCTTCAGGTAGATTTGGAGTAACCAGCTATTACTTATCTAATGCTGATGAGTTACAAATTAAAATGGCTCAAGGGGCTAAACCAGGAGAAGGTGGACAGTTACCGGGTTATAAAGTAGATGATTGGATTGGAAGAGTGAGACATTCTACTCCAGGTGTTGGATTAATTTCACCTCCACCACATCACGATATTTATTCTATTGAAGATTTAGCTCAACTTATCTTTGATCTTAAAAACAGCAACAGAGAAGCAAGAATAAATGTAAAACTAGTATCTGAAGCAGGTGTTGGAACAGTTGCATCAGGTGTAGCTAAAGCTAAAGCAGATGTCATCCTTATTTCAGGTTATGATGGCGGAACAGGTGCATCTCCATTAAGTTCAATTAGACATGCCGGTTTACCTTGGGAGTTAGGATTATCTGAAGCGCATCAAACCTTAGTTAGAAACAAATTAAGAAGTAGAGTAACCTTACAAACAGATGGTCAGATAAGAACCGGAAGAGATATTGCTATTGCTACTTTATTAGGTGCTGAAGAATGGGGTGTGGCTACTGCGGCATTAGTGGTGGAAGGCTGTATCATGATGAGAAAATGTCATTTAAACACATGCCCGGTTGGTATCGCAACTCAAAATAAAGAATTGAGAGAGCGTTACACTGGTGATCCTGAGCACGTAATTAACTTCTTTACCTTCTTAGCCAATGATTTAAGAGAAATTATGGCAGAGTTAGGATTTAGAACTATAAATGAAATGGTTGGGCAAACACAATTGCTTAAAACCAGAGAAAATATTGACCATTGGAAGTACAAGCATCTTAATTTAGATCCAATTTTATATAAAGAGTTAAATGGAGCGGAAGCAGGACTTTTTAAATCTGTGCCACAAGATAACGGCCTTGATAATATATTAGATTGGAAGTTATTACAAGCATCACAACCTGCCTTAAATGATTTAAGCACTGTAAAAGCAGAATTTAGTATCGTTAATACCGATAGAAGTTTAGGAACACTCTTATCAAACGAAATCTCCAAAAAATACAAAGGAGAAGGTTTGCCGGTTGATACGATTCAATTTAAGTTTAAAGGATCAGCAGGACAAAGTTTTGGTGCTTTTGCAGCAAAGGGATTAAAATTAGAGTTAGAGGGAGAAGCCAATGACTATTTCGGAAAAGGTTTATCCGGAGGAAAGTTAATTGTTTACCCGGACAGCAAAGCTCAATTTGAAGCAAGTGAAAACATAATTATTGGAAACGTTGCCTTTTATGGCGCTACTTCCGGCGAAGCCTATATCAATGGATTGGCAGGAGAGCGATTCTGTGTCAGAAACTCTGGTGTAAATGCGGTTGTAGAAGGCATTGGAGATCACGGTTGCGAATATATGACAGGAGGAAGAGCCATTATTTTAGGAAGTACCGGCAGAAACTTTGCAGCGGGTATGAGCGGTGGAATTGCCTATATATATGACCAAAGAAAGTCATTTATGAAAAACCTCAACCTAGAAATGGTGGATGTAGATCCAATGGAACAAGAAGACATTGATTTCTTACATAAAATGATCAATAATCATTCAAATTATACAAACAGTAAATTGGCTAATCAAATTTTAGAAAATTGGCAGCAAGCGGTATATCAGTTTGTTAAAGTAATGCCAAAAGACTATAAGAGAGTGTTAGCACAAAAAGCTGAAGAAGCTGAATATAAAGTGGCTTAAAAAGTATAAGGTAAGAAGGATTAAGTAGAAAGAATTAAGTATCCCTTTCAGTGTCTCTTGAAGAGGACGTTGAAAGTAAATAAAACATATAAAATGGGAAAACCGACTGGATTTTTGGAGTATAAGAGGGAATTACCGAAAACTGTTGATCCAAAAGAAAGGATAAACAACTATAAGGAATTTTATGAGCCGTTTCCTTTAGAGAAATCGAAGGAACAAGCAGCAAGATGCATGGACTGTGGCATTCCATTTTGTCACAGTGGCTGTCCATTAGGTAATATTATACCTGAATTTAACGATGCTGCTTATAAGGAAGATTGGAAACTAGCTACAGAGATATTGTTATCAACCAACAATTTTCCTGAATTTACTGGTAGAATTTGTCCGGCACCTTGTGAGGCATCTTGTGTTTTGGGCATTAATCAGCCGCCTGTAGCGATCGAACATATTGAGAAAACAATTGCAGAACAAGCCTTTGAATTGGGCTACATGAAGCCTAATCCACCTTTGAAAAGAACAGGTAAATATATCGCAGTTGTGGGTTCAGGTCCTGCGGGATTAGCAGCAGCAGCACAATTAAATAAAGCAGGACATTGGGTAACTGTTTTTGAAAGAGCCGATAGAATTGGTGGATTATTGAGATATGGTATTCCTGATTTTAAGTTAGAGAAAAGTATCGTTGAAAGACGAGTGAAATTAATGCAAGACGAAGGCATTACGTTTAAAACCAATGCCAACGTAGGTTTTAATGTTCCGGTGCAAGAGTTAAAAGAGAAATTTGATGCTATTATTTTATCCGGTGGCTCTACCATTCCTAATGATTTTCTAAAAAATGTAAAAGGAAGAGATTTAAAAGGCATTCATTTTGCTATGGATTTTCTTACTCAAAATAACAAACGAGTAAGTGGAGATACCATTCCAAAAGAAGAAGAATTATTAGCCAAAGATAAAAACGTTATTGTTTTAGGCGGTGGTGATACTGGTTCTGATTGCGTAGGCACATCGAACAGACATGGTGCAAAATCCATTACTCAGTTCGAAATAATGTGGAAACCTGACAGCCCGGCGAATGGATTAAATCCTGTATGGCCGGAATGGCCAACCATTTTAAGAACGTCTAGCTCTCATGAAGAAGGCTGCGAAAGAATATGGGCAATCAACACGAAAGAGTTTATCGGAGAAAACGGCCATGTTACCGGCGTTAAAGTGGTGGATTTAGAGTGGACTATTCCAGAAGATGGCGGCAGAGCTTCTTTTGTAGAAAAGCCCGAAACAGAAAGAACACTTCCTGCAGACTTAGTATTGTTTGCTACAGGGTTTAGTCATCCTAAACACGATGGTGTATTAGCACAATTAGGCGTTGAAATAAACGAAAGAGGCAATGTGAAAGCCGAGAATTATCAAACATCAGTCGAGAACGTTTATGTAGCCGGTGATATGGGAAGAGGTCAATCTTTAGTGGTTTGGGCAATTGCAGAAGGAAGAGAATGCGCTAGAGTAGTCGACGAAGCTTTAATGGGCAAAAGTTTGTTAGAAGCTAGAGACGAAAGTATGTATATGGTGTAGATGTGGAGATGTGTAGATGTGTAGATGTGTAGATGTGTAGATGTGTAGATGTGTAGATGTGTAGATGAAATAAATTATTAAAATCGGGAATTCTTAGTACTCGAAATAATTTTACCAAGAAGTTTTATACTAGATTCTAACAATTTTATTAATTCTACTTTTGGATTGGAATAACTACTAGAAGTTTGACATAATTCAATCCAATATCTTGTTTCTTCAGCTTCCTTGTATGCAATTTTTAGTTTATGAATAAAGTCTGCTCTACTTTCAGCTCCTTGTGCCTCTCTTGCATTAGCACCTATAGAAGTTCCAGATTTTAAAAGTTGCCTTGCTATTACAAACTTTCTATCCGATTCCAATCGCTCACAATATTCAACTACTTCTAAGGCTAATTGAAAAGTTACATCCAATAACTCATTTTTTCTCAACGCTTTCTCTTTATATTATAAAATCGAAATAAATCTTCATCTGCACATTTGCATATCAAACCATCAGCACATCAAAAGATTATTTACTTCTATTAAGAGTCAGTTATTGAAGTTTTTCCATAAAACTTTGAATCAAAATTTAACTATCATACCCAAACGGTTGCAGCAATTCTGTATAGATTTTCTCACTTTCTAGTAAGTCTAGATTTTTGATGGCTTCTACTAATCGTTCTTCTGTGTATTCATCAACAAACAAAAATTCTCTATTCCTATTGTTTTTATGCTTGTAGCTATAGAGAAAATAACCCTTCCCTTTATCTGGTTTCATCACTTCTAGTTCTACTTCAATATCTTTTTTAGAGGCTGAAAACCATTTATTATTTACTTTTATTTCCACCATATCATTTGATACATTGAAACAATGCACTTCTTTCCCATCCACTTTTAAACTTAACTTTTTCATTGATTCAAATTTTGTAGGTTTGATTCCAAATTATTCAACTCAAATTAAACTAATTTTTAGCAATGGCGCAGCAAAAATATTTACATGGCTACACAGAGAAAGAAAAACAAAGGTTGTTAGACCAAAATGATTTTTTGGAACTCATGATTTATAAAAATATTGATTTTTCAAAAAGTACTCATGTATTAGAAATTGGCTGCGGAGTTGGCGCTCACCTTAAGGTTTTACTAAACAAATACCCTCAATTAAAAGTAACCGGAATTGATATTGATGCTAGCCAAATTGAAAAAGCGGAAGAAAATTTAAAACCTTTTGAAGGGCGATATAAGTTAATGGTAGGTGATGCCGCTCACCTAAAATTAGATGCCAACGATTTACCGGATGGTGCTCTTTTCTGCTGGGTGTTAGAACATGTCAATAGGCCAATCGAAATTTTGAAAGCTGTTAGAGAAAATTTGCAACCCGACAGTCCAATCTATTTGTCGGAAGTGTATAATAACGGCTGGTATATTCAACCTTCGCTCCCAAACATCACTAATTATTGGAAAGCATACAATCAGTTACAAAATGAAGCGGGTGGAGATACGGTGGTAGGTGTTAAACTTGGATATCACCTTACAGTTACGGGTTACAAAAATATTGATGTACAACAAATCTCTCAGTTTCACGACCTAAGAGATCCAATCAAAAGAATGATCATGGCTGATTACTTGTATGATTTGCTCTTAAGTGGAAGTGATAACTTGTTAGAAGCAGGATATATCACTCAAGAGATTATAGATGATTTAGCTGCCGAATTTGAGCAGTTAAAAAATAGAGATGATGCCATCATTTTTTATCCCGGATTTCAAGCGAGTGCGAAGAGTTAAATCTATTTCATAGCCTCCACAGCCTTCTCCGCACATTTTTCACCGTCAATTGCGGCGGAAACAATTCCTCCTGCAAAACCAGCTCCTTCCCCACAAGGATATAAACCTTTGATCTGAATATGTTCAAACGTTTCTTTATCTCTTGGAATTCTAACCGGTGAAGAAGTTCTAGATTCCGGTGCATGAACGACGGCATCATTGGTTAAGTAACCTCTCATGGTTTTACCAAACTCTTTAAATCCTTGTTGTAATGTTTTATTGATAAAATCAGGTAAAACTGTATCTAATTTTGCGGATGTGATACCCGGTTTATAAGAGGTTTCCGGTAGGTCTTGAGACAATTTACCATTGACAAAATCTTCTAATCGCTGTGCCGGTGCTTTTTGTGTTTTACCACCCACTAACCAAGCTTTTTGTTCAATGGCTTTTTGAAATTCCATTCCTGCTAAAGGTCCGAATTTGCTATAAGCTTTGAAATCTTTCAATTCTAAAGCCACTACAATGCCCGAATTCGCTGTTGGTTGATCTCTTTTGGAGGGCGACCATCCATTGGTTACAATTTCTCCCGGACTGGTAGCACAAGGCGCAATAACGCCACCCGGACACATACAGAAAGAATAAACGCCTCTCCCATTCACTTGCTTTACAATACTATAAGGAGAAGGTGGTAAGTATTCATTTCTTACTTGACAACTATATTGTATTTGATCGATTAATAATTGACTATGTTCTACTCTAACGCCCAAAGCAAAAGGCTTGGCTTCAATTTCAATCTTCTTTTGATGTAGTAATTCAAAAATATCTCGTGCCGAATGACCGGTTGCTAGAATGAGTTTTTTAGTTTTTATTTTATCTCCTGATTGGGTGGTGATACTTTGTACCTCATCTCCCGCAACATCAATATCTACCATTCTGGTGTTAAACAGTACTTCTCCACCATTAGCAATGATGCATTCTCTTATTTTTTGAATGATAGCCGGCAGTTTATTGGTTCCAATATGTGGATGAGCATTGATCATAATTTCTTTAGTCGCTCCAAATCCCACCAATAGTTCTAAGATGCGTTGAACATCGCCACGTTTTTTAGAACGAGTATATAATTTCCCATCTGAATAAGTTCCTGCACCACCTTCCCCAAAACAATAATTAGAATCTTCATTAACAATATGATCGACATTAATGGCTTTCAAATCTCTCCTACGTTCTTTTACGTCTTTTCCTCGTTCAATGATAATCGGTTTTTTACCCAGTTCTATACACTTTAATGCTGCAAACAATCCTGCCGGACCTGCGCCTATAATTATAACCGGTTCTTGTTGTTCAACATTAGGATAGTTGGGTAAATTAATTTTAGCTTCCTTAAACATTTCATGGACAAATGCCTTTACAGTCAAGTTTATTTTGATCTCCTTTTTCCTAGCATCAATAGAACGTTTAACTATCTCCACATAATTAATATCGTTAAAAGGAATACCCGATTTTTGGGAAACCGCTCTTTTAATTGCATCATCTTGTGACGCTAATTCAGGCGAAAGTTGTAGTTGAAGTTCTTTTTGCATGGTTTTTCTTAACTCGCACAAAGCTACCAAATATAAACACTCGGTTTTAGCTAACAGCTTCTCGGAAGATTTTTTTTGACCTGCCTACCGTCTGGCAGGCACGAATTCCACGGATTTATTCGATTATTTGAGTTACATCACTTGATAAACTACTTATTAAGTAGAATTATAACAATAATCCGTTTTAGTGTTTATATCATTTAAAAAACAATTACATGGATTTTTGCCGTAAGGCGGCAAGTTAATTTAAGAGATCCGAAAGCGTGTTCTGAATCATAACGCTTTCAGGAGCTATCGCACACTGAAAGGTTATCTTTTCAATCTTCCACATGCTTTAAAGATGCTGAATTCGTACAATATCTTAATCCACTAGGTGGCGGACCATCGGGAAATACATGCCCTAAATGCGCATCGCAGACATTACACATTACTTCTACCCTAACCATTCCATAACTGGTATCTTTATGATATTTAATGGCGTTTTCCTTTACGGGTTGCGTAAAACTTGGCCATCCTGTTCCCGATTCAAATTTCTCTCTAGAATCAAATAAAAGTGTTTCACAACAAATGCAAGCATATAATCCTGGTTGATGCGCTTCGCAAAACTCGCCTGTATGAGCTCGTTCTGTCCCTTTCAACCTTGCGACTTCGTATTGTTCCTGAGTTAACTGCGCCTTCCATTCTGCATCCGTTTTCTCTACTCTTCTCTCCGGTTCCGGATTGCCATGATTAGCAAACTTGATTACATCGTTCCAATTTAGCATCGTTTATTATATTTAGTTTTACATTTGCTCCTAAAGCTATAAAATATGTCTCCAATTATTGAAGAATTAAGTGCTTATTTAAAATACAGTGATGCCTTAAATACCGACATTTCTAATTGGTCAGTGGGGGCACATATTGAACATTCAACCAAAGTTATTGCATCTATTTGCAAAACCATTGAACAATCGGACCCTAAAGATTACAAACCTAAATTTAACTTGTTAAGGGTTATTTTTTTAAGATTGAATTGGTTTCCAAGAGGTAAAGCTAAAGCGCCTAAAGCAGTTCAACCAACCTTATCTTCTGATAAAGAAGCCCTACAAGAATATCTTCAAAAAGCTGATGACAAGCTGAAAATACTACAGGGTTTGGCTAAGAATAGATTTTTCAATCATCCTTATTTCGGGCAATTAAACGTAAAAGAGTCTAAAAAATTCATTGCGTTACACACTCAGCATCATATCAAGATTATTAAAGAAATTATTGCAAAGAGCTAAACCATTCCGGCGTATTTTATACCTGTTAGCCTATGCATATCATAATCAAATGTGCTTAAATCTCCGTGATTAAACTTTTGTATATGATCGTATCCACAAGCTCTAGCGACTACTTTTATTAGGTCATTAGAAGCATTAAAGAAATTAGATAATTGCTTAGCCGATTTTGCAATTTCAATTCTTGCTCTTAAGTTTTCTTTTTGAGTAGCAATGCCTACGGGACAATTATTGGTGTGGCAAGCCCGCATCCCTAAACATCCAATGGCCTGAATTGCTGAGTTCGCTACGGCAATAGCATCTGCGCCTAATATTAGTGCTTTTGCAAAATCATCTGCCACTCTCAATCCACCGGTAATAATCAAACTAACATGAAATGCTCCTTGCTCATCCAAATGTTTTCTAGCTCTTGCCAATGCTGGAATGGTTGGCACATTGATGTTATTTCTTAAAATTGTTGGTGCAGCTCCGGTTCCTCCTCCTCTGCCATCTAAAATAATATAATCTACACCAACCGCTAACGCAAAATCAATATCTCTTTCAATATGGCTAGCGGCAATTTTAAAACCAATAGGAATGCCGTCCGTTTTTTCTCTTACCTTATTGGCAAAATCTTTAAAGTCTTCCACCGTTTTTAGATCAGGAAAGGTGGCTGGAGATATAGCCGGTTCTCCTTCTTTTAAATTTCTAACCTCAGCAATTTCACCTATTACCTTTTCTCCCGGCAAATGTCCGCCTGTTCCGGTTTTGGCACCCTGTCCACCTTTGAAATGAAACGCCTGAGCATTCTGTAATTTATCCCAACTAAATCCAAATTTAGCGGAAGCCAACTCGTAAAAATATTTTGAATTACTAGCTTGTTCATCTGCTAACATTCCTCCTTCACCAGAGCAAATTCCAGTGCCTGCCATTTCAGCTCCTTTGGCCAAAGCAATCTTGGCTTCTTTCGATAAAGCACCAAAAGACATATCCGATACAAATAAAGGCATCGGCAATCTTAGTGGTTTTTCAGCCTCCGGTCCAATAATTACTTCTGTTACCACATTGTCTTCGTCCATCAATGGTTTCGTAGCTAATTGTGCGGGTAAAAACTGAATGTTTTCCCACTTAGGAAGTGTATCTCTATCCACGCCCATCGCTTCAGATGGACCATGATGTCCAAATTTCTTTAATCCATTTTTAGCTAAATTTTGAATCAAACTATTGTATGGCTCTGTCGGTTGTGCGTGCGTATCAGCATACAATCCTAAATAGGCGTCTCTATCAAATGGTTGAGGATGCTCTTCTTGAAAGGCTGCGATATCATCCTCATCTACATAGACATCACCACCTTGAATTGCTGTGGTAAATTTTTGAAGTACTTCTTCATTATTATAGGCAGAAACACCTGTGTCAATTCTATAATCCCAATTGTGTAATCCGCAAATTAGATTATCATTATCATCGACAAATCCATCGCTCAATAAAGCGCCTCGATGTAAACATCTTCCATACAAAGCAGATACTTCATCGTCAAATTTTATAATAACTAGATCCGTATTTTTAACTAAGGCATAAGTTGGTTCTCTGTCTTTTAAATCAGAAAGTTGAGCTACTTTGATAGGTTTATTCATTTGATCGATCATAAATATTTGATTCTTTATATTAAATGTAATGATTATACCTTCTAAATGGTTCAGTATAGCGTAAACAAAAAAAGCGACCATTGGCCGCTTTTTTATTTATAAAACTTAAAGTGGAAATTAATCTCTGCTCATAAAAATTTGTAAAATATACCAGAACAACAACATTAAAGATGCAAACAAACCTAATGCAGCAGCTACGTGTTGATCGGTGCTATATTTATGAACCATGTTGGATGTTTGGTACAAGATTGAACCAGCAGCCAAAACTACCATTCCAACTGAAAACCACAATCCCATGTTAAAACCAAAAAGAATACCGGCTACAATTAATCCGATAGCAATGATACTTCCAATAGTAATAGCTGATCTTAAGAATGAAAAATCTTTTCCTGTCGTTAATACAACCGCTGATAACCCTGTAAACAAAGCTAAAGAAACCACTGCTGCCTGATTAATAACGCTCGGCGACGAGTAATTCATCGCGATATACATTAGAGGAACGAAAATAAGTGCCTCCGCCACTATATATAATCCCAAACCAATGTATTGTTTCTGCGTATCATGACTACTCAAAGCCATTTTTTCAGCATAATTTGTTGCGAACATAAATAAGCCTAATACAATTAACCATGCATATCCACTGGTCATTAGCACAACCATTTTTTCAATGCCCGGAATATTTAGTAAAAGTGCTTCTACTCCTATAAATGCAAGCACTGCTCCCGCTACATGCTCATAAGTTTTTCTAATAAATGCAGTTCGAGTAACTTGATCAGCATGATCTAACCTCAAAAAACCTTGATCTAATGTCTCCATATTTAAATAAATTATTTTAGTTCATCCAATTTACGCAATCTAAACTTATTTGTTTCAATGTTATACTTTTTTAGATATAAACATTCATTTACTTGTCTACGTTAGAATCTCTGCATCTACTTTGTAATTTAGCCCAATGGAAAAAACGATCATAAATTTTGGTCATGCCAATGGATTCCCTTCCGGCGTCTATTCAAAATTGTTTGATTCACTCGGTGATGAATTTACGGTGATCTACAAAGATATGTATGCGCATGATCCTAAATATCCAATTATCAGTAATTGGATGAAGTCGGCAGACGAAATGATCGCCTTTATTGAGTCGAACACAAATGAGCCTGTAGTTGGGATTGGACATTCATTTGGTGCTTCCACTACCTTAAATGCAGCATTTAAAAAACCGGAATTATTCAAAGCAATTATACTGATTGAACCGGTAATTTTGAATGGTTGGATGTCTAAATTGGCGCCTATTGCTGATGCTCTAGACATCTTCAAATATTTCTCCCCTGCCATGAAATCTAAAGGCAGAAGAGAACATTGGCCGGACTTAGAAAGTGCGGAGACTTATTTTAGGAGTAAGCGACTTTTTAATCAATTAGATGAAACGTGTTTCCAAGATTATTTAAAATATGGTTTAAGAAAGACAGATGATGGATATGTGCTAGCATTTGAAGTAGAGAAGGAATTAGATATATTTTCTGTGATGAAATATAATTTTGATCGATATAGAAATAGGTTAAAAACCTTGCCGGGTAAAATCATTTCAGCAGATAAAACCAGCGTTAGTAAACCAAAATTTATGAGTCGGTTGGCGAAACAGCACAATTTTGAATGGGAGATTGTAGAAGGTTCACATATGTTGCCGTTGGAAAATCCTGTATATACGGCTGAATTGATTAAGAAATTTATTGCAAGTATTTAGGTAGATTAAAAAAGATAAGACACTAATTCCACTAATTTTCACAAACAATGTTGATGATTTGCACTACTAAATTTTTATGAATTTGCAATTTCAAGGATTAATTAGCCGCTTTAGCGGCAAAAATCAGAGTAATTATTTTCTTGACCTTATTTATCTTATCATTAGTAAACTATAGGGATGTCTTTGATGAATACAAGAAAAGTGTTCAGAAGAACTCCTTTCGGCGTCTGAAAGACCCGAAAGCGTGTTCTTATCATAAGAAAAATCAACACTTTCAGGAGCTAGCGCACGCTGAAAGGTAGATTTTTTTCCTCTGAATACCTGTGAAGAATAGACCAAAGACGATTAAGTAATTATGTAAATCCGTGGAATTCGTGCCTGCCAGACGGTAGGCAGGTCAACAAAAATTTTCCGAACAATGCAGAACTCATAAAGCATAATATTATTTATAAGTATCTTAAGTGGATAATAGTAATTTTAAATTCATAGAATATAAAAGAACATGAGTACAGAAAAAATCACCCCAGGAATACTTAACAAATTCAATAGTTGTTTGGACCAATTGATAGATGAATTAAATGGCTATCAAACAGAAGAACAAATATGGTTGGTGACTGATGGCATTAGCAATTCAGCCGGTAATTTAACCACTCATTTGATTGGTAATTTAAATCATTTTATTGGGGCTGTTTTAGGTCATTCAGGATATGTAAGACAACGAGAATTAGAATTTTCAATTAAGGATAAACCAAGAGTAGAATTGATTTCAGAAATAGAAGCCATTAAGGTTTTTCTACCTAAAATTTTAAATCAGCTAAGCGAAGAAGATTTGTTTAGTATTTATCCATTTGAGTTTCCAAAGCTAGAATTTAAACCAAGCACCTTTGATTTTCTTATGCATTTACTTTGGCATCTTTCCTACCATGTTGGTCAGATTAACTATCATCGTAGAATTTTGGCAACTAATTGAAGGTATCTAATACGGTTAACTTTAGTTAGCGCATTTAACCCTTGGGTATTGAATTTGATTTTTAACTTTGCTACAAATATAATCTAATGAAAAGTGTGAAATTTATTATCGTTTTATTGATTGCGAGCCAATTTATGATTGGAGGCTGCTCTTCTTCTAAAAATCAATCCGCTGAATCTGCTCCTGAGATGTCTAGCAGCTCAAAAGGCAAATATTTGTTGAAATTGAATCCGGAGGAAGGAAAAACAGGTAAAATGGTGATGAATATTAATATGGATATTGCCATGGAAGCTATGGGACAATCGCTCAATACTACTCAAAAAATGGAAATGGCTTCTGATTTAAAAGTATTAAGTAACACTGATGAAAAAGTAGTTACCTCTATGAAATACGACTACATTACCATTTCAATGGATATTCCGATGATGGGAACAATGGAATACGATACAAGAAAAGAAGATAACGAAGGTATGATGGCTGATGCAATGGGTGCTGCCTTTGGTCAATTGATTGATAACGAAATCACTTTAGAGCAAAGTCATGATGGCGCTACGCTTAAAACCGATGGTGCAGATGGCCTAGCTCAAATGCAATCCGGACAAGCCAATATGAATATTTCTTCTATGATTAATATGTCGCAATTTCCAGATAAAGCCATTAAAATTGGTGAATCATGGAACAAAAAAATTGAAGACGCAGCTTCTCCTTATACATTTGATGCGACTTACACCTTAACCAAAGTTGAAGATGGTAAAGTTTATATTGATCTAGATTCTGATGTAGGAATGAAAGAGGCTTTAGCAGTTGAAGGTGAAGCTGTTGATACTGAAATGACCGGAAAACAAACCGGTACATTTATCTACGATCAGAAAACCATGTGGTTGATTGAAGCCATATTAAATCAAGATTTTGATATGGAAGTAGAGCAAATGGGCATGTCGATGCCTATGAAGTTGAAAGGCGATATTATAATGGTGATGGAGTAAGGGAAGTACAAATTCAAGTTTCAAGTTTCAAGTTTCAAGTTTCAAGTAAGAAAAAATTAAAAATATCATATTGAATTCCAAAGGATTAATCTAAATCGTTTCAAATATATTTTTTCCTGCTTTTTTCCATTGGAGGAACATCTTGACCAATATCAAATAAAACTAATAGCTAAAAGTTAGCCCATTATAAACCAAAGGCTCAGTTATGTTTTACTCGAAAGATGTGAGCAAACAAGGAATTACATAACACCTTCAATAGATTGTTTTTCCAAACAATTAGCTTTGTTTAAAGCCTATAAAGTAAAATTTTCATTCAATTTAACACGAATTTTAATTTTGATATATAAATTTATCTCAACAAATTTAATATCATGAAAAGCACTAAACTCATCCTTCTTTTATTAATTACAAGCCAATTGTTAATGAGTAATGGTTGGGCCACTACTAAAGAGGAATCTAAGCAAACATCAGAGATAATAAGCAGTGAACAAGAAAAGTATCTTCTTAAATTCAATCCAAAAGTAGGCAAAACAGGCCAATTAATCATGCATATTGACATGGAGATTGATATGGAAATTTTGGGTTCAAGTATGAGTTCAAAACAAGAAATGGAAATGGGCTCCGAGATGAAAGTGGTGAGCAATACTTCTGAAAAAGTTGTTACCTCTATGCAATATACTTACTTTGCTATGTCAATGGATATGCCTATGATGGGTACAATGGAATACGATTCTAGAAGGAAAGACAATGAAAGTTTTATGGCAGAAGCAATGGATAGTTCCTTTAGTGAAATATTGAATAGTGAGTTGATAATAGAACAAAGTCATGATGGTACAACACTAAAAACAACTGGCTTAGATGGGCAAAATCAGTTACAAACCGGACAATCCAATATGGATATTACCAGCATGATGAATATGTCGCAGTTTCCGGAAAAAGCGCTAAAAATTGGTGAGTCATGGTACAGAAAAATAGAAAATGAAACTTCTCCCTATTCATTTGATGCTACTTATACCTTGAAAAATGTGGTTGATGGAAAAGTATATGTGGATCTTACTTCTAAAGTAGGGATGAATGAATTACAAGTTAAAGATAGTGAAACTGTAGAAACTAAAATGACTGGCACTCAAAATGGAAGCTTTGTTTATGATCAAAAATCAATGTGGTTATTAGAAGCCAACTTAGCGCAAGATTTTGAAATGGAAACAGAAGAAATGGGAATGACGGTGCCGATGAAGATGAAGAACAATATTTCGATGGTGATGAAGTAGACAAATGCAAATTCAAGGTACAAGCACAAATTCAAATTAAGCCCTACTCACTCTTGTCCCACGAGTGAGCAAATTTTGCGCCTCAGGTGATATCAATCTAAAAATGCCAGAGGCTAAGTAATATTTCACTCGTAAGATGCGAACGAATGAGGGTAGATTACTACCTAAAACAACTTACTTAAATCTGTTAGCATCGACCACCATTTATAGCCGCCTTCTTTTTCTCCTAGCCTAACAATAATGGTATTGGTGGTTTTATTGATGACTAAAAACTGACCGTTAAACCCAGAGCCATAATATACTTCGTTTTCGGAGGAATAAGCATCAAAATACCAGCCCAATCCGTAATCCCATTTCCCAACATGGTTGGTGGTGTCTTCTACATAATGGACCCAATCTTCATTGATGACTTGTTTACCTTCAAATTGTCCGTCGTTCATATAAATTTTACCAATCTTGGCTAAATCTCGTGCAGAAATGTTTAATCCACCAAAATATTTCGGATTCTTATTCTTTTTACCATCTACACTAAAATATCCTTTGTACTCCGGATGAATATTTTCCCAATACAATCCAACAAATCGATTCATTAAATTATCTTCTTGAAATACCTGCTCTAAGCACATGCCTAGTGCTTGAGTATCAAACGATTTGTAATAGAATTTACCTCCCGGCATTCTACCGACTCTTGCTTTTGTTACATAAGTATCTAAATCTTTAGCATAATACAAACGCAGCACTTTAAAAATTCGCCTATAATCGTAATGATTAATCCCCGATTGCATTTGCGCTAAATGCTTGAAGGTAAGCGCTTGGCATTTATCTTCTTTTCCTTTTAGGCATAAATAATCAATCACTGGTTCATCTAAAGATTCAATTCTTCCTTCATCCAATGCTTGCGACAATAAGGAAGCAATTAAAGGTTTAGTGACTGAAAATACTTGTGTGATGGTTGAATCTGTGAAGCCGTTATAATAACGCTCGTACAAAATGGTGTCATTTCTAATAATGAGTAAAGCCGATGTGTGATTATCCTCCACAAATGAATTTACATCTGCATACTTTTTAGCTGCCTTTTCTCCTGCCCATTCAATCAATTCAGGTAACTCAACATTTTGCGACTGCTTGGCAAATTTATAAGGTTGACCTTCTTGTTTAGGCAATGGAATTCTTCCAAAGGTTTTACCATCTCTAATTTGAGGTCGCCTCATGCCTGCATTATAGTTAGCGCATGAACTAAGCAAAAGACACACAAGGATAAAAACAGATTTGGTAGATATGAACTTCAAGATGACAACCTTTAAGAAATGAAATATTTATTTCCCTAAGTTCATAAAAAAAAGGGCTACCTAAGTAGCCCTTTCAATTTTGAAATCATTAAGAAATGAAATCTATTCTTTAGGTGCATTACCTTCTCCAGCTTCCATTTTAGCCTTCAATTCTGATAATACATCTAATTCTCCTAATGTTGTTTTCTCAACACGTGCGTTAAGATCATTCATGGCTTTATTGCTCTTACGTGCTTGCGATTTCTTCTCGATTGCATCTTTTCGCTTGCCATCCATCTTAGCATCTTCAATGATTCTAGTGTGAGAAACAATAATTCTCTTGTCTTCTCTACTGAATTCTAACACTTTAAATTCAAGTGTTTCTTCAACAGCAGCTAACACACCGTCTTCCTTTTTGATGTGACGTGTAGGAGCAAATGCTTCAATACCGTAAGGTAATGCAACAATAGCACCTTTATCTTCTCTCTTAACAACAGTTGCTTCGTGAATTGAACCAACAGGGAAGATAGATTCAAAAGTATCCCATGGATCTTCTTCTAATTGTTTGTGTCCTAAAACGATTTTCTTGTTATCAAGATCGATTTCTAATACTACAACATCTAAATTCTCGCCTACTTTTGTAAACTCATTTGGATGGTTGTAACGCTTCGTCCAAGAAAGATCAGAAATGTGAACCATTCCACCAATATTTTCATCTAACTCAACAAATACGCCGTAAGGTGTAATGTTTTTCACAACACCAACGTGCTTGCTTTCGATTGGATATTTGGTTGGAACTACATCCCAAGGATCTTCAGTAAGATGCTTAATACTTAAAGACATCTTTCTTTCTTCTCTATCAATAGTTACTACTACTGCTTCGTGCTCGTCACCTAATTTAAAGTAATCTCTAGAGTTGATTGGTTGATTTGACCAAGCTACTTCAGAAACGTGAACTAAACCTTCAACACCTGGAACAATTTCTAAGAAAGCACCGTAATCTTCAATGTTTACGATCTTACCTTTTACTTTTGAACCTTCTTTAATGTCTTCTGGTAACACATCCCAAGGATGCTTAGCTAATTGCTTCAATCCTAAAGAGATACGTTTCTTATTGTCATCAAAGTCAAGAACTACAACGTTCAATGTTTGATTTAACTCTAATACTTCATTTGGATGGTTGATTCTACCCCAACTAATATCTGTGATATACAATAAACCGTCAACACCACCTAAATCGATGAATGCACCGAAATCAGTAATGTTTTTGATAGTACCTTCAAGAACTTGTCCTTTTTCTAATTTAGAA
The DNA here is from genome assembly GCA_041393015.1 of Chitinophagales bacterium. GTDB lineage: Bacteria > Bacteroidota > Bacteroidia > Chitinophagales > JADIYW01 > JAGQYH01. Next base: position 295,974 of record JAWKKV010000003.1, on the reverse strand, counting down.
ATAATGGTTTGACGTTGTTCTTCAAGATCGCTTTCAATTAAAGCTTTGTGAGATACTACAGCATTTTTAATGGCCTCGTTGATCTTCACAACTTTAAACTCCATTGTTTTACCAACATACACATCGTAATCGATAATTGGCTTAACATCAATTTGCGATCCTGGTAAGAAAGTTTCTAATCCGAAAGCATCTACAATTAATCCACCTTTTGTTTTGCTGATTACTCTACCTTTAATAATGGTATCGTTTTCGTAAGCACTAACAATTGAATCCCAAGCACCTAATAATTTGGCTTTTCTTCTTGATAAAATTAACTGTCCTCTTTCGTTCTCTTTTGACTCAACATATACTGAAACTCTATCATTAACTTTAAGCTCCGGCATATCTCTAAATTCTGATTTAGATACTAAACCATCAGCTTTAAAGCCTACGTCTAATACTACATCTGAATTAGTGATAGCAGAAACTCTACCTTCAATAATTTCATGTTCTTCAATATTGTGGAACGTTCCATCGTAAAAGTCTTCCAATTCTTCAATTTGAGCATCAGTATAAAGGTTTCCACCTCTTCTGTCGATATCCCAGTTGAATTCTCTTTTTTCTTTTACTTGTTCTAGTTCTTCTTTGATTTCGTTATCGTCCTCATCTTCATCATCATCTGACTCTTCGTCATCTGAATCATCGTCGTTGTCATCTTCATCATCTGAGTCATCCTCATCTGAATCATCTTCATCATCTGATTGGTTAACGATTTCGGTTTCTTCGCTGATTTCTTCTTCAGCGTCTTTTGCTTTTTTGGAAGCGTCGCCTCCTTTAGCTTCGGCATTTGACTCTGGCGTTTCTTCTACATTTTCTGCAGATTCTAACGCTTCATCTTTGGTTTCATCTGTTGCCAAATCTGTTTGTTTTAAATGGTTAAAAAAATTGTTACAATCTCAGCCTATATCAATAGACTCCCCAAAATTGGGAGTGCAAAGATACTAGTTTTTATTTAGAAGCTTGGTGTTGGAATATTAAATAATCGCAATGGAATAGCGCTTATTTATTTATATGTAACCATTGTTGAACAAATAGAGTGTATAATGATTTATTGAGGGACACCATTTAATGTTACAAGATATTGCAATAAAAGTTGTTGTTCTTCTTTCCCCATCACTTCACTTTTTCTCTTTTTATTGACTTTCTCCGACATTTCAGTAACAATTTTTGGTAATTCTGCTTCATCTTGTCTCATTGATCTTTTTAAACTGTGGCACAACCCACAATTTTTCTCAAAAAGCACTTTTCCTTCATTAAGATCACTTAAAGTAATAGAAGGAAATTTCTTCTGTGCCCAAACGACATCTGTTTGATTTGGCTCAGCTAATTCAACTGTGCTGCAGGCGGCTAAAACACTTAATATAAAAACAGATAGTAAAAGCTTTTTCATTGGATATAATTTAAACTTTAAGATAGATAATAATAAGTGCCCTATCTAAAATATTAGATTAAAGCTTGTCTATTATCGATAAAGCTTTAACATATATCCAATTGACTTGTTCATCCAACTGCATCTCAGAAGTATCTAAAAGTAGAGCATCAGAGGCTTGTTTTAATGGACTGTCTAATCTAGTTGAATCAATTAAGTCTCTGTGTTCTAGGTTGTTTCTAATTTCTTCATAAGTAAGATCAACTCCCTTGGCTTGTAATTCTAACCATCTTCTTTTCGTTCGAACTTCAATACTGGCCGTCATAAAAACCTTTAGATGGGCGTTGGGCAATACCACCGTGCCAATATCTCTACCGTCCATCACCATACCTTTGTCGATAGCAATTTTTTGTTGTTGCTCTACTAAAACTTTTCTGATGGAACTAATGGTACTTACTTCTGAAACACATTTGGACACTTCCATTGTTCTAATGGCTTCCTCCACATCTTCTCCATTTAAAATGGTTCTATTTTCCTTTTTATCATTTAGTTGGAAATTGATGTGAATATTGGGCAAAGCTTTTTCTAATTCAACCTCATTGTTCCAATCTATTTTATGTTGCAGCAAGTAATAGGTAACTGCCCGATACATGGCACCGGTATCAACATATTTATAGTGTAATTTTTTGGCTAGTTTTTTTGATGTAGACGATTTCCCACAAGAAGAATATCCATCAATTGCAATATTAATCTTCATGTATTAAGTTCTCTCTGTTCAATAATTCCTTGGTTTGATCAATATTTTTCTTTGATTTCTTATTGCTTCCCAAAAACTCTTCCAAATTTACCGTGACACCTAAATGATGAATATTGGCAGCAGCGTGGTATTTGGCAAAGCTGTAATCGATACTAAATTGCTTGATATGGATACCTGTTCCCACTGTAACTCCTGCTAAACCTTTTTTTGTAGGTAAAGAAGATTCTTGCCTAATTAAATGGTTGTACCCAAAACGTACAGAAAGTGGCTTAGCAATATCAATCTCAGCGCCAAAAATAAAATGTCTAAATATTTGGTCTACAATAGTAGCATCTTGACTTTCTGATTCTCCAAAGATATTAGTGGTACCAATTGGATTGGGATTGTTGTAAGCAATAGCCGGTTTCTGCAAATTATGAACGACAATATTTAATCGAACCGGAATATTTTCAAATCTTTTAGACAAGCCCAAAGAAACTTCTAGTGGCAATTTTTCTTTATTGTCATCAGTGTAGGCTTTTAATTGAAATCCAGCATTCTTTATGATGGCGCTAAAAGTAAAATTCTTTTCTGCATTATGATAAGCTCCAGAAAAATCTGCTGCTACTCCAACGGAGTTATAGGTTTCTAAATGAGAATAGATGAGTTTAAAATTAGCTCCATACAAGAACTTGCCTTTGTAATTTCCACCGTAACCTATTGTCATTACATAATCGCCGGCTCTAAAATTACCTGTGATATTACCCGCTTCGTCTCGTCCTTCCATAGAACCGTAAGAAACATATTTCATAGAAGCCAAAAATGTTCCGAATCTTTCCCAATGATGGGCATAAGCTACTGTTCCATAATTGATGTCGGCGAGGTAAAAACTATTGTTAAAGGTTAGTTGGCGATGAATATCTGCTTGAATAAAGGATGGATTATCCATGGCTAGGTTGATATCATCGTCATAAACACCTAAGGCACTGCCGCCTAATGCTGAGACTCTTGGTGAAGAAGATAATGAAAGCGCCTTAAAAGTGCTTGTTCCACCCAATTGTGCCCAAGTGATTTGACACACCAAAATTGCTATTATGGTAACAAGTGATTTTTTCATTTTACTTTACAGCCATCATTATAACACAAATAAAAGCATATTATTTTAAGAAATAGAGGTTGAATAGTGGTTTTCTGTTACAAAGCTTGATAAACAAGATGACATTCATTATAAAACAAATAAGACCTTTTAACATTTGCCGACAAACTATAATATTCAATAGTCCGTTTAAGATAATAAGCAGCTTTTAATACGCAGCTTTTTAGTTTTAGATTTGAATAAATAACCCCTTTCTCTTTGTTCTTATAAGGATCATCTTTTTAGATGATCCTTTTTATTTGTTAATCAAAAATCTTATCTCGTTAATCTGCATTCGTTAAATTTCTAAATGATGAACAAAGTATTTTAATTAACGGTTGGAGAATGCAGACTGGAGATTTCAGAAGTAATAAAACATTTATACGGATTTAATTGACCATTTTAGATTTAGCAGTCTCAACACTTTTAACAAATATGGCAATCAATTGATTGTTTTCTTCTATAATATTTATTATTTGGTTTTTATTACTGCATAAATTAGACTTATAAATGATTCTTAAACAGATATGAGATTCTCTCAATTCTTTGAGTACAATCTGCATTTTATGAATAAAATCTCTCTTTGATTCACCACTTCTTGCTTCACCATAATTTAGAGCTACAGAAGTTCCAGATCTTATCAATTGACCAGATAAATGATTTCCAGCCTTAGAGTTCTTAACATTAGTAACTAAACCAATTATTTGAACTGAAAAATCTATTAACCTTTCTTCTAAATCAAATCTGTTCATCCTTCGCTTTTAATTAAAGAGTCCCAAACTTCCTAAATTCCATAAATTATAATCCAAAATCTTACATCGTTAATCTGCATTCGTTAATTTTCTAAATGATGAACAAAGTATTTTAATTAACGATTGGAGAATGCAGACTGAAGATTTTAGAAGTTTTAGATTATACATCATAGCTCACATCCCAATCTTTCCAAACAGGTTCGTAACCTTTAGCTGAAATCATTTCACTTACTTCTCGTGGACTTCTTTCATCACTAATTTCAAATTGCTCTAGATTATCTTGTCCGGAAGCATAGCCACCCGGATCAGTTTTGGAACCGGCACTCATAGTTGTAATGCCTAATTTAAATGCATTATCTCTAAATTGTTGGTTCTCTCTTGTAGACAAACTGAGTTCTATATCTTCATTAAAAATTCGATACGCACAAATGAGCTGTACCAATTCCTTTTCCGACATATTTACTTTAGGAGTCAGTCCTCCACTAAAAGGCCTAAGTCTAGGAAATGAAATGGAATATTTGGTTTTCCAATATTGTTTTTCTAAATAATCGAGATGAGCAGCCGTAAAAAAACTATCGGTTCGCCAATCTTCTAAACCGATTAAAACGCCTAAACCAATTTTGTTAATGCCTGCTTTACCTAATCGATCCGGTGTATCTAATCGATAATCAAAATTGGATTTTTTTCCTTTAGGATGATGCGTTTTGTAGGCATCTTTGTGATAGGTTTCTTGATAGACTAAAACTGTGTTTAAACCCATTGGAATCAATGCTTCGTATTCAGGCAAATCCAATGGCTGAACCTCCATAGAAATACTTGAAAAATGAGGGCGAATTAATTGAATGGCATGTGCAATATAATCCACACCAACGGTTTGATTAGCCTCGCCTGTTACTAGTAAGATATGATCAAATCCTAGTGACTTAATAACTTTCACTTCTTCTAAAATTTCTTTATCCGAAAGTGTTTTACGCGCAATTTTATTGGTTAAACTAAAGCCACAATAGGTACAAATATTTTGGCATTCATTTGACAAATACATGGGTGCATACAACTGAATGGTTTTGCCAAACCGTTTCATCGTTAATTGATGACTAAGTTGCGCCATCTCCTCCAAATAAGGCATGGCAGCAGGTGAGATCAAAGCTTTAAAATCTTCCAAAGATGCATGTCCGGCATTGGCTAATGCTTGCTCAACATCCACTGCAGTTTTATCGTAAATGGAAGATAAAGTTGCTTCCCAGTTGTATTGGTCGAATATGGTTTTAAAGGTTTTGTTTTTCATTTATTTCTTATAAAAATTACAATCGGTTTTGAGAGTAATCTGTCGGCTGACGGATATACGAAACAATCCTTTGAATCAAACAGTTGTCAACTTCATAAGATTGCTACGTCGTTTTCGATTCTTGTCAGTCTCAAAACTCCTCGCAAAGACGCTTCGTTTTTTTATTTTATTACTATCAACTTAAAAAACTTGTCAAAGGACTACTAGCCTCCGCCTCATTCTTTATTGTTCCTAACTTCGCTTCGTAAGCCATTCTTCCGGCTTCTACAGCTAACTTAAATGCTTTTCCCATCGTTACCGGATCTTTAGCTACCGCAATGGCCGTATTCACCAGCACCGCATCTGCTCCCATTTCCATTGCCCAAGCTGCATGCGACGGCGCGCCAATACCGGCATCTACTACTACAGGAATATTGGATTGCTCGATAATAATTTTTAAAAATTCTTTGGTTTCTAAGCCTCTGTTACTACCTATTGGCGAACCTAATGGCATTACGGCTGCTGTTCCAACCTCTTCTAAATATTTGCATAAAACAGGGTCGGCATGAATATAAGGCAACACAATAAATCCTAGTTTGACCAATTCTTCCGCTGCTTTCAACGTTTCAATCGGATCCGGCATCAGGTATTTCGGATCTGGGTGAATTTCTAATTTCAACCAATTGGTCTCTAAAGCTTCTCGTGCCAATTGTGCCGCAAAAATGGCTTCTTTGGCTGTTCGAACACCGCTGGTATTGGGTAAAATCTGAATATGCTCATGTGCTAAATGACTCAAAATATCATCATTCGGATTTTTAACATCTACTCGTCGCAAGGCAGTCGTCACCATCTCTGTTCCCGAAGCTAAAATAGATGCCTCCATTTCTGCGGAAGAACTGTATTTCCCGGTTCCTAAAAACAACCTTGAGTTGAATATTTTATCTGCAATTATTAATTTTTTCATTTCACTTTCTTCTATTTCAATACTAGTGTTTCTTCAATACTTTTTATAAAAGCTTGGACTGTTTGCTTTCTATCATTACTTAAATTAATGGCAGACGAAACAGCGAATCCAAAAATTCCAGTTGCCATCAAAGGTTGTATATCTTTCAAAGTGATTCCACCAATGGCAATTAATGGAAGGTTTATTTCTTCTTGCTTACAATTACTTACCAAATCTCTATAGCCTTCTAATCCAACAATATGACTTAAATTCTTTTTGGTAGTTGTAAAGCGAAAAGGTCCAACACCAATGTAATCTACACCTTCATTGGTCAACTTTTGAATATCTTCAAAAGTATTGGCGGTTCCACCAATTATTTTATCGTTGCCTAAACTATTTCTGGCGGCTTCAATTGTCGTATCTGATTTTCCTAAATGGACACCATCCGCATCAATTTGTTTGGCTAATGAAACATAATCGTTGATGATTAATTGACAGTTGAAGGAATCACAAATCTCCTTTACTTTATTCGCTATCAAAAAACGCTCTGATTCCGATTTGGTTTTCATCCGCAACTGAAGCCATTTGACACCAGCTTGACAAGCATCTAAAGCTTGTTGTTCGTGACTAACATCTTCCAAGTCTTGCGTTAAATAATGAAATCTACTGATCATTCCGCAAACGATTTTTTCAAGCCTTCCAAATTGGCAATACAATTATCCAGATCGTTCCAAATAAATCCTAAAACAGCTAAACCATTAAATCCCATGTTTTCTACCTGATCAATATTTTCTGTAGAAATGCCCCCCAAAGCGATGACACTTTCTTTGTTTTTTTGGGCTTGCAATTCTTCTTTTATCCAATCATGATCCCAATTGCCAACGTAACCCGGTTTAGAAATGCTTTCAAAAATGGGACATAAATACAGCTGGTCAAATTTTCCTTTTCGCTTTGCCCATTCATTAGGATTGTGTGCAGAGATAGAAATTTCCTGTCCTTTTTCTTTTAAAGAACGATGCATTTGGTGTTGCTCTTCTCTGGTTAATGAATCGTAAAAAGCATTAGAGCAATGAATTCCTCTCACATTACTATTCAATACTACATCCAATCTGTCGCAGATGTAGATTTGAAGATGATATTGTTCATCAATTTGATTCAAAAGCGTTATAACTTCATCATTATTCCATTTCGGTTTTCTGATCACCAATTCATCTAATCCATTTTCAAAAAGCTGATTGATATAAAAAGATTCGTTTTCAATTTCATCAGGATGAGCAAAGACAATTGTTTTACAACCATCTTTATTTTTTTTAAATGGCACTGAATACGTAATAATATCTAAAAGCTCATCACATTGATTGATGATAAAATGAGGCTCAACACTTTTTAAATCGGATAAAAGGCCAAAGCCGTAAGTTACTGAAACAGAAAAAATACTATGATGTTTCGCACCTAAAACATCAAATTTAGTATCTCCAATGATTACTGTTTCTTCCGCATTAATGGAATGATTATCAAAAATATATTGAATAATTTCCGATTTTTCACTTCGAGAATTATCTAAATTACAGCCAACGACTTCATCAAAATGTTGATTTAATCCAAAATGCTCTATTATTTGTTTGGCAAAAACAGTTGGCTTTGAAGTAGCTACAAATAATCTATACCCTTGCCTTTTTAACTCTTCTATAGTTGATTTTACGGTTGGATATAATTCATTTTCAGACCAACCTCTCTCTGCATAGTATTCTCTGAAGATATCTACAGCATCAGCCGCCGCTTGTTTTGTTAAATTAAATTTTCTTTCGAAAGAATCCGGTAATGGAGGGCCAATAAAACTCTCTAAATCATTTTTATCAAAATCATAAATACCAATTTTCTCGGTGGCATAAATAATTCCATTAAAAATTCCTCTTCGAGAATCTGAAATTGTCCCATCTAAATCGAATAATATGTTTTTTACTTGATTAAACCTTCTTGTTTTTTGAAATCTAGAAGGTTTAGTTCCTTTAGTTTTCAAATTCCTCATTTAAAATTAATTTCTTTTCATTATGCATATTTAAAAAGTTAACTCTGCTTTCAAACAAATCAATACACATTTCGCTTTTGACTAAAGCATCGTTCTCTTCCAAGGTTGATTGATATGAAGTATATTCATAATCAATGGCATCACTACATAATTTATGACGCTGAGCATTGGTGTTCACGTAGATAATGCAATCTAAAAGATAGGCATTACTGTCAATCAATTTCTTTTTAAAATTTTTCTGAAACAAGCTACCTACTCTAGCATATTTTTTGTTGTATGCTTTTGAATACGCATTAAATAAATTCGAAAACGGCTGAGATAAATTATTCAACAGTTGAGGTTCTATATTTTCTTCTTCTTTAATTCTAACTACTAAATGAAAATGGTTTGGCAGTAAACTATAAGCCAAAACATCTGCTATTGGCAATATGTATTGCCCTATTAAACTCTTAAAATAAATATAGTTATCATCTTCAATGAAGATATCTTCTTTGTTGTTTCCCCTGTTATAGATATGATAAAACTGATTAGGTTCTAGCTCAGACCTTCTAGGTTTTAAAAACCTAGAAGGTCTTTCCGATATTAAATGATCTCCCAACAAAGTATCGTTGCTATCTAAATATTGCAACACACTATTTTTTGCTTTTTTACTGGCTTCTATAAGATCCATTCCTAATGCTAAACAAGCCGTTAATGCCGATCCAAAAAAACAGCCGGAACCATGTTTTTGAAATTGGCTTTTCGATTCAGGCGCCAACTTTTCTATCTTACCGGTATTTTGAAATAGATAATCAACACCAATCTCATCCTCATTATGTCCGCCTTTCAAATAAATATTAGTGATTCGAGCTTTTCTAGCAGCAATTGCTAAAGGCTTTGCTTTGTCTTCCCATTTGGCGATTTCTTCCCAATTAGGTGTAGCTAAGTAGATTTTATTTAAAATACTGTCTAGAATTTCTGCATTGATTCCTCTATAAAAATCGTACCCTGAACTAGACCGCATAACGGGATCCCAAATGATTTTAGCATCGCTTATTTCTGACAGATAATTTATAATCTCTTCTGCCATTTTCAAACCATTAGTCAAACTGATCTTTACAAATTTCCAATCATAGAGTTTAGCCAAAACATCAATCTGTTCCTTTATTTGATCCAATGTAAACCAATAGATCTTTCTTATCTCCGATTCGTTTTGAATGGTTAAGCAAGTTTGCACCGATAAGGCATAAGTGCCTAGCGCCGTAAATGTTTTTAAATCTGCAGTAACGCCTGCACCATTGCAGGGATCGAATCCGCCAATGCTTAGTATGTAGGGGTTATGTGGCATACTATGCGTAAATTTTACTGCCTTTTTCTTTGAACTCTTCTGCTTTTTCTTGCATGCCTTTTTCTATAGCTTCTTGCGCATCTAATTCCAATTTATCCGCATAATCTCTTACGTCTTGCGTAATTTTCATAGAACAGAAATTAGGTCCGCACATAGAACAGAAATGGGCGATTTTGGCGCCTTCAGCCGGTAGCGTTTCATCGTGATATTCTCTGGCAGTATCAGGATCTAACGACAAATTGAATTGGTCTTCCCATCTAAACTCAAAACGAGCTTTACTCAGTGCATTATCTCTGTATTGTGATCCTGGATGTCCTTTGGCTAAATCTGCTGCATGCGCTGCCAATTTATAAGTGATTACACCCACTTTTACATCTTCCTTATTCGGTAAGCCTAAATGTTCTTTTGGCGTTACATAGCATAACATGGCGGTTCCGTACCAACCAATCATCGCTGCTCCAATGCCGGAAGTAATGTGATCGTAGCCCGGTGCAATATCTGTTGTTAATGGTCCGAGTGTGTAAAAAGGTGCTTCTCCACAAACCTCCAATTGCTTCTCCATATTTTCTTTAATCATATGCATCGGCACATGTCCGGGGCCTTCAATCATGGTTTGAACATCATGTTTCCAAGCAATTTTGGTTAATTCGCCAAGCGTTTCCAACTCAGCAAATTGTGCTTTATCGTTGGCATCTGCAATACTTCCCGGACGTAAACCATCGCCTAAAGAAAAGGACACATCATAAGCTTTCATGATCTCACAAATTTCTTCAAAATGCGTATATAAGAAATTTTCTTTGTGATGAGCCAAGCACCATTTCGCCATAATCGAACCTCCACGGGAAACAATACCGGTTACTCTTTTAGCTGTCCAAGGAATATAACGTAACAACACACCAGCATGAATGGTAAAATAATCTACGCCTTGCTCGGCTTGTTCAATTAAAGTGTCTTTGTAAATTTCCCAAGTAAGATCTTCTGCTTTACCATTTACTTTTTCTAAAGCTTGATAAATAGGCACCGTACCAATTGGAACCGGAGAATTTCTTAAAATCCATTCTCTAGTTTCATGAATATTTTTTCCAGTGGAAAGGTCCATGATATTATCAGCGCCCCATCTGCAAGCCCAAACAGCTTTTTCTACTTCTTCTGAAATACTGGATGTAACGGCAGAGTTACCAATATTGGCATTTATTTTTACCAAGAAATTTCTTCCAATAATCATTGGCTCACTTTCCGGATGATTGATGTTTGCCGGAATAATAGCTCGTCCCTCGGCCACTTCTTTTCTTACAAACTCAGGAGTAATGAATTTTTTAGGCGTATTGGCTCCAAAACTTTCTCCTGGATGTTGCGCTGCTAACTTTGCATTATGTCGTTCAATCTGTTGGTTTTCACGAATGGCGATATATTCCATTTCTTGCGTGATAATGCCTTTCTTAGCAAAATGCATTTGAGAAACATTTTCTCCCGGCTTCGCTTTTAATGGCATTCTAATATTCGGAAAACGAATAGCATCCAAACTTTTATCGGCTAATCTTTGATTGCAGTATTTTGAAGAAAATTCGGTTAAGTCTCTTACGCCACCTCTTTTTAAAATCCAGCTTTGGCGAATAGGTGCTAATCCTTTTTCAATATCAATTTTAATATCGGGATCAGTGTAGGCGCCACTGGTATCGTAAACAGCCACTGGCATATTCTCTTCCACAACTTTCCCATTGACCATGGTTGGACTTAAACTTACTTCTCGCATAGCGATCTTCATATCAGGATAAAGTTCACCTTTGACATAGACTTTTTTTGATCCAGGAAATGGTTGTCTTGATATCACTTCTTCTACCGGTAATTTTTCTGCTTTTGCCATTGTTTGTTATTTTTTATCTATATTATTTTTAAACGTCAACACCCCTAAATGGAGATATTGATGGTGATTTTATCCTCCTTGCGTGGCGGTAATAATCACCACTTGAGCATTTTCTTTTAAGTAATAATGCTCCCATTGATTTCTTGGAATAACTTGATTATCAACAGCAACAGCAATACCTTTTTTTCTTTTGATATCAACATGATCAATTACACTTTGCAATGTATCGTCTTCTCCAATTTCTTTAATGTCGTCGTTGATGTATATGTTCATTCCATTTACATTTAGTTCTTTAATAAAACTCTTGGGAATAAGAATGAAAGTCGGGCTGACTTCTGCTCTTCCCTTCGTCCGCATTACCGGCATCAGGTTGTAAGGGTATTTCTCAGTCTCGAATTATCAGGACACCCCTAGAGTTTATTGATTATAAAGTTAGCTAAGATTTTTAGATTCTCAGCGATTTATTTAGTTAAGTTATATAAAGTTGTGCACTAGTAATTAATTTACAACAATTAACCTCCACTGTTCCAACAAGATGGAATTTTCCCCTCCTTAAAAAGCGAGGGGATGACATTTCGTTTAAAATCTAAAATTTGTTATTAAAATTCACCATGTCCGAAAAACCAAACATCTGAACATCCACTAAACCTCCTTCCATTCAAAATTAAAATCACAAGGCTTTGGTGGATTATCAGTTAAAGTTTGCGTTCTATTGTACTTTACTTCTTTCTGTAAATGCTCAAAATAGTATCCGTCTGCAGCGCAAAAAACAGGACCTAACTCCCTAACGCCTAATTCTCTGGCATAGGCGGCAAAGTGACACGATTTAACCGTCAATGTAAATTGGTCATTTTCATTCACTTTTTGTTCTCCTTCTTCTATATTGAAAAATCTATTGGCAATTTCATCTAACTTATTCTCTTTAACTTTTTGAGGTTTTCCTTTCCAATCTTTTCTCCTAATTTGAGGAACATTGAAATCTAAAAATGCCACCGCTACTTCCTTAGCTAACTTTTTACATAACTCAACAGAATCGCTTTTAGTATAACCTTCTTCTTGTAACAATTGATGCAATATTACTAATGGAGCCATTTGTCTTTGAGATAGCTTTTGTTTTTCATTGGGAGCTTTCTTTTGATTAATTTCTTTAAAGGGATTATCATTCAATTCTCTCCATTTCAGTTTGGCAATTAACTCTAAGCCCTTTATCGTTCCAAATTCTTTTAAAATAATTTCAGCTCCAATTTTGTTGCCTTTCACTAAATCAAAATAGAGCAATCTTATGTTGTTTTTTATCTGCATCTTATTTGTAAAAGTAAATATTTATTTTCGTGCATGCCACGCTTAACTAAAATAGACTGATGCGAAACTTACTACTTCTAATTAGCTGTTGCTTTATACTTTGTAACTGCGATTCCAGCAAAACAGATGCTCAAATTTATCCAACCAACAAAAAAGTTTTAGTGATTGGTATTGATGGTTGCCGTTCGGATGTGCTCACCAATACTATTGCTCCGTTCATGAATAGTTTGCAATCAAAATCAACCGTGGCTTATAATTTAGAACACAAAACAGAAACGCTAACAATTAGCGGGCCAAATTGGGCTAGTATTTGCACCGGTGTTCATCATGATAAACATCAAGTAACCGACAATATTTTTCAAGGAAATAATCTAAAGACTTATCCTCACTTTTTTGAATTCATCAATCAATATTATGGCAAAGAAAAAGTGAATTTGGTTTCCTTTGCGGTTTGGTTTCCTATTAATTATTTCATGACGATGCTTGTAGCCGATCATAGTCCGGTTGAATTTAACTACACCGACCAGCAAGTATATGAACTAAGTGCCGCCACATTGAAAGATAATGCCCCTGTGGATCCAGATGTGATGTTTATTCATTTTGACCAATTAGATCATGAAGGGCATGCTTATGGCTACCATCCAGATACTGCTCAATATACACAAGCTGTAGCGAACGTAGACAACTATGTAAAAGGTTTGTATGAAATTATTAATACTAGAAAACAAGCCAATAATGAAGATTGGTTGGTAGTGATTGTTTCAGATCATGGTGGTTTGGGCTACGGACATGACGGCGGTGAAAATATTCCTGAGATCCGAAACACCATTTTGTTTTTAGACAACCCTAGTATGACTTCCGGAGTTTTAGATGCCAGCCAACAAGTAGATATTGTGCCTACCATTTTGGATTTTTTAGAAATGGATTGGAGTCGTTTTGATTTGGACGGTAAAAGCTTAATACCTTAAATATCAATCAACTCTGTTTTAGGATGCTTACTTCTATAAATTAGATATGGACCAACTGTGTTGCCAATTATTAAAGGAATTACACTTAATCCTTGCCATATACCACCACCTTCTAGTCCCCAAGTACTCTGAATTATAGTGGCACCAGTAAATACCGTGATAGACAATGCATTAAGCGTAGCAACAGTAGTTGCTCCACCTATCATTTGTTTTCTATTAATTACTCTTTTGCCATCCACTATTTGATTTTCATGGAAACTATACGATTCATCATTACTAAAATCATTAAGTATTTGTGATTTTAAATAAAGAGTCTTTTGAGTAGAAATAGAAACTATTTCACTTCCTTCATGAACGCCCAAATTTTTATTTTTTATGGTTTGTGCCATCAAGGTTTGGCTAATTACTAAAATTAAAACGATGATAAAAAATGATACATTTTTCATAGCTATTTTTTTTACTATTAATTAAATTTGATTTCGTGTGAGAAAAGTCCTATAAGTTCTTAACCTTAGATTGTTTCGGATTTTTTCCTCTGATTATTAAAGGAATACCGACAGAATTACCAACAGCCATTGCAGTAGTCCCCCAAGTCACATAAAAAATACCAGAAACGCCATTGTCTAAACCAATTGCCCAATCAGGAGTATTATTGGCTTTGTGTATTGAACTCGACCCTTTAGCAATCATTGCTATTCCTGCTAAATTAAACGAACCACAAATTACCGCTCCTGCAATTAACTTGCCTTTCTTCATTTCCTTAGGAGAATCTTGATCAAGCTTCAAATCAATATTAAACTCTTCTGAGTTTAGGTTTGACTCACTTAAAAATTCTGCATTAAATTCTGAAATCTTTGTATTTGAAGTAATCATCAAATTTGATGTTTGGCTATCAAAATTGTTTCGCTGAGCAAAGACTGTATTACTATAATTAAGTAAAATATAGGCTATAAATATTATAACTGTTTTCATAGTGGCTGATTTTGTTAACTCTAAATTAACAAATCCAAATCACGGAATATCTAAAATTCAACAAACAACACTATTTCATCTACCAACAGCATAATAATAAGTGATAATTTGACTTAGCAGATATAATTCTAATATTGTACATTTGAAAAACCTAAACTAGCCACTTAAATTGATTTTTAACTCCATACATTTTCTCGTCTTTTTCCCAATTGTAGTGATGCTCTATTTCAGCATGGCTCCCAAAAGAAGATGGGTTTTGCTATTGATTGCCAGCTACTATTTTTATATGAGTTGGAAGGCGGAGTATGCAATTCTTATTTTCATTTCCACCATCATTGACTATTACTGTGGTTTAAAAATGGGTGAAATACCCAAAGAGAAAAAATCAAAACGAAAGAAGTATTTGTATTTAAGCCTTTTGGTCAACTTAGGAATGCTATTCACCTTTAAATACTTTAATTTTTTCAATGAATCCATTAGTAGCTTACTCGGGCAATTTCAAATAGATTTTCAAGGTCCTGTATTTAAGCTACTATTACCGGTGGGCATTTCCTTCTATACCTTTCAAACGTTAAGCTATACCATTGATATTTACAACGATAAGTTAAAGCCTTCCAAAAACTTTGGAAAATTTGCATTGTTCGTTTCCTTCTTCCCACAATTAGTGGCTGGTCCTATTGAAAGAGCGAAAGATCTTTTACCTCAATTCGATCAATATTTTGAGTTTGATTATGAAAGAGCAAAGAGTGGATTACTATTAATGTGTTGGGGGTTTTTCAAGAAGTTAGTGATAGCTGATAGGGTTTCCATTTTTGTGAATATGGTCTTTGAAAACCCGGAGGAACATTACGGTCTTTCGGTGATGTTAGCCAGTGTTTTATTTTCCTTTCAGGTGTATTGCGATTTCTCAGGTTATTCAGATATAGCCATTGGCGCAGCACTAGTAATGGGTTTTAAATTAATGGATAATTTTAAACGTCCTTTCTTCTCTACCTCTATGCGAGAATTTTGGACGCGTTGGCATATCTCTCTTTCTTTTTGGTTACGGGATTACATTTACATTCCGCTTGGTGGTAGCAAATTAGGTGTAAAACGACAATACCTCAATTTAATGATCTTATTTACTGCCTGCGGATTGTGGCATGGTGCTAGTTGGACATTTGTTTTGTGGGGTGCTTCAATTGGAATTTATGTTGTGATTGAACACTTAACGGCTCAAAAACGAAAGCACTATTTCGGAACTTCCTTCTGGAAAAACCATCCTAAAGCATTAAAGCTTGCTCAAATAGTAATTACCTATTCATTTGTATGTTTTACCGGATTCTTTTTTAGAGGCAATAGCATTGGTGATGTATTATTGATGTGGAAGAATATGTTTTTATTTAATCAACCTCAATTAACATTTCTGTCGGAAGCATATTATTTAAAGAACTTAATGATTGCTATTGGATTTATTGGTTTGATGGAAAGTGTTCATTTATATCAAGAATTCAAAGGGTCGGCCCGACTAAAAATTTCGCAACAACCTCTTTTAGTAAGATGGGCAATTTACGCCGGATTGATATTCGTGATTTTAAACTTTGGTATTTTGACACAAAAAGAATTTATCTATTTTCAGTTCTAAGGCATGAAGAAACTAGCATTAAAAATAGTAGGCTTGGTGATCATCGTTTTAACGATGAATCATGGCTTCTATCGTTTCTTTGTTCAACCTAGAGTGGATTATACTTGGGGTTACGACATCATTCATGCCAAAAGAGATTATTTAAAACACCATAACGATCAAATCAATACGCTTTTTATTGGTTCCAGTGCCATGTTTAGACATATTGACCCACAAGTTTTTGATGCCAACACTAATGATTCACTGGGCATTCACTCCTTTAATTTTGGGATTCAAGCGATGTTTCCATTGCAATCGGCTTATACATATGAAAATTTACTAGCCAAGGATAGCATTCATTTGAAATATGCCTTTATGGATTTGTTCGAAGTGGGCAACTTGGCTTTAGCGCCAAATGCGGTTAGAAAAAGAACACATTATTGGTATCGATGGAAAGATTACAAAGAAGCCTTAAAGATTTCTTCAGCCTATGATTCCCCTTTTTATGTAAAGTGGAACGCCTATGTAGGTTATTCTATCGCCTATTTAGCGAAGCTTTTTAATGCCGAATTGATTGAAGAGATTCTATTAAAACAAAAAAGCAGAGCATCAGCTGACTTTCCTTTCTTGATGAGTAACACTAATGGCTTCTATCCTTTAGATCAAGAATATTTAGATAAGAAAGACGAATCGAAAGAAATGGAAATGAGGCGAAATGCGTTTTTAAAAGACACTTCTTCGGTTACCTCGTCGCTGATTTCAAGAAGAGATTTTTTCAGAGGCTACAATGTCTCTGATTATAAATTAAATGAATTGCATTTGCAAAAGATCAATAACCTGATAGCTTTATCAGAAGCCAATGGCATCCATCTAATCTTTATTCTGCATCCACGATTGTTCAAATATCAATATCCATTAATTATGCCGATTTATGAGGCGATTGATGATCAACATAAATTGAACTTGAATGATGCTGATAAGTTCAAATCATTCTATGAAGCCAAATACACTTTTGATGCTTTGCATTTAAATGAAGAAGGCGCAGCCATTTATAGCAAAGCCTTAGCTGAAGAATTTAATCAACTGATGAAAACAAAATAATGACCAACACCACACCACCCGTAATTATTATAGGCATGCACCGTTCCGGTACGTCTATGTTAACCAATATGTTGAATCAAATGGGTTTGTTTATTGGTCATAAATTATTGCCGTTTGACTTATACGAAGCATCCTTTTTTGTTACCTTAAACGAATGGTTGTTGGCACAAGCAAATGCCAGTTGGGATAATCCATACAATTATCAGTTTGCTGATAAGATTTTCAATGAACAAGCTAAAGCTATTTTAATTGGAGAGTTGAAAGGTAAAAAGAGAAAGCAATTTTTGGGGAAGCATAAGGTAAATGACATTAGAAATTTGAATATTCCTTGGGCTTGGAAAGATCCACGAACGACTATAACCATCGACCTTTGGAAAGAAATTTTTCCGGAAGCTAAAATCTTGCATATTTATAGAAATCCGATTGATGTAGCAGCCAGCTTATCCAAAAGAGAAAAAGATATAAGAAAATCTAAAAAGCTAACTTATCTGGTCAGGATTTTGCGTTTTTTAAATTATAAAGCCACTCAAAACTTGTCATTGAGAATTATGGACGTGGAAGAAGGTGTTAAGCTTTGGGAAGATTATGTGAGCAAGGCATTTTCGTTAGATGAAAAATACAGTAACGATATATTCCATTTACGATACGAGAGTTTTCTAGAAAACCCAATGCAATATTTACCTAAGATCACTGAATTTGCAGGACTTCATCCAACCACAGAAAAGATGCAAGAAATGGTGAAAAATGTAAACTCAGATAGAATGTTTGCCTTTACTAAAAAAACAGAATTGGTTGACATTTACAATAAAGTGAAACAAAACGATTGGGTGAGAAAGCTGGGTTATGGGGAGATTGTTTGATCTGAAACACGAGTTTCGCAGATTACGTCAATCAATTAATAAATTTTTCTACTGATTGAATATTAGTTAAAATTACACTTATTAAAACGGACACTTAAGCGTCCAACCCTATTCAACTATTTTACAATAAAAAGAAAAAAATATGTGGTTTAAAATGAAAACATGGTCTTTGGAGGCCGCTCAAAGTGAGGGCACCAAAATAAGTATTCGTAAAATCTTGTCATGCGATGCTGCTACTGCGTTTAAAGCATTTGATGATCAACATATTCCCAAATGGTTTAAAGAAATTGAAAGCGCTAGATGGATTAGTAGTGAAAAAGAAAAGGCTGGTGCTGTTCGGCAAGTAAATTTAGATATCATGAATGTGCGGGAACATTTTATGACTTACGACCAAGGTAAAAGATTTACCTTTCACATTAAAGAGGCAAGCTTACCTTTATTAGGTGCCATGATTGAAGATTGCCAGTTTAAGGATTTAAAAGATGGCACTTCTGAATTTATTTGGGATATTTATGTGGAGCCTAAAATACTCTCCACTATTCTCTCTCCGGTTGTTAAATTAATTTACAATAGAATGTTTGGAAAGGGTACAGATAATTTGGTGGAGTATGTGAAAGGGATGTAGGAAGATTCTAGATAGTTTTGTGATTTTGTTTTAGCTAGAATTATTGTAGAGATGCTTTAAATTAACAATAATGAAATTACAAAGACGTTTTTCTGATCAACTAATCGTTGTTATACATCCTTTTTCATAGGTTTTCTTTTAAGTTCTAAGTCCAAGATCTTTAATACTTTCTCCATTTACATTTTTCCATGCTGTTCTAGCGTTTATGGAGTAGCCAGCAATTACACCAGCGGCTTCATTTGTAGATTCGAATTCATAATCTACTTTAAATTCTAAAGCATTATTGTTTTCTATTAATACCTCACGCTTAATTAATTCTTCTCTAATCCTTTTTACATTATTTGAAATTTTCAATTCTTGAATATTAGCCCTTGATCCAGAAAGTACAGTTAATTTTGTCCCTTTTAATACTCCTTTAGCTTGAATTTTATTTCTATGTAAATTCATAAATAAGTTTATACCGTCAGAAACTAAAATTGCCTCAGAATTATTTATTGATATTGGACTTGTCACATGTAAATCAGTTGACTGAGAAGATACTGTTTGATGTTGAGGACGTTCTCGTTGTAAAAATTGCGACGCTTCACTCATTGTTAATGAAAAGCCAACCATTTCAACTGTTTTAATAAGGGCCTCTGGCAAACTTGGAAAAGGAGATTCATTTACTAGTCTTTGTGCCTTTGAAAGAGAATCTTCCATAGCTCTTTGTTTTAAGCTTAACTTCAAATAACTCTGAGCTTCATAAATTGCAGAATCAGAAAGGATAGATTGTTTGGAAAGAAATACCATTAATTGCTCTTCCATTGATTCTAAATCTTCATTTAGAAGATCTAAAACCTTAAAACATTTATCCGAAAATTCGCCGCCAGTCTGAGAATAATAAAACCGCCATAGCTGTCCGTCAGTTATAATAGAAAACTGTGCGGTATTATTTCTATTGTAGTCTCGTAATTGTCGTTCGGTATTTTGTAGATTTTGATTTAATCGTCCAATTGCTTTTATCTCAATAAAAACTGACGGAGCTTGATACTTATTTACAAATAAAGCAATATCTACCTTAGTTGAGTCTTCTGATGGTACTGGTTTAAACTCAGTTACAACTTCGTTAGGGTCCCAAATATCCCAACCCAATTTTTGTAAAATTCGACCAATTATAGAAAATCTTACTTGTTCTTCTCCATTGTATTCATTCTTGATGATTCTTTCTTTAATATTAGCCAACATCTCTGTCATAATCTATATTGAAATTTCAGTTTTCCTTAAATTTAAATTCTAGCTAATATAGAGAATCTACTAAACTTTCAATGTTTTGTCTATTACAAATTGTATTATAGAATTCTACAACCTATAATTACGCTAACTTGTTATATTTATCATTGATAATTGAATCATTTTTCTAGAAAATGGATAGATTGAATTCAACCTTGCCTCAGGGTTTCCTGCGGATAATTCTGAGGGATTTCGAACTTAAGTATTTTAAAACTCTTATTACTCCCTTACACCATCGCCTTAGAAGAAATATTCGGATTCTCCTTTAGGAATTTTACAATATTATCGATGTATTCAGCATAATTAGGACATCGAATACCTTTTTGAGCCAAATCTTTGGTAGCATTAGTCGTATCGTAAGTGGTTGGATGCGCAAAGTAGGCAATCGACTTGGTAGGCATGCCAATAAATTCTGTCAACGCCGGTAGCTTTTTTAACAACCAAATGGTTTGATCGGCATCCAATGGCAAAGGAAATTTTACCAAATAAAATTTATCTAACGCCTTCTTCATTACATCTGCCATCTTAGAAATGGTCAACGGGTTAGGATCTGCTAAATTATATGTTTTTCCTATTGAATCTTCTGAACCGCTGAGCGCTTCGATGGCATCAATAATAAAATCTCGCGGTACGATATTCATGGTATGTTTGTCGCCATCTCCAATAATTGGCAATAGTCCTACCATCGGATTTCTCATTAACCATTTCAGTATAAAATAAGGTCCATCATATTTTTGTGTTTCACCGGTTTTGGAATCTCCAGTTACAATGGCAGGACGGTAAATAGTAGTAGGCATTCCTTTCAACATGGCTTTCTTCACCAATACTTCTGCCAAATATTTTGTCTCTTCGTAAAAGTTGTTGAATTCTTGATCTTCTTCTAAATGATCTTCTGTGAAAACGCCATCATATCGACCACTCACGTAGCATGTACTGATGTAATGATGTCTGTTTAAATTAGGGCATTGAACGCAAAAATCCAATACGTGTTGAGTGCCATCCACATTAACCTTATAGGCAAATGCTCTTTTAACATCCAAATCGTAAATGGCGGCAAAGTGATAGACTTCTGTTACTTTCTTCGCCCAGCTGTCGTATTGATCGGATAAGCCCAATAGCTCATCAGTAATGTCGCCAACCACTATTTCCACTCTATTTTCTAGATCAATTTTTGGAAATTTTTTAGACAGTTGAACCAAAGCTTCTTTCGCTTGTCCAACAAATCTATCCTGTACCAAACAAACCGCTTTCACTCTTAAGTCTCGTTCTAATAAACGAGGCAACATTTCTTTGCCTAAAAATCCTGGAAATCCGGTTAAAAATATCATATCTATCAGTTTATAAGTTAGTACTTAACGAACAATTCCTATTTTCTTTTCTTTGGCACCCAAGCCCAATTCATTTCGCAAGCGATAGGCTCTTGACCAGATTCATCGGTTACATGCACTTCGATCATCACATCACCTTTCTCCTCAGATTGTAACTTAGCTACTTGTTCCGGCGTAATTCTAGCAACAGCTGTCATTTTCCCTTTGGTACGTTTTAAGTAACTCACCTTCATCGATTTGATCAAATTCAATTTGTCGTCCGGCATGTTCATCGCTAACACAAATCCCGAAGCGGTTTCCGCAATCAATGCCATGGCAGCTGCATGGATCTGACCAATATGATTTCTAGCTTTACGCTTATTCTCAATGCTAACAATTACTTCTTCGTTGGTTATTTTTTCAAAATCGCAACCGGCTGTACTAATGAACGGCACCACTTTTCCAAACGCAAAAGAAGCGGCTTTGGTTTTCATTCCTTCCGGTAAAAAATCTAGTTTATCTAAAAGAGCATGTAATTGATTGTCTGACTTTGCCATATTATTGATTTTAATGCTACGCTATAATTCAATGCGCGCATTGTAATTTTAAGGAAAGTCTTTTAATTAGTTGACTGTGCTAATTCTAAATAATGAAATGGTAATTTGCTTTATCCGATTTTACGAGAAATTCAAATCGTGATAACGATTAAGAATGACGGAGTAATCTGTACAATTAAAGCAATGCCAAAACCATAACAGATTGCCATGTCGCTCTAATTTCCGTCAAAATTAGAATCCTTCTTAATAACGACTTAGATTTGAATCTGTGTTTGAACTTGAACTTTCTTAAAACCTCAAATCCTCAATATGAATATTCGGATAATCAGCTTTATTGAATTGAAAGGTAGTCGTTTTTAATATTGTATCCTTGCTTAAGTTGGCGATAGAATAAGTATAGCGCGTTCCATTTTTATCGAATACTTTCATTTTATGAATGAAGTTATCTGCAGCACTCACCCATACTCTAACTTTAAAATAACTTTTCTCTTTATCAAAAGGCGTTAAGTCAACAGCATGATATTTTTTACCATTTTCTGTTACTTCTTCAGCATATTGATAATAGAAATCGTTCTCATAAATATTGAAAATATTGGTTGGAGTGATCTCGTCATCGCCTGGTTCATAATCACTGATCTGCACTTCATTCATATCTTTAAGATATCTCCAAATACTTTTGTTGTCGCAGATAATTACTTCATCCGGCAATTCCAATCTAAAATTTTGTCCTTCAATATAGACAACTGCTTTTTGTAAAAATGGGCTTTGATCAGGGCTCTCGATTGAGATTTCTAAATCTGCCTTTAAGTTTTTTAATTGCTTAAATGTGGCACTTGTTTTGTCTAAAATTACCTTTGCTTTGGGGTCGCTTTGTACCATTGGCACCTCAGGATTCTGCAACGCAAACATGCTAAATAAGCTAATTATTATGAGTTTTATCATGTTATTACTTTGATTTTTTATTGGCTTTTATACGCCTTCTTGCATTTGTTGCAAAAAGCGTTCCAACTCGTACTCATCAGGAAATAAAACATCTCTGGCTTTGCTTCCCGCATTCGGCCCTACTATTCCTGCAGCTTCCAATTGATCCATAATACGCCCGGCTCTATTGTATCCTAGTTTCATTCTACGTTGAATTAATGAAGTAGAACCTTGTTGATGTTGTACAATTAATCTTGCAGCATCTTCAAACAATGGATCAATATCTTCTAGTGGATCTTCCCCCATTCTATTGCTTTCATCTTTTGGATCAATGTATTCCGGTAACATAAACGCTTCTTCATAGCCTCTCTGATCGCCAATAAATTTAACAATCTCGTCTACTTCCGGTGTATCTACAAATGGGCATTGTAACCTTACTATATTACCGTTGATGGATAATAGCAAGTCTCCTCTACCAATCAATTGATCGGCACCACTAGCATCTAAAATAGTTCTTGAATCTACTTTTGACGTTACCTTAAATGCCATTCTTCCCGGGAAGTTGGCTTTAATAACTCCTGTAATAATGTTTACAGATGGACGCTGTGTAGCAATTACTAAATGAATTCCAATCGCTCTTGCTAATTGTGCTAATCTTGCTATTGGCATTTCCACTTCTTTTCCGGCTGTCATCATCAAATCAGCAAACTCATCAATCACTAAAACAATAAATGGTAAAAATCTATGTCCTTTTAATGGGTTGAGTTTTCTCGATTTAAACTTTTTGTTGTACTCACTAAGATTTCTAACATTGGCATTTTTCAAAAGATCATACCGTTCATCCATTTCAATACACAATGCATTTAAGGTATGAATTACCTTCTTAGTGTCCGTGATGATTGGCTCATCTTCGCCAGGCAATTTAGCTAGGTAATGCTTTTCAATGGCCTTGTAAATGTTTAGCTCTACCTTTTTAGGATCTACTAAAACAAATTTCAATTCTGATGGATGACACCAATACAATAAGGAAACTAAAATGGCATTTAAGCCAACCGATTTACCTTGACCTGTTGCACCTGCCATTAATAAATGTGGCATCTTAGCTAAATCGGTAATATATATTTCGTTGGTAATGGTTTTACCCAAAGCCATCGGTAATTGCATATTGCTATTTCTGAATTTCTCAGAGGCTAGCATATACTTCATTGAAACAATAGACTTCCTTTCGTTTGGCACTTCAATACCTATGGTTCCTTTGCCCGGTATTGGAGCAATAATTCTAATACCTAATGCCGCCAAACTAAGCGCTACATCATCTTCTAAGTTTTTAATTTTAGAAATTCTAACTCCTGGAGCCGGTACAATTTCATATAGCGTAACAGTTGGACCAACAGTAGCTTTTATCTTAGAGATTTGAATATTGTAATTGCTGAGCGTTTCAATAATTTGATTCTTGTTTTGCTCTAATTCTTCTTTATTGATTTGAATTTCGCCTTCACCATGATCTTCTAAAAGATCTAATGTTGGAAATTTATATCCCGGTAAATCTAAAGTCGGATCATAAGGCATATCACTTACTTTGTGTGTAACCTCATTGGAAGATTCAATTTTTTCTTCCTTTACTTTTTCAATATCCAATTCTACCTCTTCTTCTTCCTTTTTAGAGGAGCTAGAGGCAGTTGTTTTAGTTTCCAACTTTATTTCATTGGGTTCTTCCTTATCGATTGTTTTATCAATTAAATAAGGTTCATTGCTATCATCAACATCATTATCTGTAGATAAATCAATTTCATTTTCTAATTCAATTTTCTCAAAGGTTTTATCCTTTCTATGCGTAAATGGATCCTTATTAGGCTCGATCTTGTTTCCATTCAGATCATACATTACTTTTTCAAAATTATCCTCATCTGCATCCTCAGTTGATTCTCTCTCCGACTTTTCTTTAAGTCTCCTTCCAATATTAGCAAGAAATTGAGGCCGCCCAATAAAATAGTAAGTATATAATATCCCTGAAAACCCTAAGAGTATTCCCAAACCTATATCACCAATGATTCCAGATAACCAACCACTTAAATTAACTCCTAAACCACCGGCAAATGGAAATGCATTATTTCCAGCTAAAAAACCACAAAATGTCGCTATCCATATAATTAGAAAAAGGGCATGCATGGTAATGATACCAGCTTTCAAAACTTTCTTACCTGCCACCAAATTAATTCCAAACGCACCTAAAATTCCAATCACTAAGAAAGAGGCTATTCCAAACAAATCGAAGAAAAACAAATGGCCAAATAAGGCTCCTAAATTGCCTAGATGATTAGCTATTTGTAGATCTCTGTTAAAAATCAACTGCCAAGAAGCCTCTAAAACTTTATCTTGGTCTTGTTTCCAAGTAAAGAAATACGACAAAAATGCCACCATTAAAAACAGTGACAACAACACAAATCCAAAACCAAAAAACTTACCTATTCTCTCCTTTGTAAAAAAAGGATCCAAATGCTCATCTTGCTTTGTTTTATTTGTACTTACCTTACTTGCTCTTCTTTTGGCTTTCGCCATTATTTATCAATTTTATTGGATTACAGAATTCGTCAGGGTAAAAGTATAAAAAAACTGTCCAAGCTTCACTTCACACTCTGTAGATAACTCTGGGTTTTAACGCATTTTAAGTGCATTCATTTTGTGAATTTTGAATTACCATTGCAATTTTGAATTATATCCTTCCTTTTTTTGTTACTCGAATAGTATTTTTGCAATCAATTAAAAACTACACAACATTATGAACGAAGTATATATAGTATCTGTTGCCCGAACGCCGATTGGAAGTTTTAATGGAAAAATTTCAACAGTTGATGTTTTAGATCTTGGAAAAACTGCTATTACAGCGGCTTTAAAACGCGCCAATATTAATGGCAACCAAGTAGATGAAGTTTTCATGGGTAATGTACTTACCGCTAATGTAGGTCAGGCACCAGCCAAGCAAGTTGCTTTAAAATCAGGAATTGCTCCAACTACACCTTGTACTACTATTAATAAAGTTTGTGCTTCAGGTTTAAAAGCGGTAATGTTAGCTGCTCAAGCTATTCGTTTAGGAGATGCAGATATTGCTGTTGCCGGTGGAATGGAAAGCATGAGTGGTTCACCATTTTATCTTCCAAAACAAAGAACAGGAATCAAATATGGCAATGGAGAAATAATCGATGCCATTGTAAGAGATGGCTTACAAGATCCTTATAAAGGATATATGATGGGTAATACCGCTGAAATTTGTGCTAAAAAATACGAGTTCAGTAGAGAAGATCAAGATGCTTATGCCATTTCTTCTTATAAAAGAGCGGAAGAAGCTTACAGTAAAGGATATTTTAATGATGAGCTAGTGGCTGTTGAAGTGCCTCAAAGAAGAGGCGAGCCTGTTGTGGTAAGTGAAGATGAAGAATACAAAAATATCAGATACGAAAAAGTAGCGTCACTAAGACCTGCATTTGAAAAAGAAGGAACCGTTACAGCGGTTAATGCAAGTAAAATTAATGACGGTGCTGCTGCATTTGTATTAGCTAGTAAAGCAAAAGTAGATGAGTTAGGATTACAACCAATTGCAAAAATTATTGGCTATGCCGATGCCTCGCAAGAGCCGGATTGGTTTACGACAACGCCTTCTTTAGCTATTCCAAAAGCACTTGCAAAAGCAGGCTTAACCGTACAAGATGTTGATTTCTTCGAAATAAATGAAGCCTTCTCAGTAGTTGCATTAGCAAACATGAAAGATTTAAATATTTCTCATGACAAAGTAAATGTATTTGGTGGTGCTGTTTCTTTAGGTCATCCAATTGGTGCTTCCGGAGCAAGAATTTTAGCCACTTTAACTTCTGTTTTAAAACATAAAAATGGAAAGATTGGAGTTGCCGGAATTTGCAATGGCGGCGGTGGAGCTTCTGCAGTAGTTATCGAGAAGATTTAACTCAATCATTTCCATATGGAAAGATAAGTGAGAAGCGTTTGTTGATTTATTCAAAAAAGTAATATTTACTGAATAAACAACAAATCAAAACGCTTTTTAACGAATCAAAAATATCATTACTTTCTTAACTCTTTAGTTATAAAGAAGATCTAAAATTTATGCCATTTTATTAAGGCATCTACTCTTCTATCTTTGTCCATATCCTAATGAAAATGCAACGTTTTTACATGAAATATTATCCTTGATAATAACTACCTATAAATTATTATAACTTACTTATATTTGAGAGATAAATCTTATTGAATTATAT
The DNA here is from genome assembly GCA_041393015.1 of Chitinophagales bacterium. Lineage (GTDB taxonomy): Bacteria > Bacteroidota > Bacteroidia > Chitinophagales > JADIYW01 > JAGQYH01. Next base: position 268,763 of record JAWKKV010000003.1, on the reverse strand, counting down.
TTATTAGGTATATCATCAATGAGGTTTTATCATCAATGATAAAGAACTTAAAAGCCCCTTTAAGTAAATTGTTTAGTTACGTCTTAAAGACAAATTTTATGGGGAAATTCTATCTATTAATTTTTATTTCAACATGTTTAATCTTTTCAAACGGATATAGTCAATCAACAGGCTTAAGAAGAATTGATCAAGGTTTTGATTCCAAAGACGAGATGTACTTTAAAGTGTTGGATTTTACCAATCAAACCAATGGTTATCTAAAACAAAAAGTATCTAAATCTACCTTTGATCAATTTATGATGACCGAAGAAGACCTTAGATATTGGGCTGACCAATTTGTCTTTACAGAAGAAGTATTGCAACAAATGTCGAGAGAAGAATTCTACAATAAAATAGAATCTTGGGCTATTGAAGCAAAAATGAACTTTGATTATGGTTTAAAAAACATTGAGTCAGTTCTAATGGCTGATTCCAAAATCAATATAAGTCCTGACCCCAATATGCGAGTGAGCAAATCAGCAAATGTAAAAATCCATCTCTTACAAAATGGCAATGTTATTCGAATCATGAATCTTACATTAATAGATGTAAAAGGTCAGTTAAAACTAATTCAAGCCAATTAAAAACTTACAATGAATTTCTTCAAAAAACTTATTCTATTTTTAGGTTTAATTTTGTGTTTTAACAATGTAATTGAGGCACAAACTTTAAATGACGGAGGCATTCGTTTAAGAGTGTGGATTCATAAACTATGGGCTAACGCGAGTTGCTGGGAAGATAATTTCCAAGGTGGTTCCGGAGCAGACCATGTATTTAAAGACATCCAAGTAAGAGTTCCCAATGGGAGTGGTGGATTTGAATATTCACGTGGAGGTTTAACTATGTATTTTGAAGGCGAAGGTTCCAACCATTGGATGGATATGAATGATGCGGATGTTATATTCTTAGGTGGTCTAGCCGATCTATTTTTCCCAAAAGAAGACCCCGCTACAAAAGGTCGAAAAATATACGATAGAACATTTAATGGCAAACAAGTTCCGGCAGATTTTGGATGGAAAATTGGAGAGTATTACGAAAAAGATGGATGTAATTTTGGTGGGGCATTTAATGATTTGTTATGGCCTATTTACCAACCACAAAACATATTTACACTAAATCCATTAGAATTGTGTTTAGATGGTGACGACAACCATATTGTTAATGCCGTTTGGAAAAACACCAACGTCTCTTTTAGAGCTACCGCTCCGGGTGAAGTTGGTTATTTGATTGGAGACCATGTAGAGAATTCTGGATTATTCTCAAGTGATGAAAAAATATCTGTAATGTTTGCTTACCAGTGGGATTGGGTTAAAAATTTTCCCGCTACATGTTTCGATGAAGAAACACAACCAGAAAAAGTTTATAAAGATGGCCCAATAAATTTACAAGCTAGAATCACTAGAGTTTGGAGTGATAGCGACTACGATGCTAGTTTCTATTGTGGTCCTAGTTTTGGAAATGAAGAATTGAGATTAAGATATAGAGCAAAAGACAACTTATCTGCAAGTTTTAGTCCATGGGTAGTTGGTCCTGAAAGATCAACCGGTGGGCCTGGATGGGTAAGTTATGGTCCATTAACCAATAATTTAACTTGGAATTACACTGCCAATGACAGTGGTTTTTACAAAGTAGATTTAGAGTTTGAGTTATGGGAAGATGATGGTTGCGGTCCTTCAGATCAATACAATACAGGATGTACCAATAACGATGATATTTTTGCAGCGGCTTCAGCTTCCTTGAATTGGAGAAATAGTGTTCCCAATACCTGGAATGGTATAAACCTTCCGGTTAGAATGTCCAGTTCTAATAACTCTAACTGGACAGTGGGTGTAGAATATAAATGGACATATGCAGATCCGGTGGTTTCCATAGCAGATGGCGGTAACTACGGTACCGGTACAAAATTTGACAGAACACTTTGTGCGCTTGATGAATCCACTACGATATATAGTAATCAGACAAACGCCTATTATTATCAATGGCAAAGAGCTATAGAAGCTACAGGGCCTGATACCGATCCGAATGGTTTTTGTGGCCCTGATCTCGAATGGCAAAATTTAGGAGGAGAAGTTTGTCCTACTTTCACACCTCCACAAACAAGAGGTACTCGAATTTACAGATTAAAAGTCACCAATAGAAATGGTGATGGAAGTCAATCTAGCTCAGGAGAAGGTTTTTCTGAAAGCTATTCAGAATGTGTAAGAGTAACTTATTTCCCATTTACTCCAGAGATTAACAGTGCCGTTTGTAATACTGCAGTATTTGGTGGATCGATTCACAATTTCTATCTACCGACTCCTCCACAAGAAGGTTCATTTGTTAATTATGACAGCATTGTTTGGACCTTACAAAAGCCTAACGGCATTCTAATTCCAACAACCATTACTTATCCAAACGGTGATGATTACACCGCTTCTATAACAATGCCAACAGATCCTACATGGATTGGACAGTTTGTATATGCAACTTGCGATATTTATTACAATGGTTGTTCGCAATCTAAAAGAACAGTTAGATGTAGAGTTAAAATTGCACCTGAAAGTTGCGGCTATATTCATGTTGACCCTATTAATGGAGATGATTTAGATGAAGGTGGCCCAACTACTCCAAAAAAGGATTTAGCCCAAGCGGTTGCTGTTGTAGATGAAAATACTTATCACATTAGATTGTTAGGTGGACAAACCTATACTGTTCCTGCATTACAACAAATAAACTTAAAAGATAAAACAGTTATTGAAGGTGGATTTGAATATGGCGGCGGTAATAACTGGCGAAAAAATGCAGCTTCTGGTAGAGCAATTATTAATATTAATTCTCAACCTATTGATATAGATAATAGTACAGGACACAGAGTAGGTATTATAGCTGATGGTGTTAACAATTGGGCTTTATTCGATTTAGAATTAACGATGTCTGGAATTGCTCAACAAACAGCAGATGGAAGAGGAAAATCTAATTATGGCGTTCTCATTGCTAATTGTGATAGTTTCGTAATTAAAAACTGTATCATCAGATCGGGAAATGCTGGAAATGGTGAAGATGGTGAAGGTGGAACGAATGGTGCACCAGGATTACCAGGTGGTATCGGCTCTGCGGGAGAATGTGATGTATTTGGGGGAACTGGAAGTGGTGGCGCTGGTGGTGCTGGAGCAGCAGCTGTTGGAACTGGAATTAGACAAGGAGGTCGTGGCGGAAACGGTGCACGTGGAGGCGATGGCTTTTTAACTGGTTGGAATTATGGTGGTTACGGCTCAACAGGGTCAAGAGGCGCTTCTGGTAATGCAAATGGTGGTGCCGGTGGTGCTGGTGGTATTACTAGCGGAGGCTCTGAAGGTAATGGCGGCGGTGGAAGCGTTGGCTCTACAGGAACCATTGGATCAGGTTATGCATTAGGTGATAGACCTGCTACGGCTGTTCCAACAGGAAAATATTTTATTCCTAACAATAATGCTGAAAACGGACAAGATGGCTACGGTGGCGGTGGCGGCGGCGGCGGCGCTGGAGGAAATGGCCAAGGCGGTGTTTCATTACATGATGGCGGCTGGGGCGGCTCCGGTGGAGGCTCTGGTGGTCAAGGTGGTACTGGAGGTACTGGCGCAAAAGGTGGAGGATCGTCCATTGCTATTTACCAATATAATTCCACCAATGGAGAAGTAGATAATGTCTCATTAATCACTGGTAATGCAGGCCAAGGTGGTCGTGGTGGCGATGGAGGCAACGGTGGCAATGGTGGACTTGGTGGCCCATGGAACAACAACAGCTCATGCGAAGGTGGCAATGGTGGCCAAGGTGGTCGCGGTGGTTCTGGTGGCAACGGAGGAAGAGGAAGAGATGGCGCCAACGGATATAAATGGGATTATTACATTGTTGGAGGTGGCGGTACACAGAACTGGCCGGGCTCCGCAGTCAACAACACCAACGTAGTGACGGTCAATTATTTCCAAGGATGTACTTACTCTGAAATTGAAATTAAAAAACAAGCGAATGCTACTTGGCAAGCTTTTGATGTTGGCGGTTTTTATGTTGATGATTTAACTGATGGTATTTCATCATACAACAACACAAATAATACTGCTCTCATTTACTATGATTCAACTGAATTAGGAGATAAAGACATCACAACCAACTTTGAAACTTATTCAAATTATATCTATATAGAAAGAGAACGAGATAGACCTATCATTGAGAATTTTGGAAATCGTGATACGCTTATTTTCTGTGGAGGAGGAGATCTTGATTTAGCATCAACTATTGTCTCAGCTTCACAAACTGAAGTAATTGAATGGTATATTCAAAGAATCTCTGGACCATCATGTACTATTCCTGGAAGTGGACCTTGCGCTGTATCCGGTGCTAACATTTCGCCTTTTCCTTTTAACGATGATGTAGAAGATCCTGGCACCATTTCTTTTCCTGTTGTTGGAACAGAAGCAATCACCTATCAAATTAAACTTAGAGTTTTAGATAGATGTTGTGGATGGTCAGTGCCAGTATATAAATATATAATTGTTGCTCCTGAGCAAAGTGTTAACGAAATTTTCGAACCCGTTCCAAATGAATTTTGTAGCAGTGCTGTTAATCCTTCAATCATTGATGGAAGTACAATTACTGGCGGAGATGGCAATCCTCAATATCAATGGCAAATAAATGTAAACGATAGTATTTGGTTAAATGCAGGAGGTAATGATACTATTGAAGATTATGATCCACCATTATTAACTATAGTAAATGGACTATCCACTTATTATGAATTTAGAAGAATTGCTACAGGAATTTGTGATGCTGATACTTCTAATTCTGTTGTCATAATTTTAAATCCGGGTATTGAAAATAATTTCATTATTGATACCTCAAGTTTATGTACCGATAATACGATTGAACTTTTTGGTAGCGCTCCTACCGGTGGAGATGGTAATTATACTTACTTGTGGCAAATTGCTTATGGTGCTGTTCCGGGCACATGGTTGCCAGCACAAGCACCAAATGATGGAATTGATCATACTGAAGTTCCTAGTCCAGAATTCCCGGCAGGTTCTATTATTAATTTTAGAAGAATTATTACATCGCTCGATGGATTATGTAATGACACAAGTAATGTCGTTCCAATTACTATTTATGAGAAAATTGAGAATAATGAGATAACTAGTGATGACAATATAACCTATTGCTTTGGGGACTATGATCCGGGAATGATTACGGCAACAGCGCCTCCTACATTAACAGGTGGAAATGGAAGCTTTAATTACTTATGGTTATACAATCCAAATGGTATTGGATTTATGCTAGCGCCTGGTGATAGTAGCAACATAAATTACAGTCCGGGTACTTTACAAATAATTGGAAATTTACCGACCACTTATCAATTTGTAAGAGGCGTAAATTCTGATGGATGTTCTACTTTTAGTGATACCATCACTATTACTATAGCACCTTCACCAGAAGCAGATACCATTCCGACATCTATTTGTGATGGTTCTTCATATTTATTGCCAAGTGGCCATCAAATTATACCTTCTGATCAACAGATATATTTTGATACAATACCTGGAAGTAGCTGTGATAGTTTAATTGCGTTTGAATTCAGTTTAACAGAAACCTTCAGTACTACAATATTGGCTACTACATGTAATCCTATTGATACCGGTACTCAAGTGAGTACAATTCAAAGCAGTTTAGGTTGTGATAGTACAATCACTACCATTACCTCTTTGTTGCCAACTTATGACATACAAATAGCTGCAACAAGCTGCAATCCGGCAGATACGGGAATTTCAGTTACTTCATTGACTAATTATTTCGGATGCGATAGTATTGTCACCACGATGACGGCTTTACTACCATCTTATGATATTCAGTTGACTGGAACTAGCTGCAGCCCGTCTGACACTGGCTATATAGTCAATAATTTAACTTCTTCATTAGGATGCGATAGTGTAATCACTACCTATAATACCTTACTCCCATCTTATGATATAACAATTAATGAAGATATTTGCTTTGGATTCCCAGGCACACAAATCTTTAATTATACCACTATTGAAGGTTGCGACAGTACAGTTAGGGTCGTTAAAACGTTAATCTCTGGTTACGATATTCAAGTGGCGGATGAAAGTTGCAGTCCGGCAGACACAGGTTCTGTTGTCAATAATTTTACCGCTTCAAATGGTTGTGATAGTGTGGTAACAGTTACCACTTCATTAATTGAAAATTACGACATTCAAATTACAGCTACTAGTTGTAATCCAGCAGATACAGGTGTTTTAGTAAATAACTTCACTAGTTCATTAGGTTGTGATAGTACCATTACTACTACAACTACCCTTTTAGAATCATATAATATTTTGATTACGGAAAGCAGTTGTAACCCAGCTGACACAGGTACAGTTGTGAACAATTTAAGCAGCTCTTTAGGTTGCGATAGTACTATTACAGTTTCAACTTTATTGTCTGAGACATATAACATTCAAGTTGCCTTAGAAAGTTGTAATCCAGCGGATACCGGAACAACTGTAAACAACTTAACAAGTTCTTTGGGTTGCGATAGTACAGTCACTACTACAATCAGTTTACTTGAATCATACAATATTCAGATAACTGCTGAAAGTTGTAATCCGGCAGACACAGGTACTGCTGTAGTCAATTTAACTAGCTCATTAGGTTGTGATAGTACAGTAACCACTACAACTAGTTTAGTTCAATCTTATGATATTCAAATAGTAGAAACAAGTTGTAACCCTGCTGATACAGGTTCTATTGTCAATAACTTGACTAGTTCATTAGGTTGCGATAGTACAGTAACGACCACCACCACTTTGAATCCATCTTATGATATTCAAATTATAGGCGAGAGTTGCAATCCAAGTGATACAGGATCTGTAGTAAACAACTTAACAAGTTCTTTAGGTTGTGATAGTATAGTTACCACTATCACCACTTTAATTCCAACTTATGATATACTGCTGGCAGAACAAAGCTGTAATCCGGCAGATACAGGATCTGTAGTTAATAATTTTACAAGTTCACTAGGTTGTGATAGTACAGTGACTACAACAACAAGTTTACTTGAATCATACAATATTCAGATTACTGCTGAAAGCTGTAATCCGGCAGACACAGGTATTGCTGTAGCCAATTTCACAAGCTCATTAGGTTGCGATAGTATAGTAACCACTCAAACAACCTTATTGGAAGCATTTGATATTCAAATTAATGCTGAAAGTTGTAGTCCTGCCGATACTGGCACAGTGGTTAACAATTTGACGAGTAGTTTAGGATGCGATAGTACTGTGACAGTTTCAACCACATTGGTCGAATCATACAATGTTCAAATTAATGACGGAAGTTGTAATCCAGCTGACACTGGTGTGGTGGTGAATAACTTCACTAGTTCTTTAGGTTGTGATAGTACAGTAACAATTGTTACATCATTGATTCCAACCATTAATGTTCTAATTACTGAAACTAGCTGCAATCCGGTTGATACCGGCACCACTGTAACAAACCTAACAAGTTCATTAGGCTGCGATAGTATTGTAACCAATATTATTACTTTAATCGAATCTTATAATATACAAATCAGTGAAAGTTCTTGCAGTTCAAGTGATACAGGTACTGTTGTCAACAACTTTACAAGTACATTAGGTTGCGATAGTACGGTAACTATAATTACTAGCTTAAATCCTTCTTACAACGTACAGTTAACAGAAGAGAGTTGTAATCCGTCGGATACTGGTGTTATAGTCAATAACTTCACTACATCTTTAGGCTGTGATAGTATTGTTTCAGTTACTACAACTTTAATTGAATCTTATAACATAGAGATTACCAATGAAAGTTGCAGCCCTGCAGATACAGGAATTATAGTAACTAATTTAACTAGTTCTTTAGGTTGTGACAGTACGGTTACGAGTATTACTTCATTAATTGAATCTTACGATATACAAATTGCGGATGAAAGTTGTAACCCAGCCGATACTGGAACTTTTATTACCAGTTTAATTAGTGTAGATGGTTGTGATAGTGTTGTTACTTCAACCATTTCATTGATTGCTTCTTATGATATTCAAGTAAACGATGAAAGTTGTAACCCTAGCGATACGGGTACATTTGTAACCAACTTAACTAGTATTGAAGGTTGCGATAGTACAGTAACGACAACTGTTGTTTTAATTGAGTCGTATGATATTTTCATTTTAGAGGAAAGTTGTAATCCGGCAGATACCGGAGTGGTCATCCAAACTTTAACAAGTGAAGCTGGATGTGATAGTATTGTGTCAACCTTTACAGTCTTAATTGAATCCTATGAGGTTTCATTCGAGTTGGAAAGTTGTAATCCATCAGATACTGGTGTAATAGTAAATAATTTATCGACTACTCAAGGCTGCGATAGTACGGTCACAATAACTACAACTCTGGTACCTTCATATGATATCGTTGTTAACTTGGAAAGTTGTTTACCTGCTGATACAGGTGTAAACATAGAGACTTTCATTAGTGAATTCGGATGTGACAGTATTGTAACTAGTTTTACTACTTTGATTGATGCTTATAATATTCAACTCGCTAACGAAAGTTGTAACCCAGCTGATACCGGAATAGTGGTGGAAGCGTTAACTAGCATTAATGGCTGTGATAGTACTGTAACCACAACTACTGCTTTAATATCTGGTCCTGAAATATTCATTATTGATACATTGATACCTGGCGAAGATTACATTTTACCGGATGGTTCTGTAACAAATGAACCTGGTGAATACAGCACTGTGATTCTGCTAACTAATGGTTGTGATAGTACTATTAACATTACCCTTGTAGAAGATATTGATTTAATGTTTGATATACCTACTGTATTTACTCCTAATAATGATGGTGTAAATGATGTATTCTATATCTATACCAACTATACAGATATTAATTCATTTGAGATGACACTTTTTGACCGAATTGGTGAATTGGTTTATTCAAGTGATAATATTGAAGAAGGTTGGGATGGAACATTCAAAAATAAACCAGTTAACTCAGGTATTTTCATTGTAGTGATTAAAATGCAGGTTGGAGTAGAAGAAGAAATAAAATTAGTTCAAAGTGTAAAGCTGGTAAGATAAGCCTATGAAAGTTTTAAAATTTATAGTAGTAATATTCTTGATGACCAGTAGCACTTTGCTATGGAGTCAAGACCTTCATTTTAGCCAATACACAATGGCTCCTTTAAGTCTAAATCCAGCTTTTACCGGATTTCAAGAAGGCAATTTAAGAGCTAATTTGAATTATAGAAATCAATGGTTTACGGTTTCTTCTTTTTCAACTTATGCTTTTTCTGCAGATGCAAACATTATTAGGGATAATTTGGACTATGATATGTTAGGAGTTGGTCTATCTTTCTTTCATGATATTGAAGAAAAAAACGGATATAGTAACACTAGTATTAGTCTTTCGACTGCTTATAATGTGAAGCTAAGCGAAAAACCATTGCAATATTTAGGATTTGGTGTTCAACCTTCATTAGTTAAAAAGCAAATCAATTTAATGGATGCGGTTTATGGTACTTTGTTTGAAACTGGTAGCAATACCGATCCGCTTGGCTTTAATGAATATGGAGGTTTCAAATTTGATATCAACATGGGGCTTTCTTATTATGTCTATTTCAATAAAAAACACATTATCAGTACTGGCTTTACAATGTCGCATATTACAGAACCTAATTTTGGTTTAGTAGGTATTGATAACTTATACAGAAAATACACCTTATATTTCTTATCTGAGTTTGAAGCAGGCATTGCAGGTTTGGCTTGGATTAAACCTAGTTTATACTTTACCAAACAAGGACCAAGCTTAGAATTTATGCCTGGTGTTGCTGCTAGAGTTCAATTCTACAATGCCACCAAAGAAGTGTTTATCGGTTTTGGTACAGCAATTCGTATGGTAGGGCATGATGAATCAAAACTAAAACCAACAGATTTTATTGGAAATGTTAATTTGACTTACGAGTTTCTAACGATTGGTTTTAGTTATGACATGGCTATTTCTGATCTAAAATCTGCTACGGGTAGAAATGGCGGACCAGAAATTAGTTTGATAGCCGATCTAAAATTTGAAAAAGGCGCCAGAAGAAGATACTTTAAAATGATGCGATTCTAAATTAGTTTTTTGAGTATAAAAATTTGAAAACTGCAATTTTAGCTTTATTTCATTATTTTTCCTCTTAAAATATTTAATGGAACTCGTTAGGTGTAAAAGATGTGAAAGCGTTGTTAGTGAAACGCATATCAATAGAGAAGAACAGGTAGCCAATTGTCAAAGATGTGGCGCCTTGTTTTCGCTTCAAAATTTAGATTACGTTGCTAAAGCTAAAAATACCAAAAGCTTAAAACCCGAGATATATGAAATTCCTAAAGGAATTGATATTGAAAAATATAGTTTTGAATTAAAGATCATCTATAAAACGCAAGGCTTCGCTAAATTCTTTTTCACCCTATTTAGTTTATTCTGGAATGGAATAGTCGGTATTTTTGTAATTGTGTCTATTTTATCCGGAAATTTTGGAATTCTATTATTTGTTAGTATTCACTTAGCTATTGGCATTAGTATGGCCTATTATACAATAAGTCTATATCTAAACAAAAATAAAATAACTGCAAATTCTACCGGATTGAGTACTACTTATGGTCCGTTGAGATTTCCATTTAGGAAAGATTATTCTGTTCCGGTTACAGATATTAATCAAATTTACTGTAGAAAATATTCTATGGGAACCGTTAATGGTGTCCCTCAATATGGTTATAAAGTGGCCTTACTTAAAAATGATGGTCAAGCCATTACAATTATGAAAGCACTTAAAACTTATCATCAGGCTTTGTACTTAGAGCAGCAAATTGAGTCTTTTCTGAAAATTGAAGACAAAGCTGTAGCCGAAGAATATTCTATATGATAAAATACAAGTATTGAACATAATCCATACTAATTCGTTGAAGTGACAAAGGTATTTTTATGAGTTCGTATCAATTAAAAATGGAAGAGTCATTTGAAGTGAAAAGAACTAAAGCAGATTGCTTTAGATACATTACAGATTTCTCCACCATTTGGGAATGGGATCACACTGTTATTCAATCTGAAAAAACCAGCGACGGTCCAATTGAAAAAGGAACTATTTTCGATATTGTCTTAAAATTTGGTGTTCGTAAAACACCTATGAAATATCAAATTACAGAGTACAATTTCCCTGATAGAGCCGTATTAGTGGGTGAAGCTGATGGATTTACTGCCATTGATACGGTTGAAATAATTTCCATCAATAAAAACACTACCAAAGTAGTTTGGAAAGCTGAGATTACTTTCAAAGGCGCTATGGCTAAAGTAATGCCATATATTGAAGGACAAATTAAAAAAAACGGTACTAAAACAATTGAAGGTTTAAAAACTGCTTTAGAAGATAATTATGATGCTCCCACTTACAAATCTTCCTTAAAAATTGCAGATAGCTTAGTATTACCGGGCATGTTTCTTTTTACAAAATACGGTTATCAATTAGCTAAAAAAGATTGGCAACCGGTGTCCGCTTCTGTTGCTGGAAAGCAAATCATATTGACAGGAGCTACTTCAGGATTGGGATTAGCAGCTGCCCATGAATTAGCTCACAAAGGAGCTCATTTAACTTTAGTAGCAAGGAATAAAGCTAAAGCTGATTTAGTAAAGGATGAACTGATTCGAGTATCTGGAAACGACAATATTGAAATTGAAATTGCGGATTTAAGTCTTATGAAGCATGTCGATCAATTATCCGATAGACTTCTAGCTAGAGGTAAATCAATTGATGTTTTGATTAACAATGCCGGAGCTTTATTCAATGACCGAAAATTAACTTCCGAAGGAATTGAAAGAAGTTTCGCTTTACTCCTTTTGGCCCCGTATAAGTTAACAGAGCAATTGATGCCTTTATTACAAAAATCAGAAGATGCTAGAGTAATTAATGTTTCTTCCGGAGGGATGTATTCTCAAGCACTAAGAATTAATGATCTAGAATTCAAAAAAGGTAAATACGATGGTAGCATAGCTTATGCTAGAGCTAAAAGAGGGTTAATGATTATTACGGAACAATGGGCTGAAAAATATAAAGATTCAAACATAACATTTACAGCGATGCATCCTGGTTGGGCAGACACTCCGGGTGTTGAAGATGCATTACCTGGATTTTACAAGATTACTAAAAATGTTTTAAGAACGCCCAAAGAAGGTGCAGATACAATTGTTTGGTTAGCCATTGCTACTGAAGCCGCTAAACTAAGTGGTAAGTTTTTGTTAGATAGACGTCCTCATACTACTCATCTTTTACCCAATACAAAAGCAAAAAAAGAAGATAGAATAAATTTACAACCAAAGTTGAATGAGTATTTAAGTGCGTTGAAAGAGGTAGCTACTGTAGTTTAATGGAACGATTTTTCTAAATTTCAAACATCAATCAATAAAAAATGATTGAGTAAGATAGGAATTTATTGGTGTTAAAAATAAATCTATATTTGAAGCTTTGAATCTCTTAGAATGAAAGGAAAGTTTCAGCTTATATCATTTGATAGAACATCAATATTTATAGCTAAACTGACTTATATCTCTTTGCTATCTCTATCGATTTATTTTTATAAAGAAAGAAGTATTTTTTTAGATAGCTCGTTCTACTTATTCTACTTAATCAAGGATGGTGAATTCACAATAACTCATAACAGATTTGCTTCCATTTTAACTCAAATTTTACCATTTATAGGCTTAAAATTTAGTGCCAGTTTACCTACTTTAATGATGCTATTTTCTTTAGGATTTGTGTTGGTTAATTTTTTGCTTTTTCTAATCATACTATTATTCAAAAAAAGTTCCAAATACGCGTTATCGCTCTTACTATTTAATATTTTAATAGTTAGTGATTCATTTTATTGGATGGTTTCAGAATTTCCACTCGGTATTTCATTATCAATTTTTTATATCTCACTTTTTTGTTTAACCAATTCAAATTCAAAATGGTTTAAATATTGGTTTATTCCTACCAGTCTGTTATTTCAAACCACGATAGTATTTAGCTACCCTTTGGTTATTTTTCCTTTCGTTTTTATACTGATTTACCTTTATTTAATTGAAAAAATAGTTTTTAAAAATTTCCTTTCTGTTCTTGTTTCTTTCTCTACAATTTTCATTTTAAAAATTTCTCTATTCAAATCAGGATATGAAGCTAATTCCTCGTTGAATGGAGTTAAAAACCTTGTAGAGCTCTTTCCTAACTATTTAAATATTCAATCCAACATAGATTTTTTAAAGTATTTATTAAATGACTATTATGCACTACCTATTGGGCTGTTATTGATTTTAATCTATTATTGGAAGAATAAATCTTACAAGAAAATACTCTTAGTTACTATTTCATTCTTCTTCTATCTCTTTATAATTAATATATCTTATCCAAATGGTGGAGATCAATTCTACATTGAGAATCTTTATCTGCCTTTAAGCATTTTTATAATTTTTCCTTTAGTTTATGAAGTCTTACCATCATACAATCGAAAAGTAAGTCTTTTTATATTTATTGCTATTGTGTTATCAAGTATTACAAGGATTTATTACAATCATGAATCCTATACCGAAAGGCTTAACTGGATGAGAAACTATATGGAACTAACAAAAGGAGCTGACAATAAAAAGCAATTTATTGATGCTGAGAATGTACCTACGAATGTATTAATAATGACCTGGGCAACACCTTATGAGTTTTGGTTACTATCAACTATTGAGTTGAATTATACTCGATCTATTCTTATTGATAAAAATTTAGAAAATCATTCGTGGATGCTACTATATAATAAAAAGTTTGCTACTAAATGGGGAGCTTTTAATTACTCAGAATTACCTACAAAGTATTTTAAATTAACAGATACCACGCACTACTCTCTTGAGAACCTACTTATCATAAATAACTAGTCACTAAATAGTTACTTACAAATTTATATTCCTCTACGCATGAATGGCTCTATCCGCTGTAGCGGCTAAACAAGCTTCTTTAAACGCTTCTGTATACGTTGGGTGAGCGTGACTCATTCTAGCAATGTCTTCAGCTGATGCTCTAAATTCCATAGCAACTACAGCTTCTGCAATCATATCTGCTGCTCTTGCTCCAATCATATGAACACCTAAGATTTCATCTGTTTCTTCGCTGGCTAAAACTTTTACAACACCTTCAATATCCATACTCGCTCTTGAACGACCTAATGCACGCATCTGAAAGCTTCCTTTTTTATAAGCTATACCCGCTTCTTTTAGTTGCTCTTCCGTTTGACCTACAGATGCCACTTCCGGCCATGTATATACTACGCCTGGAATTAAATTGTAATTGATATGAGGACGCTCTCCTGCCATCGTTTCTGCTACAAAAATGCCTTCTTCTTCCGCTTTGTGCGCCAGCATGGCGCCTTTAATTACATCTCCAATGGCATAAATTACTGGAACATCTGTTTCCAATCTTCCATTTACCGGAATTCTTCCACGATCATCCACAGTAATGCCTACGTTTTCTAAACCCAAATCTGCTGTGTATGGTTTTCTACCGATAGCAATTAAGCAATACTCTGCAGTTAATTCAACTTCATTATCTCGCTTATCTTGTGCTTTTAAAGTCACTTTTTTACCGTCAGAAGAAACATTGGTTACTTTATGACTGGTTAAAACTTTGACGCCCATTTTCTTCATGGAACGACCTAATTCTTTACCCATATCACTATCCATGGTTGGAATCAAGCTATCCATATATTCTACGATAGTCACTTCTGTGCCTAATCTAGCATAGACAGATCCTAACTCTACACCAATTACTCCTCCACCAACAACAATCATTGATTTAGGCTGTTTTTTCAGCGATAAAGCTTCTGTAGAACTAATGATTCTATCTTTATCTATTTTGGCAAATGGCAAATCAGCAGGTTTACTTCCGGTAGCAATAATACTCATCGCTGTTTTAATTTGCTTGTCTCCTTCTGCTCCTTTGATATTTATGGTATGCGGATCTACAAAACTTCCATGTCCGGTAAACACTTCAATTTTGTTCTTCTTCATTAAAAATTCAATGCCTTTTGTGTTTTGATCTACAACATCAGCTTTCCTAGCAATCATCTGAGGAAAATTCACTTTTAATCCTGTTAGATCAATACCATGTGTAGTGAAATTTTTAGTAGCAGTATAAAAGTGTTCTGAAGAATCCAACAATGCTTTAGAAGGAATACAACCTACGTTTAAGCAGGTTCCTCCTAAGGTATTGTACTTTTCAATAATTGCTGTTTTAAAACCTAATTGCGCACATCTTATAGCCGCAACATATCCGCCGGGACCTGAACCGATCACGGTTACATCAAACTTATCCATTTATAATTATTTTCAATTCGTTAGTTATACCAACAAACATTCGAAGTATTTTGTTAAATCTCTAGTAAAACTTTAATTGGATCTTCTCCATAAAGCATTTTTTCCGGATTTTCAATAAAGTCTTTCACCATTACCAAAAACGAAACCGATTCTTTACCATCTACAATTCTATGATCGTAAGACATGGCCATATACATCATTGGTCGAATCTCTACCTTACCATTTATCGCCACTGGTCGGTCTTCAATTCTATGTAATCCTAAAATGGCCGATTGCGGTTGATTGATAATTGGTGTTGACATTAAAGATCCAAAAACACCACCATTTGAAATAGTGAATGTTCCGCCTTGCATATCATCTAAAGAAAGATTTCCATCTCTACCGGCGATAGCTAATCTTTTTACTTCTTGCTCAATTTCTGCAAAGCTTAATGATTCTGCATTTCTAATTACCGGCACTACCAAACCTTTTGGCGTCGAAACGGCAATTGAAATATCTACGTAATCGTGGTAAGTGATTTCTTCTTCATTTAGATACGCATTGATGCCCGGAAATTTTTGTAAAGCCAATGCACATGCTTTAGAGAAAAACGACATAAAGCCTAAGCTAATATCATGTTGCTCTTTAAATTTCTCTTTGAATTGCTCTCTTATTTCCAATACTCTGCTCATATCTACATCATTAAATGTAGTTAGCATGGCCGTTTCATTTTTAGCAGCTACTAATCTTTTTGAGATTGTTCTTCTTAAACGACTCATTTTCTCAGATCGTTCTTCTCTGCTAAAATCCTTATCAATTTTTTTATAGGTTTTAGGAGCAGGTTTTTCTTTTGTTGATTCTTGTTCCTTTTCCTTTTCTTTCCACTCTTTTACTCCGGGAGAAGCCTTTTCGGCATCTTCCTTAGTAATTCTTCCGTCTTTACCCGTACCTTTTATCGCTTTAGGATCAGCATCTTTCTCTTCTAAAATTTTGCGTGCTGCAGGAGAAACATGACTTTCTGCGTAAGTTGATTTCGCTTTCTCTGGCTGCTTCTCTGGTTGAGGTGCAGCTACTGGTTCAGCCTCTTTCTTAGCTTCTGTTTGTTTTTCAACTTTAGGCGCTTCTTTCTTATCAGATGATTGACTAGGTTGACCATCTGTTTCAATATAAGCTACCAATGCTCCAATGGCTAAATCATCCCCTTCATTTGCTACTCTCGTAATTATACCGGCCGTTTCCGCTGGTAATTCTAAAGTAGCTTTATCTGATTCAAACTCACAAATTGGCTCGTCTAATTCAACGTAATCTCCATCTTTTTTAAACCATTCTGATAGCGTTACTTCATTGATTGATTCGCCAATTGACGGTACTTTTATCTCAACTTTCATCTTTATTAATTATCTTATTAGTTGTTTTTATTTTTTCTCTCCAAATGCAATTTTTAAAATCTGCTCTTGTTCTTCCTGATGCAATTTAGCATAGCCCGTTGCAGGAGAAGCACTTGATTTTCTGCAAACTACTTCGAGATCTACTTTTCTATAACAGCTTCTTAAATACGACCATGCTCCCATATTAGAGGGTTCTTCTTGCACCCAAATATATTCTGCATTTTTATATTTATCGATTACCGCATCCATCTTAGTAAATGGCAATGGATACAATTGCTCTAAACGAACAATAGCAACATCTTTTCTATTATCTGCCTCCTTTTTCTCTAAAAGATCATAATAGATTTTACCGGAGCAGAATAGTACTTTAGCTACTTTATCTGGGGCAACCGTTTTGGAATCATCAATTAATTCTTCAAATTTTCCGCTGTAGATTTCACTGATATCAGAAACACACTTGGGATGACGCAACAATGATTTTGGCGACATCACTACCAATGGTTTACGAAAAGGTCTAGCCAATTGTCTTCTTATTACATGGAAAAAATTAGCCGGCGAAGTAATATTCACCACTGACATATTAAATTCAGCACACAACAATAAGAAACGTTCTAATCTGGCACTACTGTGCTCCGGTCCCATTCCTTCGTAGCCATGAGGCAATAACATTACAATTCCACTTTGGCGCTGCCATTTACTTTCCGATGAAGAAATAAACTGATCCACCATTACTTGAGCACCATTGGAGAAATCTCCAAACTGTGCTTCCCAAATAGTTAAGGTATCGGGATGCGTTAAAGAATAACCAAACTCAAAACCCAATACAGCATATTCTGATAAATGAGAATTGAAAATTCTAAAATGACCTTGATGCTCTCTAAAATGATTTAGTCTATTGTATTCTTCACCTGTTTGTTCATCATAAATAGTGGCATGTCTATGTGAAAATGTTCCTCTTTTCACATCTTGTCCACTCATTCTAATATCATTCCCTTCTAAAAGAATAGAAGAGTAAGCCATTAATTCGGCAGCTGCCCAATCAACATTTTCCTTTTTACGCATGTCCAATCTTCTGCTTTCTAGCATTTTTTGGACTTTTCTTAAAACACTAAAGCCTTCAGGAATATTGATTAATCCTTTAACTATTTCTACTATGGTATCTTTTGAGATAGCTGTATCAGGTGATTCTTCAAAGTCAGAAGGCTTAGATTTCCTCATTTTCTGCCAAGCCAATTCCGGTTGCTGATAATCATAAGGTCTAGATTTCTCTTTTACCATGTCTAATCGATCTTGGAGATCACTCCAAAAACGTTCATCCATTTTCTTAGCTAATTCTGCTTCAATCTGACCCTTTTCAGTTAAATACTTAGAATAGATATCTCTAACATTATCATGATCCTTAATAATCTTATACATCTGAGGTTGCGTATATTGAGGATCATCACCTTCGTTGTGTCCATGTTTTCTATAGCAAACCATATCCACAAAAATATCTTTATTGAATTTTTGACGGTAGGCTGCTGCTACTTCAGAAACAAAAACTACTGCTTCTACATCGTCGCCATTAACATGCATTACTGGTGCTAAAACTGTTGCTGCAACACTGGTACAATAATTAGATGTTCTTGCATCATCAAAATCTGTAGTAAAGCCAATTTGGTTATTAATGACAAAGTGAATTGTTCCACCTGTTTTATAACCTTTTAATCCAGACATTTGTAATAACTCATATACAATACCTTGTCCAGCTACAGCTGAATCGCCATGAACTAATATTGGCAAGATTAAATCGTAATCAGAATTATAAATAGCATCTGCTTTAGCTCGACAAAATCCGGTTACTACAGGATCAACAGCTTCTAAATGGGAAGGATTTGGCATCAATTTCACATAAACCCTTTCTCCATCCATTGTATTATAGATAGATGAATAACCTAAGTGATACTTCACATCACCATCACCCATCGTTACATCGTAGTCGGTTTTCTTTTCAAACTCTGAAAAAACATCTTCATAAGTTTTTTGCATGATATTGGTTAACACATTTAACCGTCCTCTATGCGCCATTCCAATAGCCACTTCCTTAACACCCAGAGAGGCTGATTTATTTATAATAGCATCCAAAGCCGGAATGGTAGATTCACCACCTTCTAAAGAAAAACGCTTCTGACCAATATACTTAGTGCCTAAAAACTTCTCTAAAATGGCAGTATCATTCAGCTTCTTTAAAACTCGTTTCTTTTTATCAATGGATAACTCGTAATCGAAGTAATATTTCTCTGCAATTTGGATAAACCATTCTCGCTCTTCTTTATCAGTGATATAGTCGTACTCAAAACCAATAGTTCTTGCATAAGCTTTTCTCAATAAAGCAATAATATCTTTAAGCTTTGCTTTCCCCAATCCTACTTCAGCACCAGCCGCAAACTCAGTTTCCAAATCACTCTCATCCAATCCAAAATAAGACAGCTCAAGATTAGCGTGTCTATCCTTTCTTTTTTTAATTGGATTAGTATCTGATATTAGATGACCTTTTTTTCTATAGGCTTCAATAAGTTTTAAGACACTAAATTCTTTAGTAGATAGCAAGATGCCACCTGTTTTATCTTTTGTTTCTCCCGAAGCAAATTCAAAACCAGCAAAGAAAGTTTGCCATTCTTCCTCCACACTTTTGGGGTCTTGATTATATTGCTGGTATAATTTTTCTATATAATTTGGATGCGCGTTGGCAATAAATGATAAATCTTGACTCATAATTTTAGGTCGACTATAATTGTTAAGGCAAATATCCGCTTTTTTCTTAGTATTAGAATGAAAATCAGGCAAATAAAGTTCTATGAAATAAAAAGATTTTATCTATTTATACATTAATATAAGTTTTAGTAACACTGATTCTTTGAGATATTCAATTTTGTAAGTATCTTTGCACTCCAAAATTAATTAGAATGGCTCAACATAAATCTGCAAAGAAGAGAATTAGACAAACCGTTGTTAAAAGACTAAGAAATAGATATGATGGTAAAACTACCAGAAATGCTATTAAAGCCTTGTTAGAAACAACAGATAAAGCTCCGGCACAAGAGTTATTGCCGAAAACAATTGCGTTAGTAGACAAATTAGCAAAGAAGAATATTATTCACGATAATAAAGCTGGTCACATCAAATCTAGATTGACTAAACACGTGAACGCATTATAATTCATAATTTTTATGGAATTTTTACAAAAGGTGTCTCTTACTAGGGTCACCTTTTTTTATTGCTAGTATTTAGATCTAAAAAAATAGGTGCATAAAGCAGAAATAATATGTATCTACAAAACAACTTGCCTATTAAAGCATGGGCAGAAGAAGACCGACCGAGAGAAAAACTTTTACTAAAAGGAAAAAATGCTTTAAGCAATGCCGAATTAATTGCCATATTAATAGGTTCCGGCAGCAGAAAACAAACGGCTGTTGAATTGTCCAAAGAAATTCTAAATCGTACGGGCAACAACTTAAACAAACTAGGGAAATATACCATTGCTGAACTAATGGAATTTAAAGGCATCGGTGAAGCCAAAGCAATTTCAATCATTGCTGCATTAGAATTAGGGAGAAGAAGAAAATCAACGGAAGCTCCTGTTTTAGATCAAATTGTCTCTTCTTATCAAGCTTACCAATACATTTTACCTTTTTTGGAAGATCTTAAACACGAAGAGTTTTGGGTGATCTGCTTAAACAAAAGAAATGTGGTTTTAAAATGCTACCCTATTAGCCGAGGCGGATTAGACAGCACTATCATTGATGTGAAATTTATTTTTGCGACCGCCATAAAAGAAGTAGCCAATAGCATTATGCTTTTTCATAATCACCCGGCAGGTGCACCACATCCAAGTAATGCCGATATTAAAGAAACCAAAAAAATAGTAGAAGCTGGATTGCTTCTAGACATTAAAGTGCTAGATCATATAATTGTTGGCGATAATAAATATTATAGTTTTGCGGATAATGGTTTGATTTGATGTGCTGATTTGCTGATGTGCTGATGTGCTGATGTGCTGATGTGCTGATAAAAATGATGTAATGATTTCGTTTTTAAGATTACTTGAAAGTTAAGGTCTAAAATAACCGTTAACAAGTTTTCAAAAAATCCACACAAAAGAGTTCTGATTTTTAAAATATGACAATAATCACCCCATATTTTACACCAAATGTATATTTTTAAATATTTTATTGAATTATTTGCAAGAAAGAAGCTGTTTGACTTATATTTGCATCAGTTCTTTGATAGAAACAATAATGAATCGGCAACAATCCGTTTCAAATACTGTAAGATGATGAAATTTGGCAGCCATGCCCTCTTGTCTCGGGGGTGAGGATTACGAAATAAAGAAAAGGTAGAGCACTTCAATGTGCAGGGGTTGACCACCAACTTTTGCTTTTTTCCCAATCGCCTCTTGAAGGTTCGAGTCCTTCTCTTACAGCTCTAATTATTGTAGGGTGATGAAATTAGGCAGCCATGCCCTCTTGTCTCGAGGGTGGGGAGTTCGGAATAAATCTCAAATATTGAACCTATTAGGTTCGTGAACCTTATAGGTTCAATATTTAGGCTAACCGCCCCGTGAAGGTTCGAGTCCTTCCCCTACAGCTAAAATTTGGTTTAAAAAACCATTTGTTCTTATACATCTTGTAAGGTGATGAAATTTGGCAGCCATGCCCTCTTGTCTCGAGGGTGAGGAGTCCGGGATAAACATTAGATAACTGGGTTGACCACTAAACAAATGAGTGCACAATTTGATGTCTAAAGGCTAACCGCCTCGTGAAGGTTCGAGTCCTTCCCTTACAGCTAACAAAAAAGCGTTGTTCAAAAATGGGCAACGCTTTTTTTGTTTTAAGGCTAGTTGAACCACCCCGTCAGTCAATAAATTGACTGCCACCCTCCTTTACAAGGCGGGGATGCGATTTCGTTGCCAACTATATTCTACTCCTCCAAATCCAACTGAATTGCTAACTCTTTCATTTGAGCAGCATCAATTGGCGCAGGACTATCCAACATAATATCTCTACCACTATTGTTTTTAGGGAATGGAATAAAATCTCTAATGCCATCTTCGCCATTGAATAGCATAGCACATAAACGATCGAATCCAAATGCCAATCCGCCGTGTGGTGGCGCTCCATATTCGAAAGCTTCCATTAAAAATCCGAATTGTGCTTTAGCTTCTTCTTTTGTAAAACCCAATAGATCAAACATTCTAGATTGTAAACTTCTATCATGGATTCTAATAGATCCTCCACCTAACTCCACACCATTCATAGCTAAATCATAAGCATTCGCTCTTACTTTTCCTGGATCGGTATCAATTAATTTTAAGTCACTTGGTTTTGGAGAAGTAAATGGATGGTGCATCGCATGATATCTGTTTGACTCTTCATCCCATTCTAACAATGGAAAGTCCATTACCCATAAAGGTTTGAAAACACTTTTATCTCTCAAGCCTAATCGCTCGCCCATTTCTAAACGTAGCTCGTTTAATTGTTTTCGAACTTTATTTACCGTCCCTGCCATCACTAAAATTAAATCGCCTGGCTCTGCATCACATTTTTCAGCCCAAGCCTTTAAATCGTCTTGATTGTAAAATTTATCTACGGTAGATTTATAAGAGCCATCTTCGTTGCATTTCACGTACACTAATCCGGTAGCACCAATTTGTGGACGTCTTACCCAATCTACCAATTGATCTAGTTCTTTTCTAGTATAAGTTGCACAACCTTTCGCATTAATGGCGCTTACTAATTCTACTGAATCAAAAACAGGAAATCCTTTGCCTTGTGCTTCGTTATTCAAATTCACCAATTCCATTCCAAAACGAATGTCTGGTTTGTCCGAACCATATCTTTCCATGGCTTCAGCATAATCCATTCTTGGAAAATCATCTAGTTCAATTCCTTTTACTGCTTTAAAAATATGTTTGATCAAACCTTCAAATGTGTTTAAAATATCTTCTTGCTCTACAAACGCCATTTCGCAGTCAATTTGCGTAAACTCCGGTTGACGATCTGCTCTTAAATCTTCATCTCTAAAACACTTGGTAATCTGATAGTATTTATCGTAACCCGCTACCATCAATAACTGCTTAAACGTTTGTGGCGATTGTGGTAAAGCATAAAACTGTCCCGGATTCATTCTTGATGGCACCACAAAATCTCGTGCGCCTTCCGGTGTGCTTTTAATTAAAAATGGCGTTTCAATATCTACAAATCCAATAGTATCTAAATATTTTCTAGTTTCGATGCCTACTCTATAACGAAACAGAATTTTATCTTTTACTTCATTTCGTCGTAAATCTAAATAACGAAACTTCATTCTTAAATCTTCTCCTCCATCGGTTTCATTTTCAATGGTAAATGGCGGTGTTTTGGATTTGTTTAGAATGGTCAATTCACTTACTTCTATCTCCACATCACCAGTTGGCATTTTAGGATTTTTGTTACTTCTTTCCACTACTTTACCAATAGCTTGAATCACAAACTCTCTGCCTAATTCGCTTGCTCTTTGCATCACTTCTTTTTTGGTAGACTCATTGAATACCAATTGAGTGATTCCATATCTATCTCTTACGTCTAAGAAAGTCATGCCACCAAAATCTCTAGATTTTTGCACCCATCCGGCTAAGGTTACTTCTTGTCCAATATGTGATGCTCTCAACTCTCCGCAAGTATGTGTTCTATACATTTTTAAAAATTTTATGCAAGATAGTTTAGTTCAAAATATAATGAAAGCTAGTGATGGAATCTTAATCAAAGGGCAAAGTGCGAGGATGGAAGTTGGAAAATGGAAGACGGAAGTCGGATGCTAGATGTTGGATGTTGGATGTGAAAATATTGTACGTCCCTGACATAGGTTGACCACAAAAGTCAACAATCGTGAAAGCAAATGTAAAGCAAATCAGGAAGAAACGAATCTATTCAGTAGAGTTTAAGAAACAATTAGTATTAGAATTTGAAAAAGGGAAGCTTAGTGTCCCTCAAATGGAAAAATTGTACGGAGTACATAATCAGGCAATTTATAATTGGATTTATAAATACTCTACCTTTAATGAAAAAGGAAGTCGAATTATAGAAATGAAAAATAGCGCAACTAATAAACTAAAGCTGCTGGAACAAAAAGTGAGAGACCTTGAACGTATGGTCGGTCAAAAGCAGATTAAGATTGATTATCTAGAGAAGATGATGGAAATAGCTAAAGAAGAATTAGATATTGATATCAAAAAAAACTTCGACACCCCACAATCAACTGGTTCAGAGCAAACAAAGAAAAAGTAGATTTTCCTATGAATCAGCTATACCGTTCCATAGGAATCAGTAAGCAAGCAGCACATAAATATGCTAAGCTTCAAGTTAGTTTTAATCAGAAGATGTATGATCTTGTGATTGCTGCTGACGAGCTTCGTATGGAACATCCAGGTTGTGGGGTTGAAAAAATGTATTACACTCTTAAGCCCAATTTTATTGGCAGAGATAGATTTGTAGATACTTTTATGCAATTAGGTTATCGAATAAAACGGAATAAGAATTATAGGAAAACAACAATGTCTTCTAGCATTTACTATCCCAATATCATACAAGGTTTATCGTTAAATAGAGCATCAATGATATGGCAAACAGATATAACTTATATTAGAGTTGGGGAGAATTTTTATTATGCTGTATTTATAATAGATGTTTACACTCGAGAAATTGTTGGCTACAAAGTATCTGATCATATGAGAGCTGCTGCGAACATTGCGGCACTTCATATGGCTTTTGAGAGCCATGAAGCGCCACTGATCCATCACTCTGATAGAGGAAGCCAATACACATGCAAAGAGTATCTAAAAGTTTTAGAACTTAATAATTGCTCCATAAGCATGGGATTATGTGCCCAAGACAATGCTTATGCGGAAAGAATCAACCGAACTATTAAAGAAGAGTATTTAGCTTATTGGAAGCCAAAAAACTTTACACAATTAAAGCAACAAGTGAAAAAAGCGGTAAACAACTACAATAACAAAAGACCGCATTATAGCTTAGGTCGATTAAATCCATTTGAGTATAAACAATATTGTGAAAGCCTACCTAAGAAACAGAAACCTATTTTAACTATTTTTGAAAATGAAAACATTATTTAAAACGGTCAACCTTATTTAGGGATGTACATATGATTTAGTATTCATACCTAAAATCTTCGATAAAAACACAACCATTACTGAATCGAGTTTTCGAGACTCGTAGTGCAAGGAAGATACGTGGCAATTTGCAACTATATAAAAACCTTTATAACAAACATCTATTGCTCTCTGAGCATCCGCTTTAAGTCCTCTCTCATAAAGTTCATTTAGTAATGATTGCTCCTACATCTTTTCTAAAAAACCATAATCTAGAATATAACAAACTTCGTAAAAAGCATTAGTTATTTCGCTTGTTAATTCTTTATGTTTAAGCCTACAATTGAGTCATATTCTAAAACTATTCCATAAAAATCAGCGAATGCTCGCGTAATCTTAAAAAGATCCGCGTTCTCTTTTTTTGAACACGGATAAATTTTTGAATGAGTTCCCTACATAATTTTTCTATTCCCAATTGGCGGATTATCTCGATAACGCTAATGGTCGCTGTTTGATTAGATAAGAAATTAGTTTTTTATCAATCAATTTTTGGTTTTGACTACTTTCCAACTTATTTACTACAACCTCTAACACATTACATTTAATTAACTACCTCAACACTATAAAAATCAGCAGTATCCCTATATTAGATTCATTCTAAATAAAAAATTTTAAAAACTAACAGTTATGAGCGATTACAGATACGAAACCTTGCAATTACATGCAGGCCACGAAGTTGACAAAGACACTAATTCAAGAGCAGTGCCTATTTACCAAACGACTTCTTTTACATTTAATGATTCAGAGCATGGTGCTAAGTTATTCGCCTTACAAGAATTCGGAAATATTTACACCCGAATTATGAATCCAACGACAGATGTTTTTGAAAAAAGAGTAGCGGCATTAGAAGGTGGTGTAATGGCAGTGGCAACAGCATCAGGACAGTCGGCACAATTTTTAGCGTTGAATAATATTATGCAAGCGGGCGACAATTTTGTGGCTTCTTCGAATTTATATGGTGGTTCTTACAACCAATTTAAGGTGGCGTTTAAGCGAATTGGCATTACCACCAAATTTACTGCTAGCAATGAGCCGGAAGATTTTGAAAAATTAATCGACGAGAACACCAAAGCACTTTATGTTGAAACTATTGGTAATCCGGCATTTATTGTTCCTGATTTTGAAGGTATTGCTGCAGTAGCTAAAAAACATGGTATTCCATTAGTAGTAGATAATACTTTTGGTGCAGCAGGTTTCTTGTGCCAACCGATCAAACATGGCGCCAATGTAGTAGTACAATCGGCAACTAAATGGATTGGCGGACATGGAACTTCTATTGGTGGCGTTATTGTAGATGCGGGAAACTTCAACTGGGGCAATGGTAAATTCCCTCAATTTACGGAGCCATCTGAAGGTTATCATGGATTGAAATTTTGGGAAGTATTTGGCGATGGCGGTCCTTTTGGCAACATCTGCTTTGCCATTAGAGCAAGAGTAGAAGGATTGAGAGATTTCGGTCCGGCATTGAGCCCATTTAACTCCTTTTTATTGATACAAGGATTAGAGACCTTAAGTTTAAGAGTACAAAGAACGGTTGACAATGCTTTAGCTATCGCAAAATGGTTAGGTAATCATCCAAAAGTGGAAACGGTAACATATGCCGGTTTAGAAGATCACCCAACGTACAGTAATGCTAAAAAATATTTGAGTCATGGATTTGGTGGTGTATTAGGATTTACCGTTGCTGGTGGCAAAGAAGCGGCTACTAAAGTGGTGGATAGCGTAAAATTGATCAGCCATTTAGCGAATGTAGGCGATGCCAAGACATTAATCATTCAACCAAGTGCAACCACTCATCAGCAATTAAATGCGGAAGAGCAAGAAGCTGCTGGTGTTTTACCAAATGGTTTAAGATTATCTGTTGGTATTGAACATATTGAAGATATTAAAGCAGATCTAGAGCAGGCGTTGGCTAATGCTTAATAATGTTTAACGATTAATTTTTAATGATAAATGAAAAGGTGTTTGAGGAATTGAACACCTTTTTTTTATAGATATGCATTATTGATTTCTAGATAGTAATTTGTTGCTTTGTTTTTTGATTTTTAAACAAGTAATTTATATTTCATATTTATGCACAAGAGTAATATTAACAAAAATATTAGTTATTTAAGCGAACAAAAATTATAATAAATTTATGATTCTAATAAATTTTTTATCAAAATGCTAATTTATATAAATAGAAATTTTACTGTTAGACAATTTAGGTTTTCAAAATTTTTAATTACGTCTACCTTTATTTTTATTTCCCTTTTCATGCTCTTGCAATTTATTAACTTATCAAATGAAGCTATTATTGTAATTGGGGTTTTTACATCTTTTATAGCTTCAATGTTATATGAATTAGTATTTGCAAAAGAAAATATTCTTTTTAGTGAGGAATTAATTGGAGAAATGCTCTCAAAAATAAAGGATAATGATCAATATATCGTCCAGAAATATTCGCAAGCCATTAAATCAAGACTTAAAAAGGGAAGCATATTGTTAACTAATGAAAAGACAGAAAAACTTGATGAAATCAGATTGATTTTTAATGTTTACCAAAGTTGTCTACCTATTAGTAGAGGAAATTTTCCAAACAAAAAAGAAACCTATGAGTTATTTAATAAAATTCAAAACAAAAATGACAATATCTTTGAAATTTTTAATCTTGATTTTGTATCGCTTTATTATATTTTCCAAATTAATTTAAAATATTTCAATTTTAATTTCGAAACTAATAAAAGTGTTTAGAAAATAAATAATAAATTAAATTTGAAAGTACCCGATAGACTTAATTTAATTTATCAATTTTCAACAATCCCAATTGATGAAATAGAAGATGATAAAGTAAAAAATTTATAGATCTAAAACGTGACTTTCAATTAAAATTCGATCTGTTTACAAATGCTTCAGAATATAAAAAATGCACTTTTTACTATACTAGGAATTTATATAATTTATTTTCTGAAATAGAGAATGACAAAGAATATGAATCTTTAGCATGTATAATAGCTATTATTTGTTTAAACAACTATGCGCACATAAATAGAAAGTTTAACAATGAAGCTCCATCACCCTTAAATACCTCAGAAATTGAAGGAATTTTAGATATTAAAAATAAATTAGAAAACGTAAAACTTATTCCTTTATACGAATCTTTTAGACACTCTTTTAATGATAATGGATGGACTATAGATTTGATCCTTGAATTTTTAACGATTGGAAATTCCAATCATAGTGATCTTAAAAACATTATAATACTTAATTATCTTGGAAAGATGATTAAGCAAAATGATAAGAGTGAATTTATGACTGCTTATCAAAAACTTAGCCCAAGATTAAACCACAATTGCACTCCTAAAACCCCTAACAATTCTAAGTATTTAAATTTAGTAATTGAATATTATGGAGTTATACATAGTTTCTATTCAAATTCACTAAAAAAGAAGATTTGAATCATTTCAAAAATTCAATTCTTGAAAATAGCTTAATTGAGGAGAACCGAATTGATTTTGAAATTCCCCTATTAAAACTAGCTACCTTTTTTGGAGATGAAAATATCATTGGCTGGATTAAGGATTATAGCACTATTGATAAATACGAACAAGAAAGAATAATCAATAAGATGTCTTCAATTAGATTTAAAGGTTTTACTTACCTTGAGTTGGACTATACAGCAGCTTTAACCAATTATTGTCTACCTGTTGGTATTGCTAAGGAAAATTTTTCAAAATATATTATTCAATGAAATAATTTATAAAAAAATTTAGCTTTTAAATTGGTCCTAATTCGAAGAATATACTCTTACGTTACCTCAATATACTCCTACCAATCACCAAACGTTGAATTTCGTTAGTGCCTTCATAGATTTGAGTAATCTTGGCATCTCGCATTAAACGCTCCACATGATATTCTCTTACATAACCATAACCGCCATGAATTTGTACCGCCTCTACAGTATGTTTCATCGCTACATCTGAGGCAAACATTTTCGCCATGGCCGCTTCTTTGGTGTAATCTCTGCCTTCGTCTTTCGCTAAAGCTGCGTTGTAACATAATAATCTTGCCGCTTCAATTTCGGTGGCCATATCCGCCAATTTAAATTGTATAGCTTGATGTTCTGAAATAGCTTTTCCAAATGCTTTTCTCACTTTCGAGTATTCTAAAGCTAATTCGTATGCGCCGGCAGCAATACCTAAAGCTTGCGCCGCAATACCAATTCTACCGCCGGATAATGTATTCATCGCAAACTTAAATCCGAAGCCATCTTCTCCAACTCTATTTTCTTTCGGCACTTTTACATCGGTAAAAATTAAAGAATGTGTATCGGAGGCACGAATGCCTAACTTATCTTCTTTGGCGCCAATTTCAAATCCGGGTGCACCTTTTTCTATAATTAAACAATTAATGCCTTTATGTCCTTTTTCAGGATCAGTTTGCGCAATCACTAAATAAATGTCTGCTTTCCCTCCGTTAGTGATCCAGTTTTTAATACCACTCACTAAATAATGATCGCCTTTGTCTTCCGCTATGGTTCTTTGCGAAGTAGCATCCGAGCCTGCTTCCGGCTCCGATAAACAAAAAGCACCAATTTTTTCACCGGATGCTAAGGGTACTAAATATTTTTGTTTTTGTTCTTCTGTTCCGTATTTCTCCAATCCCCAACACACCAATGAGTTGTTCACCGACATGATTACTGCACTAGAAGCATCTACTTTCGAAATTTCTTCCAAAGCCAAAACATACGAGATGGTATCCATTCCGCCACCGCCGTACTTTTCCGACACCATCATCCCCATAAAGCCCAATTCCTTCATTTGCTTTACGCCTTCTTCCGGATAAACCATATCTCTATCGCGTTCAATTACGCCATTAATCAATACGTTTTGGGCTAAATCTCTTGCAGCATCTCTAATTAATAACTGCTCTTCTGTTAATTTAAAATCCATTCTTTATGCTTAAAAGTGCTTTTTCTAATATTTGCAAAGAAACGAAGCTATTGGCTGATATTCAACTGTTATTGGAAACCTAACAATAAGTTAGAGAAAGAGTTGAGTATTTTGGGATTTTAGAGGTTGGATATTGGAAATTAGATAGGAAAGTTGAATGATTTTGAAGTTCTATTTAAAGATGGATGAAGCATGAAGAATTGTTAATCACAATTATTAGTGATACTTTTTTTGAACACAGATTTGAATATTATAAAATCAACGACCTAAATAACATTTAACTTTCTGCAATAACTTGGATAATCTACGATTAAACGGATTTTCACGGATATAATCCGAAACGGATTATTGATTTCTAAATCAACTTACGGCAAAATTAATCTAGAAAAATCTTTGTATGAATCTCTTGGTGCTCTTTGTGAAATTACCTTAGTGAACTTTGTAGTAAAAATTACAACACCATGCGAGGCAGGAAATCAAGATTAAGCAAACGTGTCAAAACTTTCAATTCTCTGATGAAAAGTTAGAATTACATTAATAATCAATTCTCCACTGTGGTTGGCTGAGCTTTATCTTTATTTAAGGCAATCAATAAAAAGTAAGCTAGCAATCCAGCCAAAACAACTAAGGCCGTTTGACCGCTCCAAATCACCCAACCAAACGCATACCCAACCGTTTCGGCTACACCATACATCACCAAAATTTTACTTATGAAATAAGGATAAAGTCCTAATCCGCCTTGAACGGCTACCATAGCAATTCCACCGAAAAACAACATTGGGAAGCCCGCTAACAAGGTCACTGAACTGGTTTCAGGCAATGCTTTTAGACAAACTGCTATCATCAAATAGTATTGAACCCAAATAAAAAAAGTATGCATTAAAAATATTCCCGGGCGCTTTAAATCTTTAATTGAAATAATGCCCAACCAAACTCCTTTTATGATACCACTTATCTGAGCCGCAAAAGGCAATTTACCTGTTTTGTATAACAGTAATGTGATAGCCCCTAAAACAGCTAAACCACCCAAAATAATAAATTTACTATTGCCACCGTCCGGCATAAAACTATTATAGAATTCAATAAAGATTTGACGTTGCAAAACCAAACACAAGCCCACCACAACCAATAAGCAGATCACATCAATAGCCCGCTCAGTAATCATGGTTCCTAAACTTTTCTGAATCGGAATTTTCTCATAACGTGCTAAAACGCTGCACCGTAACACTTCTCCTAATCTTGGAAAGGCCAAATTAGCCATATACATTACTAATACAGCACCAAATGCATTTCCCAATTTAGGTCGATAACCCAAAGGCTCAAACAACATCTGCCAGCGCATGGCGCGACTGAGATGTGATGTTAATGCAATTACAATTGATAGTAGTATCCACCAATAATTGGTTCTCTTAAAAGCCTCTTTAATAATAATCCAAATGTCAACTTTTACTTTTGACACTACATCTCCTCCAGTTACAGTCGCTCCTTGTCGAGCATCTCTAGTAACAACTGTTCCTTCGTAGATACTGATCAAATATTCTAAATCTTGCTTTTCGTTTACTAAAGTTGCCAAGGTATCCCCTACAAAAATGTAATCCTTATTGTCATCCCATTGTTGTAACATCCAAGTATGGTCGCTACTGAATTGTTTTTTATCCAATTTAACTTTTAGCGGCTTTTTAAAATTATTCGCTACTAAAAAAATAATTAGAAATCCCAATCCTAGTGAGATAATCAATTTTAAAATAGAAGATGTAGATTTATTCAATTATATAATTTGTATTGTTCGCAGAAATAAATCGCTAATTTAATAAATAGTCACATTGTCAATTAACCTAATTGAACCTACTTTTGCCGCAATGCATGCAACAGCACTTTGGGTTTCATTCCATTCGGTAATTTTGGTTAATGATTCAGAAGTGACAATATCTAAATATTCCACCTCAATTAATGGATCTAGGTTTAATTGCTTTGAAAACTTTTCGGTTAAGGCAGTTGGCATACTATTTTCAAAATTTGTTTTAATAGCAAACAATGCTTTCGATAAAAGAACTGCAGCTATGCGTTCTTTCTCCGTTAGGCGCTGATTTCTCGAACTCATCGCTAAACCGTCAGATTCTCTAACAATCGGACATTGAATTACTTCTGTATCAAACTTATAATATTCTACCATCTTTTTCAAGATCAAATATTGCTGATAATCCTTTTTACCAAGATAAAGAACGCTAGGCTCTACTATTTCTAGCAATCTTTTCACCACTTGCATTACGCCTTCAAAATGGCCCGGCCGATGTTTGCCTTCAAGTACATTGGCTATTTCTCCAAGATCAATGGTAAGATCGTAATTTTTAGAAACGGGATATATATCGCTAACCTTCGGAATAAAAACCACATCACAACCGGCATGGAATAACAAATCTTTATCCTTTTCAATGGTAATAGGGTATTTATCAAAGTCTTCTGGCTCATTAAACTGAGTAGGGTTTACAAAAATGCTACAAATCACTAGGTCATTTTCCCTTCTAGCCATATCAATTAGAGAGATATGCCCCTTGTGTAAAGCACCCATTGTTGGGACATAGCCAATTTTAAAGCCTTTTCCTCTTTTGGCTTTGCACCATTTGTTTAGATTCTCCGAATTTTTGAACTCAATCATGGTAAAGTTGTAAAAATACGTTAATTGCCAATTTGTTAGCGATGACTTAAAAGGGCTTTCGATATAAAATTCGTACCTTCGCCCGTCGTTCAGAAAGCCCTCAAAAAAAAACGAAAGTATAGATATTATGACTAATAATAGAATCTTATTTATTACCCAAGAAATGAATCCCTATTTAGCATTAACAGAAATAGGGAAAGTGGTGAGACAATTACCGCAATATGTGCAGGAGAATGGAATGGAGATCAGAGTGTTGATGCCACGATTTGGAAACATTAATGAAAGAAGAAACAGATTACACGAAGTAGTAAGGTTATCGGGGATGAACATCATCATCGACGATGAAGATTTTCCTTTAATTATAAAGGTAGCTTCTTTGCCGGGTGCTCGAATTCAGGTGTATTTCTTAGATAATGAAGAGTATTTTAAAAGAAAATTTGTTTTTAGAGATAAAGACAAGAAATTCTATGCCGATAACTCAGACAGAACTATTTTCTTCTGTAAAGGTGCTTTAGAAACAGTTAAAAAGTTTGGTTGGGCTCCTGATATTATTCACTGTCATGGTTGGATGACCAGTTTAGTTCCTCTTTATTTAAAAACAATTCACGAAGGCGATCCTGTTTTTGCAGAAGCTAAAGTTGTTTTCAGTATCTATAATGAAGGATTTACTGAGAAGTTTGATAAAACATTTATGGAAAAAGCTCAAGTTGGTGAAGTAGTAACTGCAGAGCATTTAAAACCATTTGCCGGATTAACTTTTGAAAACCTCCAAAAAGGCGCTATTCACTATAGTGATGCTGTTGTTGAGGGAGAGGCTGATATGGAAAATTTGAAGACGTATAAAGAAGCTGCTAAAGATAAAACTTGGTTAGAACTTGATTATTCTGATGATATACTTTCAAAATATCTTGAGTTTTATAAAATGTTGATTGGATAAATAGCGTTTAATTACAAACTAAGAATGTAAGGACTTGATGAATCGAAAAAATTTAAAATAATTAAACGTTTAAATGAATAATTATTTTGAAGAAAGTAGATCAACAAATCCAGTAAAAACAGAAAATCTATTGATGAAATACTGGTTATTAATTTTTTCGGCATGCAGCTTACTCATTTGGAGTTGTAACGAAACCATTCCTGTGGGCTCAGAAATATTACCGAATAGCGATGGACAGGGTAATTTCTTTAGCGATACCACGACACTTTTTTCTACTACCGTACGAGAAGATTCCTTAAGAAGTGATAAACTATTTTTAAGTCAGTTGGGTTTTTCCAACGATCCGGTATTCGGTAAAACTAAAAGCTCATTAATGATGGGTTTTAGAATACCATACGTGGTGGTTAATGCCGATTTGTTAGATACCATTGGCGGCTATCAATTAGATTCAGTAGTACTTTCAATGAAAGTAAATGCAGTTTATGGTGATTCTACAAAACCCATGAATTTTACCGTTTATAAATTAATCTCTCCATTAAGTAACGAAGAACCTTATTTCTCTAATATCAACTTTCAGCAGAGTATGCTAGAAGTTGGAAGAATCGAGAATTATATTCCCAAATTGAATGATGAATTTGAAGAGGATACATTATATACCGAATTAGGACATCAATTAAGAATTCATTTAAGTCCATTTTTTGGTCAATCACTCATAAATATTTTAGGTACCAATCAAATTACTTCTAATGCCTTATTACATCAATTACTACCAGGCTTAGTGGTTGTACCAGATGAACAAGATGGAAGTATTTTGGAAATTGATGTACTAACCAATGCATTAGAATCTACAAGAGTTAATGCCTTACAAGACACTAGATTACATTTGTATTACAAAAATGCAAATGCTAAAAATTTAGATTTAATGTTCCCGGCTACTGCACTTGATCTTGGAATCAGTCAGTATAAGCATGATTACTCTTCTACTAATGTAGAAACGGCATTAAATTCAACTAGTCCAACAGGTGATGCTGTTAATTACATTCAAGGTTTAGCTGGTGTTAAAACAAAAATTGAATTTCCTTATTTAGCCTCCTACGGCAATATTGCAGTACAAAAAGCAGAGTTAGTGATTACAAGAGTTACAGATGGTTTTGAAGAAACTTACAGTCCACCAGAAAGGTTGTTTGCTGTAAAAATAGGTGATGATGGCACCAATGAAAATATTTCAGATTTTATAAGATTTTCTGATGCTCATATTGGAGGTTTTTCTAATGAAATAACCCTACAAAATGGTCAAGAAGTTCTTCAATATAGACTTAACATTTCGGATCATATTCAAGATGTAATTACGGGAAAAGAGCCAAATAATGGTATGTTTATTACACTTTATGGCGCTCAGGATTTAGATTTTATTACTTTAAACAATAGTGATCTAATTCCAGATAGAATAGTTATTGGCGGCGGCAGCAATTCGTTAAATAATTTTCGTTTAAAGTTAGAAATGACATTTGCTAATTTGGATTAATTATATTTATACTCGAATTGCCCTCCCTTACTCAAAAACTTACTAAAGATTATTAAGAAAAAAGATACAATGTGACAAACATTAAATTTCTGCGTCATATAATCGATTTCAATTTTAATCATCAAATATTGTAAAATTTTTAAAAGTTAATTTAAAAGTATGTGTGGAATAGTGGCGTACATTGGAGACAAGGATGCTTATCCAATTTTAATCAATGGGTTAAAAAGACTCGAATACAGAGGATATGATAGTTCTGGCATAGCCATTTTAAATGGTTCAGAAAAGATTGACATTTATAAGAAAAAAGGAAAGGTTTCTCAATTAGAAGAAGCTATCAATGGCAAAAAAATAATTGGCTCAATTGGCATTGGTCATACAAGATGGGCTACGCATGGTGAGGCTAATGATATAAACGCTCATCCACATTATTCTGAATCAGGAAAAATTGCCGTTATTCATAATGGAATCATTGAAAATTATATCACCCTAAAAAAAGAGTTATTAAATGACGGCTATACTTTTAAATCAGATACTGATACTGAAGTAATTGTTCAGTTGATTGAACAAGTAAAAACGAAAGCTAATGTAGATCTTGAAGAAGCCGTAAGAATTGCCTTAGGCAAAATTGTAGGTGCTTATGCTATAGTAGTTATTTCAGAAGAAGAACCAGATAAACTAATTGCTGCAAAAATGAGTAGCCCAATGGTTGTGGGTTATGGCGACAATGAATTTTATGTAGGCTCAGATGGAGCTCCTATCGTAGAATACACTAGAAAAGTATCTTATTTAGAAGATGGTCAAATGGTAGTGCTCAATAAAGATGGAAGTCACTATTTTAAATATATCAAGGAAAACACCAATTTCATCCCTTTTGTAGATGAGCTAACGTATAAGTTAGAAGAATTGGAGAAAGGTGGTTTCGAACACTTTATGTTGAAAGAGATTTATGAGCAACCAAGAGCCATTAGAGATAGTATAAGAGGCAGAATTAGCTCTAAAGAACAATTTGCTAGGTTAGGAGGTATCTTCGAATATGAAAATGCTTTTATTAATGCCGATCGATTAATTTTTATTGCTTGTGGTACTTCATGGCATTCAGCACTAGTAGCAGAATATTTAATTGAAGACCTAGCGAGAATTCCGGTAGAAGTTGAATATGCTTCTGAATTTAGGTATAGAAACCCTATTATAACAGAAAAAGATATCGTTATTGCCATTTCTCAATCAGGAGAAACAGCAGACACAAAGGCGGCGTTAGAGTTAGCAAAATCAAAAGGAGCCATGACATATGGCATCTGTAATGTTGTTGGTAGCGCTATTAGTAGAATGTCAGACGCTGGTTCGTACACCCATGCAGGAACTGAAATCGGCGTAGCTTCTACAAAAGCATTTACCACTCAATTAGCAGTATTATCTATTATGGCTATTGAGTTAGCGAAAAGAAAAGGTAAACTATCAATCGACAGATTTCAGACATTATTAGCAGAATTAGATCAAATACCTGAAAAAGTAGAATTAGCATTAAAATGCAACGACATCACGAAAGTTATTGCTGATGTTTTTCAAGATGCAGACAATTTCCTTTATTTAGGTAGAGGTTACAATTTCCCTATTGCTTTAGAAGGTGCCTTAAAATTAAAAGAGATTTCATACATCCATGCAGAAGGCTATCCTGCTGCAGAAATGAAACACGGTCCGATTGCTTTAATTGATGAAAACATGCCGGTGTTAGTGATTGCTCCTAAAAAAGGACATTACGACAAGGTGATTAGCAATATGGAAGAGATTAAAGCAAGAAAAGGAAGAATTATAGCTGTAGTAACTGAAGGCGATGAAGAAATCAGTAGATTAGCTGATTTTGTTATTCCCATTCCCGATACTGAAGAGTGCTTCACACCTATCTTAGCTACAATTCCGCTTCAATTATTAGCTTATCATATAGCTGTTATGAGAAACTGTAACGTTGATCAACCAAGAAATTTAGCTAAATCAGTTACTGTAGAATAAATTAATCAAATAACTTTTAGATATAATTTGGCACACTTTTAGTCATACCATAACCGTTATTCAAGTTATTAATTACGCATCATGAAAGTTATTTTATCTGCAGTATTGCTTTTATCTATTGGTCTATCAAATGTAAAGGCACAATTGACTCCTCAAGAATTAAGTTACTTTAAGGCCTATGAGGATACCATAAATACTTACAGTGATTCTCTATTTAACAGCGAAAGTGAAAAAACAAGAAAATTAGCGAGTTATGATATCATTAGAACGCTAAAAACAGCTTTAAAGAAAGATAATTCTTATCTATACGCCTTCTCCAATTTAAAAGCTATATCAATTGTTGAACCAGAAGACAAAACTTTCAAAATATTTACATGGCAATTAATTTTAAATAATAATACTTACAAATACTTTGGTGCCATTCAAATGAATAGCCCTAAATTAAAACTGTTCCCACTATTAGATCAATCTGATATGCTGGATCAAACTGAATTCCCAGTAATCATTAGTAATAATGAAGTATGGATCGGCGCTTTGTATTACGATATCAAAAAAGTAAAAAAAGGCAAGAATGTTTATTACACGCTTTTTGGATACGATGGTAATAATGTTCTAAGTACAAAAAAAATAGTTGACGTACTTTGGTTTAAAGATGGTGAAGTAAGACTTGGAGCGCCCATTTTTGATACAGGAGAGGAAGAATTGGATTGTCGCTTTATTATTGAATATAGAAAGGGAGTATCGGCAAGTTTGAAATATTCAGAAGAAGAACAAAAAATTATTGTTGACCACTTGATTCCAGAGAATGAAGGTGGTGAAGGACAATATTATACCTATGTGCCGGATGGATCTTACGATGGTTTTGAATGGAAAAAAGGAGTATGGGTTTTTATAAGCAAACTATTCAATTTTGAACTTCAAGATGGCGAGTTCCCAATGGGGAATTAACCCTCATTCATAGTTAAATACGCTGCTATTATTCCTGTAGACATCGCTACATTTAAAGATTCACCTTTACCATATTTAGGAATTGAAATAATTTGATTGACTCGATCTGTAATAGTTTTACTCAAACCATTGCCTTCGTTGCCAAAAACAATAATACCTTTTTTCAATTTTGTTTTATTGATTGGCTCACCGCCCATATCTGCAGCATATATTGGCACTTCTTGTTGGCTCAAAAACGAATTTAAATCTACGTATTGAACACTAACTCTTCCAATAGCGCCCATCGTGGCTTGTACAACCTTTGGATTATATACATCAACAGAATCATTACTACAATAAATATGATTGATTCCCAACCAATCCATAGTTCTTAAAATGGTACCCAAATTTCCTGGATCCTGTAAATTTTCAAATGCAAACCCCCATTTTGTATCGGGATGAAGCTTTTCTAAACTTTCCTTCTTCATCTCAAAAACAGCTAAAACCGAATGAGGTGTTTTCAAACTAGATATTTTCTTTAGTTCAGATGGCGTAATAATCACTAATTTGTCAGAGAATCTATCTGAATCAATGAATGTGTCATCTAATGTGTATATTTTTATCGGAACTAACGCGTTTAACAATAAATCATTCACAAGCTTTGGGCCTTCTGCTAAGAAAGCCAAATGGTTATGACGGTATTTTTTATTTTTGAGCGATGTAATCCACTTTATTTCATTTTTTGAAAGCATATACACAAAATAACATAAAAATTTGGCTATGGTTGGTAGGAATTATTCTACTTTT
The DNA here is from genome assembly GCA_041393015.1 of Chitinophagales bacterium. Classification (GTDB taxonomy): domain Bacteria; phylum Bacteroidota; class Bacteroidia; order Chitinophagales; family JADIYW01; genus JAGQYH01. The sequence goes on along the minus strand of JAWKKV010000003.1, from coordinate 229,992 downwards.
TTCCATTTCCAGTTGCAGCAATACTAAACGTTTGTCTGATGGAAATTATTTATTGATTGGGAATGCTATCGATATTAAGGAAGATAATTTATTGGATAAAAGTGATATGAAGAACGAGTTAAAAAAATTAGCTCGTCAGCAAACCAATAAAAAGTTTCTTGGTTTTTGGAGACTTCGATTATCAACCTACAATTTTGCAACAAGAAAAGATGATGTCTATGAAAAAAATGACTTTGAAACGATAGACTCTACTACTAGTAAATTTAATCAGTGGTTAAGAACCAAAATTGGAGAGCCTCCAATTATTTTTGATTCAACTTTAATGAGCAGCTCACAAATTAGAATGCAAAGTCACCTGAGAAACAATGGCTATTTTAATGCGGAAGTTACCAGTGATTTTGAAATAAAGAAAAAGAAGAAGAAAGTTAAAGCTGAGTATTATGTTAACCCTAATGAAAGATATTATCTTAGAAATGTGGTGTACAGCGCGGAAGATGCCGCGATAGAACAAATTGTAAAAGCCAATCAAGAGACAACTTTACTACAAACGGGCAACCCTTATGAGGCCAAAGTATTAGAGCAGGAACGAACAAGAATTACCAATGCCATACAAAACGAAGGCTATTTCACCTTTAATCGGGAGTTTATTATTGTAGAGATAGACACCTTTATTGATCCAGGGAATTTGGCAGACATTTATTATACCATTAAAAACCCGGTAGATTCTACCACTCATAATAAATACTACATCGGTAACGTCGATTTTGAGTTAACTTTCCCAAGATCTAGGCTTAGAAAACTTGACCTTTCAAAAATTGACACCAGTAATTTAAGAGGAATTCTTACTGTTTTACCGGAAAAATCTATTCGTCCCAAACCTATTGTTCGATCTATATTTTTTGATGAAGATTCCCTCTATAGAAAAGAAGATTACAACGCAACCTTACGAAGATTGAATGACCTGGGCGTTTTTAGATCTGTCAATGTAAAATTTGAACCCTATTTGATTGCAGTAGATGAAGGTATTTTAAACACAAAGATTGCCGCTACACTAAGAAAAAAACAAACCTTTAGCATTGAGAATGAGTGGAATACAGATTCCAAACAAAGTTTAGGAATGGAGTTGTCGACTTCTTATATCAACAGAAATATTTTTAGAGGCGCAGATAAATTTGAATTTAATTTATCTGGTGGATTGGAGCTACAACTCAAAAGAAATGATTTAACAGTAGATCAGAGTATTGTTAATACGGTGGAACTTCAAACAGAATTTAAGTTTAAATTACCCAATTTAATCGTACCCTTCAGAATAAAATCTGCCTACGAAAAAAGAAACAATTTGCCGATAGAGACAGATCAAAACTCTTCTATCAATTTGGCCTACGAGTACGAGCGAAGACTAGGGTTTTATACTATTAACAATGCCACTATATCTTGGCAGCACGATTGGTATGGCACTAACAGAATAAGACATATAATTGAGTTCCCATCTTTAAGTTTAGTAGCACCAAATGAATCTAGCTTTAGTGCTGCCTTTTTACAGACGTTAGAAAATTTCCCTTCTCTTGCTAGAAGTTTCCAGCCTAACTTTATTGCCACCTTACTTAATTATACCTTTATTTATAATGGTCAGTTTAAAAGAGATAGACATTTTATCTATTTCAAAGCTAATGGAAAAGCAAGTGGTAACATTTTACATGGTATTATGAGTGCTTCACAAAAAGGCAGTGAAAAGCCTTACGATTTATTAGGTATTGATTACTCTCAATTTATAAAGTTTGATTCCGATCTTCGATATTTCATCAACTTTAAAAATGGCAATACCTTAGCCAATAGATTTTATGCAGGTGTTGGTGTTCCTTACGGAAACGTTGAAGCATTGCCCTTTGTAGAACAATTTTACGGCGGAGGTAATCAAAGTTTAAGGGCATGGAATTATCGAAGTATTGGACCGGGTGGTTTTGACAATAGAAATTTGACAGGATTGCCAGATCAAGCAGGTGATGTGAAATTAGAGTTCAATACGGAGTTTAGATTTACCATATATAAATTTGTAAAAGCAGCCCTATTTCTTGATGTAGGAAATGTTTGGGTATTACGTGAAGATGCAGAAAGAGAAGATGCAGAATTTAGATTTACAAGAGAAAGCGGCCAGAAAAATAGCTTTATTGATGAATTAGCAATGGATATGGGTATTGGTATAAGATTAGACTTCAACTTTTTTGTCGTTCGATTAGATGCCGCACTACCCATCAGAGATCCAGCATTTGAAGCTGAAAACAGATGGCAATTTGACAAAATAGATTTATCTAAAGGATCTGATTATCGACAACGAATGGGTCTCATTATTGCCATTGGTTATCCGTTCTGAGCGAACCCGAATGAAATGAGGGTGAGCGAAGAATCTCAGTTTATAAACCCATATGCAGCAGCACGAAGCGAAGAATCTCTAAAAAAAGCGATATGAAGTATGGCGTAGCGAAGAATCCCATTATTCAATATCAGTCACTCGCAAAATGCGAGCAACCGACATGCTTAAAATTATTGATCTAAAAATTTGTAGAAACGAAGAAGTAACTATTCTGCAACCGTAGCCACAACTGTCTCATTCGATGAATCGAGATAGTATAATTTAGTTTTTGGCTCTCCATCGATCACCATTTCTCCTTTGAAAATATTATAGATTAATTCATCCTTTTTAGATTCCATTTCCTCCACCTTTTGAAAATATTTTGCTAACGGCGTGTTCTCTCCCTTTTCATTGGCATTGGCTCTATTGATCTCAATTTTAAGTCTGTTAATCTCAACATCTTTGATCACTTGATCAAATTGATCCTCCAACATTTTAAATGTATTAGAAATTTTCCCTTCCACAGCGGCTTCATAAGCCTTATCTAAATGTATTTCTGCACTATCCATAATGGCTAGATATTCCTTTCTATTGATATCTAAACTGTCTTGCCAAATAGCCAAACTATCTTTAAAGGTAAATGACTTTAAAAATTCAAAGCTTTTAAATTTTATCTCATTCCCTGCATTGGCTTCGTAACTTTTCACTAATTTTTGTTCTTTAGATTCAGTTGTGCAGCTTACCATCAAAAATACTGCTGCGATAATCATCATTAAATTTCTCATACTTCTTTTTATTTTTTTTTAAATACTTATTGTTTTTCCTCTCCATCTAATTATGCCAAACAAAGTAAGACCTCCAATTAGATAATTTAAATACCAAGGTAATGGAAGTAAAGCAAATAAAATACCTCCCATTAATAAACTTACAGCACCAACGGTTAAAGCATATGGCATTTGCGTTTTTACGTGATCGATATGATTACAACTAGATGCCAATGAACTTAAAACTGTGGTATCAGAAATTGGAGAACAGTGATCTCCTAAAACAGAACCTGCTAATACCATAGAAATTACATTGTAAAAAATTTCCATTAAAGCAGGTTCAGCCAATTCACCTTGAACGCCTAAATTCCAAGTGAGAGGCAAAGCTAATGGATATAAAATAGCCATAGTGCTCCAACTCGAACCCGTTGAGAAAGATATTAATGCAGCTAATATAAACGTGATGGCAGGCATCCATGAGGCATGCAAATTATCGCTCAATGCACCAATTAAAAAATCTGCGGTATGTAAAACACCCGTTGTTGCAGCTAACGACCATGCTAACAATAATACAATCATAGTAGGCAACATGGTTTTAAATCCACTCAGCATGGCATTCATAGATTTTTCTAAAGTTAGCGTTTTGGTGGCCAAGCTTAAGATGATAGCCGAAACTACACCCATCGTAGAAGCCCAAAGCAAGGCGGTATAAGAATCAGATGATCCAATCAACTTACCCAACTTCATAAAGAAATCAGGATGATCTGAACTGCCAAACAAAGCGCCCATATTTTGCCATATATGACCATAAGTGCTGGATTGTAATTCCACGCCTTTATCCATTAAAGCATTGTAAATGGAATCCATACCGGTGTAAATCAAACCATAAACGGTTACACCAATAACTAACAAAATTGGAATAATTGCATTGAAAGCATGATGTTTAATACCATGCTCCGGCTCTAAATTTTCTGTTGTCTCCACCGTAGCACTCTCTGCCCTATTCAACTGTCCGGTAGTTCTTGCCCGATGTTCTGCCTTATACATCGGCCCAAAATCTCGCTTCATCCAAATCAACATAAAAATAAAAAGTAAGGTAAAAACAGGATAATAGGAGAACTTTAAGGAATGTAGAAAGAGCAAGTATTCACTCTGTTCGTTTTCAATACCAATTACTTTCAAACCATCACGTATATAGCCGAGTTCAGCACCAATCCAAGTAGTAATTAAAGCAATAGCAGCTACAGGCGCAGCAGTACTATCAACAATATAAGCCAATTTTTCTCTCGAAATTTTATATTTATCGGTTACCGGGCGAAGTGTATTGCCTACAATTAAGGTATTGGCATAATCATCAAAAAATATGGCAATACCCATAAACCAGGTTACCAATTGAGCGTTCCTCACATTATTCGCAAACTTTGATAACTTTTCAACCACACCATACATTCCTCCATTTCTAGAAATTATAGCAACCATCCCTCCAATAAGCATAGAAAATATAATAATGGCGCCATGTCCCCAATCAATCAACGCTTCTAAAATAAATCGATTGATACTATCTATTATCGCATACGGCAACTTGACGATTGAAAAGCCAAACAATGCCCAACTTCCAATAACAATTCCTGCAAATAAAGACACAATTACTTCCCTAAAAACTAAGGCCAAAAAAATTGCAATCAATGGAGGAAGCAAAGAAACCCATAACGGCAGCTTTTGAACTTTGTCATTGTTGTGCGTCCCTGAATTTCTAATCAACTTTCCTTTACTCACTTTGTCGCCATTAAAACTGCCCAAATGAGCATAGGTCATTATATTGGGCAGACTTACATTCATCACCGTTCCTTCACCTTCAATAAAATTTACACAAGTATATTCTTCTTCGCCAACAAAAAGGTTCAAACAACCGTTTATAGGTTGATGTAAAGAAATATAAGTGATACTTAAACCGGCAGTTTCATCTGCTTTAACAGATTTTATAGTAGGCATTTCACCATGGTAATAAGAACTAGAATCATATTCGATGAAATCCAATCCCAAAACTGGTTGAGTGGTAAAAAAAACGAGACTAATTATGGCAAATAATATTTTCAAAACCTTCAATGTGCTACCTTTGATTAATAAAATTCAAACTCCTTCGTTCAAATATAGTGATTGAGTATAAATTTGTTTAGATGAAAATAATATTACAAATCAAAGTCATAGTAATTGGTATAACTGCCTTTGTATTGTTTGTCAATCAACAAGCTATTGCTCAAAGCTATAGTCAAATTACTGAAGTGCCTGTTTTTAAGTCTGGGCAGCAACTTAATAGTCCATGGGCGGGCGGTTTAAATGCACCTCAGTTTGCCGAAATTGATCTAAACAATGATGGATTATTAGATTTATTTGTATTTGATAAAGATTCCAAGCGAAGCTTTACTTTTATTTATACTTCCGGCAATCAATACATTTTTGAACCTAGTTATGCCTTAAATTTTCCACCTATACGATCTTGGGTGATTCTCGAAGATTACAATTGTGATGGTATTAGGGATTTGATTACACACAAAACGGAATCGCCAATTACATACAAAGGATATTATGAAGATGGAGCAATTAAATTTGAATTCGACAAAAGCATTCTCTACTATGAAGGGTCGACAGGCAATTCATTAAATTTAACGGCTCCTTCTACCCATCGTCCAATCTTTAAAGATATTAATGGAGATGGCGATAAGGATTTTCTAACTTTTGATGGCACCTATATTCGCATGAGCTATTATGAGAATTTGAGAGTGGAAAACAATATTTCTTGCGACAGTATTTATTTTGATAGAGTAGATCGATGCTGGGGAAATTTCAAAGAAACCGGCGGCATAACCTTAGACCTCATATTAGGCGATACTTGCGACCTAAAATTCAATAGAGTTGCCGAAGCAGATGTAGAAATAGCCAGACATCCTGGTGGAACTGTTATCGACCTTTATGACGAAGATAAAAATGGTGTTTATGATTTAATTTTAGGGGATGTCACTTTTGAACGAATCAATTATGTAAAAAATAATGGCACACCTACTTATGCCAATTTTTATGCTCAAGACGACTCCTTCCCTTCTTACGATCAAATGGTTAAGATGTCTATTTTCCCTGCACCGCATTTAATTGATATTGATAAAGATGGCGATCAAGATATGTTAGTTGCTCCATTTAATGTTGGGGCAATTGAAAATTTTGAAAACATATGGCTTTACGAAAATGACGGCAGCTCATCTGAGCCATTCTCTTTTAGACAAACAGATTTTTTAGTTGGCGATATGATTGACGTTGGAGAGTTTTCTAACCCAACTTTTTATGATGAAAACAACGATGGATTACTTGATCTTGTGATTGGAAACGAAGGCTACTATCTTGATAATGGGGAATACTTAAATTCACTTACGCTGTATAGAAACACAGGGACTGCCACGGCACCAGAGTTTACTTTTGTAACTGATAATTATTTAGCGCTAGATAATTTACTCATTAGCAGTTTTGCTCCTTATTTTGCTGATATTGACGGCGACAATGATAAAGATCTTATCTCAGGAGAGTTAATAGGAAGAATTCTCGTAATGACCAATGATAATGGCACATTTACTAATCCTAAATTTTTAAAAGACAATAACTCAATCACCATTGATGTCGGGCAATATTCTGATCCGGAAGTGTTTGATTTCAATAATGACGGATTGTTAGATATGGCTATTGGCAATAGAGATGGTAATATTTACTATTATGAAAATACTGGTTCCATCAACAATTTTGAATTGACCTATAGAACCGATTCCTTAGGAAAAGTTACTTCAAGAAACAACTTTCAAGGACTTGGCTATAGCAGTCCAAGTTTTGGAGATTTTGATAATGATGGAAAAATTGATTTACTACTTGGTGGATTTAGTGAAGCTGTGAAATTTTACTCCAACATTGGCACTGATTATACTAGCACATTCAACTTAACCACTACCAACTTTTTCAATGAAACCAATTACTCAAAAGAAGCTCAAGGGGCACAAGACCCAAGACTAACAACTGCTGCCGCTGATATAAGTGGCGATGGTTTACCAGAGGTGTTTTTAGGCATCAATAATGGCGGTATTTTATTCTATTCACAGGATACTAGTTTGATCGACACCAATGCTTTGGCTATTTCATTAGAAATTATCAACGATAAAATTAAAGTTTATCCCAACCCAACTACTTCTACTGTAAGAGTAAGTTGGGGCGATGCATTTACGAGCAATGAAAAAATTGAGTTGTTTGTTTATAATATTATTGGCGAACAGGTGGCTTCTTTATCTTTAGCGGCTCAAGCCACTGAACATCAAATTGACCTAAGTTCGTTTCCAAGTGGTCTCTACCTCATCAATATCAATCAAAAAAATAAAATCGGAACGGCAAGAGTTGTTAAATTTTAAACTGAATGATGCTTAATAAGCTCCTCACTCATTTGTTAAGGTGATATTAATTAGTTTCACACCAAACATTAATCATCTAAAATAGACGTTTGAAGATATATCTTGTTTAGTATTGTAAATTATTAAAAATAAAAAAATGAAATCATTGAATTTATTAAGATTAGCATTATTGATGCTTGTATTTGGAGTGTTTTTTACTGCTTGTGATGAAGATATAGTGGAGGACGCCAACACCAAAGTTACATTTAACTTCACTCATAATTTTGATGGCGCTAATGTAACCGCTAACGAATTCAATCTATTTGATTTCATTAATGAAAAAGGCGATACATTAAGCTTAACTAAACTAAGATATTTAGTATCTGAAATTAGATTATATAAAGCAAATGGTGATAGTGTACTTTTTCCTTTCTACAATTTAGTAGATGTAACTAATTCTACAGGATTGTCGCTTACGATTTTAGATGTTCCACAAGATGCTTATACTGGCATTTCTTTTGTTTTCGGTTTTGATAGCATTAATAATATATCTGATGCATATGCTGATTTAAATTTGGCTAGTTGGAATTGGCCGGAAATGCTAGGTGGTGGCTATCACTTTATGCAAATGGAAGGTAAATTTTTAGAGCAAGGAGAAGAAAAACCTTATGCTTATCACCATGGAACGGCAAGAGTAAGTGAAGGAGTATTTGAGCAAAATTATTTTACAGCTGATTTAAGCGGCGTTACTCTGAATAAGGCTAATGCTAATATTGAGATTAAAATGAATATTGCAGAATGGTACAAGAATCCTAATACTTGGGATTTTAGCACTTACAGCACTATGCTAATGCCAAATTACAATGCACAAATTCTAATGCATGAAAACGGCAAATCAGTATTTAGTTTAGGTACAGTGGATCAAACGAACTAACTTTTTAGGTTGGTTATTGTTGTAATGTAAATGAAAATAAGACTATCATATTTTTTATTGATTTTAGGTTTCGTCGTGTTTTATGCCTGCTCTGATGATCCAATATCATCTGGGCCAACACCTTATCAGTTAGAGATACCGGGAGCGTTGAAGCTTAATTTTCCTCCTCCGGTAATTCCTGCTGATAATCCATTAACGGAAGAAGGAGTTGCTTTAGGTAGAAAATTATTTTTTGATCCGATTTTATCTGCTGATGGAACACAAGCTTGTGCCAACTGTCATTTACCAAGTTCAGGTTTTACAGATAATAGGCAGTTTAGTCCGGGCATAGACGGAATTGTAGGCAATAGAAATTCGATGCCTTTGTTTAATGCTGCATGGAATTTTGGAGAACGTTTTTTTTGGGATGGCAGATCGAGGGGTTTGGAAGAGCAAGCCTTAGAGCCCGTTACCAATCCAATAGAAATGCATAATACATGGGTAAATGCAATGAGTTCATTACAAGCGCATCCTGATTATCCTGAATTATTCAATCAAGCTTTTGGTACTTCTATTATCGATTCTTCATTAGTAACCAAAGCCATTGCCCAATTTGAAAGAACACTCATATCCGGCAATTCTAAGTTTGATAGATACCTTTTAGATGAAATTAATTTATCACCTGCTGAATTTAGAGGTCTAAATGTTTTTATGGCAGAAGAAGGTGGTGATTGCTTTCACTGCCATGGCAATCCTGCTAATCCGTTATGGACAGATAATGACTTCCATAACAATGGTTTAGATTCCTTTTTTACTGATAAAGGATTAGAAAACGTTACCGGCAATCCATTTGATAGAGGAAAGTTTAAAACACCATCATTACGAAATCTAGTTTTTACTGCTCCTTACATGCACGATGGCCGATTTGCTACTATTGATGAAGTTTTAGAACACTACAGCACAGGCGTAAAAGTCACCACAACTACTGACCCTTTAATGCAATTTTCCTTTCAAGGAGGTGTGCAAATGACACCGGAAGAAAAATCTGATCTTAAAGCATTTTTGTTGACTTTAACTGATAGCAGTTTTATTACTAATCCGGCATTTCAAGCGCCGTAGCAATCTAACAAGTTTCGAATACCTTTGGTGGTTACACCTCCATGAAGCTTAGCAAATACTAATACCTTAGGCTGACAACAACTATTTAGTTGAAATTGATGGCGAATCGAATTATATTCGGAATTCAAAAGAAATACCTTTAACTAGATCCAGCTACCATTACCTTTTAAATTCTTACCAGAATTTTGAAACAGAAAACACCAATAAAACTCACTTCTTATATTGACTATAGCAGTCATATTGTTAAAAATGCCCGCCCAATATTTAAGCATGCTGTTGAATTATGCAGTAAGGTAGAAATCCAAAGTAAAACTAGATTTTTTTCAACAAAACCAAAAGAAGCTCAATTTCAGATATCCGCTAAGGCAGCTTTATCTGCAGCAATACAAAACAAATTTGATGAAATGCATGAGTTGCTAATGGCATATCAAGGCATTTATACCAAAACTACCGTTTTTGAGATGGCAGAAAGCATTGGTTTAGATATGCGAAAATTTAGTGCTGATTTTGAATCAAAAGCTATTGCTAAAAGATTAGAAGATGATATTAAAATAGCCAAAAAAAGAGGAGTCAACTTAGCACCTTCTATAACTATAAACGGCTATTTATATACTGGTGTTTGGGATGAAGATGCACTAATAGAAGACATAAATCATATTAGTACCAAAGCTGTTGAACAAGCTATGAAGAGATTTATAGCTTGGGGAGCTTCTGCCGCTATAGCATTACTTAGTGCTGCTATATTAGCTTTAATTGTCGCCAATATTGGTTTAATAGAAGCGTACAATTTTTTAAGCCATTTTAAATTGGGTTTCATTGCAGGCGATATAAACTTTGTTCTGCCTATTGAAGTATGGGTGAATGATGGTTTAATGGCTATTTTTTTCTTATTGATTGGTTTAGAAATTAAGAGAGAAATTGTTTCTGGAGAGCTATCCGATCGAAAGAGGGCAGCGATGCCTGTGATTGGTGCGATTGGAGGCATGTTATTACCAGCCTTGTTATACTTACTAATCAACTTTAATGGAGCGGGACGTCATGGTTGGGGTATTCCTATGGCTACCGACATTGCCTTTACTTTGGGTCTTATGGCTTTATTAGGCAGCAAAGTACCTGCAGCGTTAAAAGTGTTTATTTCTGCACTGGCGGTTTCAGATGATTTAGGTGCTATTTTAGTAATCGCATTATTTTATGGACACGATTTTCATTTAGCTCCTTTTATGGCATGCCTTATCATAATCGCAATGATGTTTTTACTGAACTCCTATAAAGTGTACACCATACCCTTCTACATTGTTTTAGGAATTTTACTTTGGTTTTTCATTTATCAAAGTGGCCTACATGCCACACTTGCAGGAGTAATAACAGCCATATTAATCCCTTCAAGACATAAAGGAAATATAGTTGGAATTTCTTCTCAAGCAAGTTTGATTTTCGATCAAGAAATTGAACGCATCAAGGATACTCACAACAGCCAAAAAAGTATTCGATATAGTTCCTTGCATAGTATTCAGAGAGCTATTGATAGATTAATTGTTCCTGGTGAGCAAATAGAATTGTCGGTAGAGAGAACAGTTAATTATTTCATTTTACCTTTTTTTGCCTTTTTCAATACGGGTATCTTAATTATAGGCACTTATTTTAATATCCTTACCCCTATAAATCTTGGAATTATAATAGGTTTATGCATAGGGAAACCGCTAGGAATTATAAGCTTTTGTTGGCTGGCCCATAAGTTTAAAATTGCTTCTTTATCTGATGAAATCAGCTGGCCTCAATTACTGGGAGCTGCTTGTTTAGCCGGTGTTGGTTTTACCATGTCAATAGTAATGGCCGATTCTGTTTTTCAGAGTGATTTACTAGACGGGGCTAAACTGAGTATTCTTATTGCCTCTACTATTTCGGCATTAATGGGTCTTTTTATTTTAAACACAAGAATCCAGCACACTAATTAATATTTGTAGGTGTTTATTGGTTAATTATGATATCTAATTGATGTTATAAAAAAAGCCCGCACTACATAGCACGGGCTTCCAAATTATTATGAGTAAGAAATTGGATTAAAACAAGTTCATCGTATCTAAAACTCCGCAAACGCTTCTTACCGCTTCTGCTGAATCTTCTAACAATGCCATTTCTTCTTTATTCAAATCTAATTCGATGATTTTTTCAATACCACCTTTTCCTAAAACAACTGGAACACCTAAGTAGATATTATCCATTCCGTACTCGCCATTTAACCAAGCACAAACTGGGAAAATTCTTTTTTGATCTTTAACAATTGATTCTACCATTTGAGCTGCTGCTGCACCCGGAGCATAATATCCAGAAGTTCCTAAAAGGTTTACGATTTCTCCTCCTCCTTTTTTAGTTCTTTCAACAATAGCTTCAATTCTTTCTGCTGATACCAATTCTGTTACTGGAATTCCAGAAACAGTTGTATATCTAGGTAATGGCACCATAGTATCACCGTGTCCACCCATTAATACTGCTTGAATATCTTTTGGTGAGCAGTTCAATTCCATTGCCAAAAATGATCTATATCTTGCTGTATCAAGGATACCAGCCATTCCCATCACTTTATTAGAAGAAGTTTTAGCGGCTAAATAAGCACAGTAAGTCATTACATCTAATGGGTTAGATACACAAATAATAATGGCATCCGGTGAATGTTGAATTACATTTTCAGTTACTGTTTTAACAATCCCTGCATTCGTAGCGATCAAATCATCTCTACTCATTCCAGGTTTTCTTGGAATTCCTGAAGTAATGACTACCACATCAGAACCGGCAGTTTTTGTATAATCATTCGTTGATCCTGTTAATCTTGTATCAAAGTAAGTAATCGGAGATGTTTCCCACATATCAAGAGCCTTGCCTTCTGCATAATTCTCTTTAATGTCTAATAAAACAACTTCGTTACAAACTTCTCTGTTTGCTAAAACGTTTGCACAAGTAGCTCCTACGTTACCTGCTCCAATTACGCTTACTTTCATAGTTATAATGGTTTAATTTTTTAAAAAATGGATTACTCAAAGGTAGGCAATGAGCAAACAATATTCAATTTTAAGAATGTCCATTAACAATACTTAATAATAGTTTTAGATTGGGTGGTGGATATGCAGATTTTTGGATGTGCTAATATGCTGATTAGAAGATGATAAAATGAGGAATGAGTGATTGCGAGAATGATTTAATGACCTTTACTTACAACTTTAGGCACTCGTAACTTTAAGCAATTTGTTTTTTAATCTTTAAGACATTGGCGCAAGTTTTTACGTGTTGGCTATGGCGTGGCTAACTAGGCCCCAATATTACGTACCTAAAGGCACTTTTTCGATTTGCACTTATACGAGCAAACAATATAATGTCCCTAAAGGGACTGTCCATAAAATATTCTGAATTCCAAAATTTTAAAAACTTTAGGCACTTAAAAATCTAATCCTTCACAATCTTCAATTTCAACACAGTCGTAGTTTCATCCGTTACTTTAAATCTATCATCAATTCGATGGCCGACTAACCAAATCATTTTTTCTCCGCTAAACAACACCGGCAAATTTTCTTTTTGGTTGACAGAGAATTTTTCGTCTTTAAAATATTTAGACAGTTTCTTCTTTCCTATTTTATCTGAATTTTGCTTCGTCATTCCAAATGGATAAAAATAATCCCCCGGTTTCCAATATCTAATCGTCAATGGAAATTCTATTTTATCTATATCAAAGAAAGCATAATTAGCACTTTGTTTCAAAACACATTTATGAATGGGTACTTGATCTATTTTAATTTTATAAGTATTGAAGAGGATTTGATTCGGAATTTTTTCATACTGCTGAACATAAACCTTATTTGATGCTAAAGGATTAACAAACAAAGATTTTCTATCCTTTATTATTCTGTGTGTGGCAGATAAAAATTCAATACCTGACTGGCTTTCCAAACTATAAAATATGGTTAAGGCTTGATCTGAATTAAAACCATAATCTTTTAAAATCTCATATAAAATAGTCTTGCCTGCAGCATGATTTAAAACATAACCAAACTTAACTTCAATGGTTTCATGTTTTTGAAGAACGATCTTACGTTTAATCTGAATGATCCGTTCTTGCAGCAAAATCTCTGCTTCATTGGCTTTTTGACTTAAATCAAATATATGATCAACTGCTTTATCATTTACTTTTTCTAAAACAGGAATGACTTCTTGCCTAATAAAATTACGCGTGTATTTAGTAGAAGCATTCGATTCATCTTCCCTATATTTTATATCATTTATCGACAAATATTCTAAAATATCTGTTTTTGACAATGGAAATAAAGGCCTTACAATCTTTTCATTTTTTACAGGAATGCCTTTTAATCCTTTTATGCCGGTTTTATTAGCGGCATTTAACAATACCGTTTCTACCACATCATCTTTATGGTGAGCTGTTACAATAAAATGAAAGCCATTGGATTTGCGAACTTCTTCTAACCAAGTATAACGCAACTCTCTTGCTGCTGCTTGAATAGACAATCTATTTTTAAAAGCAAAAATCTCCGTATTGAAACTGATGGTAAAAAAAGGAATCTTTCTTTCTTTGGCATATGCCTCAACAAAATCTTGATCGCCATTGGCATTTTCACCTCTTAGTTTAAAATTACAATGCGCTATTCCAAGAGGATAACCCAAACTGAATAAAATCTCTACTGCTGCCATTGAATCAGGTCCTCCACTACACGCAATCAACAAAGGTGTTTTGGGTGGAAAGAGTTTTTGCTCTTTCACAAAAGATTGAATAGTATGCTCTAAATTCTGTTGCATAAAAATTAAATGCGAAGTTATCTAATATAAATTAATGATGAGATGAGTGAAAACAGTAATGAGCGAATAAAAATTAGACGGACTATTACAACATTAAATCATTAACGGATTAAAGCATTGTCAAATTAATCCTCCAATTCCATGTTAAGTTTAGCGTTTTGTAATTCACTGAAAGCGTGTTGATCACCCAGCTTTTTTGCTATTTCCATTCCTTTTATATATACATCCATCGCTTCATCCGTTCTTTCTTCATCTTTCAATAATGCAGCCAAATGGTAATAAGCACCGACATATTCAGGTTGGTCATACAGCAGTAAAGTCAGCAATTCTATAGCTTTTAATGTATCGCCAAGCTTCTCAAATTCCTTAGCCAGAGCAAATCTTATAAAGGCATCATGTGGCGACTGTTTTAAGAGTTCTTTAAGTCTTTCAATGCGTGCATTCATTATTTGAGTTTATATAGGGAAAGGCATAATTTAGCTCGCCCATAATTATTGGTAAAAGTTAAATACTTTTGAACGAAATTAAAGCGGGATTGTTAAACAACAAAAAGTAATAATAATATGAAAATACTAGTATGTATTAGTAGTGTGCCAGACACAACAAGTAAGATCTCTTTTTTAGAGGGTGATACGAAGTTTAATACGGATGGTGTACAATGGATTTTAAATCCTTATGATGAGTGGTATGCTTTAGTGAGAGCTTTAGAATTGCAAGAAGCAAATGGCGGAACAGTTACCGTAATTAATGTGGGTGGTCCTGAAAATGATGCCATCATTAGAAAAGCATTAGCGGTTGGAGCTGATGATGCGATTAGAGTAAACTCTACCGTTTCTGAGCCTTTTCAAGTAGCTTCACAAATTGCCAATGCTGCAAAAGATGGCGGTTATGATATCATTTTTACCGGAAAGGAAACCATCAACTATAATGGTTCTAATATTGGTGGAATGGTTGCTGAATTGTTAGATCTTCCTTTTGTATCGTATGCTTCTAAATTAGAAATGAATGGCAATACAGCTACAATTGAAAGAGATATTGAAGGCGGTAAGGAAGTAGTAGAAGTAAATACTCCTTTCCTTTTAAGTGCCTCTAAAGGATTAGCAGAGCAAAGAATTCCAAACATGAAAGGCATTATGATGGCGAAAAGAAAGCCATTAAATGTAGTGGATGAAGTGCCTACTGAAGCAAGAAGAGCAATTCAAAAGTACATCTTACCTGCACCGAAAGCGGCAGTAAAATTAATTAGTCCGGATAACGTGGAAGAATTAGTTGATTTATTACATAACGAAGCAAAAATGATATAATAATGGCAGTATTAGTATATATAGAAACAGAAAAAGGAGCACCAAAACGAAATGGTTTAGAGGCTGCTTCTTATGCAGGTAAACATGCCGCCAATACAGGAGATGACTGTATCGCACTTACTTTAGGTGACGCAGATGATGCTGCATTAGCAAAATTAGGAGCTTACGGCGTAACAAAAGTGATTAAGATTGATAATCCTAAATTAAATAGTTTTGATTCTAAAGCTTATGCCAAAGCGATCAGCGAAGAAGCAAAAGCATTAGGTATTCACACTGTAATTTTCTCTCAAAGTTCTAATGGAAAATCAATTGCTTCAAGAGTAGCAGTTAGATTAGAAGCTGGAATAGTAAGCGGAGCAGTAGATTTACCAGATACATCAAACGGATTTTTAGTGAAGAAAACTGCTTTTTCGGGAAAAGCTTTCGCATTCATTAATATCAGTTCAGAAAACAAAGTAGTAGCTATTGTACCTAATTCATATGGAATTCACGAAGGAAGCGGAAGCGCTCCGGTTGAAACAGGTTCAGTTAGCCTAAGCGATAGCGACTTTAGCGTAAAAGTTATTGAAGTTAAAAAACAAGTTGGCGATACACTTCCATTACCGGAAGCAGAGTTAGTAGTTTCTGCTGGTAGAGGAATGAAAGGTCCTGAAAACTGGGGAATTATTGAAGATTTAGCCGCAGTTTTAGGTGCTACAACAGCTTGCTCTCGTCCAGTTGCGGATGTAGGTTGGAGACCTCACCATGAGCACGTTGGACAAACAGGTGTTGCTATTCGTCCAAATTTATATATTGCTATTGGTATTTCAGGTGCTATACAACATTTAGCAGGTGTTAACCAAAGTAAGGTAATTGTAGTGATCAATAAAGATCCGGAAGCACCATTCTTTAAGGCTGCTGATTACGGTATTGTTGGAGATGCTTTTGAAGTAGTTCCTAAATTAACCGAAGCGATTAAAAAGTTTAAAGCAGCTTAAACGAAACAAAAGAATTTTAATCTTTTAGAACAACTATATATTTAAAAGCACTTTCTTAAGTTATTTGAATAATTTAAGATGGTGCTTTTTTTTCTTAGGCTGTTTTTAGTTATATTTCCATTAGAGTATGAAGAAGATAAAACTTGAAATCGTTGCATTATCACATGCCATTACACGTAACCATTCTTACGCTGTAGTTTTAGGTGAACAGAAAGGATTTAGAAGGTTACCAATTGTAATTGGCGGAGCAGAAGCTCAAGCTATTGCAGTTGCCATGGAAGATATGGCACCTACTCGTCCGCTTACCCACGATCTAATGAAATCTATTTTAGAAACTTTAGAAGTGGATCTTAAAGAAGTAATCATCAATAATTTACTAGATGGTGTGTTTTATGCCAAATTAGTTTGCTTTAAAGATGGAGAAGAAATTGAAATTGATTCAAGAACTTCAGATGCTTTAGCACTAGCAGTAAGATTTGAATGCCCTATCTATACTTATGAGTTTATTTTAGATTCTGCAGGAATTGTATTAGAAGAATCTCAAAAAATGGCAGAATCAGAGGTAGCTAAAGAAGAAGTAGCTGTAAAATCAAGCCAAAAAACCGATGACTTAGCCATCTATAGCGTTAAAGAATTAGACAAACTGTTATTGGATGCGCTTGAAAATGAAGATTACGAGCGAGCCGCTAAGTTGAGAGATGAGTTGAATAAGCGGTAGCTAAATTCAGTTTAGAAAAATTTTATTATTTCTAGATAACATCAAAGGTTATCATCAAGATAAAAGAAAAGCTTCTCAATTAAGAATGCAAAAAACATCCATGCTGGTAAAAATTCCAATTGAATATATCCACAAACATGCCATCCACTAGTATATTCCCATGGGCATTTCCCAGTTATCATTTCTAATGCAAAACCACTCACAAACTCAATAAAAAAGATAGAAAATGCATATGTAAAAAGCCTTACCAGCAATGAGTAAGGTCGCATTTTTTTCATTAGTGTATTACCAAATACAGGTATAAGCATATAAATGGGCAACATCCAAACATAAGTTTTCCCGGTTAGCGACCATAATGGTTCATCCCATAAAGGTGTATTGAATATAAGATTACTAAAGGCTACAAAAACAATTTCAGTAGTCACACCAAAACAGGCAAAAAATAGTAACAAGAATAATTGCTTTTTCATTTTAGAATTTCTTTGTTTCTATACTTTCTAGTTAGATTTTCTGAAAAGCTGCAACTGAGAGATTCTTCGCCAATTTCGCTACGCTTCAATTGATAGACTTCCTGCAAAGCTTCAATTATGAGTTTCTACGCCAATTTCGCTACGCTTCAATTGGCTCAGAACGGACTGTCATCAAAATCTCCTTCATCTGGCAAGGAACGATCTTCATTCATTTTAGAGCCCATCGTAATAATATTATTGCCGCCTTCATCTTCTATTCCGCCAGAACCATAATCACCAAATGAATTAAGGTTATCAAATTTCACAAACTTATTAATGAACTTCAAACTCACCGTTCCTGTAGAACCATTCCTGTGTTTAGCAATAATTACTTCAGCAGTACCTTGTGTTGAGTTGCCATCTTCATCTTGCAAAAAGCCATAATAATCAGGTCGATATAAGAACACTACCATATCCGCATCTTGCTCAATCGCACCTGATTCCCTCAAATCTGATAACATTGGTCGCTTATCTCCTCCTCTGGTTTCAACCGCTCTACTTAACTGAGAAAGTGCGATGACCGGAACATCTAATTCCTTCGCAATACTTTTTAATGATCTTGAAATATTACTGATCTCTTGCTCTCTTGTGCCACCGCTACCCTTTTCACTCGAGCCGCTCATCAATTGCAAATAATCAATAATGATCATTTTAATATCATGGGCACTCTTTAATCTTCTACATTGCGCTCTTAATTCAAAAATATTAATAGCCGGTGTGTCGATTATAAATAAAGGAGCATTCGATAGCTTCTCTACTTTTTTATTCAATTCCATCCACTCATACTCCTGTAAACGACCATTTTTAATCTTTTCACCTTCAATTTCCGTTTCAGAAACAATTAATCTTTTCGCCAATTGCGTCGCTCCCATCTCCAAAGAGAAAATAGCTACAGCTGAATTATTGTCCACCGCCGCATTTCTAGCCATATTTAAAACGAAAGAGGTTTTACCCATTGCCGGTCGTGCGGCAACAATTACTAAATCCGTTTTTTGCCAACCTGAAGTAATTCTATCCAAATCTGTAAATCCACTTGGCAATCCAATTAAACCTTTAGATTCCCTTACCTCACTAATCTCATTTAATGCTAAGGCCACCAAGTGATTCATATCTTGCATACCTCTACGCAAGTTGTTGTTGGTAATCTCGAAAATGTTTTTTTCTGCTTTATCCAACAAATCGAAAACATCAGTGGTATCTTCATAAGCCTCTTCAATAATTTTAGAAGACACTCTTATCAATTCTCTTTGAATAAATTTTTGAACTATTATTCTTGAATGATACTCCGAGTTGGCAGACGAAGCTACTCTGTTAGTTAATTCAGTTAAATGGTACGGACCGCCAATGGCTTCCAATTTTCCATTCTTTTTAAGTTGCTCAGTAACCGTTAATATATCAATCGGCTCAGATTGTTCAAAAAGTTGGAGAATTGCTCTATATATCTCAATATTTTTATTGTCGTAAAAGCTTTCCGGCTTTAAAATATCTACAACATCACCAATAGAATGTTTGTCAATCATTAAAGCACCCAATACCGCTTCTTCCAGGTCTCTTGCCTGTGGCGGCAACTTTCCAAACATGACGGAAGAAAGATCGGCTCCTTTTTGTTGAAATGACTTTACTTTTTTTAATACATTACCAGTGGTAGTGGCTGATTCATCCATTATTGCTGTAGTTTTTCTAAGATTACTATTATTTTTTCAAAGGTAGGGGTCCCAAATTCGGCTACAAAATAAGGGCAAAAAAACTTAACTCCACAACCTTTCTACATCATTTTTTAAAACGTTACTAACTGTTCATTACTTCTAATACTATGCGTTATAAAACTCACAAACCGTTGTTTATCAAGGCTTCCCAAATGGCTAAACTGTTCATTACTTGTGAATATTAAATTCTCATTATAAATAGCCTGTTGATTTCAGGTTGATAACGCCTAAAACATAACGATAAGTCTGTGGATTATCCCTACAAAATTGTTAATTAAAGAAGATACATTTTTACGCAAGCAATTCCAAGTGAGTATAACAAAAACATTATCGATAAAACCTTAACATTTTATGTTTTACTTTTATCACTCAAATAAACAGATAAAAACTTGGCACTATTATCAATTGAAGGAATGCAGTTTTATGCTTTTCATGGATATTATGAAGCAGAAAGAAAAGCTGGAGGCAATTATTGGGTTGACGTCTATGTTACATTACCGGATAATGTTGGAAAAGATGATCAGTTACCATCTACCTTAAATTATGAAGTTATTTATGAAATTACCAACGAAGTAATGAATGTATCCGCTCAACTCATTGAACACGTTGCCCATCAACTGCTATCTACTTTAAGAAGCAAGTTTCCAGAAATTGAAAAGTTTAAGGTGCGTGTGAAAAAGCTAAACCCTCCATTACCAGGTGCAGTAGAAAGTACTTCATTTGAAATTGAAGGATGATTAATAGAAGATATTTTAAATTCCCTTAAAAAAGTTTACTTTCTAAATTCAAATCACTACATTTGCAGTCCTTCATTAATTGAGGGAAAAATGTTTCTAAAGAAACAATCTTAAGGTCGGTTGGCCGAGTGGCTAGGCAGTGGTCTGCAAAACCATCTACGGCGGTTCGAATCCGCCATCGACCTCAATCAATTTAACTTTTAGACAAGACTTTGAACTTTTAAATCCCAAATTTATTTGAGGATTTAAAAGCAAAGGATTGTAAAGCCGAAGGTTAAGTTAAATTGATTGAACCTCCCCCACTCAAGGATGTCCGAAGGACAATTCGTCATCATAATTTTTTAGAATATATTTTATTACGAATAGAAACATCAACGTCCACTGCGTGAGACATTGATGGGAAATAGCTTTCTATTAAGGGAAATGATATGTATTGCGAAGTAATGAGAAGGTAAGTTTGAACCACTCATCTACGGATGTCTGAAAGATAATCAATCTAGCTTGAGAATTTAAAAGCAAAGGATTGTATAGCCGAAGGCAAAACTAAATTGATTAACAATCTCTCCTATCAATCTATAAGTTTGTTCCCATATATTATATGATTTAAAATTATAATTCTAAATTTATAACAAAACCAAAACCAATGGAAGTATTAGACGACAATTTTCTTTATGAAGGTGGCAACGAAAAATCTATAGAAAGTATCTTAGAAAATGGATACGAAACTCATTCAGTTGATTATATTAAAGAAGCATGGGAGTTGTTTAAGAAAAATCCCGGCTTTTTTATCGGCTTTATTTTTATCAATATTATTATTGCAGTAGTTTTAGAGTTCTTGCCTAATTGGGCAACTATCATCCAGGTAATAATAACACCTTGCCTAGCCATTGGCTTCTTTCAGGTAGTAAAGAAAATTGATTTTAATGAAGAGGTTGAATTTTCTAATTTCTTTGATGGCTTTAAAGTTTGGCAGCAAGCCGTTCCATTTTACATACTAATGATCATCTTTTTAATTTTTGCATTTATACTTTTAATTCTTCCCGGAATATATTTAGCAGTAGGTTATTTATTTGCTTTTCCCTTACTAGCGCTATATAGTAAAGAACAATCTTTAATTGATGTATTAGAAAACAGCAGAAAAATCATCTCGAAAAATTGGTTAAATTGGTTTGGGTTTTGTTGGCTGATTGTACTATTTAATATAGTAGGAGTACTTTGTTTAGTTATTGGTGTTATTGTTACTAGTATCGTTTCTTATATCGCTATTTATTGCGCTTATAAAGATGTTGTTGGTATTAATTAGTTTGACAATACTTTTGAACAACCTGGTTTAGTGTGTTTTTTCCTTAATATTGACGTTTCGGTATCCAAAACGAACAATCATTCTAACATTGAGTTTTAGATCGAAAACAAGATTAATCAATCCCTTTTTATGTATTGAAAATCAAAATATAATCATACAAAATAGGTGGTCATGCAACGAGTATGTTTCGACATGCACACATTAAAAACGATTGACAATCAACATTGTAAGCGTTTTATACTTCCTTAAAACTCGACAATCGAATAAAACTGTCCTGTTAGAGCCCTTTTTCAGACTTTATTTTTGAGCCATATTAATTAACTAAAAAAGAACCTAACCTATTTGACAGTTAATAGACATTCAACTTAATTATCCCTTACCTACTCCTTTAGGTAGATTCTTTGATAATTTTAGAGAAGGGCTATTTTTTACAACTGAAGCACAAAGTGTTAACCTATTCTTTTTTAACTTTGGTAAGATTGTTATTCCTATAATTTTTTCTTAGCCAGTATAATAGCATCAGTATTAAATTTCTTAACTAGAAAACTAAACCACTTTGTATGAAATTGTTTAAAAATTCTTTAAAAAAATTATCCCTTTCATTTCTATTCTTTGCAGCAATCATCGGCTGTAAAGAAGATAGTTTTATCATTGATATTGAGGATATGCCTGTGCCTATCTCGCAAATTCTGCGAGGCGTTGAAATTGAAGTAGATCCATCGGGCTATAACCCTTTAGCGGCCTACATTAACTTAGATATGTATTCAGGGCAAGAAGTAAGTGATGTTTTAATTAGAGTCATTGGAAAAAATGGAGTAGCTTCAGATGTTAATGCATCAGAAAGCATTACTGATACTGTTCCTCAGTTAACTATTTTAGGCTTATATGGCAATTATGACAACCAAGTGGAATTAACCTTTTTAAAAGGCAATGGCTTTGCATTATCTGATACTATTATTACCATTACAACAGCAGCGCTATCCAATGATTTACCTACCATCACCATAGATGTTCCGGCTTCTACTAATTGGGAAGGAAAAATGCAATTAGTGAGTTACTGGGGTGCAGATGAAATACTACCCATCAACTTTTTTGCTCAAATGCCTTTCATGATGGATCAATTTGGCGATATCCGTTGGTATTTAGATTACAGTAATCATCCTGATTTATCAGGCATGAACTATAACAACGGCATTGAATTGTTGACTAACGGAAATTTATTTTTTGGAACAGGCGCCAGTGCTGCCGTAGGTTCTCCAAACTCTCCTGATGCTATCTTTGAGATTGACAGATTAGGAAACATTGTTAATCAATGGGATATGCCAGGCTATCAACCTCATCACGAAGTATTAGAAAAGCCAGATGGTAACTTTTTGGTGACAGCCACCAAGTTTTCTGCTCCAACAATAGAAGATTTCTTAATTGAAATTGATAGAACTTCTGGTGCAATTATTAAAGAATGGGATCTTCGTGAATGTTTAGATTATGACAGACAAACTTTTACCAATGATGAAGCAGATTGGTTGCATGTTAACGGTATCGCTTATGATCAGTCTGATAATACCATTATTGTATCTGGCAGAACGCAAGGCGTATTTAAGGTAGATTATAACAACAAAGCCAAATGGATTTTAAGTCCGCATAGAAACTGGGGCAATAGTGGCAATGGCCACGACTTGACCAGTGTTTTACTAATGCCTTTAGATGATGCAGGAACAGCTGTAACAGACACTAGCCTATTGAATGGATGGACACGAACAGATTATTTCGATTGGACGTGGGGACAACATGCCCCTAAAATCCTTCCAAGTGGCAATTTACTTTTGTTTGACAATGGCGACAATAGAAACTTCGCTGGGAATTCACCTGATGTAGCATTTAGTAGAGCTGTTGAATACAATATTAATGAAACCAACCTTACTGTTCAACAAACATGGGATTATGGCGAATCTCTAGGCTTCGATGGTTTTTCAGAAATTGTATCTGATGCAGATTATTTAGAAGAAACTAACAGTGTATCTATAACCTTTGGCTCTGTCATTCAAAGTGGAGATTACGGTAAAATTATAGAGGTAAATCGCGCCACAAATCAAGTGCTTTTTGAAACCACTATTAAAGCACCCAATGCTTTCTTTAGTCTCTTAACGATGCATCGATCAGAAAGAATGCCGCTATATTAGTACAAGATATATAGCAATACATCGTTTGTAAATAAAAAAGGGTATTTGTTTTGATAGTTAATGTCAAACAAATGCCCTTTCCTATTTTACTATGTCACAATTAATTTATATTAGAAATGCAATTCCAATCCAATTCGTATACTTTTAATTTAGAGAGTGAAACGAAACACCTATAAACTCCCCTTATAATACCATAAAAACCCCTGCTTCTACTCTCTGAGCAGGGCTTTTTTTTACCCCCATCTTTCCAAATTTTTCAAATCTTTGTTTTTAAAAATGTCCTTTTATATTTACACCCAAAATTTAATCTAAATTAATTTGACATTTTTATTTGAAGCAGTGTATTATTATAATTGTTTTTAGATATTTGACGTCTATTAATTTAAGTTGTTTGGTTTTTTTTCGACTTAAAATTTTTTTTTACAAGCATATTAATATATTTACTACTTACTTTTTAAACATACATATTTAACGACATAATGGACTTCGTAACATTTAAAGACAAGCTAGCTAGTGAAGACTTGAAAGCTTTAAAACCAACTGCTGAAATATTGTCTTTTTTAGACGGCAAATATTCTGATAAAGAAATCCTAGGTACTTTTAGGATCAATGAAAGTTTTGCAGCTGTTTATTTTAAACAAAAGCTTTGGGAAAAATTAGCCTTTTTTAAAGATGGTGCATGGATAGAAACCCGTGTTAACTCACTTACTAATAAACTGCCTGACGATGTTAATGATGCGCTATCTAAAGCTATAAAAAATACATTTTCTATTGTTAAAGTGGAATCCGTTATCATGGAAAATGGAGATTTTTACTTTTATGTCATTATTAAAATGGCAGGTAAAAAACGAATGATTCATATTAATAAAGCCGGAGAAGTATTAGTGAATGAGAAATATGTTGAGAATTATATTCGTTTAGAAGAAGATGATGAAGACGAAGATGATGACGATGATTCAGATGATGATGACGCTGAAGAAATAGAAATTGATGAAGAAGTTGACGATTTTGATGATTAATTGTTATTTTGAGTAAGTAAATAAGTTTGTCATACCAATAGTTCAGTGATGAGTTTTAATAGAAAGCAAAAAACCCAACAAAAAAAACAGGAGAAAGAAAAAGAAACACCTCCGGTAAAAAAATCAACGCCTAACCACTCTTTAAATGAGAAAAAGTTTAAAAAGTATAAATTTCGGGCATTAGATTTAGATGATTATGATGAAGAAGAGTAGTCTTCTTTATTGTTAGCGATTCATTTTACCTTTTTGGGCTAATTGAGCTTGTTCCAAATTGTACGTTGGCAAATGTTATACGGCCACTACTGAGCGTAAAAGTTACTTTATTGCCCTATCTTGTTTTATCTTGGTAATTACATCCCTTTTACTGACTTAACAGCATCCAGCATTTCCTCATAAACGGCAATAGATTCTTGTATTTTGCCTAACTTCTTCAATGCTTTTATTTTATATAAATATGCATTGGTATATGCCTTATCTAAAGCAATTGTCTTGTCAAATGCTGCAATTGCATCTTCATATTTGGTTAAATGCATTAAGGCAACACCTTTATTACAATAAGCATAAGGATAATCAGGACTGATTTTTATGGAAGCATCATAAGATCTAATAGCAGCCTCATGGTGTCCCATTTTGTTCAATGCCATTCCTTTTAGAGTATGATAAAAAACGACTAAGCTATCTTCTGCAATCGCTTTATTAACCTCTTTAATACTTTCAATGGCATATTTCTTTTGAAGTCCGGCATTAGTAGTTCCCAATATTTTTTTATAAGCATCAGCGGCCGACATAAAATAATACTTGCTCATTACTATATTGTAATAAGGATGTTCTTCTCCAATCAAACTTGCTGAAAGCTTTAAATCTTCTGCCCATTCGGTATATTTAATATCTGCCTGATTCCAACGTTTTTCTATGTCGGTTAAATCATTCATATAAAGTTGAGGTTGCTCTTGTAATTGTGCGGCTAAATTTCTAGTCAATAAAGCCGTTAAATTAACATCTGCACTACTGGCTCTAAGTTGATCTAAAAAATGATAAGCACTTGCATCTAGCGGCAACCTTAATTGTCCTTTGTCTAAACTTTTATGATAGGCTTTATAAATGGTCAATTGATCTTCCGAAAGATTTTTCAAGAACATATCTTCATATCCCTTGCCATTGGCTGCCATTAATGAACTAGTTTTTTTAGAATCTATTTCTTTATCTATTAATGCCAATAGCGTTTCATTCACCAATCCCACTTCTTTATTCATAGGTCCATAAACCCCTGGAAACTGACTAATGGGATGAGCGTCTTTAGGTACATTGGTACTTAAATAAACATTCAATTCATTCAAACTAATTTTACCATCAGGCATACCCATACCATCTGCTTTTCCATATAAACCATGAATTAAATGATATGAAAATAATCCTCTCCCATTGCCCCATTGTTTGCCTTCTATTGATATTTCATTCGGCTGACAAGAAAGCAACCTTACTTCTTCTGCTACATTTTGTGATAATACTTTAGCAGTTGAAACAGCGCTACTGTTGGCCAAATTATTCAAATTACCACTATGACATGCATCACCAATAAAAAACACATCGGCTTTATTCTGAATGGATAAGGTATGTATGAAATTATTGAGGATATCTACATTTATCGAATTGGTATAATAGCTATGTTTTGGTGTTTCATGCGTCAATAAAAAACCAGACTTAAATATGGTCGCATTTTCTGAATCTCCATGTCCTGAAAAATAGATATACACTCGATCACCTTCTTTAGCAAACGTTACTAAATTCTCCAAAGCGGCATATATACTACTTGATATAGCGG
Source organism: Chitinophagales bacterium (assembly GCA_041393015.1). Taxonomy (GTDB): domain Bacteria; phylum Bacteroidota; class Bacteroidia; order Chitinophagales; family JADIYW01; genus JAGQYH01. Next base: position 203,353 of record JAWKKV010000003.1, on the reverse strand, counting down.
CTTCATTTAAAAGCATTTTGATATTACTTGAATCACTTTTACCAGGCATGGTGTTGAGCAAATATTCTCGAAAAGCGAGTGCATCATCATCAGCAAATTCTAGATCGTCAATGTTTCTATAATCAGAAATACCGATAATTAATGCATGTGTATGTGGATGAACTGCAGCAAAACCCATTGAGTTATTTTGTGCTAATCCATTTGATAGCAAAACACAAATAAAAGTGGTAATAATGGCAATTCGTTTCATCAGAATTGAAGTTGGTTTGTTTTGAAACGATAGTTGATTCAAAAAAATTATAAATACGACTATTGATTTTGCTTAAATATAATTCAAAATCATAGAAATAGTAGAATCAAAAAACATGCCTACTGAATAATTTCACCATTTTTATCGCAAACAGTAAACTCCATTAAATCAAAACTACTGTCCCCAATAATATTCAACCATGATTTATATTTCATAAACCATTTTCTTTGAAAAGCCTTAAACCTTTGTCTTAAATAGGCTTCAACGAAAGGATGAACATAGAGCGTTCTAGCCGGAGTTTCAGTCTCCATTGACTTATGAAGCTCTCTGCTAATTTTATCTATTAAAAGCAAACAACTTTCGATTCTTCCATTCTCTGGTGGCGTAGGCTCAGTGGTGTCAATCGTTAATTCTGCACTAGATCGCTGTCGGGTAATTTCCATTAATCCAAACTTACTAATGGGCAAAATGCTATGCTTAGATTTATCGGGCTTCAAGGCCAATTGCATAATCTTAAGAATCTCATTTCTGTAAGCGGCAGATTTCATATCAATAAAATCTACTACTATTATACCGCCAATATTTCTTAACCTAAGTTGACGGCCAATTTCAATTGCCGCCTCTTTGTTTACATTAAATGCATTGGTATCTTGATCGTCAGTTCGATTGATTTTAGGTCCACTATTGACATCAATTACATGCAGCGCTTCAGTATGCTCAATCACTAAATAAGCGCCACTTTTTAAGGTTACTGCATTTCCAAAAGCAGATTTTATTTGTCGATTAACATTAAAAGCCTCAAAAATGGGTTTCTTAGCTTTATAAAGCTTAACTATATCTTGCTTGTCAGGTGCAACTCTTTGGATGTATTCACTAACATTGCTATGTAATTCACTATCATCAGTAGAAATAGAACTGAAAGAATCATTCATAATATCTCTAATGATACTCAACGATTTATCTATTTCAGACATAATCATTTTGGGAGGATTGGCATCTTTTAATTGCTTAGTGATGGTCTCCCATTTTTTGAGCAGATTACTAATATCCTTGTGAATTTCTGCCGTTTGCATGCCTTGAGCATTTGTTCTGGCTACAATACCAAAGTTATTCGGCTTAACACTCTTCAATAAGTTTTGTAACCGCTTTCTTTCGTCGCGATCTACAATCTTTTTAGAGATACCGATAGTGTCTCCGAAAGGCGTTAAAACAATATATCTTCCGGGTAAGGATATTTCACAAGTTAATCTTGGACCTTTGGTAGAGATAGGCTCTTTCATGATCTGTGTCAATACCAGATCACCTTTTTTTAGTACCTTTTCAATGAGTCCGCCTTTATCAATTTGCGGTTCATTTTTAAACTTGGTAATGTCAGGACTCTTAATATCATTAATTGCCTGATGAGTATACTTTAGTATTGAACGAATATTGGGGCTAAGATCAGTATAATGAATAAAAGCCTCCTTAGAGTGTCCAATGCTAACAAAAGCAGCTTTCAATCCTGGGTTAATCTTCTTTATTCTTCCTAGATATATATTCCCGGTACTAAATGTCTCTTTTTCATTATCAACATGAAATTCAACTAACCGCCTATCTTCTAACAATGCTATCTGTACACCTTTCCCATTTTTTTTAATGACTAAGTCTCTTTCCATAAGATATACTTTTTCCATGCGCCTTTTTAAGCGCCATTAAAATAATGTCATGCATGCTGCTGCTAAATATGGAGAGGGAGACTATTTCTTAGTCTTGTGTCTATTCTTTCTTAGACGTTTCTTCCTTTTGTGTGTAGCTATCTTATGTCTTTTTCTTTTTTTACCACAAGGCATAATCGTATATTTTTTATTTCTTTAAATTATTTATATAAGCGTCAACTTCTTGAGAAAACTCTGGAATCTGCACTAAATCTTTGCAAATTTCCATTAAGCGAATAGCTTCGTCAATATTTCCTAAACCTTCGTTAGTGAGGGCTAAAAAATACATTGCTTCTGTATTCACAGGATCAATTTCAAGAACTTTATCAAAGCGTTCTACCGCTTTGTCAAACTGACCGGTTTGAAGTGAAAGTCTACCCAAACGCATTATTGCTGGTATGTAATCAGGAATACTATCTACAATTTCCCTCAACATCAAAATGCCCTTCATAGGTTCAGGACTTTCCACGTAAACTTCGGCCAACTTCATTTTCAAATCAACTTTCTCTTTCGAAGAATTTATTGCTTTTTCGTATGAAGCGAGTGCAAAGGTAAGAAGATTATCCGTAATGAGTGTGTCGCTATAGTTTTTGTAACTATTATATAATTTATCACCGGTCACTTGCCAATCCGCTTTATCCGGCTCTAGCTCTGAACTTTTATAAAAATAGTAAGCGCCTAACGGATAGTTACCAATAGCTTCCCAAGCTTTACTTAGTGCTAAAGTATTCTCCAAACTTGGTTGTAAAGTGAGTGTTCGTTTTAATTCCTTTATAGTGTTGGCATCCGCCTCCGGAATCTTTTGAAATTGTAACGCTTCGTAATCTGAAAATGAGTGCTGCCTAGCTATATTGGCCGGTTCTTTATCCTTTTTATGTGTTACCCCAAAAAAATAAAGTGCAAATACCATTGCCACTCCAAGTCCTACTACTAAAAAATGTTCTTTACGCACTGTGTCTATTTCCTGTCTTGAATGCTTTTCGTTTTCACTTTTTCCATGAATACTTTAGCTGGTTTAAAAGAAGGAATGTCGTGCTCAGGAATATCAATCGCAACGTTCTTTTTAATATTTCTTCCAATTTTGGCAGCTCTGGTTTTTCTAACAAAACTTCCAAAACCTCTTATATATACATTTTCACCTGCAGTTATGGAATCTTTAACTTCCTTAAAAAAGGCTTCCAATGTTACCAATACATCTACTTTAGGTACACCTGTGGAATCTGCAATCTTATTTACGATGTCTGCTTTTCTCATGAATATTCGTATTTGGTTGAAAATGTGTTACTTCGTGCAAATTTTATATTATTTTTTCACATTTCGTAGACACTTCATGTTTTATTTTGTTTGTTAATAAATATAAAACACATTTTCCTTAAAAATAGCACAAAATATGGCAAGTGCAATACATTATAAATTATTAGATTGGTATGAAGCCAATCATAGAGCACTTCCGTGGAAGGCAACTAAAGATCCTTATAAAATTTGGTTGTCTGAAATTATCCTACAACAAACCAGAGTAGCACAAGGCACACCTTATTACTTAAAATTTATTGAAGCTTTCCCAACTGTTCAAGATTTAGCGAATGCTCCGCAAGATAAAGTATTAAAACTTTGGGAAGGTTTAGGCTATTATTCAAGAGCTAGAAATTTACATTTGGCGGCAAAAACGGTTGTTGATGTATACGATGGCATTTTCCCTAACAACTATAATGAACTGCTTAAATTAAAAGGGGTTGGAGAATACACTGCTGCTGCCATTGCTTCTTTTGCATTTGATGAGGCAGTTGCTGTCGTAGATGGCAATGTTTACAGAGTTTTATCTAGAATTTTTGGTATCACTGAACCCATTGATACACCTCAAGGGAAAAAATTGTTTAAAGAGATAGCACAAAAAGAGTTGGATAAAATAAATCCGGCAGATTATAATCAAGCTATTATGAATTTCGGAGCGATGCAATGCACTCCAAAAAATCCAAGTTGCGAACAATGCCCATTTCAAAATGACTGTGTTGCTTTTAAAAAAGGCATTATTGAGTTATTACCCATCAAATCAAAAAAGATTAAAAAGAGAGATCGTTTTTTCAATTACTTCATTATTTACAACAACGAAAAAATAATTATTACCAAGCGCTCCAATAACGACATTTGGAAAAATTTATATGAATTTCCAATGATAGAAACCGACAAAAAAATTCAATCTATCAAACAATTAAAAAAGATTAATAAATTACTGGAAACCACTATCAATAAAGGCGAACATCAATTTACATCCCAACTGTTAAAACAAGTTTTAACCCATCAAAATATCACCGCTCAGTTCATTTTAATTAAAAATAATGACATAGAAAGTATGGAATTTGATCCAAATTGGACTCTAGTATTAAGAAAGCAACTTCATCAGTTCGCTTTTCCAAGAATTATAAACACATTTTTTGAAGAAGAAGCTAAAATACTTTTACATCAAGCTGAATAACTAAAGTGGAAGAATAGCTTATAAATTTTGGAATCTGTTTATATTTGGTTATTATTATTAAAGGAAGCTTGATGAGCTTGAAATGAATATTGAAAAATGAGAGGAGTAAACAAAGTAATTTTAATTGGACATTTAGGAAAAGACCCGGAAGTAAGACATTTAGACGGGAATAATGTGGTAGCCAACTTTCCTATCGCTACTTCGGAATCTTACACTACAAAGGATGGCAATAGAGTTGAGCAAACGGAATGGCACAATATTGTTTTATGGAGAAAATTGGCTGAAATAGCTGAAAAATATATTAAAAAAGGAAGTTTAGTCTTTATTGAAGGTAGATTGAGAACGAGAAACTGGGACGATAAAGACGGCAATAAAAGATACATTACAGAAGTAGTGGGCACTAGCTTACAAATGCTAGACAAAAAAGGAGAAGGCGGATCAAATGGCGATTCCCAAACCTATTCTGACAATTCTAGCAGTAGTAGCAATAGCAGTAATTCAAGTGACGACATCGTTTTAGATGAACCGAACGATGATTTACCATTCTGATTTTTAACTTAACGATTGAAACTTGGAAGACGACAGTTGGCAGAGTAGCTTGACACAAATATTATCGGATTTAAATATTTTCCAATACTTTCACTGGGACATAGCCATGTTACCCGCTGTGTTTATTATGCTATTATTGATCTGGTTATCTGCATTGATTTCCGGATCAGAGGTGGCTTTCTTTTCATTGAGTCCTAAACAAATTCATGAATTAGACCTCAAACAGCAAAAAGCTAATCGGATAGATCAGTTTCTAAAACATCCTGAGCGATTATTAGGAACGATACTTTTAGGCAACAACCTATTTAATGTTGCTTTTATCATGTCTTCTTACTTTGTAATTGGTAAACTTTTCGATTTTGAGGGCAACACCACCATTGAATGGGTTTTTCAAGCCGTTATTATCACTTCCTTTTTAGTGCTTTTTGGGGAAATTATCCCAAAAACATATGCTACTAAGCGAAATCTCAACATGGCTTTTAGAACGGTTAATTTACTCACGTTGATGTATTTTTTAACCAGTCCATTGGTAAAGTTACTCAACAAATCATCTGACCTTATTCAAAATAGATTGAGAAAGAAAGATTCTTCCATGACTTCAGAAGATATTGATAAGGCTATTGAGCTAAGTGTTGGTACTTCCGAAACGGAGGAAAACAAAAATATCTTAAAAGGAATTGTAAAGTTTGGCAACATTACCGTGAAGCAAATCATGCAATCTAGAGTGGATGTTGTAGCGGCGGATGAATCTGTAGATTTTGCAGAATTGTTTAAAATTGTTACTACTTCAGGCTATTCAAGAATTCCCATTTATAAAGAAAGTTTCGACAACGTAACCGGTATTTTATATGCTAAAGATTTATTGGCACATTTAGAAGAACCTGCTGACTTTAAATGGCATCAATTACTTCGACAGGCATTCTATGTGCCGGAATCCAAAAAAATAAGTGATCTATTAGAAGAATTTCGACAAAAAAGGATTCACTTGGCTATTGTAGTAGATGAATATGGCGGCGCTTCCGGTTTAATAACACTTGAAGATGTTTTAGAAGAAGTGATTGGAGAAATCATCGACGAATTTGATGATGAAGTTGAAATTCAATACAAGAAAATAGATGAGTCTACTTTCTTATTTCAAGGAAAAACTCAACTAAATGATGTTTGTAGAGTAGTTGGGTTGCCAACAGATGCTTTTAACAATATCAAAGGCGATGCTGATACGCTAGCAGGACTAATTTTGGAAATCAATGGAACTTTACCAAAATCGGGAGATTTGATTACATTGGATAATTATAGTTTCAGAATAATAACCGTTAATAATATTCGTATTGTAAGGGTTCAATTAACGATTCATAAAAAGGTAGATGAAGCGGCATAATTCACTCTTTGTATTTATTTTGATCTTTTTATTTGCTTTAACAGCTTGCGAAGAAGAAGTTTATACGCCAAAACCTAAAGGCTTTTTTAGAATTGATATGCCTAAAAAAGAATATCAGTCATTTCAAGCTGACTATTGTCCTTTTACATTCCAATATCCAGCCTACGGCACAGTAGAAAAAAAAGAAAAGTTTTTTAACGATATACCTGATCATCCTTGTTGGTTAAATATTTCCTTTCCCTATTTTAATGGAAAACTACATTTAACTTATGTGGCCATTGATACGCCGGAAAAATTAGAGCAATCGATTAATGATGCCTATAAATACTCAATGAAACATGTACAAAAAGCAGATTTCATTGATGAAACAACCATTTTAACCGATCAAGTCAATGGCAAATTGTTTGATTTAGGCGGAGATGTAGCGTCCAGTATTCAGTTTTATGTAACCGATAGTGCCACCAACTTTTTACGAGGATCACTCTATTTCAATGAACACCCTAACGCCGATTCTTTAAGACCTGTTATTGAGTTTCTAAGAGAAGATATTTCTGCCATGATGAAGACGGTAGTTTGGGAGTAAGGGAGGTTTGGTTGTTCGGATTTTCGGTTGTTTGGTTGTTTGGTTGTTTATAATAAAATATAAGACGCCAATTTCACTAATTCTCACAAATTTTTCAGATAATCCAAAGGATTATATCCGTGGAAATCTATTTTAATCCATAGTGACTTTATTTAAGGAAAACTACTTAATGTTTCTTGCAGAAAATTAAAATTGTCTTCAATAAATCTGTGTTTAAAAAAAGATAGTTGCCAAAATGCTGAACAAAGTTGGAATAGTAATAGGCAAAATCGCTCTATGATCATACCGTTTAATCCAAAGGATTATATCCGTGGCAATCCATTTAAATCCATAGGCATTTTTTTGAGGGAGCAAAAGTGACTGTTAAAAGCAGAATGGTAAAGATATGGATCAATAAATCTGTGTTCAAAAAATATTAAGTTTCCTATGAACAGATTGAGAGTATAACCTTTTGTTGAAAAATTAAAAATTACTCCTAAATCATTTTAAATTCGTTGTAAATCGAATGACTTTAGTATACAAATGAGTATTGATCCAAATTTATTAAACACACCTATTGAATTCTTGAAAGGCGTTGGACCGGCAAAAGCAACCATGCTGCAAAAAGAATTAGGAGTTTATACATTTGGTGATCTACTCTCCCATTACCCTTACCGCCATATTGATCGCAGTCAGTTTTACCAAATAAAAGACCTGCGCAACATCAGCGATCCCGTTCAAATAAAAGGTAAAATTTCCAACTTACAAGAAATCAAGCAAAAAAGAGGCAGTCGACTAACCGCACTTTTTAGCGATGAAACCGGAGGATTAGAATTGATTTGGTTCAAAGGTGTAAAATGGATTAAAGAAAGCTTACAACCCGGACAGGAATATGTGATTTACGGCAAACCAACGGTCTACAAAGGCAGAATGAATTTAGCCCATCCCGAAATGGAATTGGCGACGGTTTTCAGTAAGAAAAAACACAGTGGCATGCGCCCATTGTACAGCTCTACCGAAAAAATGAAAGTTCGTGGATTAGACAGCAGAGGTTTGTTTATTATCATGACGAACTTAATGCAACAAGTTCAGCCCATCCATATTTATGAAAACCTGCCAAAAAGTGTTATTGAAAAATATAGACTGATCTCAAAATACCAAGCCTTAAAACTCATTCACTTTCCTCCTACTATTGAGCATTTTAAGCAAGCCCAACGGCGATTAAAGTTCGAGGAACTCTTTTTTATTCAACTCCAGATTCTAGCCTTAAAACTCAACTACCAAAAAGCCCATAGTTATGCTTTCAAAGAAATGGGCGAGTTGTCTAAGCGATTTTTTGCAGAGGTTTTACCTTTTCAATTGACCAATGCTCAAAAAAGAGTAGTTCAAGAAATAAAAGCAGATGTGGCATCGGGTTATCAGATGAATAGATTGTTGCAAGGCGATGTTGGAAGCGGCAAAACCATTGTTGCCTTAACCGCCATGTTGTATGCTATTGATAACGGTTTTCAGGCAGCCATCATGGCGCCTACAGAAATTTTGGCTCAACAACACTATAACGGATTAAAAGAGTTAACCGATCAATTGGGATTAAACATTGCGCTTTTAACGGGCTCTGTAAAAGGCAAAGTGCGTAAGCAATTATTTACGGCTTTGAAAGAAGGAGAATTGAATATTCTCATCGGAACACATGCGTTGATTGAAGACAAAGTAGTGTTCAAAAATTTAGGCTTGATTGTAATTGATGAGCAACATCGATTTGGTGTAGCACAACGCGCGCGACTTTGGGAGAAAAGCGAACAACCGCCTCATATTTTAGTGATGACCGCTACGCCTATTCCAAGAACCTTAGCCATGACATTATACGGCGATCTAGATATCTCCGTGATCGACGAGTTACCGCCCGGCAGAAAACCCGTTAAAACCGTTCATCGATTTGAAAAATCTAGATTGCAAGTGTTTGGATTTTTGAGAGATGAAATCAAGAAAGGACGACAAGTGTATATCGTTTATCCATTGATTCAAGAATCTGAAAAATTAGATTTGAATAATTTGATGCAAGGCTATGAATCTATCCTTCGAAAATTTCCGCCACCGGAATATCGCATCAGTGTGGTGCATGGACAAATGAAACCACAAGACAAAGATTTTGAAATGCAGCGTTTTGTCAAAGGAGAAACCCAAATTATGGTAGCCACCACCGTAATAGAAGTAGGTGTCAATGTGCCGAACGCCAGTGTTATGATCATAGAGAATGCAGAGCGATTTGGCTTGTCTCAATTGCATCAATTAAGAGGCAGAGTAGGACGTGGCGCCGACCAAAGTTTCTGTATTTTAATGAGTGATTACAAGATCAGCAACGATGGTTTAAAGCGTTTGAGAACCATGGTAAAAACCAATGATGGTTTTAAAATTTCAGAAGTAGATCTCGAATTGCGTGGACCTGGCGATATTGCAGGAACAAGGCAAAGTGGCATTATGAGCGGTTTACGTTTAGCCAATTTAGTAACCGATGGCGCTATTCTAGAAGAAGCTAGAAAAACCGCCAAGGCAATTTTAGCCCAAGATGAACAACTGCGCTTACCCGAACATATCGGCACCAGAAGATATGTAATGGAATACTTTAAAGAGGGAAATTATTGGAGTAGGATATCTTAGAAGATTATTGAATTCGTCAGGACATAACCTTACTTTTTGTATTTTTCGTCAGGCTATAAATTGACTTATTACTTGCATTAGTCGAGACAAAAGCTATAATGCATTCCTGCTTACTAGACGGGCTGGAAAATGTACTATACAAAAATCTTTACCTAACATTTGAAAAACACTAAATGATTCACCTAATAGTTGGAAATACAGGTTCAGGAAAAACTACATATTCAAATGAGTTAAAAAGAAAAACCAATGGCGTTGTTTTTTCAATAGATAAATGGAATAAAACATTATTTCTTGACGACAAAAAACCGACTGACGGACTGGAATGGTTTCTGGAAAGAATAGAACGAGCCGAAAATGTCATTATGGATTTAGTTAAACAGTTGGAAAACTCGAAAACTGATTCCATTCTCGATTTAGGACTTTCAAAATTTGAACATCGTGAAAAATTCAGAAAATTTGCGGACTTGAATAACTACCAGTTAACCATGCATTTTTTAGATATCTCTAAAGACATTCGACTGAATAGAGTAATGAAAAGAAATGCAGAAAAGGGACAAACTTTTGAATTTGAAGTAACTAAAGAAAACTTTGATTTTATGGAAAATTGGTTCGAAAAACCAACCGAGGAAGAAATGATTGGAGGGATAATCATCAAAGAATAAAAAACTATATACAACACCTTCTATAATTAATCGATTGATCATTCACGACGTACAAACATTCCCGCTGAATATAGCTTACCGTTTAGGACGGAGAATCTTTCTGGACGGTCGTCTACCTTCAATATTTTTAGACAGTATGATATATCAAGAGCTAAAGAAGATTTATTTATTCGCAAATTAAAAGATGATAATGTTTCTACTAAAAATTACATGAACGAAGGGTACAAAATTAAATAAAACTATTACTAGCTAAACCTATTTCGTTTAATCCTAAACTTTGGCAAGCATCTAAACAAAGGCTGATGTAAAAATTTATGGCAGTTGAAAACTTTTAAGTTAACTGCCTTTCTGAATGCTTGAAATTAGTTTTTAAACAGCTCTGGTAATACATTTTTAAATTCCTTTTTTCCTTGAGAAGTAAGAAAAGGATACAGTATACTTAAGTATGTATTGACGTGATTATCTAAATTATCCGAACTTAATTTATCCGGATAAAGACTACTAGAATACAACCAAGTATTGCCATAATTGATCATTCTTTCTGCTAGAAAATTATATTCCAATTCAAAGGACGAATCTTTCATCAAATTCTTTCCTTTCATTTTTTCAAACAACAAAAAACACCCCTCAATTCTTTTTTTATAAACCTGCTGAAAATGATCTTGCACTTTATTGCTTAAAGGGAGCAGATGGTATAAATCAGTCCAAAAAAAAGTATAATCCAACATCCTCCTCATACTTCTCTCAACATCAATTTTAATTTGTTCAATCGAAATTTCAGTATCGGCTAACCTATTAATTCTCTCATCAAACGCTGCAACCATATCAAAATACAAAGCCTCAAAAATATCCTCTCGCTTTTTATAGTGATAATTCAAGTTTCCTGAACTCATATTCACTTTTAAAGCAATCATTCTTATGGTTACCTGACTATAGCCTTTTTCATTAAAAAGTGTTCTCGCAGCCTCTAAAATTAACTTCTTTTTTTTGCTCATTAGTAAAGTTGTCCTAATTTAAAATTTATTAGTAAATTTGTCCTAAAAATACAAAATGCCATCATTATATAAATCAGAAGTAGGGAAAAAAGAGATTATAAATCTTTATGACCAAAAACTAAAGGATTTAGCAATAGACTATCAATACAAACTACTTGATACTACTTTTGGAAAAACCAACATCATCATCACAGGGGCGTCCACAAAACCGCCACTTTTGATCATTCATGGCTCAAATGGCTGTGCTCCCATTTCCCTCGAAACCTATCCCAATCTTCATAAAGAATTTCAAATATTTGCTGTAGATGTTTTGGCACAACCCAATAAAAGTGCAGAAAAAAGATTGAGTATGAAAGACAACAGCTACGGTTTATGGATGAATGAGGTAATTAATAAACTTAGCCTAAAAAATGTAACTCTGGCAGGCTTCTCATTTGGAGGATTGATCATACTTAAAACGTTGATTAACGATGAAAGTAATATCAAAGAGGTGTATTTATCTGCTCCTGCATTTATAGTAAATGGAAACCCTCTAGTTTTATTATTCAAGGTTTTCATTCCTATGAAACGATATATAAAAACTCAAAATTCAAAATATCTTGAAAAATTCTTGAACACTCTTTTTACGGAACCAGATACATTTGCGCTTAAGTATTTATCAAAGGTGTTTTTGCATTTTAAAATGGATTTCACACCTGTACCTGTTATTAAAAAAGCTGAGGCTAAGTTAATAACCACTCCAATCACTTTATTTGCGGCAAAACAAGATATTATGTTTCCTGGCAAAAAAATGCTTAAACGTGCCGACAAAATTTTTCCATCATTAAAGGCAACTGTTTTACTAGAAAATTCAAAACACGTGCAAAACAGCATTGATAATGAGAAAATTGAAAAAATTATAATGAGAAAATAGTTCATTAAAGTCTTGCCACAACATTTTAAAGAAGTTAACTATTAGAGGTGGATTTCTTAGGAGGTTTTATTTAGGAAGTGATTGGCACCAATTTAAGATACATACAAGAGCTATTAGGCCATTCGGGTACACGAACCATAGAAATATACACACATGTTGCACCTTATAACATCAAAGACATTAAAAGTCCGTTAGATTCAATATATTAGTACAAAATTATAATGCAGATATGAGCAATTGCTTATATCTTGTTGTTGTGCTTCATAAAAAAAATGCCGTATCCATACAAAAATGGTCAAAAATGAAAAAATAGTAAATGGCTAAGAGAGCATCCATACCAAAAATCAAAGTGATGGTAGCTTCTACCATTTTTGGTTATGAAGACCAATTAGAGCAGATATGTGCCACGCTTCAGGGCTATAAATATGAGGTTTGGAATTCTCATATGAAGACCATTCCTGTTCATCCGGGCTTGTCAAATACAGAAAACTGTTTGAGAGCAGTAGAATCATGCGATGTTTTTTTGGGCATCATTCGTCCACGCTATGGTGCCGTACCTGGTGGTGAATTGTCCATTACACATCAGGAAATGCTCCGTGCAATCGAATTAAAAAGGCCAAGGTGGTTTATTGCACACAGAGATATTTCCATCGCCAGACAACTTCTCAAACAATATATGTATGTAGAAAATGGTGACCCGAATCCGACTTTTAGTTATAAAAGAACAGAAGTACTTGATGATATCCGTTTGATCAATTTATACAATGCAACCATTCTTAATGATGTGGCACCTGAAGATCGAGTTGGTCATTGGGTGGATGAGTTTTTTCGAGTTGGGGATATTCTCAATGTCATAAAAACACAGTTTTCTGACCAAAAGCGAGTAAGGGAAATTGTTGAACAAATGAAAGTAGCAGTACCATGAAATCAGAACAACTCATAAAAGACCTGCTAAAGCAGGAAGAAAGCGGACAGCTTGAGTTCAAAGAAGTTGTTCGTAAAGACTCCATTGGTAAAACCATTTGCGGTTTCTTAAATAATCAAGGAGGTCAGTTATTGCTTGGTATTTCTGATAACAAGACTGTCAAAGGCATTAAAGATGCAGAGAAGCTCCAAAAAGAATTGGAGCAATATTTAGTGAAGGAATTAGTGCCTGAAGCTCCTGTTATGGTTTCTATTGAAAATTACGCAGATAAACAATTACTGCTCATCAAGGTATGGGAAGGTTCCAAACAACCTTATATTTTCAATGGAAGCATTTATTACCGCAGAAATGACAGAACCATTCAGGCTTCATCAAATGAAATTTCAGCGCTTATACATAAACGTCAGGAAACAGAAATTCATTGGGAGAGACAAGCCTGCCTTGGTGTAGAGTTTAGCGATTTGGATTTGGAAGAAATTCAAAAGACAATTGAAGCTGCAAGATTTGATAGCAAGCTAAGTGAGTATAAACGGGATCCAATGGACTTTTTATCACATTATGGGCTTTATCAAAACGGTAATTTCACCAATGCTTCGGTAATTTTATTTGCTAAAAATCCAGCACGATTTATTCCTCAAGCCCGTGTTCGGGTTGCTCTATTGAAAGGAGGAAAAACGGGAAGTGAATTTACTGATGACCGATTGTTAGATGGTAATATTTTTAAAAACCGAGTAGCCATCCTCGACTTTTTCGAGAAGCATCTTCAATTGCAGAGAAAATTTGATAACAATGCTTGGGAAAGAGAAGACGATTATGAAATACCCATGAAAGCATTGCGTGAGGGCATTATGAATGCACTGGTGCATCGTGAATATTCGATTCCTTCTAGTGCCATGGCTGTAATTGTCTATCCAGATAAAATTGAAGTGAGTAATACTGGGAAATCGCCATACAAACAAAGCGAACTCAAGAAGAGTCATCTTTCCATGCCCTACAATCCAGACATAGCACATATGGTCTTTTTAAGAGGGTTTATTGAGAAGATAGGTAGAGGAACTATTTTGATTTCAGATGAATGTAAAAAAGCAGGTCTCAAAGCACCTGTTTGGGATATAGGAGAACATACTGTTAAACTTACTTTCTTTAGTAATAGCAGAATTGGCGGAGCAGTTGACGGAGCAGTTGACGGAGCTACAACTAAAAAAAATGACGGAGCTATTGACGGAGCTATTGACGGAGCTATTGACGGAGCTACCAAGGGAGTTAAAGAAAAACTATCTACTCTTCTTAAAGCTATTGCTTCACATGAAGGAAATAGAGCACCTAAATATATTACTGTAATTGGTGTTTCTGAAAGAACAATGGAAAGGTATTTACAACAATTAAAAGAAGCAGGACTAATTGAATTTAGAGGAGATGCTGCTCAAACTGGCGGTTATTATTTAACTAAGAAAATGAAAGCAAAATTGAAATAAAAGCACGAAAGCACAACTATCGCTATAAAACATGCCCTTCGGGACACGTTTCATACCCGAGCCGTTCCCAAAAAGAAACCTCAACAAAATTCGTCTAAGTGACTAATGATTTGCTAATTTTATAAAAGCTGCCATTTATTCAACAATTCAACCATGAAAAATATATTAGTCACCATAGGTTTTAATGAAAACGATCATTTATTAATTGATCAAGCGCATAAATTAGCCCAAGCATTTCAATCCAAAGTTTGGTTGATCCATATTGCCGCACCAGAGCCTGATTTTGCTGGCTATGCCGGTCCACCATCCGTAAGAGACATGAGAGCAGAAGAGCTAAGAGAAGAACATAGAGCCATTCAAGATTTGGCCAATCAGCTAACAGCAAAAAATATTGATGCAGAAGGTTTATTGGTGCAAGGCGCTACTATTGAAACCATTATGGAAGAAGCTAAAAAATTACAAATTGATTTAATTATCGCCGGACATGAAGAGCACAATTTCTTTTACAAAGCTTTTAGAGGAAGTGTTTCGGTTAGTATTATCAATACTTCTAAAATTCCTGTGTTGATTGTGCCCATTGATTGATTGAATCATGCACACATTTAAAATATTTAGCTAGTATTTACGTTTATTTCGCAAATTTGCATTTTTAAAAATCAATTATGAAGCGAAAAGCCATTACTTCAACAGAATTAGCCGCCGTTGGATACGATAACGATAAGGAAATTCTCGAAGTAGAATTTAAAAACGGAGCCGTCTATCAATTTCAAGAGGTTCCGGAATACGAATACAGTGCCATGTTAAAAGCACCACTTCCTGCCAAATATTTTAATACTTATATCAGAAATGATTATGAGTTTAAAAGATTGGAAAATGAAGAGTGAAAAATTTATTCTACATCTTCAAGCGTTATTAGACAAAGGTTTTGAAAGCATTAATCAAATCTCCGAAACAACGCTTTCAGCCAAACCTTCCCTCAACAAATGGTCGAAAAAAGAAATATTAGGACATTTAATTGACTCCGGCGTAAACAATCTTCAACGATTTACGGAGATCCAATTTAATAATCAACCTTATAACATTAGGAAGTATGATCAAAATGAATTGGTAAAAGTCAATCATTATCAAACTTCTGACACACAAGAAATTCTAAATTTTTGGTTAGCAGTAAATCAAAGAATACTATTTGTAATGCAACAACAAACCGAAACTTCTTTAAATTATAAGGTGGTGTTATCGGATGGCAAAATGGTTGATCTCTTTTTTCTAATGGAAGATTATGTGCTTCATTTAGAGCATCATTTAAATCAAATTATAGCTAGCTAAAAGAAGATTTTATTCTCTGAATTAATTTAAATCAAATACTTTAAAATGAATCTACTTGACTCTTTTTATCTTTTCTTTTGCTTAGCCCATCCTTCGCTTCACTCAGGAGAAACAATCGCGTGTTGCCGAAGCTTTAGCGGAGGAACAATAATAGCCAAATCAAACGCTTCTTTAGATTAGGTGTTAAAACAAAAATTTAGATTAATTTCAACAAAATGAATAAATCTAAATATTGAGTACTTCCCTTAGTCATCAAAACAACTTTTAATCGTACAAAAAAATGATCAACTACAACAAGCGGTCTTTCAAAATCGTCAGTAATTCTGATAATGGAGAACTGTCATCAGATGTGATTTTTCATTATAAGCAAGTTGACAATATCCTTACATCCGTTTATTCCGGCGGAGACATTCTATTCGGCCATTTAATTGGTTTGGTAGACAAAGATGGCAATATCGATATGCGTTATCATCAAGTCAACCTAGAAGGTGAAATTAAGACAGGCATTTGTAAATCCATCCCGAAAATCTTACCTAATGGAAAAATTAGACTAATGGAAACTTGGCAATGGACGTCGGGAGATCAATCTAAAGGAAGTTCAATTTTAGAAGAGGTGTGATGGATTATGGTTTTACCCAAATAGAATTCATTTTAAATCGCTGCCAAATCCAGCTTATCTAATTGCTCAAATAATGCTTCATCGGGAAATACTGCTTTAGCTTCTTTTAAAGTCTCTGCAAAAAGTTGGTCTTGCCTTAGTTGATAATAACACATGGCTTGGTTGTAGTAAACATCTGCCTTGTTTCCATAAACGTTCACAGAGTATTGAAAATATTTGAGCGCTTCGTCATAGTATCCAATGTCGTATAGTAAACCTCCTATCTCATAGGCCAAATCATCTGATTCATTCAAATTGAAATACATATTCCAAATTTGATGTAAGCTTTCTGCCAACCGTTTGCGCTCAATAAAAGTAATGGACCGAGCTGCTTTTTTAACCCAAGGTAAAATGCTGATAAAAAAGGTTGAATCGTAATAGCTCAAACGCATCAAGGCAATTAATTCTATCATGCTGAGCTGTGCAATATTGGTATAGGCTAATTTTTTGATCGTATTAAAATCATCCGGTCCAAAATCATTTATAAAATGTTGGTAGGCAGCATCGGTGTTGCAGTAAGATTCACCATCGGATAAAAACATAAAGCAACCTACTACAGAATGAAAAGTAGAATAGGCAGGAAATAAAACTTTTCCATTATTTTTTTGGCAAAAAGCTCCTAGTGCATGATAATTTACCCAAAGCGATAAACTGCCGTGTTTTACAATTTGAGGTTCTCCCCTATGATCTAAATCTGCTAACTCACAAAAACCTTTATCCATCGATAAAAGCATTAAACCTTCGGTAGATAATTGCTTTAAATTTTGAATGCATTTTAAGCCAACCACAGGAAAAAACAAATGTGAATTGACCAATGATTTTTTATAATCCTTCAAAATATCATTCAAAATAGGCTCTTCGTAAAAATCACTTTGTAAGAGATTTTTATGGTAAGTAGGTTTTAGATTTTTAATTAAAGTTACAGTATCTAAATCCTTTGGATCTTTTTCTGAATGCAGCGAAACACTAAACGACGACATTGTTTTATCTCTAAACAAAAACAGATCATTAGGAAGTGAATCGAAAAAATAATTGCCGATGGCTAAAATGGGCTGAGTTAATGATTGTACACCAATATTAGATTTAGCGTGGCGCAAGTAAATCTCTTTGTTTTTACTGGCATCAAAATAAGCAACATCTAAAACACCTTTTTTAAGATAGCTTTGAAATTGCGGATGATGGCTAAAAAATGTAAGATTGTCCTCCACAATATCCGTCAACACATAGCAATAAGGTGGCAGTTTAATATTGATCTCTGCTATAATTTTCTCTAAATGTTTCAAAACGTGAAAGGCCAAACGTCCATGTCCGGCACCTAATTCAACGATGTAAACAGTTTCTGTGGTTTTATTTTTCGCAGCTAAATCTTTTAAGAATCCTAAGATCATTTCAGCATACACTTTACCAACCAATGCGTTACTCGTCATTTGATGTGGAATGAGGTTGTCGCTCCATGCCGCTATACCAGTTTCTTGATAATAGTCGCGATTGAGTTGCCAAATAAGACTTTCCGAAAAGTTCTTTTTTGATTCTAATTCAAAAGGTAATTGATACATGCTGTAAATAGTTAGTTAAAAAAATGAGATCTCAACTTTGCATGCTGCAACAATCGCGTGTTAAGTAGAAACGAAAGAGTTTAAAATGTTTAGGTAAGATACATTTATTAACTTGTTATGTGATTGAAATAATTTTCGCATTTTACTATATCAACCATTTCATCCCTCTTTACTGCGGTATTCTACTCATCAATTGCTGACAATTATCTTATGAAAGTATGAGGCAAATCCTTTCATTTTCTGACAAATATCCTTTGCTCGTGTATTGTTAACACCTACCTTTTTATTGAACCAAAATATTCGATAGATGAAAACATTATTACAATTCGTTTTGGTGTTAATTACTGTTACGTCAGTAAAATCACAAAACATTATTTACGTTTCACCCACAGGCGGCGGAACGGGAGAAACTACTAACAGTCCAATTGACCTTCAAAGTGCCATTGATACCGCTTTAGTGAATGGAGAAGATGACATTCTGTACCTTCAAGAAGGCAGCTATACCAGCACGCCTTATACCGCTTATTACCAAGGCTCAGATGCTATGAATATTGCCTTGATTGGTGGATGGTCGAGTAATTATTCCACACAATCTGATAATATCAGTGCTACTGCAATTTCTGGCACAAATAGCGAACGTTTGTTTCTGCTCAATGGCATTGGAGCAGCCGTTGATGCTGATTTTAGCATGGAAATGATGTTGTTGGAAAATGGCCAAACAGCCAGTGAAAATGGAGCGGGTATTTTAGTAGCCGGTGGTCAAAATGACCCTGATGATTCCAACATTCATTTGGTTATAAACAAAGTAGAATTTCTAAACAACCAAACCACAATTACCGGGTCAGGTGGTGCTATTTATACAGATTGCTCATTTGATATTAGCGATGCTTACTTCAATAGAAATACTGCTGCATCTAATGGTGGCGCCCTCTTTGTCGGGCAACGGACCATCAATTTTATGTTGGAAAGAAATGTTTCAAATTCAACATTTAAGGCGAACAAAAACACGGGTAATCAAGGTTCATCCATTTGGACAGTGGCTCGTACAATGAATATTGAAAACTCCGAATTCAAAGGTGAAGACAATGGCGGAAGTTCTGGAAATGGAAGTTCTGTTTATGTGGCCAATGGTGGAACCGTTAATATCGATCGCTGTGAGTTTTCAAATATTACCATCAATTATTGGGGCAGCGCAGTACAAGTTTGGGACGCCAACGCAGAGATTAGTAACTCTCTTTTTGTCAATAATAAAGCCGGCGCAAACAATGGTTATGGAACCATTTCCTTTTATCATAACAATAGCGTGGATAGAGAAGTTAAAATTACCAATTGTACGTTTGCAGATAATGCTTCTCAAAACTTTAGTCCATTAGGGGGTGGTGTTCATTTTAGAGGAAATGGCAATGATGCCCTTAAAATTTACAATTCTATTTTTTACAACAACGGTCCTTCTCCTTTGTATAAAGAATCAGGTGACGCGAGTATTACAAATAGTTTAAGTGAATTTGCAGCAACAAACTTTGATAGTGAAACCGATGTAATCATTGACGATCCACAGTTAAACACAGATTATCGGTTAACAAGTAATTCTCCTTGTATAGATGCTGGAAGTATCACTTACATTAGTCCGGAATGGACAGATTTAGATGGAGCTACTAGAGTGTTAGGAGAAAATGTAGACATGGGATCTTATGAATACAATGCAGTTCCTTTGGGTGTTTCACTAACCAATAACACCATTGATGAAAATAATGCGCCAAACTTTTTGGTAGCTATTCTTTCAACTGATGGTCAAACGGGCGACAGCCATACTTATGAGCTACATTCCGGCAATGGAACAAATGATGCTGACAATGGCTCGTTTACCATTGTTAATGATGAATTACATATTACGCCTAGTACTAATTTCGAAACTCAATCCTCTTATTTTATTAACTTATTGGTGAGAGACTCCAGAGATCAAACGGCTGAAACTGCCCATATTATTATGATTGCCGATATTAATGAAAGTCCGGAATTAAGCGGAGTGTTAGCTGATAAAACAGCACAAGTAGATGCAAACATGTCCTTTAGTTTCAATGCAAATGTTTTTAATGACCCCGATTTGGGAGATGAATTGACGTATACCTCAACCTTAGACAATGGTAATTTGCTACCGAGTTGGTTGAGTTTTAATCCCAATACCATAACTTATTCGGGGATTCCGCCTATGATAGAGGATTTAGAAATCAAATTAATCGCTACCGATAGAGATGGACTAAGTGCTGCCGGTACTTTTACACTAAGCATTACACCTTCTGTTGGTATTGAAAATTTATCAAGATCAAACATTAAAGTTTATCCGAATCCGGCTACCAATACCATTTCAATAGAATTGAATGAGGCGAAGGAGCTTATTTATACGATATATGATCCTTTAGGAACGGAATTGTTTCAAAATTCTTACAAAGCCGCCAACCTAGACTTTCCAATTGATCATTTATCCAAGGGATATTATTTTATCCAAATAAATGGTGATGAAGGTCAATTGACTATTCCTTTTATAAAGCAATAAGAAATTATAAGCTAATAGATAAAAGCCGATTGTTTGGGAACAATCGGCTTTTTGTTATTTAGGTTTATTCCTATCTAATTCCCCTTCATTACCCTCTTTATTAATTTCGATTAAGCTTTCCTATAAACTATTTGTTGAGTTGAGAGTTATACATAGACAATCAATAATAACAAATTCTGTATGACGAAAATTGGACTTTTGTTTCCTCATCAACTGTTTAAAGCTCACGAGATTCTACAAAATTGCGATCTGATTTATTTGGTAGAAGAATACTTATTTTTCAATCAGTTTAAATTTCATCAACAGAAACTTGCTTTTCATCGAGCTTCTATGAAAGCTTTTGAAGCTCATTTAGTGGAGCAAAATATTACTGTTCAATATGTTTCAAGTCATGAAAAATACAATGATATTCGCAAACTCATACCTTTTATAATAGAAGAATATCATCCTAAAGAACTACATTTTATTGATCCTACAGACGAATGGTTAATCAATAGAATTAAGTCGTCAGCAAAGCATTTAAAATTGGTTACCTATGAAAATCCTCTTTTTATCAATTCGAGGAAAGACCTAGATTCATTTTTCAGGAAAGATAAAAAGTCATTCTTTCAGACTAAATTCTACAAGCAACAGCGAAAAAACCTTAACATTCTGATAGATGAGGATGAAAATCCTGAAGGTGGGAAATGGACATATGACGGTGACAATCGAAAGAAATATCCAAAAGGAAAAACACCTCCAAATGTTTACTTTCCTTCTACAAACAAGTACTGGGAAGAAGCAATGAATTATGTCGAAAAATATTTTGATAAAAACCCAGGGCAACTAACCGAAGATCCGCTCTATCCTATTCATCATCAAGCTGCTCAAGAATGGTTGCAGCAATTCTTAGATTTTCGTTTTCATCACTTTGGCGATTATGAAGATGCTATTGTAAAAAAGGAATCTATTTTACATCATAGTATATTGTCTCCTTTAATGAATGTTGGTTTACTATTGCCCATCGATGTTCTAGATCAGGCGCTTGATTATGCCAAATCTAATGCTATTGCTATAAATTCTACAGAAGGTTTTGTTAGACAAATTATTGGGTGGCGAGAATTTATAAGAGGCATGTATGAATGCAAAGGCAATTATTCTAGAACTCAAAATTACTGGGGTTTTGATAGAAAAATTCCTTCGAGTTTTTACGACGGAACAACAGGTATTGCCCCAATTGATGCCACCATAAAAAAAGTTTTGGCAACGGGATATTGTCACCATATAGAGCGTTTAATGATTTTAGGAAATTTTATGCTGCTATGTGAATTTGATCCTGATGATGTTTATCAATGGTTCATGGAATTGTTTATTGATGCGTATGATTGGGTAATGGTTCCGAATATTTATGGTATGAGCCAATTTGCAGATGGTGGTTTATTTGCCACCAAGCCATATATCAGTGGCTCTAATTATTTAAACAAAATGAGTGATTATCCTAAAGGCGAATGGCAAGCTGTTTGGGATGGATTGTTCTGGAGGTTTATGCATGAACATGAATCCTTTTTTAAAAAGAATCCACGAACCGCCATGCTATTATCAACCTATGATAAAATGCCTGATGAAAAAAAGAACACTCATTTGAAAAATGCAGAACAGTTTCTAAAAAAGCTAGATGAATAAATATTCACTATCGCTATAAATTTAGCTACTTCATTTTTTCTTCTTCCCTTTTTTACTTTTCAATTTTTTAGTTACTCTTTTTATTGAGCTAACCATTTGACTTTCAAGATTTGGGTTTAAACTTAACTCTAAAGCTCTTTCATAATACACTTTACTCTTCTTCCATTTTCTTTGTTGTTCGTAAATTTCTGCTTTATACAATATCAATTGATCGCGTTGATCAAAGAAAATTGAGTAGGCTTTATCAATCACTATGATGGCATCTTTGTACTTTCCCATTGATTTTGCTACTGTGATAAAATGCGTATATGGCTTGAAATTGTTAGGCGTATATAGAATGGCCAACTTAAAATGTCTCAATGCTGAAATTGGCTCATTTTGAATGAAAAACTTGATTTCTCCCATCATGGCGTGCGCTTTACCGCAGCATGGCTCTTCCTCTAGCAGTTCTGTCAAAACTCTATGTGCTCTTAAGAAATCCCAATCCAACAAATATTCATTGGCTTTAATGAGATACTCTTCTTCCGATTTTAAAATCTCTTCCATCATTAAAAATTTATCCGTTTTAACTAATTGATCCCTGAACCTCACTCAAAGAGTAAAGGACACTATTTCACCCACCCGTGTCTGCGACCCATTAGAATTTTAGCTAACGGAACACCTTTTCAATTAATTATTATCATAAAAAAAGCCCCGACTGTTGAAGGTCGAGGCTTAGCTATTGTTGACATAAAATACATTTCTATATTCTACATTTATAGTTATTCGACCCATAAAATATGGTGTAAATACAATCATTCGAAAATGGATTCTTTGAAAGACTCCTTTTCTGTAAATCTTGTTTTGGTACTTTTTGCATAATTTATTTTAGTTATTCAATTTCTGTTTGTTCATCAACGTCCTCTGTGCTCCTCCGCTAAAGCTTCGGCGGCACGTGGAGAGAGACATTGATGGTGATAATAACGAGCCAGTTAATGACATAAAAAAAGCCCTAACACAATGGCTAGGGCTTTCATTTATCTTGAATATATTTACCCTAACTCCACCTTATTTTAAAAGATTGTGTACAGTCGATATTTGTATGATTTCTGCTCATTGAGAAACAAAGTAAAATAATTTCAAATACAATGCCAAATAAATCGCATACGAAATGTTGTTACAACAAGTAATTTGAAATGAGTCTAAATAAGCAATTGAAAAATTCAAGCTCAATTACAAGCTCAAATAAAAAAATGAGTGCCTTTATGGAATTTTACAATAATTGGACTCTTATTAATATGAACGTTTCAAATATAAAAATTCAAAAAAAGTTTGATCTAGAAGATAGGTTAGTAAAATTTGCTGGGGAAATAATATTCTACATACGAACAGTGAAAAAAGATTATGAAGGGCAATATTTATGCGAACAAATTATTCGTTCTGCTTCAAGTGCTGCCTTAAATTTTGGTGAAGCACAAGCATCTGAATCGCCAAAAGATTTTAGACACAAATGTAAAATTGCGGTTAAAGAGCTAAAAGAAAGTCGAGTTAACTTAAAACTAATGCAGTATATCGACTATGGGGACGCAAGTAAAAGAAACAAACTACTCGATGAATGTGAGCAGCTAATTGCTATCATATCAACTATTATAAAGAATTCAAACAAATGAAATTATTAAACCTACTATTAAACGTAGCTATCTTTTGAGTTTGCGTTTGAATTTGAATTTGAGCTTGAGTTTGAGCTTGAACTTAATTTACCCTTTCAAAAAAGCTTCCAACGCTTCTCCAGCTTCCATCCATTGCTCGGTAAGTTCCTCCACTTTTACTTCTGCATCATGAAAAGCTTTCGCTTTGGCTTCATCGTAAGAAGATTGTAAATCACCCACCAATGCTTTCTTTTTATTTTCTGCTTTTGCAATTTCTTGCTCTAAGTTCTCTACACGTTTTCTTAAATTCCGCTCTTTTTTAGCGTGTTGTTTTCTTTCTTTATAATCGCCACCATTTGAACTTGAGCTTGTATTTGAGCTTGAATTTGCATTTGACTTCTTACCTTCCAACTCAAACTCACGGATATTATCGAAGTCGTTTTGCTCTAAGAAATAATTGATATCACCTAAATACTCCGTTAAACCATCCTCTGTAAATTCAATCGTTCTTTCAGTTAAGCCTTCTAAAAAATCTCTATCGTGAGAAACAATTAAAACCGCACCCGTATATCTTTGAATGGCTTCTTTTAATATATTTTTTGAAGCTATATCTAAGTGATTCGTCGGCTCATCCAGCAAAAGAAAGTTTGATGGTGCCAATAACAATCTTGCTAATGCCAATCTCGATTTCTCACCACCTGACAATACCTTTACCTTTTTTTCTACATCTTCACCACTAAATAAAAACGCCCCCAATAAGCTTCTTACTTTGGTTCGCATTTCACCAGTAGCGGCATTATCTATAGTTTCTAAAACAGTAATTTCTTCGTCTAATGTGCCCGATTGCATTTGTGCGAAATAACTCATTTCTACATTGTAACCCATGCTTACTTCTCCGGCAGTAGGTGTTAAATCACCGGCTATAATTCTAGCAAAAGTGGTTTTTCCCATTCCGTTCTTACCGATAAAGGCTACTTTCTCGCCTCTCATCAATTCGAAATCTTCGCCTTTTAGCACCTTTTTGTCACCATAATTTTTAACAATGCCTTTCGCTTTCACTACTAAATCTCCTGTTCTTCTTCCTTCAGGAAAATGAAATCGCATGGCCGAATTATCTTCCGATTCAATTTCTATTATCTCGGTACGCTCTAATTTTTTAATTAAACTTTGGGCGAATTTCGCTTTAGAGGCCTTTGCTCTAAACTTATCAATGTTCTTTTTGGTTTGAGCGATTTCTTTTTGCTGATTATTGTAAGCAGCAATACTTTTTTCAATTCTATCTTGCTTTAAAATCAAGTATTTCTCATAACCTGATTTATAATCGTGTACCGATCCTAATTCAATTTCCATGATGCGGTTGGCCAACTTATTCATGAAAGATTTATCATGCGATACCAAAACGATAGATCCGTGATATTTCGACAAGAAATCCTCTAACCAAATAATAGAATGAATATCCAAATGGTTAGTTGGCTCATCCAGCAGTAATAGATCCGGTTGTTGCAAAAGCAACTTCGCCAACTCAATTCTCATTCGCCAACCTCCACTAAAGGTATTAACAGATTGATCAAACTCTTTTCTTTTAAAGCCCAATCCCATCAAAACCAACTCGATTTGCTTGTCTAAATTATCCGCATCAAACAATAGCAATCTCTCTTGTGCTTTTGTAAAATCGTCGATTAGATCCAGATAAGATTGTGTTTCGTAATCTTCTCTGGTTTCTAATTCTTTCTGTAAGCCATTAAACCTGTCTTGTAATTTATTCACTTCTGAAAAACCAGACTTAATCTCTTCGATGATTGATAGATCGCCTTGTTTTGGTAATTCTTGCCTTAAATAGCCAATGGTATATTCCTTTGGAAAGCTAATAGTGCCTTCTTGAGGGGAAACTTCTTTGGATAGAATTTTTAGAAGCGTAGATTTTCCCGCTCCGTTTTTACCGATTAAACCAATTCTTTCATTAATACTAATGGAAAAATTAGTTGGTTTAAAGAGCACTCTGTCTCCGTATTGTATGGATATATTGTTTACTTGTATCACTTGCCGCTGTTTCTATCTGCTTCAAAAGCTCTAATCTTATCCGCCTGATCTTTACAAAATGCCAACATATCCGCTTTTGCAGTTGGATTGTTGGTAGCCTTAATATAGCTATCTGTTAATGTCATTAAATTCTGTAGATAGTAAGTATGCATTTCATCAATTGGCATTTCCTTGGTCCAAAGATCTATTCTTAATGTGTTTAATTCTTCCTTATCCCACAACGCCAATGCAATTGATTTACACTCTCGTTCCTGTTGTTGCTGGCCATCGGTAGCCGTCCATGATATTTTCTCAGGCAAATTATCTTCATCTAACTTTACCTTAAACACAATTTCTGATTCCCTTCCGGTAGCCTTACTCATCTTGAAAATTTTGTGCAAAGATATTAAAAAAGCCTTTAAGCCATGCGCTACAAGCTTTAAGCGTATATCAATTCCATACAAAATCATCAACGTTTATAAACTGTCTGTCTTAAAATCTCAATAAGTTATAAAAACTACTATTTTTGCTAACCTAAATAGAGAAAATGTATACTGCTGAAATTATTATAATGCCGTTGAAAGAATTATTAGATCCACAAGGAAAAGCGGTAGAACATGGTTTAAAAAACATGGGAAATGAAGGTTTAAATCATGTTAGGATAGGGAAATTCATAACCATCGAAGTAGCTGCTGCTTCTGAAAAAGAAGCCAATGACAAGGTAGAAGAAGCATGCAAAAAGTTATTAGCCAATCCGGTTATTGAATCTTATAGTTATACAATTAAAGCTGTATAAAAAATAAAAATTAGGTCTTCTGCTTCTGCTTCTTAGCCGCTGGAAATAAGATATTATTTAGAATTAAACGATAGCCAGGCGAATTAGGATGCAAATTTAAATCTGTCGGAGGATCGCCGACCAAATGTCTGTAATCTGCCGGATCGTGACCTCCATAAAACGTCCAAGTGCCATTGCCAAACTCACCATGGATGTATTTCGCTTCTTCTAATGCTTTTGTTTCTCCTAAGACTAAAACATTAGGTTTAATCACTTGCTTTTTAAAAGAAGTCGTTTGCCCCATAAAACCGGCCACTGTTTTGGTGTGATTTTGCGTCAACATCGTTGGAATAGGATCCCATTTAGCGGAAAAATCGAACAATGTAAAATAATCCATGTTCTGCTGCACCTTTCTTGGTACGTCAGAATCTATATTAGAGAATTCATATTCACTTTGATTCGTACTAATCTTAAAGTTTTCAAATGCAAAGGTTCTGCTAAAATCTAATTTTTCTTGTGCTTGCGGATCAATTGGATCATGGTCGAAAACAGTATGACAAATATCTACTTCTTCTGCTGCTAAAGCTATATCATAAGAATCTGTCGCAGAACACATGGCGAACAAAAACCCGCCACCGGAAACATAATCTCTGAACTTTTTAGCTACTGCTAATTTCAGATCCGATACTTTACTAAATCCATTTTTCTTCGCATTGGCTTCTGAAGTCGCTACCTGCTCTTTGTACCAAGGTGCATTTTGATAGGACCTCCAAAACTTCCCATATTGTCCAGTGAAGTCTTCGTGGTGCAAATGCAACCAATCGTATAAATGCAACTCATCGCCTAACACTTCATCATCATAAATAACATCATAAGGAATTTCCGCATAGGTCAATACTAATGTTACAGCATCATCCCAAGGTAGTTTTGACTTGGGCGAATAAACCGCAATTTTAGGCGCTTTTTCCAGCCGCATTGCATCCATATTGACTTCAGGATGAGCAATATCTACTAAAATCTTAGACATTGCCGCATCAGGAATGACTTGATACTTCACGCCTCTAATCAAACACTCATTTTCAAAAAGCTTATTGTATTGGAAAGAAAAACTTCCACCCTTGTAATTCAATAACCAATCTACCGGAACATCTTTTTCTAAAACCCAATACGCAATTCCATATGCCTTTAGATGATTCGTTTGAGAATCATCCATTGGAATTAAGATAAATGCCGCTTTAGAGATCTGAAAGATCAGGCAGAGTAATAGTATGAGTGAAAATTTTTTCATTTTTAAACTATCTCAATTATGATTCCAAAATGTGTCGCAACATATCTTAAAATCAATAAAGTTGAGATTCTTCTCCCGAATTTTCAGGATCAGAATGACAACATCTTATTACATATTGGCAATAATGGCTGATCCAAACTCAGAGCACTTCAATAAAGTGGCGCCTTCCATCAATCGCTCAAAATCATAAGTAACTTGTTTTTTAGCAATAGCACCTTCAATTCCTTTAACGATTAAATCCGCTGCATCTTGCCATCCTAAGTATTCTAACATCATCACACCTGATAAAATAACTGAACTTGGATTCACTTTATCTAATCCTGCATACTTTGGAGCGGTACCGTGAGTAGCTTCAAAAATTGCCATTCCGGTTGTATAGTTAATATTGGCACCCGGAGCGATACCAATACCGCCTACTAAAGCTGCTAACGCATCTGAGATATAGTCACCATTTAAGTTTAAAGTAGCAATTACTTCGTATTCTGCCGGACGTAAAATAATTTGTTGTAAGAAAGCATCTGCGATGACATCTTTAATTAAGATAGCGCCATTGTCTAAAGCATTTTGTTGCGCTTCGTTGGCTTCTTCTACTCCTTCTTCTGCAGCAATTCTATCGTATTGTGCCCATGTCCAAACCTTATCACCAAATTCTTTTTCTGCTAACTCATAAGACCATTCTTTGAATTTACCTTCTGTAAATTTCATGATGTTTCCTTTATGAACAATCGTTACAGAATCTCTTTTTTGTGCAATAGCGTATTCAACTGCTGCGCGCATTAATCTTTCTGTTCCTTCTTTGGAAACCGGCTTAATACCAATAGAAGATGATTCAGGGAAACGTATTTTATTTACACCTAACTCTTCTTGTAAAAACTTAATAATTTTTGTAGCATCTGGTGTTCCCGCTAAATATTCAATTCCAGCGTAAATATCTTCAGAATTCTCTCTAAAGATGACCATATCCACTTTTTCAGGTGCTTTTACCGGTGAAGGAACACCTTCAAAATATCTTACCGGTCGAACACATGCATATAAATCTAAAATCTGTCTCAAAGCCACATTTAATGATCTAATTCCTCCACCAACTGGCGTAGTTAATGGACCTTTAATCGCCACTAAATATTCTGTAATCTTATCTAACGTTTCTTTTGGTAACCATTCTCCTGTTTGATCAAAAGCTTTTTGTCCTGTTAAAACCTCTATCCACTCTATTTTCTTTTCTCCTTTATAAGCCTTTTCAACTGCAGCATCTAAAACTCTTACTGCTGCTGCCCAAATATCCGGACCGATGCCATCTCCTTCAATAAAAGGGATAATAGGGTTGTTAGGTACATTTAGTTTTCCATTAGAAATTGTGATTTTTTGTGCGCTCATCTTATTTTTTTAAGGTTTCGATCAATTTAATATAAATTGAAAAATATTTCGTTTTGTAGTTGTAAAAAGCAGAATATTCCCTGCTTTCAAGTAGGCAAAAATACCTGATTTTAGCTCAAATTTCAAGTGTTCGGTAATATTTAGTTAATAATCTAACATTTTAAGGGTTGAATTGGTTGAAGTTCACAATTATTAGCAATTCAATCTCTTCAAAATCTACATAACATCAAATGAAAGCTGCTGCATATTATCAATGATAGCCATTCCAAATTCAGAACATTTCAATTCTGTTGCTCCTTCCATTAATCTTGCGAAATCATAAGTAACATCTTTTTTACTGATGGTTACTTCTAATGCATTTACAATAATATCGGCTGCTTCTCCCCAACCCATATATTTAAGCATCATTACGCCAGACAAAATTAAGGAGCTTGGATTTAACTTATCTTGCCCTGCAAAGTTAGGTGCTGTTCCGTGAGTAGCCTCAAATATGGACATCCCTGTTTTGTAATTAATATTAGCCCCGGGAGAAATACCAATTCCACCCACTAAAGCAGCCAATGCATCAGAGATATAATCTCCATTTAGATTCAAAGTAACCACAACATCATACTCTTCTGGGCGAAGTATAATTTGTTGCAGAAACGCATCTGCTATTACATCTTTTATTAATACAGCACCATTCTTCAAGGCTTTCTCTTGCATTGCTTTGGCTACCTCCGGTCCTTTCTCTACAGCTATTCTGTCGTATTGTGCCCATGTCCAAACTTTATCTCCATACTCTTTCTCCGCAAATTCGTATCCCCATTCTTTGAATTTCCCTTCTGTATACTTCATAATGTTTCCCTTATGAACAATCGTAACAGATTCATTTTGATGAACAAGCGCATAATCAATAGCCGCACGCACAATTCTTTCGGTTCCTTCTTTAGAAACCGGCTTAATGCCAAGCGAGGTAGTTTCCGGAAATCTGATTTTATTTACTTTGAATTCATCTTGTAAAAACTTTAATAGCTTATCACATTCAGGCGTTCCGGTTAAATATTCAATTCCGGCATAAATATCTTCTGAATTCTCTCTAAAAATAACCATATCTACCTTCTCCGGCGCCTTAATGGTAGTAGGAACCCCGTGAAAATATCTTACCGGTCGAATACAAGTATATAAATCAAATGTTTGCCTTAAAGCTACATTCAAAGATCTTATGCCTCCACCAACTGGAGTAGTTAACGGCCCTTTTATAGAAACTAAATATTCCGTTATCGCATCCATTGTTGCTTTGGGTAACCATTCACCGGTCTTGTCAAAAGCTTTTCTTCCGGCTAAAACTTCAATCCATTCTATTTTTCGTTTGCCATGATAAGCCAACTTAACTGCGGCATCTAATACTTTAATCATCACATCTGTGATTTCCGGTCCAATGCCATCTCCCTCAATAAATGGGATAATAGGATGATCAGGAACAGACAGAATATGATCGTTGATGGTTATTTTACTTGGAGTCATATTGTATTTTTTAAACAGCCAATTATTTGTATTGCTCTTGGCTAAATTCGATTGCGGCAAATTTAACAAAAAGAAGTAGATCATTGTTTAAACCTTACAATTCGTCCAATTAAATGGACTAAAATATTTTTGAACGATCTATATAACTTCTTAGAGCAAATTCTTATTTATCATCGCTTATCATTTCCTATCTTTGAGCCATGCGTAATCCTAATATAGATCCTGAAGGAGAATTTTTAACGCCGGGCGAACATGAGCTCGAAAATGTATTGCGTCCACAAGGTTTTGATCAATTTAAAGGGCAACCACAATTAGTAGAAAACCTCAGCATTTTTATTGAGGCAGCCAAACAGAGAGGCGAAGCATTAGATCATGTGTTATTGCACGGTCCTCCAGGATTGGGTAAAACAACATTGTCGCACATTGTTGCCAATGAGTTAGGCGCAAGTTTACGAATAACATCAGGTCCTGTTTTAGAAAAACCGGGCGACTTAGCCGGTTTATTGACGAACCTTGAAGAAGGTGATGTTTTATTTATTGATGAAATACATCGTTTAAATACTACCGTTGAAGAATATTTGTACGCTGCCATGGAGGATTTTAAGATTGATATTATGATCGAATCCGGCCCTAGTGCGAGAAGTGTTCAAATATCATTAAGTCCTTTTACATTAGTAGGCGCAACAACGCGTTCGGGTTTACTTTCTTCTCCTTTAAGAAGTCGATTTGGAATTACTTTCAGGTTAGAATATTACGATACCGAAACTTTAAAAGGCATTATAAAAAGATCTGCTGCTATTTTAAATACCGCCATTACGGAAGATGGCGCTACAGAAATTGCTATGCGAAGCAGAGGTACACCAAGAATAGCGAATGCCTTATTAAGAAGAGTGAGAGATTTTGCTCAGATAAAAGGAAATGGTCAGGTAGATTTGGCTATTGCTAAATATGGATTACAAGCATTAAATGTTGATGGCAATGGTTTAGATGAGATGGATAATAAAATTTTATCTACCATCATTGAGAAGTTTGCCGGTGGACCTGTAGGATTAACTACTATTGCTACAGCTGTTGGAGAGGAATCGGGCACTATTGAGGAAGTTTACGAACCTTATCTTATTCAAGAAGGATTTATCAAAAGGACAGCACGGGGCAGACAAGCTACTGAAAAAGCTTATAGACATATTGGTTTGGCGCCTCCAGCACAAGAAGGAACATTATTTTAATTGTTGATTTGAACTTTAAAAAAATCACTTTGTTTGCCAACTAGATGAAAGTTTTAATAATTGGATCGGGTGTGGCTGGATTAGCTTCTGCTATTAGAATGGCCGCACGAGGTTATAAAGTAGAAGTATTTGAAGCCAATGCTTATCCCGGAGGAAAATTAACTGAAATTTCTTTAGGCGACTATAGATTTGATGCCGGCCCTTCTTTATTTACGATGCCGGAATATTTTGAAGAATTATTTCAATTGGCTGGTAAATCGTTTCAAGATTATTGCCCTTATGACAGATTAGATACCGTAACTAAATATTTTTATGAAGATGGAACAGTGGTAGAAGCTTTTAAAGAGCCAAAAGATTTTGCCAATGAATTAGAATTGAAATTAAATATTCCGAAACAAACAACGCTCGATCATTTAGCTAACAGTGCTAAAATTTACGACTTAACACAGGATGTTTTCCTCAATCATTCCTTGCACAGTTTAATGAATAATTCTCCTTTAAAACTGTTAAAAGCCAGCAGCCGATTACCACAAATAGATATTTTTAGAACGATGCATCAAGCCAACGAGAAGGCTTTTAAAAATGACAAAGCGATTCAATTGTTTGATAGATATGCCACTTATAATGGCTCTAACCCATATCAGGCGCCTGCCACTTTGAATATTATTCCCCATTTAGAATTTAATATCGGAGCATTTTTTCCAAAAAATGGCATGCATGCCTTAACTGAAAGTATGGTTAAGTTGGGTAAGGAATTAGGTGTTCAATATCATTTTAACAGTCCAGTAGATGAGATATTGGTTGAAAATAATAAGGCAATTGGTATAAGTGTGAAGGGCAAAAATATATTAGGAGACAAAGTAATTTCTGCTGCAGATATTATGCTGACGTATAGAAAGCTTTTAAAAGATCAAAAAGCTCCGGAGAAAATATTAAAGCAACCTAAATCAACTTCTGCCATCATATTTTACTGGGGCATCAAAAAAGAATTTCCTGAATTAGACCTTCATAATATACTGTTTAGTAAAAACTACAAAGAAGAGTTTGAAGCAATATCCAAAAACAATAGAATTTACCACGACCCAACCGTTTACATTAATATTTCGAGTAAGCGACAAAAATCTGATGCACCAAACGGAAAAGAAAACTGGTTTATTTTAATCAACGCACCAAATGACAATGGGCAAGATTGGGATCAATTGATCAGCGAAACTAGGAAGCATACTATAAAAAAAGTTAATTCTATTTTAAAAACAAACATCGAACCCTTCATAGAGGAAGAAGATATTTTAGAGCCACGACTTATTGAGCAAAGAACAGGTTCTTATGCAGGAGCGCTATATGGCAATGCTTCTAACAATAAAATGGCTGCATTTTGGCGACATGCCAATTATTCTAGCAAAATAGAGAATTTATATTTTGGGGGAGGAAGTGTTCATCCCGGCGGAGGAATCCCATTGTGTATGCTTTCAGCAAAAATAATAGATGAGTTGATTCATCAATAAAGCAGTACCTTGTACACATAGTAAACAAATTGAAAATAATTTTGTTTCAATTTTTATAACCACAATATTTTGAAGAAAGTAATAGTAATTGGATCAGGATTTAGCGGCATTTCTGCTGCTTGTCATCTCGCCAAAAAAGGATACGACGTAACCATTTTAGAAAAAAATGAAGGACCGGGAGGAAGGGCATCTGTTTTTGAAGCAGAAGGCTTTACATTTGATATGGGTCCAAGTTGGTATTGGATGCCAGAGATATTTGACAACTTCTTTGAAGCTTTTGGCAAAAAAACTTCCGACTATTATAATTTAGTACGACTTGATCCAAGCTACAGAATCTATTTTAATGAAAACAAAAATGTAGATGTTCCTGCCAAGTTGGAAGACCTTTATGCCTTGTTTGAAAAATTAGAACCAGGAAGTTCTGTTCCCTTAAAGAAATTTTTAAAAGAAGCGGAATACAAATACAATGTCGGCATTCATGAATTTGTCCATAAGCCAGGTAGATCGATTATGGAGTTTATGGATTGGAGAGTGTTTAAGTCCATTTTTGGATTACAAATGCTAACCTCAATGGCTAAACATGTAGACAATTATTTTAAGCATCCACATTTAAGAGAATTATTGAAATTTCCTGTGTTATTTCTTGGTGCCACGCCGGAAAACACGCCGGCAATGTATAGCTTAATGAATTATGCCGACTTGGTTTTAGGCACTTGGTATCCAATGGGTGGTATGCACGAAATCATAAAAGGAATGGTGAGTGTTGCCGAAGAGTTGGGCGTAAAATTTGAATACAACAACACGGTTACTGAGATTGTAATCTCCAATAAAAAATCTAAAAAAGTAATTACTTCAAAAGGTGAATACGAAACAGATATTTTAGTGGGTGGCGCAGATTATAACCACATAGAGCAAGCATTACTTCCTAAGGAATACAGAAAATACAGTCCGAAATATTGGGATTCAAGAGTGATGGCTCCTTCAAGTCTATTGTATTATGTAGGCATCAATAAAAGAGTAAAAAATCTAAAGCATCACAATCTATTTTTTGATGCAGATTTCAAACAACATGCTATTGAAGTTTATAATGAACCATCATGGCCCAGTAATCCCTTATTTTATGTTTGCTGTCCATCTAAAACAGATGATAGCGTTGCACCTGAAGGCTGTGAAAATTTATTCTTTTTAATGCCTACGGCGCCAGACCTTGATGATAAAGAAAGTACCCGAGAAAAGTACTTTGACATTATGGTTAAACGTTTAGAAGAGCAAACAGGTGAATCGATAAGAGACCATATCGTTTATAAAAAGAGTTTTGCGCACAGCGATTTTAAATCAAGATACAATGCATTTAAAGGCAATGCATACGGATTAGCCAATACTTTGAAACAAACTGCTATTCTTAAGCCTTCCTTAAAAAGCAAAAAAGTAAAAAACCTTTACTACACCGGACAGTTAACCGTACCAGGCCCCGGTGTTCCGCCTTCCATTATTTCAGGTGAAGTAGTGGCGAAAGAAATTTTTAAAGATCAAAAGCTATAAATTATGTTATCCCTACACAATACAACATCAGCTGAGATAAGTAAACTAACTACTCATAGATATAGCACTAGCTTTACGTTAGGTATCAAAGCTTTTCCCAAGGCTATAAGAAATCATATTTATGCTATTTATGCTTTTTCGAGATATACGGATGAAATAGTAGATACATTTTTAGATTTAAGTATAGAAGAGCGAAGAACTTTATTAAACGATTATCGCAAGTCAACTTATCAAGCTATTCAGTTTAAGGTCAGTCCATATCCTGTTTTACACAGTTTTCAGCAAACCGTAAATCAATTTGAAATTTCTAAAGACTTAATTGAAGCTTTTTTCAAGAGCATGGAAATGGATCTAGAGAATGGCGAACATAGTGGCACTACTTACGATGAATATATTTACGGTAGCGCTGAAGTGATTGGTTTAATGTGCTTAAAAGTTTTTGTGAATGGCGACCAAAAGGAATTTGATAATTTAAAAGCTCCCGCAAGAAAATTAGGCGCTGCTTTTCAAAAAGTAAACTTTTTAAGAGATATGAAAAGTGATTTTGAAGATCGAGGAAGAGTCTATTTTCCGGATGTTCAATTCACTTCATTTGATCAGCACAGCAAAAAGTTGATTGAGCAAGATATTCGACACGATTTTGAAGAAGCGTACGAAGGCATTTTAAAACTACCTAAAGACGTAAGAAAAGGCGTTTACTTAGCTTATAAATATTACTTGGCGTTATTCCATAAATTATGCAATGCGACGCCTGAGGCACTACAACAAAAAAGAATTAGAATTCCTAATGCCAGAAAATTACTTATTTTGATTAGCATTTTACTAATTCCAAAATTGAAAGCACCTAGTATTAATGGATTGGATCAAGCGTAATTGGGCTTACATAGTTATTCCCGCTGTTTATATTGTAGGTGTCATTGGCTTTACTATTCCTGCTATTGATGATTTTTGGGTATCGCTTACGCCAATCAATCTATTGTTTGGTCTTTTCATGCTCATTGGATTCCATAAAACTTTTTCGAATAAATTTTTATACAGTCTAGCCATCATTGGTATTTTAGGTTATTTTTTTGAAGTTATTGGTGTACAAACAGGTTTGCTTTTTGGCACTTATACCTATCACAAACATTTAGGTCCAAAACTATTAGACACACCACTAATGCTTGCCGTCAATTGGGCGTTATTGATCTACTTAACGAATTACTTTGCGAGGAAAATAGTCTCAAAAAATATGCTAATTGCTATTGTAGGTAGTTTGCTAATGGTGGGGATTGATTTCTTTATCGAGCCTTTTGCCATTTACTATCAATTATGGACTTGGGAAGTCGGTCATGTTCCGTTACAAAATTATTTAATGTGGTTTATTTTAAGCCTACCTTTTCATCTTCTATTCAATTATTTCAATCAGCAATACAGTAATAAAATTGCCCTTAGTTTAGGTATTTCACTTTTCTTATTCTTCCTTATTATAGATGTAGTTTTAATTTGGTAAACCACCTTTCACCCAAAGAAAAAATTAAGTCACTCATTCAAACATTTTCATTTGAGTCAAATATAAAAGCATAAATTAGGTTGAAATAGTATTTGATTTTACTTCCATTGTGAAACATCATTCAAAAAAATAACATCCTAAAAATCTCTTTATTTAGTAAATATTACTATATTCATAACAATATAACTACCCCTTTAAGTAGTTTTTATTGATATTTAAAAACACTTTTAGGGAATATCTTATAGCGTAATTGATTTTTTATATTTTAGTCCACAATTGGTAAAATTCAAAAATAACTCTTGAAAAAATTAGAAAAAATATTAGAACATGTTCTTGTAACAATTAAGGAAAATGGTCTTGATTATTCTAACCTAAATAGAGGAGACTTTACCAAACTAGGAGTTGTTTTAGATAAACTACCATATTTAATTTGGTTAACAGGACCTCTACATCCTTATTTATTGAATTTAAAAGGAAGAAACTATTACGACATAACAACGGAAGCTATCAAAAAAGATAAGCACGTAGTTTATAACAAAATTCTACATCCAGACACTTATTTTTTAGTGAATGTTACCAATCAGAGTTTTGCAAAAAATCCAAGCGAACCAATTGACCTTTGTTATAAAATAATTGATGGTAAAGGAAATACTCGATGGATAGCCAATATTACCAAAGCACTAGAAACAGACATTAATGGGGGCATCGTTTATAGTATTCATGTTGCTTTAGACATGGATGAGTTGTTAAGCAAATCGTCTTATTTAGAAAATATCAACACTGAATTAACAGAAGACACGCCTCAATTATCTAATAGAGAATTTGAAATACTGAAATATATATCAAAAGAATTGACCACTGCCGCTATCGCAAAAAAACTATTTATTGGGAAAGATGCCGTTAATTTTCATCGAAAAAATCTCCTCAAAAAATTCGATAAAAAAACATCTATAGGTTTAGTACTTAAAGCTAGAGATTTAAATATGATCTAAAATAAATGCTTTTCTGATACACTTGAAAATGCATACAAAATAATAATAGCCGGCAACGCAGCCCATTTTAATAAAATTATTGTAGGAATACATAAAATCAAGAATATAAATCTCATTTCATTTCCCTTCCATTGAAATCCATTTATTTTAAAGGAAAACATAGGCAATTCTGATATCATTAAGGCCGAAAGCGCTACGGTAGCACCAATCAAAAAATAACCATTTTGAACGAGGTCGTAGAAATATGGCCCTTCAAATTTGTAAATCATCAACAAGCCTAGCACAAACAAGGCAGCGGCCGGTGTAGCCATTCCAATAAAATTTTCTGACTGGCGTGTATCAATATTGAACTTACCTAATCTAAAAATGGCAAAAATGGTATACAATAGTCCTAAATGCTCAATTCTTAAAATCGGTTGATTATAATTCGCGGTATTCGTAAAGGCATCTGAAATTGGAATAGCAAATGCATTTTGAATCAAAACATATAAAATAATTCCCGGCAACAAACCAAAGGTAACCGCATCAGCCAAGGAATCGAGTTCCTTTCCTAAGTCTGATTTCACATTTAAAGCCCGCGCGATCAATCCATCGGCAAAATCTGCAATAAGAGAAATAACTACTAAAATAAACACCCAATTATATTGACCTTCTAGCGTATAAATAACCGCCAAAGCCCCGCAAGCCAAATTTATCAGCGTAATTGTGTTAGGTATATGTTTTTTCATTGGCTTACAATATAGGATTTATTTTGAAAGTCGAAGTTCATAAGATACTTTAGTAGTTCAAATTAAGTTATGTCTCAATTTTATAGTAAAGATCACGTAAATTTTGTTTTGTTTAAGGTTCATGATGTAAAAAGCATTTGTGCTTTAGATCGTTATAAAGACCACGATGAAGCGTCATTCAAAATGGTGTTAGATAGTGCCAATAGCATTGCAGAAAATCACCTCTATCCTATTCACCGAGAAATGGATGCCGATCAGCCGGAATTGAAAGACGGTCAAATTTATGTGCATGAAAACATGAAAGGAATCATGAAATTGATTGGTGAGCAAGGATGGATTTCGAGCGCTGCTGATTATGAAATGGGTGGACAGCAATTGCCGATGATGGTGAGTTGGGCGGCTTCTTTTATTATGGCTGCGGCCAATTATTCAGCAGTTGCTTTTTATGGATTATCTCAAGGCGCTAGCGAATTAATTTCTGCCTTTGGCAATGACGCTCAAAAAGCACTCTATCTTGAAAAATTATACAATGGCGAATGGCAAGGTACGATGGCGCTAACAGAACCGGAAGCCGGAAGTTCTTTATCAGATATTGTCACTACTGCGACGCCTACAGATGAAGGTCATTATCTCATTAAAGGACAAAAAATATTTATTTCTTGTGGCGATCATGATGCTTGTGACAATATCGTTCATATGATGTTGGCCAGAGTGAAAGACGCACCAAAAGGAGCAAAAGGTATTTCGATGTTTATTGTTCCCAAAAAGAGATTAGACAATGGAAAATTAGTTTCTAATGATGTTGCTACTGGAGGTATTTATCACAAATTAGGCTATAGAGGAGCACCTATTGCGCATTTAATGATAGGAGAAAATGACGATTGCAGAGGCTATTTAGTTGGCGAAGAAAATATGGGTTTAAAGTATATGTTCAAAATGATGAACAGTGCTAGAATTTCTGTTGGGATGCACTCTGTATCCATTGCTAGTGCTGCTTATTATGCTTCTTTAGAATATGCAAAAGAGCGTAAACAAGGGCGACCGGTTTCCAATAAAGATGTGAATTTACCTCAAATTCCAATTGTACAACATGCCGACGTGAAACGAATGTTGCTGTTTCAAAAATCAATCATTGAAGGCTCCTTTTCATTGTTGATGCAATGCGCTAAATACGAAGACTTATCTTATTATGCCGAAGGAGAAGCAAAAGAAAAGGCTATACTTTTATTGGATCTTTTAACACCAATTGCTAAGTCGTACCCTGCAGAAATGGGCATATTAACTACTAGTGCTGCTTTGCAAATTCATGGCGGTTACGGTTACACAACCGATTTTGTAGCAGAAAAGTATTTTAGAGAGATTAGAATTCACACATTGCATGAAGGCACAACGGCTATGCACGGAATGGATTTATTGGGTAGAAAGATCATGATGAAAAATGGTCAAGCGGTGATGTATTTAATGCAAGATGTAATGGCCGATATTTCAAAAGCTAAATCATCGGAACATTTAAAAAAATATGCTGAAACACTAGAAAATAAAATGATGGCATTGCAAGAGCTAACTATGCATTTAGCAGGCGTCGCTCAAAAAGAAGGACCGGATGTGTTTTTGTCAGACGCTACACTTTATCTTGATTTGTTTTCAATTTTAGTAGTCGGATGGCAATGGTTAAAAATGGGTGTTGTAGCAGAAGCAGAAATAACAATTTCAAACGCAAGTTCAAATTCAAACTATTCTAATTTTCTACAAAGCAATTTGAAAACGTTAGAATTTTATTTTGAATATGAAGTGGTTAAAACCAATGGATTATTAGAAAGGTTAAAAAGTAAAAGTAGGGTTACTGTTGAGATGGATGAGGAGTTGTTGATGTAGGATTTTATTGAATAATGAAATGAAATTTGACATATTTCAATCACCCTTTCAATAAAGTATTAAAAACAGCTTTCTTAGAAGGATACAAAAAAGCAGTGTTCATCATTTCTAAAACCATCATCACCCGTCCATCTTCAAACACATAAGGAATGTATTCTAATTTGGCATTTTTGAGGTGACGTTGCAAATCTTCATCAACTTTTCCCTTGTATTTTTCAATACCTGGCTGAATATGCTCGCTTTTTACATGGATGATTGGCTCACTAGACATGCAACAAAAATAGACATAACCGACAAGCAAAGAAGAGATTTTTTATACATTTTATGGAAAAACTCAATTTTATGACTCTTATACTATAGAATAAGTAGAGAGATATGTTGGTTAAAACTTTTGGAAGTGCTGTACAAGGTGTGGATGCCTTTACCATAACAGTTGAAGTGAGTGTTGGTGGTGGCGCAAACTATTATATGGTAGGTTTGCCTGATAATGCAGTGAAAGAGGCATGGCAGCGAATTGGAACGGCATTAAAACACAATGGTTTTCATATGCCGCGCATTAGAATCGTTATCAATTTAGCGCCGGCAGATATTCGAAAGGAAGGTTCTGCCTACGATTTAGCAATGGCGATAGGTATTTTAGGAGGATCTGGTCAAATTAGATCAGAAAAATTTAGTGAGTATGTCATTATGGGTGAATTATCTTTAGATGGAAGTATTCAATCCATAAAAGGCGCTTTGCCTATTGCCATTCAAGCCAGAAAAGAAGGTTTTAAAGGATTGATTTTACCCAAACAAAATGCCAGAGAAGCCGCTATTGTAAGCAATTTAGAAGTTTATGGGGTAGAAAATGTTAAAGAAGTAGCTGATTTTTTAAATGGCAAAATTGAACTAAAACCTACGAAAGTATCGACAAGAGAAGAATTTTATCATTGCCAAAAATTGAATGATTTCGATTTCTGCGATGTAAAAGGTCAGCACAATATTAAAAGAGCGTTAGAAATAGCCGCTTCTGGTGGACATAATTTAATTCTAATCGGTCCGCCTGGCGCAGGAAAAACCATGTTAGCGAAAAGATTGCCCACCATTTTACCTCCACTTTCTTTAACGGAAGCTTTAGAAACGACTAAAATACATTCTGTAGCTGGCAAATTAAATGGCAATGGATCTTTGGTTCATCATCGTCCTTTTCGTTCGCCGCACCATACTATCTCGGATGTAGCATTGGTTGGTGGTGGCACCAATCCGGCACCGGGAGAAATATCTATGGCGCACAATGGTGTTTTATTTTTAGATGAATTGCCGGAATTTAAACGTACGGTTTTAGAGGTCATGCGACAACCAATGGAAGAAAGGAAAGTAACTATTTCGAGAGCAAGAGTAACCGTAGATTATCCGGCCAACTTTATGTTGGTAGCGAGTATGAATCCATGTCCTTGTGGTTACTATAACCATCCCGAAAAAGAATGTGTTTGTGCGCCAGGAATTGTCCAAAAATATTTGAATAAGATCAGCGGCCCTTTGTTGGATAGAATTGATTTACATGTGGAAGTGACACCAGTAGCGTTAAGCGAATTGTCCAGCAAAACCCAATACGAAAAAAGCGATAGCATTCGAGAACGGGTGATTGAAGCGAGAAAGATACAGTTCAAAAGATTTGAAAAAAGCAAGTTAAACATTCATGCCAATGCGCAAATGTCTACCAAACTTACTCGACAGATTTGTGAAATTGACAAACCTGCCCAAGAGTTGCTCAATACCGTTATGACCCGCCTCCAACTGTCTGCTCGTGCCTACGATAGAATCTTAAAAGTTAGCAGAACGATTGCCGATTTAGCCAAATCTGACAACATCACCACTGAGCACTTGGCGGAAGCCATTCAGTTTAGAAGCTTAGATAGAGAGAATTGGGCAGGGTGAGCGAAAGGTCCTTTGTGTAACAAAAGTCGATGTTTGGGA
The DNA here is from genome assembly GCA_041393015.1 of Chitinophagales bacterium. Lineage (GTDB taxonomy): Bacteria > Bacteroidota > Bacteroidia > Chitinophagales > JADIYW01 > JAGQYH01. The sequence goes on along the minus strand of JAWKKV010000003.1, from coordinate 161,157 downwards.
AACATCGAAATGAGTGAACGCGAAGCGTAAAAGTATAAAGGGTTAAGTGAAAAGGGTAAAGTAATAAGTGTTTCCCTTGATACTTAGAACTTCATTCTTTTGACTTTATACTTTTAAAAATAGATTTTATGAAAAGAAGAAATAATTTATTGGATAGATACGAACACTTCAGGGTCATTCGCAGAAGACCCTGAAGCTTTGAAACTCCAAAAGTAATGGCAACGCATCTACTTCATTCTGAAAAGAACTGCTTCTATTTTGTAACATTTACTTGTTACAATTGGCTACCCATAATTGATCAATGCAATTTATATGAATACCTCCCTAAATGGTCTGAGAATTTATCAAAGAAAGGCTGCCGTATTAGTGGTTATGTAATCATGCCCAATCATATTCACTTATTGGTTTTTGTTGAACCTAGTAGTAAGGGACTTAACAGTATAATTGGAGAAGCCAAACGATTTATGTCTTATGAGATCATTAAACGATTAAAGCTAGCTGGGAAGTTTAAACTTTTAAATCAACTCTCAATAGCTGTTACATTACTTGATGCAAAAAAAGGTCAGAAACATGTTGTTTTTAAACCTTCATTTGATGCAAAAGAAGTTAGAGGAGACTTAGAAATTAATAAAGTTTTAGATTACATGCATTTCAATCCTGTATCAGGAAAATGGCAATTAGTGGAGAATTATCTAGACTATAAATACTCTAGCGCTAGTTATTATGAATTAGGAGAAAAGTCCAATTTAACGTTAATCGATTATAGAACTATCCTCAGGGTCTTCTGCGAATGACCCTGAGGGAATGTAATATTAAAAGAGCGTTAGAAATAGCCGCTTCTGGTGGACATAATTTAATTCTAATCGGTCCGCCCGGCGCAGGAAAAACCATGTTAGCGAAAAGATTGCCCACCATTTTACCTCCACTTTCTTTAACGGAAGCTTTAGAAACGACTAAAATACATTCCGTAGCCGGTAAATTAAATGGCAATGGATCTCTGGTTCATCATCGTCCTTTTCGTTCGCCGCACCATACTATCTCGGATGTAGCATTGGTTGGTGGTGGCACCAATCCGGCACCGGGAGAAATATCTATGGCGCACAATGGTAAGCTTATTTTTAGATGAATTGGCCGGAATTTAAACGTACGGTTTTAGAGGTCATGCGACAACCAATGAAGCAGCGAAAGTAACTATTTCGAGAGCAAGAGAACTGTAGATTATCCTACCAACTTTATGTTGGTAGCGAGTATGAATCCATGTGGTTGCGGTGCATATTTGCAACCTCCATTTCGTCATCCAAAGACCTGGAGGATCCACGCCTTCATGGTGCCATGACTATCAATGATCATATTACAAAGTGAGAAAGAACGAAGGCTCACAATTACTGAAGTAGCCAATCAAACTGGAATTCATGAATCTACAATCATGCATTGGGAACAAAAAGAAATGCTACCAACCGTGAGTATGTATCCAAAAATTATTAAGTCTGGCTATATCCTGTTTGAACTCAAATCAAATTCATTAGTGATCGTTTATATTATTATAGATATCTACATGGTTTAAGCATTCCAAAGATTGCCAAACATTTGAATTTGAATCAGTATGTGTTGATGAATGAAGCGAATTCAAAAAAACTAAAAACAATATGAAGAAAACCAGTAAAATGAAATTGAAAAGGTTTATTAAGACATTAGAGAGAAAAGGTGAAAAAATTTTGAGTATTTCTTCAATCTTTACTTAAAGAAATGATATATACTCATTTTTTAGGTAATCCAGAAAATGAGCTAAGTTGTTATATTAAAATCCAAGTTGAAGTGATAAGTACAAAACTAATTTTGCTGTAATATGTCGTGAACCTTCATTATTTCTTGATCTATATATGATTGCGCATAATGAACATATCGATAAAATGAAGCCGAACCATCTGTATGACCGCTCACATTCCGAACCAAATGTTCAGGCATCCCTAAAATTAACATGGTTGTAATGGCTGTTCTCCGCATCATGTGGGAAGACATTAAATCGCAAAACCGATTTTCTTGCTTTGTTCCATTTTTATATTGAATAATCTCCTTACCCAATAGCTCTCTCGCCTTAAATACTGTATTTGTCCAACCTGCTAATTCACCAATCTTCTTTAGATTCTTGTTGAAATTAAGAAGAGATATTGTCTCAAATACAGGACGTTTCATTGAACGCTTTCTGTGTTGTTTATAAATATCAACTGCATAATCCGGCAGCCTTATATATGAGTAGCTCTTAGTTTTTTGAGATTTTATTTTCACATAGTGAATACCATCCAAAATTTCAAATTCCTTATTTGTCAATTTAAAGAGATCTGAAAATCTTAAACCGGTTGTACAGCCAAAGACAAATATTTCTTTAATTCGTTTTTGATTGTGATTTAGTCTTTGATGAAAATTTTTATCATGAATCAAAAATTTAAGTTGCTCTGGATTTAATACTAGAATTGGAATTTGTTCTTTACGGACATAGAACAACTTCTGAAAGTCACCAGTGGAAAAATCCTTATCATTAGTTAAATAATTGAAAAATGTACGCAAATGCTTTATGTTATGCCCTACATAGTTATCATGGCAGCCTTTTTTGTATAAAAAGTTGGTAAACTGCACATAAAATTTTTTCCAGTAATTTTTCTCCGATTTAAACTCTCTGGCATTTAACTTTCGGGCATCACAAATTCTTAGGTTAAAATTATTGGTTGCGCAAAAAAGCCTTAAATTATTATGTACATATTTATAGGTGGAAATGGTAGAAGCCTTAATCTTCTCTCCATTTTTTTTTCGTCTTTGTCCTGATTCGCTTTCTTTAATAAAACTCTCAAATAACGGTAAGATTGGGGTAGTTTTTTTCACTCATTTTAGCAATTAATTGCTAATTTAGGCAAATAATTCGTGTTTGGACATTTCTTGAAATGTCTATTATCACTAACGTTCTTTGAATTTAGATTACTATCCTTTCGGAATGGTAATGCCAACTAGATCATTTACCAGCAATGACGGAGGGTATAGGTTTGCCTTTAATGGCATGGAAGCTGATAATGAGGTGAAAGGAATAGGTAATGCCTATGAATTTGGGGGTAGAAGTATTTATGATTCAAGATTAGGTAGGTTTGTTTCTATTGATCCTTGGTCTAATAGATATCCTTGGCAAACATCCTATGCATATTATTCAAACAGTCCAACTTCTGTTATTGACCAAAATGGATTAGGTGGCGATGATAATAAATCAATCACAACACAGGGGTCTTTAGAAACTGGTCTAAATACTGTTTCCAATCCAGAGCAAGGTGATAAATATACAGTTTACCATTCTCCAGAAATGTATGAAACGACTCAATATGGGCAAGTCATTTCAGGAACAAGATATAAATCTGATACTAGAGTTTATCATGAAGGAAATCAATATGCTGATGCAGGTTGGTACGGCGTAAGCGATTACGAATATGTTAACAGAGATTGGGCTGGCGGACAGGTTTTGGCAGCTAGGAGCGAAGCTGTTGACTTCTTATTAGGCGGACGAAAATGGAATGGATATCAAGTAAAGGCAAATGGATATATAGATATGTCCAAAGTTATAGTTTTTGAGAACTCGGATGATGGTAGCATTCATACTATACCAATTAAAGAGTATTCAGGAACGGTTGATATTGGTATTAAAAGTAGTTCATTAAAAAGTTTAGGTTATTTAGGTAGAATTGCACAAGCGGAGAGACATTTAAACAAAAAGGGTATATACTCCATTTATTCCGGTTGGAAGCAGTCAAAAAATGGAGAAATTTTGCTTTATATTGGTAAGGCAAAGAATGGGATTAGTTCAAGATACACAATTGCAAAACTTGCTGAATATAACATTGAAGCACTACATGGACTTTCTAAAGTACCAAACAATGGAATTGCTTTAGGTGCAGAACAGTTAATAATGAATTTAAATGGATGGGGTAAAGAAGGAGCATTGGCAAACAGAATGCCAGCAACAACTAATCCTGTAATGATAAGTGAAGCAACAAAGTGGTTAGATAGTAACATAAAGAATTGGAGAACAGTACTTAAATTTCAGTAAAAATATGATTATAGAAAATTCAGGAAAAATATTTAAATTTTCATTGGATCACAATTTAGGTTATAGTTATGCAGAAATTTTAGATTTTACTGATATAACAGAATTTGATGGCAGAATAATTTATGTTTTTGATTTAGAAGGTAAAGATGTTGAAAATATAGATGAGATAATTAGCTCTAAGTTATTGTTAGGGCCTATTCTTTTATATAAATTTCCTAACGCTAAAGGTAAATTCTCTTGGAAGTTAATAGGAAGAACTGAAAAATTTATAACCACAAGATGGCCTTTATTTAAAAAACTTCAGGGGTCAATAATTAAAGATTATAATTGGAATAATTTAGAAAAATGGTATATAGTAGATAGAAATTCAGAAGATAATTCAATTAACTATTTTTTATATGATGAAATTCGTTATGTAGAAACTACCATACTGAACTCTCATGTGGGGGTTGCCAAGAAGGCTACAATGATGCATTTAATTAAAGAAAATAAAAAAGTTAGTGATTATTATGATTTATCTGAAATTGGGAATCGTAATTTATTTATTCAATTAGTTAATACTTATTATCCTTTGGAAAGAACAGTTGAATTGTTAAAAGAAATAGAGTCACCGCTCGTTGGAGAATGAGCGATAGTGCTTCTTCAACGAGTGGTGGTATAGGACATACTTATTGGGTTTCAGAGGAGATCAATTATGTCAAGTTTGTAGAAATAGATTTTTAAGGTAGGCTTATAATTGGCCTTATGTTTAGTTTTTTTATAAATCTAACCTTTCAACATTAACAGCTTAATTGATTGAACTTACGCTATCGCTAAACTCCAATCAGCTAGGTAAGTAATTGCTCACGTAAAAACATCCAACTTTTATTATGTAAGTTTAGTGCAGAAAGAATTAAATATGCTTTATTAACAAACAATTTATCCCTTTCCATTTGTTCGAAAGGGTAACTATTAATAAACTCTCTAAATCCTTCATTGCTACCAAATTTCGTTATCAACTTTTGTAATGAAGTACACCCATCTAAAAAATAGTTTAGATAAAAACTAAAATAAAAATATGAACTATCTGATATACTAATGGAAATTGAATCGAAGAGTGAAAACTTCTCTAATTTATTCAATTCTAATGTATAGGTACATGCAGAACTATTTTTCAATATTAGCTCATATTCAAATTGATTGTCTACATTAACCAACTTATTACCATTAAGATTTGATTTTACTGTACAATTTTGGAAAGTTTCACATACGTTGTGACCAAGTTTAAGGGAAAAGATATTTAGTAAGCAGCTTATCTTGTTGGATAAAAATATGTTATATTCAGTTTGATATAAGAAGTCTCCTATTAGTTCTGCTATAAATTCATTTGTAATTTGTAAATTATCAATTATATAAATATTATTCATAATTATTGAATCAATAAATTGTTCCTTTTGTGTTGTTTGTAAGTATTTCCATTCAGAAAAGTAGTTAGTTTGTGAACTACAATTAATTTTAAAAAGAACTATTAATAGCACTATAGAAAGCAAAAATCTAAACATATCAGTTATTTTTAATTATTTCATTTGAATTACCAGGAGCAGATTGAGTTTCATTCCCTTTAGAATCATATGAATGCCACCTTGCACTACGTCTTCTTCTACTATCATTTGGATCTGGTTCACTTCCACCTGAATATATAACATTACCGTCTAATCTCGGTCCGCCAGAAGTTGCAGTAACACCAACCGCTTTTGCAAACTCCTCTGTAAAAGACAAATTTGCATATCTATCTGCAAGTTCATTACTATAGAAATCCTTTAAAACGTTATATTTTATGGAGTATGAAAAATCCCCGTCAGTTTGAGATGCATTTGGAATTGCATTTCTTATGGAATTACTCCTACCAATACTACATCCACCAAATATTAACTCTGCATCACTTGTAAATTTTAAACTCCCATCATTTACTGCTTGCTCCCAATCTGAAATTGTTGAATAATTTTCTAAAACATTACCTCTAACTATTCTTGGATGAGCAAAACCATCTTGTGTATAGCCTTCACTATTCAATAGTGTCTGAGGGTCAGGATCAAATGAATTATCTAGAATACCATAATCGGATTGTCTATTAATATCTAAATATTCGTCAGAATAAATTCCAGCATTAGTATATACACCACTAGTTAATCCACCTTCCAAACCGTGTGTAAGAAACAACAATTCCCTTGTTGGTTCATCGGTCAATTTTTGGCTTAAAATAAGCGAACGTAATGCATCTCCACCATTTGTAACCTTAAATACAACATACCCAGCTTTAATAATTTCACTTTCATGGACCTTTGAAAATTCATTATCTCCAGATTCCATAATAATTGCAACCTTTTCTTCCAAACCATCTAAATCAATAGCAAATATTGGTTTGTTTCCTGCAAATTGATAGGGCGTATACCATGGATAGTCTGAAGACAACGGATCCACACTCAAGAACTTACCCAACCTCGGGTTGTATATACGGAAGCCGTAATCGTACTGGTTACCTTGCCCACTCACTTCACTATCCATTTCTTTGCCATTAAATCCGAACCTATACCCTCCGTCATTGCTGGTAAATGATCTAGTTGGCATTACCATTCCGAAAGGATAGTAATCTAAATTCAAAGAACATTAGTGCTACCAATGCTTTTGGCCATCAGTAATTCCACCAATAAATGCATAATTTGGTAAAAAATGACAATATTTTTATTCAATGATGTACATTCATTTTTGCCATCATAATCTGATTTTTAACTCATAAGTTGCCTTTATCAAAAAAGCAACAATCGTAAATATCAAGTATAATAAAAACTAAATTAGAAATTGTAAAACAAACGAACAAAAAATAAAAAAGGCGATCATGTTGATCGCCTTTCTTTTTATAGCAATAAGGATTATTAATTCCCTAATAAATTATTCTTCAATCCACTTTGAATTGGATTTTCTGACAACCAAATGCCAAACAAAGCTTGCTTAAAATCTAATCCTTTAATGGTTGTTTTTAACTCTCCATTTTTATAAGATTTTAATCCTTCCCCCGGCACATAAACCAAGTCAAAAATATTACCTACTTCAATTGGGTCTTTAGAAAAAGTTTTCACTAACTCATCAATTTTCGATTGAATTGGATCCACTTTTCCTCCTGTACTTTTAGTAAAGCCTTCTTCAATAGCTTCGCTCATATTGCTGCTATTGATCTTGTTTGAAGTGATTACCATTCGGATAGCCATAGGCTTATCTGCTTTTAAAATAGCCGCTCCATCTGAACTCTTAGACTCTAAATACAAGCCTGCTGTATACAGTTTAAAAATTAATTTTGTTCTGATACCTCCACCATTCAAGCTTAAATTTTGACTTTCATAACTCAACTTAGCCGGAAGCGTTACATCGTTTAAAGTTACTTGTGCTTGACTTTGATAGAAGAAAGCCGCAAACATAATAGTCATTAATATTTTCATAGAATTTCCTTTTTTTAATTACAATATTAAAAGTAATACAAATTTGAGACCAATCTAATTTTGAATTTACTTTTTATTTACTACTTAAACAATATCAATTGAACGCTAAAAAACTGATGACGCAAATATTCGCAGATTATAAAAATGATTGCGTTTTTACTGCTGCGAGCAACTATATTATCGATTAGCGCTAAAGCCGCATGTCAATAATAAGTTAAGCAGAATAACGAGTATATTTTAGCTCGGCTTCAGCTGAGTGTATTTTTATTTTTGTGTTTTCTAGTTTTTCTCTAACCACGGATGCACGGATAGCTTAGTTTTAAAAGTTTAACCATACTGTATGTTACTACACTTATATTCTCCTTAAAAATTTATCCATTTCTATTTGGATGCACCTTGGCGCAATCGATAAAAATAGATTCTGCTTATAGATAAGTAACATATATAATTTTGGAATGAATGGCTGTAGTGATTACATCAACATCCGTGCATCCGTGGTTTACTTTATTTGAGACCAATCTAATTTTGAATTTACTTTTTTCACTTGTTAAATAGTTTCAATGTTTTGGCATAACTTGTGTTTAATAAATGATATATGAAGCAAATATTTGTTTGTATTAGTTTTTTATGCCTAACGGCTTTACCATCATTTGCCGTTGATTTGATTGGGACGGTAAAAGATAAGTTAACCGGCGAGCCTCTTCCTTATGCTACAGTATCTCATCTAAATCAAAACTCCGGCGTTATTACAGATGAAAATGGCAACTTTCGGTTAGAACTAGAAAAAATCGATAAGAAAGATACTTTAGTCATTAGCTACTTAGGATATAAAGTTTTAAAGAGAACTACATTCGAAATTTCTAAATCGCCTGATTGTTTATTAGAACAATACGCTTTTGAAATTGCGGAAGTGGAGATTCGGCCAATTGACATTGAAAATATATTGCGTAAAACGTACGATGAGTTTTACAAAAATCATGTCCACAAAAATATCGCTACGAAATCATATTACAGGGAGCAATTTTTTGAAGGCAATAAATGTGTTAGATATGGCGAAGCGGTGATACAAAGTCGATTTTACGAAGAGAAAGGAAAAGACATGTCTGTTGTAGAACCCATACTTGCCAGAAGTATTGAAGACTCGTCATGGTTACAAAGTTTCAACGATATATTTAATTCTAGAAAAATGGTAATTCCTATAGGCATTGATACCTATTTCGATAATAAAGTAACGGAGAGTGTTAATGTAGAGCAGTTTCATAAGTTTATGGGAAAATTCTTTTTTGAAAAAAAGAATGATGGATTTAAAGTAGAATATCAGTTGAGGGAAAATTACACCTTAAATGGCAGAGATAATTACTATATAAAATTCGACATAGAAAAAAGAAATAAGGATGTAGCCAGCGGTCATTTTTTAATTGACAACGAAAACTATGGAATAGCTGCTTTTGAGATTCAGTTAAGTAAAGAAGAAGATTTAACTAAGGTATTGATTCCTCCAAGATTTAGATTGATTTTAAAGCTTTTAGGCTACAGCGTTGAAATTGGACATTATGAAGCGAAAATAAATAACCGATTGATTGATGGTAAATGGTACATCGGCAATGGAATACAAGTTATACAAGGTGGAATAGCAAAACGCGGAGATTGGTTTAGAGGCAAGGTGGTGAATGAGTTTCATTCATTTAATAGTTCAACTTATAAGAAAATTGAGGCGACCAATAAAAAATTTGTAGATCAAAGAGTAAATGATTTCTCATCTGATTTTTGGGGCAATCATCCATATTCTGCCATTCAACCCAATCAACAAGAATACATTGAAAAAATTATTGCTGCTAATGAGCAATTCTCCGGCAAAGTTTTATCCGATAGAACACGAAAAAAAGTAGAAAAAGCGGAAGCGAAAGAAGAAAGTAAGAGAAACTAGTTGTTCGCTTGCTTTATAAATAATAGGTGTTTTTTTGACACGAATTTCGCAGATTTTTGAGATCTCTATTGTTTTTGGAATGCTTATAAATTATAAGTATTGTTTTCATCAAATTTATATTTTAAAAAGTATGGGAAATAATTTCATAGATTTTTTGCCGCCAAAGCGGCAAGTTAATTTGTGAAATGGTAAACCTGTCCACCGACAGGTGGATACAAAGAAAATTAGCAGCATCAATCATCAATAATATTTGTGTTAACTGGTGAAATTCGTGTCAGCCATTTCATTCGAATGTTTTTCAATTTTTATTCAATATGATTTCCGCTATTTGTTTTCCTATTTGCAAACTAGCTGTAGCAGCTGGCGAAGGCGTATTACAAACATTGATAATGGCTCCATTTTCATAAATAAGAAAATCATCAACCATTGAACCATCCTTTCTCAACGCTTGTGCCCGAACACCACTTCCACTTTTCTCTAAATCGTTCTGAGTAATAGAAGGTAAAAGATTTTTTACCGCTTTTGTAAATGCCTTTTTAGAGAGCGACTGTTTCATTTCAGTTAATCCTGTTCTCCAAAACTTTTTGGCTAAATGATAAAAACCAGAATAAGAAATCGCCGAAACAAATTCTTCCCATTTAAAATCTCTAAAACGATACCCTTCTCTTTTAAAAGCCAAAACTGCATTCGGACCGCACTCCACTTCACCATAAATAGTTGGAGTAAGATGAACACCTAGAAAAGGAAAATTTGGATTGGGAACGGGATAAACTAATCTTTTGACCAAATGTTTTTTGTTTGGTTTTAATCGATAATATTCTCCACGAAAAGGAACAATTTGATGTTCAATTTTTTGATGAGATAATTGGGTAAGTTGATCAGAATATAATCCTCCACAATTAATCATTTTCTTAGCAACGTAATTTCCTTTATCTGTCTTAATTTCAACAACATCAAGCTGCTTTTGAATACCGATTACTTTTTCATTTAGATGAATTGTCCCGCCATTCGCTTCAATAATTTCCTTCATTTTGGCAGCGACAACTTTGTAATCTACAATACCAGCTTGAGGAACATGAATAGCAGCGATTCCATTTATATTGGGTTCTAAAACTTCCATTTCTTCTCTCTCCAACCACTCTAAATTCGCTAATCCATTGGCTTTCCCTCTTTCTAACAATACTTTTAATTGCTCTAATTCTGATGTTGCTGTCGCTACAATTAACTTCCCACAAATTTTATAATCGATGAGATAATCGTCACAGAATTTTAAAAGAAGTTGATAGCCTTTGATACAATTTTTGGCCTTAATGCTATTAGGAGGATAGTAAATACCTGAATGTATGACGCCACTGTTATGACCACTTTGATGTGCCGCTACTGTCGATTCTTTTTCTAAGATTAGAAGTTTGATGTTGGGAGATTGTTGAAGAAGATTATAAGCTGTAGACAAGCCAACAATTCCGGCTCCAATGATGATGACATCATATTTCATAGTCATCTAAACTTTAATAATCACGCTTTAAATGAACATCCATTTGAGGAAAAGCGATAACAATTTTATTCGCTCTAAACTCCTTGTCAATAGAAAAATGCAGATCGCTTTTTATGGATTCAATTTCTTTAAAATGCCTCGACCAAAACAACAACTTGAAATTTAAAGTGCTATCGGCAAAAGTTTTAAATTGAACTGTTGGGGCTGGTTTGTTCAATATCTTTTCAACGTTCTCCGCGCAGGCGATTAATACTTCTTTCACTTTTTCAGTATCTGAACCATAGGCAACACCAACCATCACCGAAAATCGTGCTAGACCTCTATTGTGCGACCAGTTGATTACATTTTCACTGATCAATTTTGAATTGGGCACAATAACCGAAATGTTATCCATCGTTCTCACCACAGAAGTACGCATATCTATTTTATCTACTCTACCAACCATTCCATCGATGTCAATATAATCTCCTACTTGAACTTTTCTTTCAAACAGCATTAAAAGTCCTGAGAATAGATCATAAAAAATCTGTTGTAAACCAATTCCAACACCAATTAACAAAGCCGATGCACCTAATAAAAAGCCTTGTAAATTTAGATGCAGAAATTGTAAGGAGATGCCAAAAAATATGACATACATCAAATATTTCACAATTCTAGTAATGGCAAATGCTTTACCACTATCTACATTTCTACTGTTTAAAGTCTTATAAAGAAGTTTAGTGAGAAGTTTAACAACAATCCATGAAATAATTAGAGATATTGTAAATAATACAACACTTCCAAAAGTTAAATGTAACTTGCCAAACTCAAATGAATGGTTTAGTAGATCTTTCATAAATGATTAGTCCTTCGACTTACAAAGTAACGCATCTCTTAAAATTATGAATAGTTTTCTTTATTGTGAAATCATAATTTTATTCATTACTAATAGTCTATTGGTTTTCTCAAAAAACGGACAGACAAAAAAATTAAACTAAAAAAATAAAATAGTTTACATTAAATAAATTTTTAATTCTAAACTTTATTACTATATTTGATTCGTCCAACGGACATTTTATAGATTTGAACATATTCATGGGTTATATATGTTAGTCCCTTGGGGACTGAAAAGAAGACAGCTGCTACTGTCTTCTTTTTTTGTTTATAGCTTAATCAATTATTAGTTTCCCGGAAGTGTATTCATTTCCTAGCGTTATCCGAAAAGTATAAAAACCAGGAGATTGTTCTTTGGCATCAATAACTATTTGCTCCTCATTTGTTGTGGTCAATTGCACAAGCTGACCGTAAGCATTAAACAACTCAAAAGTGGCTTTATGATGTTTCTCATTTGGAAAAGTTAAAAGGGCTTGCTCATCCATTGGATTGGGAAATAGCTGATACGTTAATTTCTCTTGATTAACAATATCCGTTATTATTGAGAGGTTTTCAATAAAATAGAGCGTATCTAATTGATTATTAATATAAAGTGTATCACTAACGAGATATTGAGAAAACCTTGTGTCTTTATAAATATCAACATCGCCATCAGCATCTATGTCCACAAACAAAAAATTATTGCTACTATTACGATTAATTCCAGAAAAATCATCTTCAGTAATTAATTGACTTCTGCCGCCATCAAAGTTACCTGTTAGGTTATCAGCATAAAAAACCTCCAAATACCAAATTTTACTAGTGTCGTTACGAGATAAATATGAAAGCACCAAATCATTGTATTCATCTCCATTCAAATCACCAATATATAAGTCATATATAAATAAAGAATCGCCGACAAATTTTGAGATTACGCTTTCTAAATTAAAAGGATTATAAATTCTATCCTCCATAGGATTTAATGTAGAGGATCCATTGTTTTTAAAAAACATAAAATAAGCTGTATCTGACCCATCCAAATAATCATAGACATATTGATAGGAAGTTACAATATCTATAAGCATGTCATTGTCTAAATCACCCATCGTAAAGGCAGCATAACAGCCAGAATACGTTCCATCACAACCCCCAATATTTTCATCTAAATCTGGGCTAATGTCACCTAATTCAAATTCAACAATCAAACTAGAATTATTCTCATAAAGAACTAGGTGATCGTAAGAAGAATATCCAATTGAACTTCCTTTCCCGTACAAATCTAAATCACCGTCTTTATCTAAATCTACTAAACTATGGTCTTCATAATGAAATATTCTACCTTTTGAATAATTATCTATTTCTATTTTAATTGTATCTCCGAATTTACCGTTTTCATTAATTGTATTTTTTTGACAATAGAATTTTTGTCTATCATAAAAATTCTCTTCTATTGCATTTAAATCAAAAAACATTAAATCTAAATCTTCGTCATTATCAATGTCAATAAATTGCTCATATATCTGAACATTATAATTCCCATATAAGCTATCAAAGTAAAAATTATGATAAATATTGAAAGGATCTAAAACAGGCTCAGCAAAATTAACCTGTTGTGCTAAGCCTTGTTTCATGCCTAATGTAACCATTAAGGCTAAAGCATATTTTCGCACTAGTTTCAGTTTAAATTTAAACTGCCTTTTTTTTCTTGCGAATGGAATCTGTTGCTTCATATACTAAAATTACCCTTTTAAACCTATAACTTTTATGACATTATATGCTTTAAATATTTCATTGAAATCTCGTTTTTTATGGAAACAATTGATTTTAAGCAGTTTACATAAGGATAATACCGCACTTTTTAATTCTGAATAATTTATTCGGAATTATGCCGTTAATAATCTTGTAACAAATGCCTAATACTATTTATCTTATCTTCGGGATACACCTTTAAACCTCTTTTTATTCTATGGCACTACGATTTTTATTAAGTCTAACTTTGCTTTTCTTAGGAAGTTCCTTTTCAGCAAATGTTTCAATAGGTAACGAAATTAATAATGGGTCAATTAGCACTTATAATGCTGTGGATGATCTTTACGAATCGCTTTCCATTCCCGAATTAGATAAAAAAGTATTTGAAATTTCCTTAGCGGGTTATTTTAAATTATGGGAGAACGGACAGTTGGACAATCCAAATTATCTTACTATCGTTGATTTTTCAAAAGCTTCCAATAAAGAAAGATTCTTCTTAATTGATTTGAAAAACAAGACATTAGTTGATAAAAGTTTAGTGGCACATGGTAGAAATACCGGCAATTTAAAAGCAGAACGATTCTCTAATATTCCTCAATCTTATCAAAGTAGTTTAGGTTTTTATACAACTGCTGAAACCTATAATGGCAAGCATGGATTCTCCTTACGATTGGATGGTGTAGAGAAAAATTTCAACGACAAAGCTAGAGAAAGAGCTATTGTTATTCATGGCGCTGATTATGTAAGCCAATCCTTTATTCAAACTTATGGAAGATTAGGCAGAAGTTTTGGTTGTCCTTCTTTACCGGAAGAAAAATCGGAAACCATCATCAATACCATTAAAGAAAAAAGTTGTTTGTTTATCTATAATCCAAACGAGCAATATCTAGCTTCTTCAAAATTGATAAAATCAGATTTACCGAAAGATTGGTATTCTGAAGTTTTCACAAACTAAGCTATTTCCTTTTTAAATTCCCTGATTCAACGGCACCTAATTCCAACGTAGGACTTAAACCCGGTGAAGCATACCAATTGGTAAATTCACTAGATGCTCTATGATTGCAGTAACCTTCATGTTCCGGACTTTCTCCCGACAATAATTTTTCCTTGATCATGGAATTATATTGCAGATAAGCCAAATCTTGGGTATTGGCATTTAAAATCACTTCCCAACCTTTCCATTTTGCCGTTTCTCTAATCGCTTTAATTTTAGACTTTTCAGGATTGTAGGCATCTGGTCCTACCCCATTTTCACTGATGGTAAAAGCTCCTTTAACCGTATTTAAATATAAACTATGATTTCCCGCAGTATGTCCGGGCGTATGAATTAAAGCCGCTCCTTGACACAATTGAAGATCTTGCGTATACAGCAATAATTTTTCCGTATTTAAATGATCAAAACCATTTTTTACATACCAAATCTCATTCAATGGATGAATATTCATGACCGTTTCCCATTCATCTTGATGAAAAATAAAATGAGCATTTGGAAAAATAGCTTTTTGTTTTACTTCGCCTTTGGCATTAACTGTGCCCATCAAAGGTCTTAAATCTTGAACATGCAAATGATCGTAAGAGACATAATCTATATCTTCCGGTTGAATACCGGCCGCTTTTATTTGATCAATAATACTTGGCAACCTCTTTACAATAAAACTTTCAGGAATAAACTTTCCTATCGTTTCTTTTAGATGAGTATAAAATCCAGATTCAGCCGATAGATCCGGGAAATATGGATTGAATAAAAAGTTTTTCGTTTCCCCATCTACTTCCCATTGAATTAAAGTAGCTCTATTGTTAAAATATAGAAACGGATGCAAACCTTGATAAGCACTATGAAAACCATATTTTGTAGGATATGGTGCAACAGAACATAAAAACTGTTTCACATTTTTTATCACTCCATTCGACAAAAATTGATCTCTAAACTGAGGGGCAACCTTTCTAATTAAGTCTAATTCATTTGATGGAAGTCGTTCTCTTTTAGACTCCTCAAAGGCTGAAATGGTTTTAAAATTATGCTGTTGAAGAAGCGCGTCATTGATGATCATAATCGATTTTTAATTCGTGTCAAGATTCGTATTACCTTCTAAATATAAAATTCTTAACACTCAATTACTACATAAGTTAGGCGCTTTGCAATATTTCTTCATTCTACTTAATTGCTATGGCAACTAATTTCATTAACTTTACGTTGGTCAATTTATAATAATAAATCACTATGAACCAATTACAAACGTGGGTGAATGTTCCTGATAATTCTGATTTCACAATTTACAATCTACCTTATGGAATATTTAAAACAGAAGGTAAAAAACCAAGAGTCGGAATAGCCATTGGAGAAAGTATTTTAGATTTGCATGAAGTACATAAGTTAGGCTTTTTTAAGGACCTAACATTACCTGATAAGATCTTCAGAAAGAAATATTTAAATGATTTTATTGCGCTAGGCAGACCAATTTGGTCGGCCGTAAGAAAACGACTGATTGAAATTTTAAGTGTAGAAGAAACTGTTCTTCCAAAATATGCCGATGTTGTTTTAAAGCCTCAAAACGAAGCTATAATGATGCTACCCGTTAAGGTTGGTGATTACACAGATTTCTATTCAAGTATTGAACATGCCACTAATGTTGGCAAGATGTTTAGAGATCCTGAAAATGCTTTACTGCCAAACTGGAAGCATATTCCGGTAGGCTATCATGGTAGAGCATCTTCTATTTTAGTATCGGGAAGTCCAATTCACCGACCGAAAGGGCAAACAATGCCTCCTAATGCAACACAACCGGTTTTTGGACCTACTAAAAGATTAGATATTGAATTAGAAATGGCTTTTATTGTTGGAAGAGAAACCAATCCTGGTCAATCTATTCCGGTAGATAAAACTGATGATTTCATTTTTGGGATGGTTTTGTTTAATGATTGGTCAGCAAGAGATATTCAAAAATGGGAGTATGTGCCATTAGGTCCATTCTTAGGTAAGAATTTTGCCTCTTCTACTTCTCCTTGGGTAGTAACTATGGAAGCATTGGAGCCTTTTAAAGTGAGCGGTCCTGAGCAAGATCCTAAAGTTTTACCTTATTTAAATTATAATGGTGATAAGAACTACGATATTGAGTTAGAAGTAAGTTTGCAACCGCAAGATGGTGAAGAAAATATCATTAGCCGTTCTAACTTTAAATATATGTATTGGAATATGGCTCAACAATTAGCGCATCATACTGTAAATGGTTGTAACGTTAAAGTGGGCGATATGATGGCATCGGGTACTATTAGTGGAAAAGAAGTTGGCTCTTATGGCTCGCTGTTGGAAATCACTTGGAGTGGAAAAAACCCTATTACTTTAAATGATGGCACACAAAGAACATTTTTAGAAAACAATGACACCGTTTACTTGAGAGGTCATGCTAAAAAAGGTGCTATCAGAGTAGGATTCGGAGAAGTGAGTGGTAAAATTTTACCTTCTATTGATGTATAAAAAATTATAGACACTAATTCCACGAATAACAGCAAACATAATTATTAATTTAATGGCTTACTTTTAAAGCCTTAATATTCCTCTAATTTTTTTGTCGCTCTGCGACAAATTAGTGAAATAATTTTAACCATACTTTATAATTAGATTTGTAATCTAGGAAACTAATATTTAGGAAATGAGAAGAATTTAACTCTTTATAATGAATTTAAAAATTCGTGAAATTCGTGTCTTATAAAACATCGCTACAATTATGATAACTATCGACCCAAAAGAAATACCGGTAGGCAAATTATTTGGCATACTAACCGGTGCTGTTACTCCTAGACCTATTGCTTTTGCCAGTACGGTAGATGCAGAAGGAAACGTGAATTTAAGTCCTTTCAGTTTTTTCAACGTATTTGGAGCTAATCCTCCAACTTTTGTTTTTTCTCCATCAAGAAGAGTGAGAGATAGTTCAACTAAACACACGCTGGACAATATCTTAGAAGTTCCGGAAGTAGTGATTAATATAGTGAATTACTCTATGGTGCAGCAAATGTCGTTGGCGAGTACAGAATACGATAAAGGTATCAATGAATTTACAAAAGCGGGCTTCACGCCCGTTAATTCTGATTTAGTAAAACCTCCAAGAGTGGCGGAAGCGCCAGCCGCTTTTGAATGTATCGTGAAGCAAGTAGTGCCTTGCGGAAATGGCGGCGGTTCCGGTAATTTAGTTATCTGTGAAGGTATTAGATTACATTTTAAAGAAGAAATCTTCGATGAAGAAGGTCAAATCGATCCAATTAAAATGGATGCTGTAGCAAGGTTAGGAAAAAATTGGTATTCGCATGCTAATAAGCAATCTTTGTTTGAGGTAGAAAAGCCATTATTGAAAACAGGCATCGGAGTAGATCAAATACCGGAGCACATCAAAAATAGCAACATTCTTACAGGAAACGATCTTGGTAAGTTGGGCAATATAGAGAGCTTCCCTTCTCAAGAAGAAATCGAGAAATACTCCAAAAGCGAATTGCACTTACTTTCCCTTAGTGATGAAGAAAAACATCATCTCGCCAAAGATTTGTTAAAGTTCAATAAAGTAGAAGAAGCTTGGAAGGTGTTGTTGCAAAAGTAGGTGCTTAAACCTTTCGTAAGTTCATGTAAAGTGCTTCCGTCTTTAGCTTTATTGATTATATTTATTTGTAATACAAATATTTATCATGGCGAACAAAAAAAAGAAACGGCAATCTACTAGTGACTTACCTTCTTTCGAAATTTTAATCAATGGGAATGATGTTAGTAGTGATTATCAAATCCTTGCACTGAATTGCCAAAAAAACATTAACAAGATTCCATCAGCCACTGTTGAATTGATCGATAATCAAGCATTCGAAGTAAGCAACTCTTCGGATTTTATCCCTGGCAATGTCATTGAAATTAAATTAGGCTATAGAAATGACAACTCTACTATTTTCAAAGGTTTGGTCATTAAGCAAAGTCTTAAAACAACAAAGAAAAATTCCATATTGATTATTCATGCTCAAGATGAATCGGTAAAATTATCTGTTGGAAGAAAAAACAAATATTTCTATAACTTAAGTGATGCTGGAATTTTTGAAGAAATTATGGAACAATACCCAATTCCTTCTACGATAGCATCGTCAGATAATATTCATCAACAAATGGTTCAGTACTACTGTACTGATTGGGATTTTATTGTTAACAGAGCAGAATGTATTGGGCATTTAGTTATTCCAAATGATGGAGAAATAACTATTGGCCAACCAAATTTAGAACAAGAACCTGCCTTAAGCCTTACTTATGGAGAAAATATTATAGATTTTAATTTTGAAATAAACGCCCAACAACAATTTCAGGCGATTGAATCTTCTACCTGGGATGCTCATGAGCAAACTGTTGTATCGGTTGATAATGAAGAACAAACGAACACAGAAATTGGAAATCTATCAAGCAATTCCTTATCTGAAGTGATAGGCTTAGAAAAATTAAAACATCAACATGGCGGTTATCTAAATTCGAATGAACTGTTATCATGGTCGAATGCAAAAATGCTTCGATATCAACTTTCAAAAGTAATAGGCTCATTGAGTACATATGGGACACCTCTATCTCCAGGGCAAATTTTAAACATTGATGGGTTTGGAGATCGATTTAACGGTAACGTTTATATCTCTGGTGTCAACCATACCGTTAAGAAAGGCAATTGGATAACAGATATAAATATTGGGCTAAATAGTGAGTTTATTACCAGCTATAAGAAAGATATCCAAGATGATGCTTCCGCTGGTTTATTACCCCCTATAAGCGGCTTACATATTGGAAAAGTGAGTGCTATTGATAATGACCCTTCAAACAATTATAGAATCAAGATTAGGCTTCCAATGATTTCTAATGAAGACAACGGTACTTGGGCTCGATTAGCAACATTAGATGCAGGAAATAACAGAGGAAGTTTCTTCTTACCTGAAATTGATGATGAGGTTATTGTCGGTTTTCTAAATGAAGACCCAAGAAGTCCAATCATAGTAGGAATGGTTAATAGCGCTGCAAAACCGGCACCATTTCAAGCGGAAGAAAACAACAATGTTAAGGGCTTTTTAACACGAGAACAGCTTAAGCTTGTTTTTAATGATGAGTCAAAAAGTATTTTATTAGAAAGTCCAAATGGAAACAAAATCTCTATCTCAGAAGAAGAAAAAGGTATTCAAATTGAAGATGAGCATGGCAACTATATTCAGTTAAATGACAAAGGCATTAGCGTTTTTAGTTCAAGCGATATTGATTTAAATGCCAATGGAGATATTAATTTAAATGGAACGAATATAAAACTAAATGCAGCGGCAAATTTAAATGTTGAAGGAGCTGCAGCTGCAGAAATTTCATCATCAGGGACTACAGTTGTGAAAGGTTCATTAGTTCAGATAAACTAGAAATTATGCCAAATGCAGTAAGAATATCAGATTCATCAAATCATGGAGGAACCGTTATTGGTCCTGGAGAACCAACTGTTTTAATTGGTGGAATGCCGGCGGCTGTTGTGGGTGACACCCATATTTGCGGCTTGCCTCCCAATAGTCATCAACCTACAGAATCTATTTTCCCAATTGGAAGTACTAATGTGTTAATTGGAGGCAAATCTGCCTTACGCGTAGGCGACAAATGCTTGTGTAACGCTAGCGTAATCATCGGAGAGCCGACAGTATTAATCAACTAAAAAAGGGATACCAAAATGGCATCCCTTTCTTATCACTTTTATATTGCTATCTACTTCCCAACTTTAAAATACTCGGCTGGTGTTTTAGTATTCTTTTCTACACTTATTAAAGTAACAGAATAGGTTTGTGGTCCAACGCTAGTCGTTTCGATATGAGCATAATTAACACCATCTACTAATCTATATTTATCAAAAGTGGTTGTTTTCATCATATCTCCCATCGGTGTTTTCATCAAAGAAGATTCTTTTACTTTTAAACCTGTTTTTTCATCAAAATATGCATGCGACTCATCACCGGTAGCATAAATCACTCTAATATGAAAAGCATTTTCACCATTCACTTTTTCCTTACCTTCTAATACTAATTTTATAGACGCATCTTTATAGCTCAACTCAGGAAAAAGTCTATTACTTATGATTTCTGATTTTTTAGTAGCATCATCTACCGGTTGTGGTTGTCCATCTGCTAAAATCACTAAACTCTTACCGTCAGAAATAGTTTGTTGAACGGTTTTATCACCCATGATAACATCTTCTCTAAATTTACCATCAGCCGTTTGAACTTGAACAATTTTCAAGGCTTGCCCTTGCATTTCTAACGACCATTCTTTCTTTACATTTTGAATGTCTTTCAATTTAGCTGAGCCTCCTAAAGCATTGATGTAATTTGTAATAATAGATTGTGGGTCGGTTCCTTTCAATCCTTTATTCATTTCTGCGGGATCGTATTTATTGCCATCTACATCATAATGTACAATTGGGCCAAACTTCTTCAACTTCTCTTCTATTTCGCTTGCCTTCCCTACTACTACAATATAAGCATTGTCATACTTCATATATTTCTTAGCTGCTGCATTTACATCGGCTACCGTCACGGCGTCTAAACGCTTTAGATATTCCGCATAAAAGTTTTCATCTAAATCATTTATGGCTGTATTAATCGCAAATCCGGCAATAGTTTGCGGACTTTCCAATGATCGTGCAAAGCTGCCTGTCATATAAGCTTTTACTTCTTTCAACTCGTCTTCGTTTACTCCATTCTGAGCAATATTCTCCAATTCGTAAAGTATTTCGTAAATGGCACTATCGGTTACTTCGTTTCGAACACTAGTTCCAGCAGAAAACCTTCCAATTACTTTGTCGGTAGAAAAACCAGAACCTACACTATAAGTGTATCCTTTATCTTCTCTTAAATTTAAATGTAAACGAGCCGAAGCTCCACCGCCTAAAATTTGATTCAATAAAGTGACGGCAAAGAAATCTTTATCACCTAATTTAAGCTCAATCGGATAAGACACTCTAATTTCAGATTGAACGGATTGAGGTCGATCTACCAATACTACTGTTGTTTCTTCCGGTGCTTTAGGTAAATCATAAGAATGCTTTGGTAAATTTCCCCCTTTCCAAGAACCAAAATATTGATTGGTTAACGTTTTGGCTTCTTCAACTGTAATATCTCCTACAATTGCTAAATGTGCATTTTTCGGGCTCCAATAATTCTTATAATAATTGACGACATCTTCTCTCGTAATATTATCGATTGTTCTTTCATTTACCAGTTCACCATATGGATGATCTTTTCCATACACCACTAAAGATCTAATGTTTGAAATAATTTCACCCGGATCATCTTTGGCAGACATTAAATTCGAAATTTGAAGTTTTTTAAGCTTATCTAATTCTTCTTGTGAGAACGATGGATTCAACAACATATCTTGCATGATACCCAACAACACATCGCTGTGCTTGGTTAATGATGCGCCATACATTCCGGAAGAAGAAGTTGATAACGAAGCTCCAATAAAATCAGTTTCTTCATCTAACTCTGCTTTTGATTTTGTGGTGGTTCCTCTGCTGATTAAGTTTCCTGCAATACTTGAATAACCCGCTTTGTCTCCTTCTAAAATCGGATCTCTATCGATTCTTAATGAAAAAGCGACACGAGGAATTTTATCATTTTGAACCACATAAACCTTAAGTCCATTATCTAACTCAAAGGTTTGATACTCTCCTATTTTTATTTCCGGTGCCGGCCCTGCTTTTGGTGGCTGACTTCTATCTAACTTAGTAGATTTTGATTGGTCAACAGTAGTATTTGTTTTCGTGTTGGAACACGAAACAATTAAAAAGGCACATATATAAATGAAGATTCTATTCATCTCTAGTTTTTTAAATTTAAATCAGTCTATTGTTCTGTACTTTTTGGCAAATATTGTAGTAGCACTCTGTTCTCCTTTACTAAATATTTTTGCGCCACTCTACGAATATCTTCCCTTGTTACATCCATGTATCTATCTAATTCTGTATTGATTAGATTAGCATTTTTAAACAAGGTATGGTAATCGGCTAAACTATTGGCAATGCCTTCAATCGTTGAATTCCCCGAGATAAAATCGTTCTCTGTTTGGTTTCTGATTTTCTGATATTCTCGCTCTGTGATTAACTCATTTTTTACTCTATCAAATTCGGCTTCAAGGGCAGCTTCCAATTCTTCAACAGTGGTACCAATGTTGGCAATACCATATACAATATATAATCCGGGATGTTCCAATGAAAATGAAAATGCACCAGTAGCCACAGCCAATTCTTTTTCATCAACAATAGACTTATTCAATCGACTACTTTCACCACCGGATAATATTGTACTTAACATTTCTAATGCGTAATAATCATCTGTTCCATTAGCCGGAATATGATAAGCTGTAATAACAGCAGGCAATTGAATGTTATCGTAAACTACGTCTCTTTTTTCTTCCGTTTGAGGAGGTTCAACCGCACTTGGTCTTGTAATCGGTTGATTATTGCCTTTAATTTCATCAAAATATTTATGAACCAACTGCATCGTTTCTTTAGTATTGATGTCTCCGGCAATCACCAAAGTAGCATTTTCAGGCACATAATACTTTTCGTAGAAAGCCATAAACTCATCTAAACTCGCTTGGTTTAAATGCTCTAATGATCCGATTGGCGCCCATTGGTAAGGATGAACGGTATATGCATTTCGCAATATCTCTATTAAAAACGAGCCATAAGGTTGGTTGTCGTATCGTTGCCTTTTTTCTTCTTTTACTACTTCGCGCTGAGTTTCTACACCAATCTGCTCGATATTGGCATGTAACATTCTTTCAGATTCTAAATACAAGCCTAATTCCAATTGATTAGAAGGCAATAACTCGTAGTAATACGTTACGTCATTTGATGTGTAGGCATTATTGTATCCGCCGGCATTAGTCGTCAACTTATCAAACTCCCCTCGCTCAATGTTTTCCGTTCCTTCAAAAAGTAAATGTTCAAAGAAATGGGCGAAACCGGTTCTACTTGGATCTTCATTTTTAGACCCTACGTGATACATTACAGAAACTACAACAATTGGTGTGCTGTTATCCTCATGAAGTATAACATGTAACCCGTTGTCCAATGTTTTCTCCGTAAACTCTATCTTCTTGCCATCATTCGCCTGAATTGTATTCAAGGTAAATAATGTCATTAATGCAAATACTATATATTTCATCTACCAAATATTTGGCACAAAAATACGGATAGATACATTGATTGTATAGTGAATAAAGCTGAATAACTAATTTTAACAGCTAATTTTTAGGATTTGATGAAGGAAGCCGTTCCTATTACCTCGGTATTGCTCTTTACTATAATTTGATAACTGCCTTTAACGAGATTTCCAACATTAATTTCTTGATTGGTACTTGTAATTTCCCTTTCAAAAACCGTTTGACCATTAACACCAATTACATATAACTTACATGTAGAAGAGTTTACAATATCTCGGAATTGTCCTAATTCTAGATATACTTTATCTAATGTTGGATTAGGATAAACATTAACAAGTTGAATCTCATTATCCAACCAACCAGTAGTTTGCTCACAATAATTGGTATCTAGTAGATTCGATAGTTCACTACAAAGAAAATCATAGTGATCTTGCTCCGTAGCATTTAGATTATTTATATCAAGCGGATTGCTTTCGAAAAAATCAGTTTGAATATTATAATATTCGCTATTTCCGTTATCAAATTGAATAATTTTGAATATACCATCGGTAATGACTTTCCCATCTTTAGGATTGCCGGCAGTTTGCTTAAACAAATCTCCATACATCCAAGCTCTTTGATTTTGAGCGTCATTGGTATCATTTAACAATGATAAAAAGCTTCTTGAATCAACTGCTGCGCCACTAGGTAAAACATTTACTGTTCCTCCCAACATTTCTAAAACTGTGGCATAAATGTCTGTTGAGTTTACCAATTGAGAAATTATTTGACCTGGTTGCGCTACCGAAGGTCCTGATACAATTAATGGCACTTGAACGCCTCCGTTATAAATTGTGCCCTTTGCTCTTGATTTGATAAATGGCAGTTGAACTACATCATCTTGCGTACCATTGTCACCAATAAAAATTATTTCTGTATCCTCTAACTCACCTACAGCAGATAAATGACTTAAGAGTCTACCAATTTCAGTATCCATAGCTTCAACCATAGCTTTGAAATACGGAATTGGGTTCAAAGCAATATCAAAAACATTCCCTGATAATCCATCAAAGCTATGCAAGTCGTTTGGCGGCTTGTGATAAGGATCGTGTGGAGCGTTTAGGGAAAGTGTCAAAAACCAATTTTCAGGCTGAGCATCTATCCAAGTAATCGCATCATTAACAGAAACCGTTGTAGCGTATTGATTAGAAACGTTTTGGTTGACACCATTCACCGTTTTTGTCCAATTGTAATAGTTACTGATTAATGCCCCAATGCTTCCGGAGTAATAATCAAATCCACAAGCATTTGGATTTAACTTTTGAGCTTGTTCAAAATGCCCTAAGTGCCATTTCCCAATTAATGCTGATGGCGTGTTAGTTTGTGCTTTAAGTGCTTTAGGCAAAGTATATTCCGCAGTGTCTAATTGTGTATTATCAGGACTTGTTATTGCAGTTCCTACTCCATGACGAAATGCATAATTACCGGTTAAAATATTGGCTCTAGAAGGCGAACAAATAGGATTTGTCCATGCATTTTCAAATTGCAAACCATTAGCCGCTAAAGAATCCAAAACAGGCGTTGGAGCAGGATCTGCCCCTAAACCATAAGATTGTAAGTAATCGATACCCAAATCATCTGCAATAATTAACAACACATTTTTTTGTGCATTCAATTGCATTGAAAATATGAGCATTAAGCTCAATAAAAGACTTATACCTTTTTTCATTCTGACAGAATTAATAAATTATTTGGGGGTAATTACTGTCGTTCGTAAATGTTATAATCTATGCTTCAGTTGTCGGGCCTCCAAAGTTCATTGGTATCCCTTGAGCCTCAATATCTTTTATTGGTCCGTGAATCGTCTCAAATTTAGAGATATTTTCATTTAAAGCACGCAACAATCTTTTAGCATGTTGAGGTGTTAATACAATTCTAGATTTTACCTTGGCTTTTGGCACACCAGGTAAAACTCTTACAAAGTCTACTACAAATTCTGAATTGCTATGTGTTATAATCGCTAGGTTACAATATGTTCCATCCGCTATTTCTTCACTCAATTCAATATTTAATTGATTTTGATTCTTATTTTTTTGCTCACTCATAATGTCAAAGTTAATCAACTTAATGATAAAAAGATAGCCGAAATAGAAAAGGATAAGATGAAATTTTCAAGTCTTAAAATATAGGTTTCCATATAATAAAGAGTTCAAATACTACTCGTTTTAAAAGATAATAAAGACAGACAATTTATATAAATCGAACACAAGCGGACGTTTGCGCAAGCATATAAAAAAATGGCTACTTAAAACTAAGCAGCCATTTTTTAATTTATTCATCAACGTCTTGTTAGAGATACATTGATTGTGATTATCGGTTTTACCCAATCATCATTTCATCGTCTTCAATTGCTTTTCTACTAGCAGTTAAACGTTCTAATTCAGTTTTTGAACCAACAATGTAATTCCTAAATTCTTTCAAACCAGTTCCTGCAGGAATTCTCTTTCCTACAATTACATTCTCTTTCAATCCTAATAAATCATCTTGTTTAGCGGCAATAGAAGCAGCATTCAATACTTTCGTTGTTTCTTGGAATGATGCTGCCGAGATCCAACTTTCTGTACCTAATGCAGATTTTGTAATTCCTTGTAACAATGGACTCGATGTAGCAGGAATTGCATCTCTCTGAGACATTACCTTTCTATCGTTTCTCTTCAAGAATGAATTTTCCTCTCTAATTTGTCTTAAAGTAACAATTTGTCCTTCAACAAATTTTTGAGAATCTCCAGCATCTGAAATAACTTTTTTATCATAGATCCAATCGTTATGCTCTATAAACTCAAATTTATTTACAGCAGTTTTCTCTAAGAATTTAGTATCACCAGAATCTTCGATATAAACTTTGCTCATCATTTGTCTTACAATGGTTTCAATGTGTTTATCATTGATTTTTACCCCTTGTAAACGATATACTTCTTGAATTTCATTTACTAAGTATGATTGTAATGCAAATGGTCCTTTGATCGTTAAGATATCAGTTGGTGTTACTGCTCCATCACAAAGTGATGTACCAGCTTTCACAAAATCGCCCTCTTGTACCAAGATGTGTTTAGTTAAAGGAACTAAGTATTTCTTCACTACCTCATCTTTAGAAGTAATAATGATTTCTCTGTTACCTCTCTTGATTTTACCATAGCTTACTACACCATCAATTTCTGTTACTTTAGCTGGGTTAGAAGGATTTCTCGCTTCGAACAACTCTGTAACTCTTGGAAGACCACCAGTGATATCTCGAACCTTACCTAGTGTTCTAGGTATTTTTACAAGAATTTTACCTGGATGAATGGTTTCGCCATTGTCAACTGCAATGTGAGATCCAACTGGAATGTTGTAACTTCTCATCTCAGCACCTTTTGAATCCACTACTTTAATCATAGGGATTTTCTTCTTATCCCTTGATTCTATAGTAACTTTTTCTCTGTGTCCTGTTTGCTCATCCGCTTCTTCTCTAAAAGTAAGTCCTTCGATAATATTCTCAAATTCAATTTTACCTTTAAACTCAGAAAGAATTACTGCGTTAAATGGATCCCATGAACAGATCAAATCTCCTTTACTAACTTTTTGCTTATCTTTTACTACAATGGTAGCTCCATAAGGTATGTTATTGGTAATTAAGACTTTAGAAGAATCATTATCGATAATTCTAATTTCTCCAGTTCTACCAATTACAACGTTACTTACTTCACCGTCAGCATTTTCATGCTTTACAATTTTAACACCATCATATTCAACAGTTCCACCAAACTTAGCTTCCATTTGAGATTCAGCTGCAACGTTACTCGCAACACCACCCACGTGGAAAGTTCTTAATGTTAACTGTGTACCCGGCTCACCAATTGATTGTGCTGCAATAATTCCTACTGCATCACCTTGTTGAGCAATTCTATTAGAAGTAAGGTTTCTACCGTAACATTTTACGCAAACTCCTCTCTTCTCTTCACAAGTTAATACTGATCTGATTTCTACTGTATCTACAGCTGATTCACTGATTTTATCAGCAATATCTTCTGTAATTAATTCTCCTTCTCTTACTAACACTTCGTCCGTAATAGGATCAATTACATCGTATAAAGAAGTTCTACCTAAAATTCTATCATATAAAGGCTCTACAATATCTTCATTGTCTTTCAACGCTGAAGTAGCAATTCCTCTTAATGTACCACAATCTTCACTAGTGATCACTACGTCTTGAGCAACATCCACTAATCTTCTTGTTAAGTAACCTGCATCTGCAGTTTTCAAAGCTGTATCCGCCAAACCTTTACGAGCACCGTGAGTAGAGATAAAGTATTCCAAAATTGACAAACCGTCTTTAAAGTTTGACAAAATTGGGTTTTCAATAATCTCACCACCACCTGTAGCACCTGATTTTCTTGGTTTAGCCATCAAACCTCTAATTCCTGCTAACTGCTTAATCTGAGTTTTAGAACCCCTCGCACCCGAATCCAACATCATAAACACCGAGTTGAAACCATTTTTATGAGATGAAATTTCTTTCATCAAAGTTTCAGTCAAACGTGTATCTACTCTTGTCCAAATATCAATGATTTGGTTGTAACGCTCATTATTGGTAATCAAACCTTGGTTATAAGAATCGTAAACAGTATCTACTTCTTCTTGAGCATCTGATAACAATTCCGTTTTAATTTCAGGTACTACTAAATCATCAATGTTGAATGACAATCCACCTTTGAATGACCATCTAAAACCTAGTTCCTTAATTTCATCCAAAAAGGCTACTGCTCTTGGCTCATCAGTTGTAGCAATTACTTTAGAAATTACTTTCTTAAGCGCACCTTTCGTTAAAATATCGTTGACAAAACCTGTTTTATTGGGCACTACTTCGTTGAAGATAATTCTACCAACAGTTGTGTCGATTAACTTAGTTTTCAATTCACCATTTTCAAGTACAGTTGTTCTAACTTTTACTTGAGCGTGAATATCTGCTTTGCCTTCATTATTAGCGATAATTGCTTCTTCTGCAGAATAAAACACTCTACCTTCTCCTAAAACAGGCTCTTCTTTAGTACCTTTCTTAGCTTTTGTAAGGTAGTATAGACCTAAAACCATATCCTGTGAAGGAATAGTCATTGGCGTACCGTTCTGTGGATTTAAGATGTTGTGAGAACTCAATAATAAAATCTGAGTTTCCAAAATTGCCGCATTACTTAATGGTAAATGCACTGCCATCTGGTCACCGTCGAAATCCGCGTTAAAAGCCGTACACACTAATGGGTGTAATTGAATCGCTTTCCCTTCAATTAATTTAGGTTGAAACGCTTGGATACTTAATCTGTGTAACGTTGGGGCTCTGTTTAATAAAACAGGGTGACCTTTCATTACGTTTTCAAGAATATCCCAAATAACCGGCTCTTTTTTATCTACTAATTTCTTAGCTGACTTTACCGTTTTTACGATACCTCTTTCGATTAACTTTCTGATGATAAAAGGTTTGAACAACTCTGCTGCCATTCCTTTTGGTAAACCACATTCGTACAATTTCAAATATGGTCCTACAACGATTACAGATCTACCAGAGTAATCTACCCTTTTTCCTAATAGGTTTTGTCTGAATCGACCTTGCTTACCTTTTAATACATCACTTAAAGATTTTAATGCTCTTCCACCTTCTGCTTTAACAGCATTAGATTTTCTAGAGTTATCGAATAAAGAATCTACAGCTTCCTGCAACATTCTCTTTTCGTTTCTTAAGATCACCTCAGGTGCCTTAATTTCAATTAACCTCTTTAATCTATTGTTTCTTATAATTACCCTTCTGTAAAGGTCGTTCAAATCAGAGCTGGCAAATCTACCACCATCTAAAGGAACCAAAGGTCTTAACTCAGGTGGTACTACCGGGAGATATTCAACTACCATCCACTCCGGCTTGTTTTCACCTACTTCATTTGCACCTCTAAAAGATTCTACCACACTTAATCTCTTAAGTGCTTCTGATTTTCTTTGTTTAGATGTTTCAGTAGCCGCCTTGTTTCTTAACCAACCAGCTAACTTATTAAGATCAATTCGTGCTAAGATATCACGGATAGCTTCCGCTCCCATTTTAGCGATGAATTTGTTAGGATCTGTATCTTCTAATAACTGGTTATCTTTTGGAAGTGTTTCTAATATTTCAAGATATTCTTCTTCCGTTAAAAGATCCAATTGAACCAAAGCTCTTTCTTCTCCTGCAACATTAATACCATCGGCAGTGATACCTGGTTGAATTACCGCATATCTTTCATAATATACGATGGTTTCCATCTTCTTAGAAGACAATCCAAGTAAGTAACCAATTTTGTTTGGTAGAGATTTGAAATACCAGATATGAACAACAGGAACCACCAACTTGATGTGTCCCATTCTTTCTCTTCTAACTTTCTTTTCTGTTACCTCAACTCCACATCTATCGCACACGATACCTTTATATCTAATTCTTTTGTACTTACCGCAGTAACATTCAAAATCTTTAGTTGGTCCGAAAATACGCTCACAGAACAAACCTTCCATTTCTGGTTTGTAGGTTCTGTAGTTGATGGTTTCAGGTTTTTTTACTTCGCCATAAGATCTTTCCAAAATTGTATCTGGAGAAGACAACTTGATGGTAATACTACTGAAATCATTTCTGATCTTATTATCCTTTTTGAAAGGCATATTTCAAAAATTTAAATTTTTAACTAAAATTATTCGTTGAACTCTAAGTCTAATGCTAATCCTCTCAATTCATGTAATAATACATTGAATGATTCAGGGATATTTGGCTCTGGTAACTCATCACCTTTTACTATCGCTTCATAAGCTTTAGCTCTACCGTAAATATCATCTGATTTAAGAGTTAACAATTCTTGTAACAAGTTTGATGCTCCATAAGCTTCCAGTGCCCATACTTCCATCTCACCTAAACGCTGACCACCGAATTGTGCTTTACCACCTAAAGGTTGTTGCGTAATTAATGAATATGGTCCGATAGATCTTGCATGCATCTTATCATCCACCATATGAGAAAGT
Organism: Chitinophagales bacterium; assembly: GCA_041393015.1. Classification (GTDB taxonomy): domain Bacteria; phylum Bacteroidota; class Bacteroidia; order Chitinophagales; family JADIYW01; genus JAGQYH01. The sequence continues at coordinate 130,335 of JAWKKV010000003.1, read as the reverse complement.
TTCAACATGTAAATTACTCCTACTGTTGCTTTCTGATGGAATCGATCGCCTGTTTCACCATCGTATAAGTAAGTATGACCTAATCTTGGAAGACCGGCTTTTTCAACCTGCTCCTCGATTTCTTGTACTGTAGCACCATCAAAAATTGGAGTAGCAAATTTCACTCCTAATTCAATACCTGCCCAGCCCAATACTGACTCATAGATTTGACCTAAGTTCATCCTTGAAGGTACACCCAATGGGTTCAAAACAATATCAACTGTAGTTCCATCATCTAAGAAAGGCATATCCTCTTCTCTTACAATTTTAGCTACAATACCTTTGTTTCCGTGTCTTCCGGCTAACTTATCTCCTACCTTCAGTTTTCTCTTTTTAGCTACATAAACTTTCGCTAATTTCAATACACCTGATGGTAACTCGTCACCAATAGTAATGTTGAATTTTTCTCGTTTGTAACGACCTAATTCTTCATTTACTCTAATGGTATAGTTATGTAATAGAACATTTAGAGAACTGCTAATATCTTCTTCCTTCACCCATCCTTTCGGATTTACTTCAAGGAAATCAACACCCGCTAAACTTCTTTCAGTGATTTTAGTTCCCTTTGGAAGAATTTCTTCTCCGTAAAGGTTTTCAATACCTTGTGAAGCTTTATTACCCACTAGAGCCATTAACTTTTTCACCATTAAGTCTCTAATTTCCTCTAAGTTCTTGTTGTGAACTTTTGCAATATTCTCTAACTCAACTTTTTCCTTCGCTTTCTTAGCTTTATTCTTTCTAGCTTTTTGGAATAATTGAGTTCTGATTACTACTCCTTGAGTGGAAGGAGGCGCTTTCATTGAAGCATCTTTAACATCACCTGCTTTATCACCAAAGATGGCTCTTAAAAGTTTTTCTTCAGGTGTTGGGTCAGATTCTCCTTTAGGCGTAATTTTACCTATAATAATATCACCTTCTTTCAAGTGAGCCCCTACTCTTACAATACCATCGGCATCTAAGTTTCTTGTAGCATCTTCACTTACGTTAGGAATATCATTGGTTAATTCTTCCTCTCCTAATTTTGTATCTCTTACCTCTAATTCGTACTCACCAATGTGTAAAGAAGTAAATAAATCTTCTCTTACCACTCTTTCAGAGATTACAATAGCATCCTCAAAGTTATATCCTTTCCAAGGCATGAAAGCTACTTTTAGGTTTCTACCTAAAGCCAACTCACCTTTTTCAGTAGCGAATCCTTCGCATAAGATCTGACCTTTCTTCACAACATCACCTTTTCTTACAATTGGTGTAAGGTTGATACATGATCCTTGGTTAGTTCTCTTAAACTTAGTAAGATCGTATGTTTTAACATCGTCTTCGAAAGACACTAATCTTTGGTCGTCGGTTCTTTCATATCTAATACTAATCTTTTTAGCATCTACATATTCAATTACACCGTCACCTTCTGCGTTGAAAAGAACTTTTGAATCTTGTGCACATCTTGCTTCAAGACCAGTTCCTACAACCGGTGAATCCGGACGTAATAATGGCACTGCTTGACGCTGCATGTTTGATCCCATTAATGCTCTGTTCGCATCATCATTCTCCAAGAAAGGAATTAAGGAAGCAGATACACCCACAATTTGGTTAGGTGCAACGTCCATAAATTCGATTGGATCATTGTCATTAGGATCATTTGGTTCCTTAATTGGGAAATCACCTTGCTGTCTACATTTAACTTTGCTTTCAATAAACTCTCCTCTATCAGATATTGGAGCATTTGATTGAGCAATTACTTTATCATCTTCTTCTTCAGCAGATAAGTAAACAGGTGGTTGGTTGATTTTTACTTTACCTTTTTCAACTTCGTTGTAAGGTGTTTCAATAAATCCCATTCTATTCACTTTTGCGTGAACGCAAAGTGTTGTAATCAAACCAATGTTTGGTCCTTCCGGTGTTTCAATTGTACAAAGTCTACCGTAGTGAGAATAATGAACGTCTCTAACTTCGAAACCTGCTCTTTCTCTAGAAAGACCTCCTGGTCCTAGTGCTGAAATTCTTCTTTTGTGAGTAATTTCTGCTAATGGATTCGTTTGATCTAAGAATTGAGACAACTGACTTGTTCCAAAGAATGAGTTGATCACAGAAGATAAAGTTCTTGCATTAATCAAGTCAATTGGTGTAAACACCTCATTGTCTCTTACGTTCATTCTTTCACGGATGGTTCTAGCCATTCTAGCTAAACCCACACCAAATTGACCATAAAGTTGTTCTCCAACTGTTTTCACCCTTCTATTACTAAGGTGGTCAATATCATCTAAGTCTGCTTTTTGGTTCACTAATCGGATCAAATAAGCTACGATAGATACGATATCATTTTTAGATAAAACTCTTGAATCGTTAGTAGCGTCCAATTCCAATTTCTTATTGATCTTGTAACGACCTACTTCTCCTAAATCGTAACGCTTATCTGAAAAGAAAAGCTTATCGATAATACCTCTAGCTGTTTCTTCATCCGGTGGATCAGAACCTCTTAATTGACGATATATATGTTGTAATGCCTCAATCTCTGTGTTTGAGGTATCTTTTTGTAATGTATTGTAGATGATAGAATAATCTTCGCTTAAGTTTTCTTTTTGAAGCAAGATGCTTTTCACATCATTATCGATGATTAAATCGATATGATCTTCATCTAAGAATGTATCTCTCTCTAAGATAACTTCATTTCTCTCGATAGAAACTACCTCTCCAGTATCTTCATCTACGAAATCTTCTACCCAAGTTTTTAAAACTCTAGCAGCTAATTTTCTACCTACAGTTTTCTTTAAGGTTGCTTTTGACACCTTAATTTCATCTGCTAAGTTAAATAGGCTAAGAATATCCTTATCGTTATCGTATCCAATCGCTCTTAAAAGAGTGGTTACAGGAAATTTCTTTTTTCTATCAATATATGCGTACATAACATTATTAATGTCAGTAGCAAATTCCATCCAAGCTCCTTTAAAAGGAATTATTCTTGCAGAAAATAATTTAGTACCGTTAGGGTGGAAACTTTGACCAAAAAATACGCCTGGTGATCTATGTAACTGAGATACAATTACTCTCTCTGCACCGTTAACGATGAAAGTACCTTTAGGCGTCATGTAAGGAATGTTTCCTAAGAATACATCCTGAACAATGGTTTGGAAATCAATATGTTCCTCATCGTTACATGATAATCTTAATTTCGCCTTAAGCGGCACACTGTATGTTAATCCACGTTCCACACACTCTTCCATAGTATAGCGAGGTGGATCGATGAAATAATCAAGAAATTCTAATAAGAATATATTTCTTGCATCAGTAATAGGGAAATTCTCTGAAAACACTTTAAAGAGTCCTTCTTGCCCTCTGTTATCGGGCGTTGTTTCCAACTGGAAGAAATCCTGAAATGATTGCACTTGAATATCCAACAAATTTGGGTAATCATATCGCTTGGAAATTTTTCCAAAATTAACGCGTTCTACGATTCCCCGATTAGTTGCAGCCATAGTGAAATAAATGTTTAATTTGTATAAATAAAGAGGTGCCTTAGCAATTTACATTGCAAGACACTCTCTTTTTATTGTATTTGGATTAAGCTCTTTGTCAAGTAGAATATTACTTTAATTCTACTGTAGCACCTGCTTCTTCCAATTGAGCCTTGATTGACTCAGCTTCTTCTTTTGATACTGCTTCCTTAATTGCACTTGGAGCACCATCAACTAAATCTTTAGCTTCTTTAAGTCCTAAACCAGTTAAGGTTTTTACAACTTTTACTACGCCTAATTTAGCAGCACCAGCTGAAACTAACATTACATTGAATTCTGTTTGAGCTTCTTCTGCATCACCAGCATCTGCTGCTGCTGCAGGACCTGCTACTGCTACTGCTGCTGCAGGCTCAATACCATGCTCCTCTTTTAAGTAAGTAGCTAGTTCGTTTACTTCTTTTACTGTAAGTCCTACTAACTGATCTGCGATTGCTTTAATATCTGCCATCTTAATTGAATTTTTAATTTAATTTTTTTAATTAATATCTTGATTTCGTGCGTAACCTAGTTTGATTGGGGTTTTAGTTTCTTTCTTCTAAAGCTTTCACTAATCCCGCAATTGTTTGCCCTCCTGAATTAAGAGCAGAAATAACATTTTTAATTGGCGATTGTAATAACAATATAACATCTCCAATAACTTCCTCTTTTGATTTAAGGGTAATTAGACTTTCTAATTTGTCGTCGCCAACAAATACAGATGCATCAATATAAGCTCCTTTTAAAACAGGTTTTAAACCATCCTTTCCTCTAAATTCTTTAATTACTTTCGCCGGTAAGTTTCCAGTTTCAGAGAACATGATCGCTGTTGGACCTTTCAATAACTGTTTTACTGCTTCGTAATCATTATCAGAAATGTCAAAAGCTTTTTCAATCAAAGTATTTTTTGCTACTTTTAATTCAATACCTTTTTTATGACATACTCTTCTTAAGTCATTTATAGCTGCCACACTCATTCCTGAAGCATCTGTAATATAGAATGCATTTGATTCGTTGAACTTTACCGTCAAACCATCAATAACTTCTTTTTTCTGTGCCCTATTCATAGCCTTATCTTTCTTAACTTACTTATTTAATTACAATCCTAAACTTTTCGGATCAATTTGAACAGCCGATCCCATCGTTGGAGCAGCAAAAATGCTTTTGAAGTAAACCCCTTTCGCCGCAGCAGGCTTCATTTTATGAAGAGTAGTTAACAACTCTTTCATGTTACCCGCTAATTGTTCAGGGGAAAAAGAAACTTTTCCAACTGTAGAGTGAAGAATACCGTATTTATCAACTCTAAAAGCAATCTTTCCACCTTTTACATCCTTAACAGCATTAGCTACATCAACAGTAACTGTTCCTGATTTAGGGTTTGGCATTAAGTTTCTTGGACCTAATACTTTACCTAATCTACCGATTTTAGGCATAACATTAGGTGTTGCAATAATTACATCTACGTCTGTCCAACCGCTAGAAATTTTGTCAACGAACTCCTCTAAACCAACATAATCAGCACCAGCTTCTCTAGCTTCGTCTTCCTTATCAGGTGTACACATTACCAAAACTGTTTTTGTTTTACCTGTTCCGTGTGGAAGGCTTACTGTTCCTCTAATAGCTTGATCCGGTTTTCTAGGATCTACTCCTAATCGAATATGTAAATCTACAGAACCATCAAATTTGGTTGTGCTAACCTTCTTTATTAATGCTGTTGCTTCTTCAAGGGAATACAATTTCTCTTTTTCTACCTTATCTGCAATAGCTTTTCTCTTCTTAGTTAACTTCACTTCTAACTTATTTATATATTCTACAATTATGCATTAGCAGCTGCAGCCCAAGGAGCTTTACCGCTTACTTTTAATCCCATGCTACGTGCTGTCCCAGCTACCATTTTCATTCCTGATTCTACAGTAAATGCATTTAAATCTGGCATTTTCAACTCAGCGATCTCTTTAATTTGATCCCATGATACTGACCCAACTTTTATTCTGTTTGGTTCAGCAGAACCAGACTTCAATTTAGCCGCTTCTAATAATAGTACTGCAGCAGGAGGCGTTTTAATAATGAATGTAAACGACTTATCTTTGAATACAGAGATTACAACTGGTAATACTTTACCCGGTTGGTCTTGCGTTCTCGCATTAAATTGTTTACAGAAGTCCATAATATTAACTCCTTTAGCACCTAATGCTGGACCTACTGGTGGCGCTGGATTTGCTTGACCACCTTTAATCTGTAACTTTATAAAAACTTCAATTTCTTTAGCCATGGCTATATTTTTTCAACTTGCATAAAATTCAACTCTACAGGTGTTCTTCTTCCGAAGATCTTTACAATCACCTTTAGTTTTTTCTTCTCCTCATCTAACTCTTCAACAGTTCCATTGAAATCGTTGAAAGGTCCATCTATAATTTTTACTGTTTCTCCAACTAAGAAAGGTTCATTTACCGCCACACCAACTTCTTGCATAGCATCTACTTTTCCTAATATTCGATTTACTTCATTTTGTTTTACAGGAATAGGATTATCTTTCCCTAAAAAATGAATAACATTGGTAGTACTGTTAATGGTAGAGATAATTTCTCCACTAAATCTTGCAGCTACTGCTTCCACCAACATATAACCCGGATAGAAATTCTTCTCTTGGATTACTTTCTTTCCGCCTCTTAACTTATATACTTTTTCTTTAGGTACAAGAATCTGTGTTACAATATCTCCCCAGTTTGATCTAGAAATTTCCATATCAAGATATTCCTTGATTTTATTTTCCTTCCCACTTACTACACGAAGTACATACCAATTTTTATCGTCTGCTGCCATTTTTTCGTTTTCGCTGTTAGCCGATATTCTTGTAAAAGATATCGTTCAAAATAAATTTTGAAGCCATATCCATACCCCAAATAACCAACGCAATAATTAAAGAAGCAATCATCACCACTATAGCGCTTGATTGTAATTCTTTCCAAGTTGGCCAACTAACCTTATTTACTAACTCGCCGTAAGACTCTTTACAATATGCTATTACTTTATTCATTCTTTTCCTATTGCACGGGCGGAAGGGATCGAACCTGCGACCTACGGTTTTGGAGACCGTTGCTCTACCAGCTGAGCTACACCCGTAAGACTAATGATGGCTAACAGATTTCCATTAGCCATCCTTACTCTTGTTATCTATCAAAAATTACTTAATAATTTCAGTAACCTGACCTGCTCCAACAGTTCTACCACCTTCTCTGATCGCAAATCTTAAACCTTTCTCTAAGGCTACAGGATAAATCAATTTAACAGTAATAGATACGTTATCACCAGGCATTACCATTTCAACACCGTCTGGCAATACTACTTCACCAGTACAATCTGTTGTTCTTAAGTAAAATTGCGGTCTATATTTATTAAAGAATGGAGTATGTCTTCCACCTTCTTCTTTACTCAATACGTACACTTCACATTTAAATTCAGTGTGTGGAGTAATTGATTTAGGCTTACAAATAACCATTCCTCTTTTGATATCGTCTTTCTCAATACCTCTTAACAACAAACCAACGTTGTCACCAGCTTCACCTGTGTCTAATATTTTTCTAAACATTTCAACACCAGTACAAGTAGTTGTCATTGATTTTTCTTGCAATCCAACAATTTCTAAAGGATCGCCAGTATTAACAACACCTCTTTCAATTCTACCAGTTGCAACAGTTCCTCTACCAGTAATTGAGAATACATCTTCTACAGGTAATAAGAAAGGCTTATCGATTGGTCTTGGAGGTACAGGAATGTAAGAATCTACAGCATCCATCAATTCCATGATTTTAGCAACTGCTTCAGGCTCACCATTTAAAGCACCTAATGCAGATCCTGTAATAATAGGAGCATTGTCACCATCGAAATCGTAGAAGCTCAATAATTCTCTTACTTCCATTTCAACTAACTCTAACAATTCCGGATCGTCAACTAAGTCAGCTTTGTTTAAGAAAACAACAACAGCAGGAACACCTACTTGTCTTGCTAATAAGATATGCTCTCTTGTTTGAGGCATTGGACCGTCAGTAGCAGCACATACTAAAATTGCACCATCCATTTGAGCAGCACCAGTTACCATGTTCTTTACGTAATCCGCGTGACCTGGACAATCTACGTGAGCATAGTGTCTATTTTCAGTTTCATACTCTACGTGAGCAGTATTAATTGTAATACCTCTTTCTTTTTCTTCAGGAGCTGCGTCAATTGATGCGTAATCTTTCTTTTGCGCCCATCCTTTATCAGCTAATACAGATGTAATAGCTGCAGTAAGTGTAGTTTTACCGTGATCTACGTGACCAATTGTTCCTACGTTAACGTGTGGTTTGTTCTTTATGAACTTTTCTTTAGCCATGATTCAAGCTGTTTTAATTTTGATTTACAAAAAAATGTTTCTAATATTAATTTTCGAATTATTAATTCTATAATTGTTTTGTGAAGGAGAGCCAATGATGGGAATTGAACCCATGACCTCTTCCTTACCAAGGAAACGCTCTACCCCTGAGCTACATCGGCTTGTACCAAGCGACATAAAGGGTGATTATAATCCCCATTATTTCTACTTCACTATTTATAAGAACTTTTCTTTCCGATCAACATTATTTAACCATATTAAAGCCAGGCTTTAATATTTAGAGCGGGAGACGAGACTCGAACCCGCGACCCTCAGCTTGGAAGGCTGATGCTCTACCAACTGAGCTACTCCCGCACTATGTGACTTATTCAAACTAAATTTGACATCACACATTTAATAACAAGTGGGGAGAGCAGGATTCGAACCTACGAAGTCGAAGACAACAGATTTACAGTCTGCCCCAGTTGGCCGCTTTGGTATCTCCCCTAGTTAAGATGCTTCTCAACAGCAGGGAATCGACAACCGTCAAATTCCATTACTTATATGAGTTTTTATTAGCACAATTATAACGAGCCAATGGAGGGATTCGAACCCCCGACCGGCTGATTACAAATCAGCTGCTCTGGCCAACTGAGCTACATTGGCATACTCTTTAAGCATTACGCTTACAAACTACACTAATAAAAGGCTCGCAAAAGCATCTTAACTTGTTGATTTTCAAGAACATTCAATGAGAAAAACAACTAGGTTTCTCAAATTGGCTTGCAAAGTTACGAGAATATTCTTGAAAACTAAAATAAAGAAACGGTTAAATCATCAATTTAATATGACCTAACATTTTAAACGTGTTGTCTTAATTTTGATTTATGCTTTCTAATTTGTCTTCTTATGTGATCAAATGCCAAATCTGTAGATTCTTCAAATAATTTGGTAGATTCTTTGGCGACTAATAAAGCGCCAGGTATCTGCACTTTTACAACTACATTCTTATCTTTTATGGAAGCTCCGTTATGCTCCAAACTTAGTGTTACACTACAATCGATAATTCGATCAAAAAAAGTGTTTAATTTTTCTGCTTTCGCTTCAATAAAGCTTTTCAACTTTTCATCTGCATTAAAATGCACTGCTTGAATTTCTACTTTCATCTACAATCATTTTTTTTAGCTCTTTGGATGAGCTTGTTTATAAATATTCTTAAGGTCTTCAATAGAATTATGTGTATATACTTGGGTTGATGCAAGGCTTGAGTGGCCTAACAATTCTTTAATATCATTTAAATCAGCACCATTATTTAACAGATGGGTAGCAAACGTATGTCTTAATACATGCGGACTTCTCTTTTGTAATGTGCTATATCTAGTCAGATATCTTTTCACTACATTATAAACGAATTTGGGATATAGTTTGGTGCCTTTATCGGTAATAAAAATTTGTTCTGGCAGAGATAGAAATTGTTCTTGAATTTCTTTTTTATAAATCTCTATACTTTCAATCAATTTTTGTGAAATAGGGATGTGCCTTTCTTTTTTGCCTTTTCCCAATACAGTTATAAATTTTCGACCGCTGTCTATATCATTCCACTTTAATTCTATTAATTCCTGTCGCCGTATTCCAGTATTGTATAATAATTCTATTAGTAAATAGTTTCTTCGATCGTACCAATTAGTAATTTCTAATTGGAGATCTTTAATCATTTTGTCGGTAGACAAATTTGATAAATACTGAGGTGCTCTCTGAGGTAATTTTAAAGATGCTACACCCTTGGCAGGGTTAACTTTAATAGCTTCATGTTTTAGAAGCCAATTGAAGTAAGTATTAAGTGATGATAGCTTTCTTCGAATGGAGGAAGGTGCTAGCTTTTTATTATTTAACAAGTCTACCATCCATGATCTAACATGTTTACTGGTAACTTCAGTGTTAACTAATAAGTTTGACTCTATGAAATCCTGAAACTGTTGTAAATCCTTTTTGTAGGAAATTACTGTTTTATCAGAATATCTCTTTTCATGTTGTAAGTAATTGAGAAAATCTTTCAATCTCATTCCTAGCGTCCTTATCTTTTGTTACCCTACTATTAAGAGCGAAAAGAAAGATAGGAATAAGTTTATTGAAATGCAACTCTTACATTGAACTTTTTACCTTATCTCTGTAAGCTGCTTTAAGAACTTCTGCTCTTCTTTTTACAGACGGCTTAGTAAAGTGTTGACGAGACCTTAATTGTTTCATTAAACCTGTCTTTTCAAACTTTCTTTTGTACTTTTTAAGTGCTTTATCAATTGAGTCACTTTCTCTTGCATCAATAATTAACATACTAATTTTTTATTTTGGGTTGCAAATATACTTTAATTTTAATTATCTACGTGCTAAAGAATTATTAATTACAATTTTTCTACTTCGTAATTAATCTACTCATTAACAGTTAAAACAAAAGCAACTGATGATGTTTCATCAGCTGCTTCTATGTTTTTCTAATTTAATTTCAATTTAGATTCCTTGGTCAGCTTTGTTTTAAAAAGCTGTTCTTAGAATGGACACTTTAAACAAGGGTCAATCAACATATCGAACCTTTCAATACTTTTTTGATCGATACCTGTTACATTATCAATTACTCTAAACTCCGTTCTTCTATTTCTTTGGTGCTCTTCTTCTGTACACTGTACATTATCCGTACAACCATTTAATACTTGTAATTCGCCATATCCTACTGCTACTAATCTATTTCTAGGAATTCCTCTCTGAACTAACCAATTTACGGCTGATTTTGCTCTTCTTTCACTTAATGCTTCATTATATGCAAAAGTTGCTCTAGCATCAGTATGCGACCCTATTTCTACAATTGTGCCTGGATTAATATTCATAAAGTTCAATACCTTATTTAAATCAACTTCTGCTTCAGGTCTAATATAGCTTTGATCAAAGTCGTAGTAAATATTCTTTAAGATAATTCCTACTGAAGGACCATATTGATCATCAATTTTAATTTTCTCAAGTTCAATTACTAATCTTGCAGGATTCACACTTCCATCTACAATTATATCTCCGTCTCCTGGTAAATATCCAACTGCGTTGGCACTTACATTAAAAGCACAACCTTGTTGGATGTTTTTATAGTAACTCATTCCTTCTGCATCACTATCACGATTAGTGTATGTCTCATCGCAATTATTATAGGCTACAACTTTCGAATTTGCAATTGGATTTCTTGTTATTTTATCTACAACTAAAACTTCCAAATCTAATGGAGGAATAAGTTTCAATGGAATTTTTACAAATACTTTACCTCCCGGCTTAATGCCCTTAGTTGTAGTTTTAACCGTTTTACAGTCATATAATTCAGCACAACCTTCTAAAGAATAATCTCTTCCAGGCAATACACTAAATTCAAATTTACCATCACATTTACCGACATTCTCTCCTACAACATCTGATAAATAACTCATTGCGACGTTTGCATCACAAATAGGTTCATCAGTATCCATATCTACAACAATTCCTTCTAAAGTAATTCCTTCATCATAGAATCTATAAATATCATCACTTCCAGTTCCACCCACTCGATCACTCGTTAAGTAGCCCTGTGTTTTTTCAGCATTGTAAATCAATCCAAAATCGTCTTCACTTGAATTTAGAGGAGCGCCCATGTTTTTCACTTCTCCCCAATTGGTTCCTGATCCACTCATTTTAAAGATATCCAAACCACCTAAGCCGCCTTGTCCATCACTGGAAAAATACATTGTACCATCATTATGTACGTATGGAAACATTTCATCACCTTCTGTATTAATTGCCGGCCCCATGTTTAATGGTGTACTCCATCCATTTTCTTCTTTTTTACAAACATATAAATCTGTACCTCCATATCCACCAGGCATATCGCTTACAAAGTACAAGTATTCTGCATCCGGGCTAATAGCGGCATGACCTACACTATATTCATCATCATTATAAGCAAACTCCTTAATGTTTTCCCACTTATTATCTCTAATTTCAGCAGTATAAAGTTTAAGTTTTACAATCTTATCTGTACTTTTCCCAACTTTCCCAACTACACGTGTATTGTCAAAATTGTTTCTTGTAAAATATACTTTGCTCATATCAGGCGTAAAAACTATTGGCCCTTCATGATACTTTGTATTTACTCTACCTTTTATTGATTTAGGTCTTGTCCAGCTTCCACCATCAGTAGAAATGTTTTGACCATTTGCAGTATCAACGTCGGTTTCTTCAACATAATATAGGTCAAAAAATGGTTCACCAGTCCATGTCGCAGTACGACCAATACTTTGTGCACTATCTCTTGAGCTACTAAAAACAATACCATCTTCAAAGTAAACCGGACTAAAATCATATACACCGCTATTGAAGTTAAGGTGTTCAATTCTATAACGATCTACATCTTTAAAAAACTGTCTGTAATTTTGAGACGCTTTTAATTGATTATCCGCTCTTTTATCTCCTGGAACCTGCTCACTATAATTTTGATACCATTTAGCTGCTTCAGCATATTTTTCATTTGTTTGAAGCACTTCAGCATAGTAAAGCATGTCTTGCGGCTCTGCTTCCGTTTTACTACAAACCTTTCCGTACCAATATTCGGCTTCTGGGTATTGATTTGTTAAGCGGTAGCAATCTGCCAACTTGCTCATTGCCTCAAAGTTTTCGCTATCGTCTAGCACACTTTTATACAATTCAATTGCAGGCGAATAGGCCAATTTATCATATGCTGCATTGGCTCTAGCTAAACGCCCACTTTGAGCGAAAATTTGTTGCGAGTTAAATAGCATAAATGCTATCAGCAATAGAGGGAGATGTTTTTTTAGTTGAAACATAATTTAGCTTTATGTTATAGTTTATCTAGAAATATCTAGGTGTAATAATTTTCTTCTTGTCAAAATCGAAATCAAATCCTAATATGATTTCGTGTGATCCATTGGTTACGTCGCTGATCTTATTTAACGGATAATCATATGCATATCCTATAAGTAACTGTTTAGTCGCCCAAAATTCAACCATACCACTAACTCCATATGGATCTTCTAATCGATCAGGACTATCTCTTTTTCCAAAAGTTGTTCTATAGCTTGCTCCGATATTTACTCTGTCATAAATTAAAAAGCTTGCGTTTAAATCAATAGAGAATGGTGCATCGTACTCTGCATTGATAACATGTTTAAACATTACTTGTGGTCTTAATTTTAAAGCTTTAGTACCTAAAGGAATAACTCCTCCAGCCATGGCCATCAAATGTTGTGTTCTTTGACTATTCGATCCTCCAACTAAAGGCGCTGCTTCAGATCTTTCCTTACTAATTACATCACTAGTAATGAAGTTAGGCACACTTACACCAATGTAAAACCATTCTGGGTGATAAATGTAAATTCCTGCTCCTACATCCGGCACAATACGACTAACGTTTTCTTGTAACCCAACATCGCCAATATCATTTACAGCAGCTTCAGATAGTTTATTTACATGATACATAAACCCGGCATTCACTCCGAAACTAAATTTCATTCCATTTTTAATTGGAATTCTGTAGGCATAAGTACCACTTACGACCGTTTGGTTGATTGTTCCTAATCTATCGTGAACAATATTGAAACCTAATGCTATATCCTCATTTTTTAAAGGACTATGTACACTAAAAGTTGCTGTTTGAGGCGAACCCTCTAAACCAACCCATTGGTTTCTATATAATGCTCTGATTGACAGCACATCTCTACCACCGGTATATGCACTATTGATTGGCAGTTTATTATACATAAACTGGCTGTATTGAGGATCTTGCTGTGCTTGAACCATTGAAGTTAGCCCAATCAAAACCAATACTAATAATTTAAACTTTTTTACCATCTCTATTTCTTTTTGGTATTTAATATATTACCTGTGTATCATTACGTATCCTCCTCTTTGAGTTCTTTCTCCTGAAGTTGGATCATTGTATTCAATTACATAATAGTATGCACCATCTGGCAACGGATCGTTTACGAACCTACCATCCCAATTGTTTTGGTAGTTCTCGTTGTAATACACTTCATTACCCCATCTGTTGAAGATCTTCAATACTACTTTTTCTTGACCAAATAAACATCTGATATCAAAGAAGTCGTTTTCACCATCACCATTCGGTGTAATTGCTTGAGGGAATAAGCATTCTTCATCTTTAATGCTAATGTATACCCAAGCTGTATCGCAACCATCTAATGGTACATCACAGATCACATATTGGAAACTATCTATTCCTACATATCCAGGATTAGGATCGTAAGTAATTGTTCCAGCTGTTTGATCAACTGTTACTGTTCCATTTTCAGGATCTGTAATTACTGTAATTAAAGCGATTGAATCATTGTCCGGATCGTAGTCGTTATCTAAAACAGATACTTCAACCGGTACATTTATAGAGGTTGTGTCATAATCATCTACCGCAACCGGTGGATTACCAATTGGAGTTACAACAATGATTGTTGTATCACAAATAGCACCACTACAAGTTACAACACAAATAGTATCCACTTGGTTAGGGTCTAACGACTCAGGAATAGTTACTACAATTCCACATTGGGTATTGGTTGTATCCACTGAGATGTCAGCTCCATTGCAAGAGTAAATTGTATCAATTGGACCACTAATAGTCACCACATCATCTAAGCATACGACTGTATCGTCCGGTACATATATAGTATCCGTTACTGGTACAACAGTAATTATATAAACTGTGGTATCGTTATTTCCATTTACATCAGTACCTACTACGCAAATGGTATCTGCAAAATTACCAGGTGTTGTACCGGCAGTATATATTACGCAACCTTCAACGTTTGAAGAAGTTGAACTGCCTTCTAACAATACAACATCACATCCTAGATCAGAATTTGATACTATCGTTCCAATATCATCACCTGTTGCACATAAAGCATCTGTTGTTTCAGAAACTGGTACATTGATGTAAATAGTATCACTAGTTACTGCTGGCAACACCACAATTATTGTAGTATCACAAATTCCACTTGAACAATGAACTACACATAACTCTTGTTCTGAGTCAAAGTTTGGTCCTGTTATAACTGTAACACATGAGTCACCTGCATTTACTTCAACGTTAACATCAACATCAACACCGCAGATAAATACATCGTCAATTGGAGATACTTGAATTTCATCTCCTAAACAAACTTCTAATGTATCATTAGGTACCATCACTATGGTAACCGTATCTGTGGTAATTTCTGGTGTTATTGAAATTACATATACAGTTGTATCTGTATTTCCAAAACTATCAACGGCTACTAAACAGAATGTATCAACAAAGTCTCCTGATGTAGGTCCAGCTGTGTAAATAATGCAACCATTGGTATCAGTAATGATGCTGCTACCAGGATGTAAATCAGTATCACAACCTAAGTTAATTACATCCACTACATCACCTATTTCGCCAGCTGTTGGGCATAATGAAACAGTTGTTCCATTCTCCGGTACATCTACATAAATTGTATCTGTATTATATACTGGTGGTTCTGGTGTTACAATGATAATTGTTGTATCACAGTTGCCTAAAGCATCACAATGAACTACGCAAATTTGATCTGCTTGGAAACCATCTGCATCATTTGTAATATCTACACATAAGCTACCATCCGTTACTGTTACTGCTAAATCACCTGCATCACATACACTTGCAGTTACCACATCATCTAAGTCATATACTCCATCAACACATACTTGATCTGTACTATCTTCCGGAATAGTTACATAAATAGTATCAGTTACTACAACTGGTGGTTCTGGAATTAATATGATGATTGTTGTATCACAGATAGTTCCATTGCAAGCTACGACACAAAGAGTATCACCAGGACTTGTGCCTAATGGTCCAACTTGTACACTTACTTCACAGCTATCTAAGCTTCCTAAAATATCAGTAATATCATTACCGTCACAATCTGTTATAGTAGTTACATCACCTGGTAAGGTAATTACATCATCTAAACAAATCTCTGTACTGTCTCTTGGATCGATTGGTACATAGATAGTATCTGTTGGTGGTAATGGAATTAAAATGATAATAGTTGTATCACAGATAGTTCCATTGCAAGCTACGACACAAAGAGTATCACCAGGACTTGTGCCTAATGGTCCACTTACTTCTAAAATATCTGTAATATCATTACCGTCACAATCTGTTATAGTAGTTACATCACCTGGTAAGGTAATTACATACTGTCTCTTGGATCGATTGGAATACTGCTTGGAAACCATCTACATCATTTGTAATAGTTACAACATCATCTAAGGCTTGATCTGTGCTACACTGGTGGTTCTGGAATTAATATGATAATTGTAGTTCACAGATAGTTCCATTAATGGTCCAATTACACTTACTTCACAGCTATCTAAGCTTCCTAAAATATCTGTAATATCATTACCGTCACAATCTGTTATAGTAGTTACATCACCTGGTAAGGTAATTACATCATCTAAACAAATCTCTATACTGTCTCTTGGATCGATTGGCACATAGATAGTATCTGTTGGTGGTACTGGTGGCTCTGGTGTTACAATGATAATTGTTGTATCACAGTTGCCTAAAGCATCACAATGAACTACGCAAATTTGATCTGCTTGGAAACCATCTACATCATTTGTAATATCTACACATAAGCTACCATCCGTTACTGTTACATCTAAGTCACCTGCATCACATACGCTAGCAGATACAACATCATCTAAGTCATAAACTCCATCAACACATACTTGATCTGTGCTATCTTCCGGAATAGTTACATAAATAGTATCAGTTACTACAACTGGTGGTTCTGGAATTAATATGATAATTGTAGTATCACAGATAGTTCCATTACAAGCTACGACACAAAGAGTATCACCAGGACTTGTGCCTAATGGTCCAACTTGTACACTTACTTCACAGCTATCTAAGCTTCCTAAAATATCTGTAATATCATTACCGTCACAATCTGTTATAGTAGTTACATCACCTGGTAAGGTAATTACATCATCTAAACAAATCTCTGTACTGTCTCTTGGATCGATTGGCACATAAATAGTATCTGTTGGCGGTACCGGCGGCTCTGGTGTTACAATGATAATCGTTGTATCACATAAACCGGCAGCATTACAATGAACTACACAAATTTGATCTGGTTGGAAACCATCTACATCATTTATGATCTCTACACATAAGCTACCATCCGTTACTGTTACATCTAAGTCACCTGCATCACATACGCTAGCAGATACAACATCATCTAAGTCATAAACTCCATCAACACATACTATACTAGTATCACCTTCTGGTATGTTCACAATGATTGTATCTGTTACAATTTGCGGACATTCTACACAAACATAAATGCTATCTGTACAAGCAGGATATTCTAAGTTTACGATGGTTAACCAATGACATCCTACAGGAATATCTTGAATCAATGTTCCTTTACTTACCACACCACTATTATAGTTGGTAAATGATTGAGCTCCTATTAATGGACTGAATACATTTAAAGTTCCATAAATTGAGCTAGTATAAGGGAATCCACCTTCTATTCTATCGCCATCTGCAAACCATTGACCATTAGGGTCTTTGCTTAGCATAAATGCTGCTAATTCATCGAAAGTATTATAGGTAAAGTTAGTTGTTACTTTCTCAACACCATTGATTTTCCAACTCAATAATATGTAAGAACCACCACCATAAGTTGGAGGATTACTATTAATTACAGTTGTAAAGTCATATCCACCAATTGAATCCAAATCACAGATAAATGGTAAATCAAAGTAAACTTCACCATCGATCAATAGATCATATCCATTGATGAAATCTGCCAACGGAATTGGAATACAGTATTCCCCTGTTTCTGCAATTGGATCAGTACACTGTACTGTTACAGTATCTGGTAATTCAATGTAACCAGGTACTAAAACATTGATTGAAGTAACAATACTATCACAACCATCAATGGTTGATAATACTTCTACAACGATTCCCGAATCAGCTGGATTACAAACTGTATCTATAACTGTTACCTCATAAGTTGGAAGTAAAGTAGTTACTGTAGTGACAATGCTATCACATCCATTTGCTGCTCCTCCTACGATGGTATCAACTGTGGTTCCTATTTGTTGAGGATCACATGTTGTAGCATCTACTGTTGAAGTGGCTGTTGGTAATAAAGTTGTAATGGTCGTTACAATACTATCACATCCTGCTGCTGAAGTGAAGGTGTCAACTGTTGTGCCTTCTTCTCCTGCGATACAAGTCGTTAAGTTTACTGTATTGGTTACTTCTGGTACTAAAGTAGTTACTGTGTTACAATGCTATCACATCCATTTGCTGCTCCTCCTACGATGGTATCAACTGTTGTTCCTACTTGTTGAGGGTCACATGTTGTGGCATCTACTGTTGAAGTGGCTGTTGGTAATAAAGTTGTAATGGTCGTTACAATACTATCACATCCTGCTGCTGAAGTTGTCAATTGGCCTTCTTCTCCTGCGATACAAGTCGTTAAGTTTAGTTACTGTCGTTACAATGCTATCACATCCGTTTGCTGCTCCTTCGATGGGTCAACTGTTGTTCCTACTTGTTGAGGATCACATGTTGTAGCATCTACTGTTGAACTGTTGGTAATAAGGTTGTAATGGCATCTACATCCTGTTGAAGTGAAGGTGCTGCTGGAACCGTAGTTGTAATGGTCGTTACGATGGTATCAACTGTTGTTCCTACTTGTTGAGGATCACATGTGGTACTGTTGAAGTGGCTGATGGTCGTTACGATACTATCGCATCCTGCTGCTGAAGTGAAGGTATCAACTGATGTTCCTTCTTCTCCTGCGATACAAGTCGTTAAGTTTACTGTATTGGTTACTTCTGGTACTAAAGTAGTTACTGTCGTTACAATGCTATCACATCCATTTGCTGCTCCTCCTGCGATGGTGTCAACTGTTGTTCCTACTTGTTGAGGATCACATGTTGTAATGGCATACTATCACATCCTGAAGTGAAGGGTATCAACTGATTCCTTCTTCTCCTGCGATACAAGTCGTTAAGTTTACTGTATTGGTTACTTCAGGTACTAAAGTAGTTACTGTCGTTGAATTTGCTGCTCCTCGATGGTATCAACTGTTGTTCCTACTGTGAGGATGTTGTAGCATCTAAAGTTGTAATGGTCGTTACAATACTATCACATCCTGCTGCTGAAGTGAAGGTGTCAACTGAGCGATACAAGTCGTTAAGTTTACTGTATTGGTTACTTCTGGTACTAAAGTAGTTACTGTCGTTACAATGCTATCACATCCATTTGCTGCTCCTCCTGCGATGGTATCAACTGTGGTTCCTACTTGTGAGGATCACATGTTGTGGCATCTACTGTTGAAGTGGCTGTTGGTAATAAAGTTGTAATGGTCGTTACGATACTAGGCTGCTAAAGTGAAGGTGTCAACTGATGTTCCTTCGTTGCGATACAAGTCGTTAAGTTTACTGTATTGGTTACTTCTGGTACTAAAGTAGTTACTGTAGTTACAATGCTATCACATCCGTTTGCTCCTCCTACGATGGAATCAACTGTGGTTCCTACTTGTTGAGGATCACATGTTGTGGCATCTACTGTTGAAGTGGCTGTTGGTAATAAAGTTGTAATGGTCGTTACAATACTATCACATCCTGCTGCTGAAGTGAAGGTATCAACTGATGTTCCTTCTTCTCCTGCGATACAAGTCGTTAAGTTTACTGTATTGGTTACTTCTGGTACTAAAGTAGTTACTGTCGTTACAATGCTATCACATCCATTTGCTGCTCCTCCTGCGATGGTATCAACGGTGGTTCCTACTTGTTGAGGATCACATGTTGTGGCATCTACTGTTGAAGTGGCTGTTGGTAATAAAGTTGTAATGGTCGTTACAATACTATCACATCCTGCTGCTGAAGTGAAGGTGTCAACTGTTGTGCCTTCTTCTCCTGCGATACAAGTCGTTAAGTTTACTGTATTGGTTACTTCTGGTACTAAAGTAGTTACTGTCGTTACAATGCTATCACATCCGTTTGCTGTTACAAAAGAATCTACTACTGTGCCCACTTGATTTTCATCGCAAGTTGTGGCATTAATTGTATCATTTGTAGGAGTACAGCATTCAACACATACATAAACACTGTCTGTACATGAAGGACTGTCTTTACTGGTTAAAGTTAACCAATGACAACCAGGCTCTAAATTCTCAATTAAGGTTCCTCTACTCACTACCCCACTATTGTAGTTCACAAATGCTTGTGCTCCAATGATTGGGCTAAACACATTAAGTGTTCCATAAACAGAATTTGTATACGGGAATCCACCATCTATTCTATCTCCATCAGCAGACCATAAACCGTTAGGATCTTTAGTTAACATATATGCTGCTAACTGCTCAAATGTGCTGTAAGTGAAGTTTGAAGTTACTTTCTCTACTCCGTTAATTTTCCAGCTTAAAAGTATATGAGTATTTCCACCATAAGTTTGAGGAATACTATTGATAACTGTTTCAAAACTATATCCACCAATTGAATCTAAATCACAGATAAATGGTAGGTCAAAGTACACTTCTCCATCAATTAATAAATCATATCCACTAAAATCAGCGTAAGCTATAGGTAAGCAATACTCTCCAGTATTTGTATTTGGATCACATTGAACAGTAATAGTATCATTAGGTAAATCAACATAATCATCTGACAATGTATATGTAGTCGTTACGACACTATCACAGCCATTTGCTGCTGTAAATGTCTCAGTAAATGTTCCAACTTGATTTGGATCACATGTCACTTCGTCTACAGAATCAACATAGCTTGGCAATAAAGTCGTAACAATTGTTACAATGCTATCACATCCGTTTGCTGCTCCTCCTACGATGGTATCAACTGTAGTTCCTACTTGTTGAGGATCACATGTTGTGGCATCTACTGTTGAAGTGGCTGTTGGTAATAAAGTTGTAATGGTCGTTACAATACTATCACATCCTGCTGCTGAAGTGAAGGTATCAACTGATGTTCCTTCTTCTCCTGCGATACAAGTCGTTAAGTTTACTGTATTGGTTACTTCTGGTACTAAAGTAGTTACTGTCGTTACAATGCTATCACATCCGTTTGCTGCTCCTCCTACGATGGTATCAACTGTGGTTCCTACTTGTTGAGGATCACATGTTGTGGCATCTACTGTTGAAGTGGCTGTTGGTAATAAAGTTGTAATGGTCGTTACAATACTATCACATCCTGCTGCTGAAGTGAAGGTGTCAACTGATGTTCCTTCTTCTCCTGCGATACAAGTCGTTAAGTTTACTGTATTGGTTACTTCTGGTACTAAAGTAGTTACTGTTGTTACAATGCTATCACATCCATTTGCTGCTCCTCCTACGATGGTGTCAACTGTGGTTCCTACTTGTTGAGGATCACATGTTGTGGCATCTACTGTTGAAGTGGCTGTTGGTAATAAAGTTGTAATGGTCGTTACAATACTATCACATCCTGCTGCTGAAGTGAAGGTATCAACTGTTGTGCCTTCTTCTCCTGCGATACAAGTCGTTAAGTTTACTGTATTGGTTACTTCTGGTACTAAAGTAGTTACTGTCGTTACAATGCTATCACATCCGTTTGCTGCTCCTCCTACGATGGTATCAACTGTGGTTCCTACTTGTTGAGGATCACATGTTGTGGCATCTACTGTTGAAGTGGCTGTTGGTAATAAAGTTGTAATGGTCGTTACAATACTATCACATCCTGCTGCTGAAGTGAAGGTGTCAACTGATGTTCCTTCTTCTCCTGCGATACAAGTCGTTAAGTTTACTGTATTGGTTACTTCTGGTACTAAAGTAGTTACTGTTGTTACAATGCTATCACATCCGTTTGCTGCTCCTCCTACGATGGTATCAACTGTAGTTCCTACTTGTTGAGGATCACATGTTGTAGCATCTACTGTTGAAGTGGCTGTTGGTAATAAAGTTGTAATGGTCGTTACGATACTATCACATCCTGCTGCTGAAGTGAAGGTGTCAACTGATGTTCCTTCTTCTCCTGCGATACAAGTCGTTAAGTTTACTGTATTGGTTACTTCTGGTACTAAAGTAGTTACTGTTGTTACAATGCTATCACATCCATTTGCTGCTCCTCCTACGATGGTATCAACTGTAGTTCCTACTTGTTGAGGATCACATGTTGTAGCATCTACTGTTGAAGTGGCCGCTGGTAATAAGGTTGTAATGGTCGTTACAATACTATCACATCCTGCTGCTGAAGTGAAGGTGTCAACTGATGTTCCTTCTTCTCCTGCGATACAAGTCGTTAAGTTTACTGTATTGGTTACTTCTGGTACTAAAGTAGTTACTGTTGTTACAATGCTATCACATCCGTTTGCTGCTCCTCCTACGATGGTATCAACTGTGGTTCCTACTTGTTGAGGATCACATGTTGTGGCATCTACTGTTGAAGTGGCTGTTGGTAATAAATTTGTAATGGTCGTTACAATACTATCGCATCCTGCTGCTGAAGTAAAGGTATCAACTGATGTTCCTTCTTCTCCTGCGATACAAGTCGTTAAGTTTACTGTATTGGTTACTTCTGGTACTAAAGTAGTTACTGTTGTTACAATGCTATCACATCCGTTTGCTGCTCCTCCTACGATGGTGTCAACTGTAGTTCCTACTTGTTGAGGATCACATGTTGTGGCATCTACTGTTGAAGTCGCTGCTGGTAATAAAGTTGTAATGGTCGTTACAATACTATCACATCCTGCTGCTGAAGTGAAGGTATCAACTGTTGTTCCTTCTTCTCCTGCGATACAAGTCGTGGCATCTATTGTTATTCTATCTGGAGTGCAAATAAATCCAGCATCTACATCTAAATTATCTCCTTGAGAAGGATCAAATGTAAAAGGTGCTGTTGTATTGTTAGAGTTAATATCACTATCAGTAGCATCACTTCCACCTTGATCTTGTGGCGAAGCTGTTAAATCAAGTCCATTAGTATTATTTGATGGATCAAAAGCGATTACATAATCTCCAGGAGTTACATCTTCGAATAAATATGCACCATTGTTATCTGTTACATCTGTATTTAATGTATCACCTGTATTGGCATCAATTAAATAAACAATTACACCTTCAATTCCAGTTTCTCCTGCATCTTGAATACCATCACCATCTGTATCGTTCCACACAAAATCTCCAATATCAGCGATTGGCGTTAAACCAGCATCTACCGATAAATCATCTCCATTAGTAGGATCAAATGTGAATGGATCTGAAGCACCATTTGGATTAGCATCGCTATCTAATTCATCATTTACACCTTGATTTGCTGTTGAGAATTCTGTATCTCCAATTGTATTAGGATCAAATGCTACAATATATTCTCCAGGTTGTACTCCTTCAAATAAGTATTCTCCATTAGCATCCGTAGTATCTGTTGCTAAAGTATCTCCTGTTACATTATTTATTAGGTATACCACTACACCTTCAACGCCAGACTCTCCTCCATCTTGGATACCATCACCATTTAAGTCTTGGAATACTAAATCTCCAATTGAACCCGTTGGTATATAACCAGCATCAATTGATAAGTCATCTCCGTTGCTTGCATCAAATGTTACTGCTACTGTTCCCGTTGTAGGGTTCGGATCACTATCTAAATTGTTATCTCCACCTTGATTCTGTGGTGAAGCTGTATAATCTTGACCATTTGTATAGGTCGTTACATCAAATGAAACAATATAATCACCAGTTGTTACACTTGTAAACAAGTAAGCACCTGCTGCATCTGTAACATCCGTACCAACTGTATCACCGGTGGCAACATCAATTAAGTAAACTGTTACTCCTTCGATTCCAGGCTCTCCTGCATCTTGGATACCATCGCCATTAGTGTCTGACCATACAAAATCTCCTAAGTCTGATGTTGGCGTTAACCCTACATCTACTGATAGGTCATCACCATTGGTTGGATCAAAATTAATCGGATCACTTAATCCTGTTAATGGATTAATATCACTATCTAATTCATCATCTCCTCCTTGATTGGCATCAGCAAACTCGCTATCACCAATCGAGTTAGGATCAACACCTAATACATATTCACCAGCAGGAACATCTTCAAATAGATATTCTCCATTGAAATCAGTTGTATCTGTTGCTACCGTATCACCTGTTGTATTATCTATTAAGTAAACTATTACACCCTGAACTCCGTTTTCTCCTGGATCTTGAATACCATCATTATCACTGTCTTCGAAAACAAAATCCCCAATACTTCCCGTTGGAACAAATCCAGCATCTACATCTAAATTGTCTCCTTGAGTTGGATCAAATGTAATCGCTACTATACCATTTGCATTAGGATCACTATCAACTGTATTATCTCCTCCTTGACCTTGTGGAGAGCCAGTATATTGTTGACCATCTACATTAGATGTAGGATCAAAAGCAATAATGTAATCGCCTCCATTTACATCTTCGAATAAGTATGCTCCGTTAGCATCTGTAACATCAGTTTGAACAGTATCACCGTTTGCGTCTATTAAATATACTGTAACACCTTCAATTCCAGTTTCACCCGCATCTTGGATACCGTCACCATCTGTATCATTCCATACAAAGTCTCCGATATCTGACACTAAATATAACCCAGCATCCAAATCTAACTTATCTCCAAGAATACTTGGTCTATGTTGGAAAAGATCAGTAGATCCGTTTGGATTTGCATCACTATCTAATTCATCATTGCCTCCTTGATCTTTATCTGTTAGGGCATAAGGCAATCCTTGAGTATTTGTTGAAATATCAAAAATTATTTGATAAGTTCCTCTTCTAATCCCAGGAAACAAATAGAATCCATTTGCATCTGTTGTTGTAGTTCCAATAGTGTCGGCTAAATCATCTAATAAATAAACTGTAACCCCCTCTACTCCTGGCTCGGAAGCGTCTTGAATACCATCTCTATTTATATCATACCAAACAAAATCACCAATATCTTTACATCTTGATGAGTCAACTAGTACAGCAACACTAACAGTATCTCTATTTCCAACTACTCCTACAAAGAATTCAGCACCTGAAATAGGATCCACATACCAAACTTCTCCTCTATCCCTTGCAATATTGATATTGTCTTCTGTTAAAAATAGACCGTACTCAAACAAAAACTCCTCATCATTCTTTCCATTGCTATCAGCATCTGCAAAATCAATAAAACCATTTCCGTTAACATCTGTACCAACGAAGAATGGACTATTTATATCTAATGTGTCAACTAAATTATTGTCAACAATACTTATATCTCTAATTTGAACACCAGGTGCTCCACCTAACATTCGTACAATTAAATTATAAGTTACTTCCTCGCCTGGACAAATTGTATCCTTATCTGCTATCTTCTCAACGTTAATAAATACTCCTGTATAGTGTGAAGGATCTGAATCTGTAACCGTAGGTCCAACTGGATTACCGTTATTATCAACCGGCTGACCTACAACTGTAGCTAAATTTGAATACATCATTCTAACTGCGTCGCCAGTAAGTGTTAAAGTTTGTGATGCACCAGCTGCAAGGAATGGAATTGTTCCTACAACTCCTTCTTTATTATCCGTTACTGTAACATTAGTTAAATCTACTGAACCGTTATTTGTAACCACATACGACCAAGTTACAATTTCACCATCTAGATCAACTAAAATGATTGGCCCTGGAGCATTGTCTGCATCTTGTCCATTAGTTAGTTTTTCTACATCTACTGTACAATTTCCAAATGACACATTCACCAATCCTGGATCTGAGCTACAACCATTATTTACCAATACTAATTGATATGTTCCGGCATTTAACACATTTAATCCTACGATTGTAGGATTTTGTTCACTTGAAGTAAATTGGTTGGGTCCGCTCCACTGATATTCATCTGCAGTAGCATTAGCAAATAATTTTAAGGTATCATTTGATCCAATACAATATGGTACGTTAGCTGAAGGCTGAGGCGTTGAAGGCGTTTCATTCATTCTTAATCTAAAACATCCTTTTGCTTGAACACATCCATCAAAATAGGTTACTGCTTTATAAACTCCAGTGTCAGAAAATTGCACATTTTGTAATAATGGTGTTGCTTGATCAGATGTAAAGCCATTAGGTCCCGTCCAAACAATATTATCATAACCAGTAGCACTTACATTGAAAGAAAAATCATCTCCTGAGCATACCGTTTCAATTTTTGTAGGACATATAAAAACAGTAACAGTATCATTAAAATCGCAGTTACTACCTGCGCCTTTATCTGTATTTAAAACAAATTGCCATTCAATTTGCTGATCTGTAAAGTTCACTGCACTAATTGTTGGATTAGCAATAGCAACATCGCTTAATGCATTGATATCAGCACCACCGATTGCGGTCCATAAATAAGTATAACCATTTACACCATCACCCAATCCTAACTCTCCAGTTTCATTATCACATAAAACCACATCTTTTCCTGCGTTTAAATAAGGCACAGAACTAATTCCATAATTAAAAGGACCATCTACACTTTCGATAGAAAGTAAAAGAGGACAAGTCTTTACAGAAATTGGCAATATGTATTGATTGCTAAATTGGATTGTTTGTCCATTTAGTATAACAGACCCCAAATCTTCTTTTACAATTAAATTATCTCCTGGAGTAAGCGTACCACTTCCATCATTGTCAAAATAGACATCCACAGTTGGCGTTCCTCCAGGTTGAAAATCGCTACCCACATTTGTTACTTCAAATGATAAGTTTAGATACTCTCCCTGCAGTGCCGGTTCTGAAAAGGCATCTACTGCATTAAATTGCAAATCAGCTTGTCCGAAAAGCATTGATGTGCTAGTCAATGAAATGGCTAACACAAATAAACAACTGATCATATTTCTCATACGACTCATGTATGTATGGTTTTAATTATTACTTGATTGCGATTGTCATGTCGCATTTTTCTTTCTGTTAAATAACCTTCAAAGGGGTAACTGTTTGTTTGGGGGAAATTATGTTGGGGGGAGTTATGTCTCTGTACCACTAAATTATAGCCATTGCAGCCATTAGGGTCCATTCTATTGCTAGAACTATAAGACTTTATTGGGGAGTTATTATGTACTATTGAGCTGTTTTGCTCGTTTAAATTTATGCTATAGGAGTTGAGGGCGATATTATTATCGCTATAATTTGAATTAACACAATATACTTGTATTAGCAACCCCTCCATGTTATAAAACTTGTAGCTTTAGTTCTCTTAACTTGTTCTTAGTACAGGGGTTTGAATAGACAAATTTAGTCTTAATTTTTAAAATTTGCGTGATTTTCAACAACTTTATTTGTATTATTTTTCTTAGCTTATTGTTACGGCAATTGTAACTCGCTGAAAACCAAACCGATAAAGCTGTTTTTGTTAAACTTTACGCGTATTTGTTCGACTATTTTAATTCTGAAAATATAGAAATTAATTTCCTTTTAAAATTTCTCGACTAATTACTAATTTTTGAATCTCTGAAGTTCCTTCACCAATAGTGCACAGTTTTGAATCTCTGTAAAATTTTTCTGCAGGATATTCTTTGATATAACCATAACCACCATGGATTTGCACACATTCAGTAGCGTTTCTTACTGCAACTTCTGAAGCATAATATTTAGCAAAAGCTGATTTCTTTGTCAACTTTTCGCCTCTCATCATTAAATCAGCTGCTTGTAGAGTTAATAATTTAGCCGCCTCCACTTCTGTGGCCATATCTGCTAGCTTAAAGGAAATTGCTTGAAAGTCAGCAATAGGTTTACCAAACTGCTCTCTTTCTTTGGCGTACTTTACAGATGCTTCGTAAGCACCGGTGGCAATTCCAAGGCTCAAAGCCGCAATTGAAATACGTCCACCATCTAAAATTTTCATGGCTTGAATAAAACCATCGCCTTCTTTACCTAAAACATTCTCAGCTGGAATTCTACAATTATCAAAGATCATTTCTGCTGTCTCTGAACAACGCATTCCTAGTTTATTCTCCTTTTTACCTCCTGAAAAACCAGGCGTGCCTCTTTCAATTATAAATGCAGTCATACCATGGCTGTCTAACAATTCGCCAGTTCTTGCAATTAGAACCGCTACGTCACCGCTTTTACCATGCGTAATGAAGTTCTTGGTGCCATTAATTACCCATTCGTCACCTTCTTTATGGGCAACACATTTCATTCTTCCAGCATCAGATCCAGTATTAGGCTCTGTAAGTCCCCATGCACCAATCCATTCTGCTGTTGCTAGTTTTGGTAAGTATTTCTTTTTTTGTTCTTCATTTCCAAATTTAAGAATATGACCGGTACACAATGAATTATGAGCTGCTACAGACAAACCAAGCGATCCATCGATTTTGCTAATTTCTTCTAGTGCAGTTACATATTCAAAATATCCAAAACCAGACCCTCCATATTCTTCCGGCACTAAAATCCCCATTAAACCTAACTTTCCTAAAGCTTTTAAAGTATCAACTGGAAAAATTTGGTTTTCATCCCAGTCCATCATATAAGGACGAATATGCTTTTCACCAAAATCTCTGATCATTGAAGCAATCATATTTTGATTTTCGGTTGGTTGGAAGTTCATTATTTAAATTTTAGATAGAATAAAAAGATTAAAATAAAGTACAAAATAGCCAAATAAATTTCATTTGAGCTCTTTCATACTTTATAGACAGCGCAAATAAACAAAAGGTTTAGGAAATTGTGTTAATCTATTTGATTTAAATAGCTATAACATTGTTTATGGATGTAAAATTCCATATTCTATAATTGGATGTATGGCATCAGTTTGGAATGCAGTTCATCATCAACCATATACAATTTTAACACATCGTCGGCAGTTGTGAATGGTTTCACTTTTTCTCTGTAGTTGATAATCTGATTAGCCAACTTGGAACTAATGTAACTATGGGCTTGAAGTTCATCTAAAGAGGCTTTATTGATATCAATTTTTCTAACTGAATTATTATTAAATTCTACTTTAGTAACTAGATTTTGATAGTCTGCATCTGTTACTCCAAACACTTCCATAAGTTGTTTTTTTGAATAAAAGCCCCCTAACCCATCTCTAAATTTAATGATACGGTAAGCAATTTCAGATTTTACAACACCTTTTTTGATAAGATCTTGTGCAGTAACTGAGTTTAGCTCAAATGTTTTTTGCTGGGTTTCACGCTTTGGATTTTTTTGTGCTGTTTCTATTTGATTATTGACAGAATGTTGGGCCTCATCTTCATCATTAAAATTTGCGTATTTTAATTTGGAGAAAGATGCGATTGAATCATTATAGTTTCTCGCTTTTTGCAAAGCTTCCGCATATTTTTCCTCAAAATCTGCAATTTGTCTATTGCTTACCCATTTGGGAGCGAAGTAACTATAAGCAGCACAAATAATAGCAATTACACATAATGTAATGATTCCTCTTCTTTCAGAACTTGAGAATTGAACGAAATCTTTCCAGTTATTTTTCATAAGTTATCTCTTAATATATATAAGAGACAAAAACATGAAGGATTCCATAAAAAAGCAGAATTTTTATTTTCTGAAATTGGAAAGCAGTTTATTTTTTAGCGTTATTCTTATTCACTGTTTTAACTCTAACCATGTATCGGCTTAATTCTTCTTTTACTTTAGGAGATAATAAAACCAAGCCTATGATATTAGGAAAAACCATGGCAAAAATCATGGCATCAGAGAAATCAATCACAGCACCTAAACTTATAGATGCTCCAATGACAACAAATACTAAGAATAATATTTTATAAACCATATCAGCAACTTCTCCTTTACCAAACAAATATTTCCAAGCCTGTAAGCCATAATAAGACCATGAAAGCATTGTTGAAACCGCAAAAAGAACTACTGCTAGCGTTAACACCCACGAAAAACCGGGTATAACAGTATCAAATGCACTAGCCGTTAATTCCACCCCTTGAGAAGCTTTTACACCGTATTCAAAAAATCCTTCCTTAATATTGGTAATCACTAAGACTAAAGCCGTCATTGTACAAATCACAACAGTATCAATAAAAGGTTCTAACAATGCTACTACTCCTTCACTAGCAGGATATCTTGTTTTTACAGCCGAGTGTGCAATTGCTGCCGATCCAACTCCTGCCTCGTTTGAGAAGGCTGCTCTTTGAAAACCAACGATCAATACACCTACAACTCCACCCAATGCAGCTTTGCTATTAAATGCCCCATCAATTATCAATGAAAATGCTTTAGGAACATAGTTAATATCTAAAGCTATAATTACTAATGCTGCCCCCACATAGATTAATGCCATAAAGGGCACTACTTTTTCGGTTACAGAACCAATTCGCTTTATTCCGCCAATGATTACAACACCCACAATTATGTCCATTATTATACCAATGATCAAACCTGCTGCGCCACTTTCAATAGCAAATCTCTGTGTAATCTGTGCAGCCGCTTGATTGGCTTGAAACATATTTCCTCCACCAAAGGAACCTCCAATACACATGATGGCAAAAAACACAGCCAATACTTTCCCTAAGCCACCTAAGCCCATTTCTTTTAATCCTTTAGACAAATAATACATAGGACCTCCATGTACGGTGCCATCAGGTGTAACTTCTCTATATTTTACGCCCAATGTGCATTCGACAAATTTTGACGCCATACCGAGTAAACCGGCTAATATCATCCAAAATGTAGCTCCTGGTCCACCTAATGAAATAGCAACTGCCACACCAGCTATATTTCCTAAGCCGACGGTGGCTGACAAAGCAGCCGTTAGAGCTTGAAAGTGAGATACCTCACCTTCTAGTTTCTCAACTTTAATGGTTTCAAAAATATCTTCTCCGGGTGTTGAGTCGCCTTCTGCTATATCAGCACCATGTTTATCAAAGGTATCATAGTCACCTCTTACTACTCGAACAGCAGTAGGCACAAGCCATATATTGGCGAACTTAAAGTATAGCGTAAAAAACAAGGCTCCTCCAATCAATATAATTAGAACGAATGGAACATCATTACCTGCAATTGGAATGGGATAAAATATTTTACCGCCTACCCAATCGGCAATAGGTTTAAAAAAATTATCTATTTTTTGATCAATCCCTATTTTTTCCAATTCTTGGGCAAAAGTGAAAAATGGAATTAATAACGATGAAAGTAAAATGGAAAGTTTTTTCATATAAGATTTTTGAATAAAGCGTGAAAATAAGGATATTTTATTTATGACTGGAAAGGACTTATCATCAAAAAAAACCTTAGTTAACTATTGTTTAAGAACATTTCAAGAATTAAAAGAGGAGTTACAGATTTATAATTAAGCCATCATAACTAAAAAAAACATTGTTTGGTAAACTCGCTTCAACTGCTTCGTGTTTTCCCATAAAGTGACTCATATGAATGAAGTAGGTTTTTTTCGCCTTCACTTTTTTGGCTATTTCTAACGCCTCTTCCAATGTAAAATGAGAATGATGTTTTCTATGGTGTAAGGCATTGATGACGAAGACCTCACTTCCTTTAATTTTGTCTAATTCCTCATCCGAGATGAAATTTACATCGGTAACATATGTAAATGAACCAAATCTAAATCCTAAAACCGGTATTTCCCCATGCTTACCGGCGATTGGAAGAACATCTAATGATTTTACTTTGAATTTTTTATTTTCAATAAGTTGTAAATCTATTAATGGCACGCCAGGATAATTTTTATCGAAGATGTAAGGATATTCTGCTTTCAATCTTCCAATAGTAAACTCACTGGCATACACTTCAATCACTTTTTTCTTTAAATAATTGATTGGACGAATGTCATCTAATCCCGCAATATGGTCTTTGTGAGCATGTGTAAAAATCACTGCATCAATATCATCTATGCCTTCTCTCAACATTTGAGATCTAAAGTCTGGTCCTGTATCGACCACTATTTTTACACCGTCGTGCTCAACATATATAGATGAGCGTGTTCTATTATCTTTTGGATCATTAGATTCGCATACTTCACAGTGACATCCAATTAAAGGAATGCCCGTTGATGTTCCGGTACCTAGAAAAATGATCTTCATTTATTATTGATATAATGAGTTAAAGTAATAATGATTTAGTGCAACAATATTTGATAAATGTACATAAAATGAAATACTGACCACAAATTGGTTTAAGCGTTATTGGAACAATATTTGTTTTAGTATTCCATAATTAATTTGTTTAAAAGTCTAATTTTAATGTATTGATTGATATTTTTTAAAATCAACATGGCATGAATTTACTTCTCGGTCTCTTACTTAGTTTATCGGCAACCTTCAATAGTTCTGCTTTTCATCCATTACATGTAAGTGTTTGTGAGATAAATCACAATGCCGAAAAAGAATGGTTAGAAGTCACCATCAAAATATTTGCCGATGATTTTCAAGATGTTTTAGAAGATCGAACGGGAATAATAACGCATATTGGTTTACCCAATGAGGATGTTAAAACAAATGATTTCATCTTTGACTACTTGCAGGAGAAAATTCAAATTAACATTAACGGCGAACCAAGAGAAATCAAATTTTCAGGTAAAGAAGTGGAAGATGTTTCGACGTGGTGTTATTTATATGTGCCAAATGTCTCGGAGATTAAAAGCATAGAAGTTTCAAATTCAGTAATGGTTCATTGGTTTAACGACCAAATAAATGTGACCCATATTGATTGTAACGACAAGCTAAAATCAACCTTCTTTTCAAAAGATAGAACTAAAGAGAAGTTTGTTTATAAGTGACGAATTACAAATTTTGAGTTTGTAAGTTGCATGACATAGAACTCTTAAACTTAAAACCCTGTATGTTTTTTAGCTTGGTTGATCTGAAAATAAAATATACCTTTTACAATACCTATAAATTTCTCCGAAGACAAATCATCTCCTACCCAAGCAATTTTAGATGACCACAACTCTTTATAGGGTGCTTTCAAATTTGCTTTTATTAAAACATTTCCTTGTGCATTCTCTATGGGAAATACGGTTATTGAATTTCCTCGAATGGCATACTCTACCTTCCCTTCAGGAAAAATAGACCAAGACACATAGCTTTCCGGGATATTATAAGGCAAGCTAAATATTGCCTCTTTTTGAATCATTTTAGGGCCTTCTAATTCTGAACAATTGAATTGAAAAGCTTTACTTAAAGCCGCTCCTCTGTTTAGCATCACGCCATCTTCAATAGTTAACTTGCCTCCACATTTGATATTGATGCTAGCTCCTTGTTTAATATTTAAAACTGCGCCTGATTTAATGGTCAAAGCACTGCCTTTTTCTATAGTTAAACTTGCATCTTCCTCCAAATTTACTTGAGCATTGCTTTCAATGACCAGTGATCCGTTTTCAACTTGAATAGAATTATTATTTAAGATATGCGTCTCGTTTTTTAAGGTCAGTTGTTTGGCGTTGGTGACAATATAATCTTTGTGAAGATTTAAAAAGCGTGTCCATGTTTGATTTTCTGATCGGATATAAATAGGTTGATCTGAAATGGCATATTTAATTAAGTCGGTATTTTGAATATTCTGATGGGCATTAACAATTTCAGTAGAATGTAAAGATTTGCCCGGATTGGAAGCATGCATTAAGCCTTCTCCCGGACAAACATTACAATGTCCGGCGCTAAAATCTAAGGTGTGCCCTAACTCATGCATTAATGCTCTCGACAAACCATCAATAATATTATCTGTCATTTTTCGCTTAGAACAACATTCATTTGGTGTACCTTGATATTGACAATCTCCCTCAAAAGCATCTTTACAAACCATGCAATTCATTAATCGAGTGTATTTAAGAAATTGGCTTCTCATATGCACTCGCTGCTCCTTATCTAGTGATTTTTCAGGTCGCTCAGAACAATCTTGAATGTGAAATCTACCGGAAGGACTCGAACAATCTTTATTGACCACAAAAGGCACATATTCTTGGCCATCTTCCGTAAAAAAGATATTGATTGCCGGCAAAATAGTTGAATCTCTGTTTATTTTTTGACTTAATGGGTTGAGATACCAATTGCCTTCGTATTCGTCATTTGGGCATCTATATTGCAATCCTGTTGGCGGACATACAGGATTCTCCTTATTGTCTTGAAAATCTTGACAATCCCAATTATCCCAATACTCTGTTTTATTGAAACTAAATATTTCACCAATTTGAAATCTAATTTTCGTGTCTTTGATGTATTGATAATCACTACCTGATTTTTTGGGATAGCAGTTGTTGGTACCATAGCAATTAGGATCTCTAATAGGCGCATTGTGCTCCAAAGAACCATTCATCCAATTTACTGCACTTTGAAGGACATGCAAATGTTCCGGATTATCTTCATTAAATCCTCCTTCGCCATTATCATTCCTTAGTAGAATTAAATTGATTCTTAGACTTACAATTTCTTCAGGAATAGCCGACAGCGGATAATCACTGTTCTGAGCTTTTCCCAAAAATGAAAAAGATAATAAGCTAATGAAAAAAATGATGATTAATCTAAAAGAGAACATGCTTAAAACTAAAACTTTTTTACTGATCATCCTTTAAAAGTTTAAACGACATTCTGTGGTAAGGACTTGGACCATGTAGTTTAATCGCTTCACGGTGTTTTACGGTTGGATATCCTTTGTTTCTATCCCATTGATATATTGGAAATTCTTCATGCAACTGCTGCATAATCTCATCTCTATAAGTTTTTGCTAAAATTGATGCCGCAGCAATTTCATTGTATTTGCTATCGCCTTTTACCACACATTCAAATGGAAGATCATTATATGGTTTAAACCTGTTGCCATCAATAATAATAAACTCCGGCTTTATTTTCATTTGATCCATTGCCGAATGCATGGCTTTAAAAGATGCGTTTAAAATATTTATCTCATCAATTACGGTATGATTTAAAATTCCCACGCCATAGGCAATTGCTTCTTTTTCAATTACTTTTCTTAACTCATCACGATGTTTTTCCGATAACTGTTTGCTATCATTTAAAAGTGGATGACTAAAGTCTTTGGGTAAAATCACTGCTCCGGCAACAACAGGCCCTGCTAGAGGTCCTCGACCGGCTTCATCGCAGCCACATATAATTTTCTTAGAAAGTGGGTAGTTGGTTAGCATTGTTCGATGTGTTGATGTGCAAATTAACTGATATGCTGATTATGTTGATCGCTAGTTAAAACTAATATAGATAAAATTCAAGCTTATGGAAATTTTAAGATTCTATAGTTATCACATGGACTCTCATTCAACCAAATTGTATAACAAATCTTAAAAGATTATACTTTGCAGAAAAAATGCACTTATATTTAGTTCTGAAATAAAACATAAGTTTTGAGCTCAGTATTAACCATAAGAAATCTAAGCAAAAGGTACGGACACATTCAGGCGGTGAATGATGTTAGCTTTGAGGTAGAAAGAGAAAGTGTATTTGGTATTTTAGGCCCGAATGGCAGTGGCAAAACCACCACCTTAGGTATTGTTTTGGATGTAATAAAATCAGACGTTGGTAGTTATTCTTGGTTTGATTCGGAAAGACATACCAACGATATTAAAAGACGAGTTGGGGCTATTTTAGAAACACCTAACTTTTACCCTTATTTATCCGGACATAAAAATTTAAAAATTGTAGCGGATATTAAAGGTGTTCCTTACAGTAAAATCACTACGGTTTTAGATAAAGTTAGTTTGCTGGGAAGAAAAGATTCTC
Source organism: Chitinophagales bacterium (assembly GCA_041393015.1). Classification (GTDB taxonomy): domain Bacteria; phylum Bacteroidota; class Bacteroidia; order Chitinophagales; family JADIYW01; genus JAGQYH01. The sequence goes on along the minus strand of JAWKKV010000003.1, from coordinate 94,712 downwards.
GCTTTAAGGAATATTCTTTAGGTATGAAACAACGATTGGCTATCGCCTCTGCCCTGCTTTCTGATCCTGAAGTTTTGGTGTTAGATGAACCGACCAACGGTTTAGATCCCGAAGGAATTAGACAAATTAGAGATCTAATAAAACAAATTGCTTCGGAAGGTAAAACCATCATTTTAGCCAGTCATCTATTGGATGAAGTAGAAAAAGTTTGTACCCATGTTGGTATTTTAAAATCGGGCAACTTATTAAAATATGGCAACGTCAATGAAATTTTATCAGAAGAAGTTTTATTAGAAGTAGCTACTGATAATTTAGCAGCGCTCAAAGCAGCTATTGCGGAATATCCATCTTTATCTTTAATCGATGAAGTAAATGGTAAGCTATCGGTCAAATCGTTAGACCCAGCGCTAAATGCCACTACTTTAAACAAATCTTTACTAGAAAAAGGAATTGTTTTAAATCACCTCGTGTCAAAGAAAAGTAGTTTGGAAGATCAATTTCTTAAGATTGTAAAAGGAAAATAATGTTGAAGCTTTTTAAAATAGAATGGAGTAAGCTATTGCAAAGTCGCTCCTTTAGAGTATTGTTGGGAATATATATTGTAGTATACACCCTATTCTTATTGGTATTGTCTTCTATGTTCGACCGTTTTAGTTCGGATGTTTTAAATGAAGTGGTTAAGAATATTGATTATAATCCTTTTACGTTTCCTGACATATGGATCCTAACGGCCTATTTTGCACAGCCTTTTACATTGCTGGCTGCCATTATTGTTATTGTTTTAGTGGTGAATGAGTTTGATTTTAGAACGGCAAGGCAACATATTATTGATGGCTTAACGAGATGGGAATTTGTGCTTGGCAAGTTCATCACCGTTGTTACTATATCAGTTATAGTTACTGTCTTAATCTTTTTATTAGGTTCATTTACCGGTTTAATGAAAGACACAGGAACAAGTCCAACCGGTTATGGCATTAGTTTAAGTTATTTTATTGCCTTTTTTGTAAGGACAGTCGGCTTATTAACTTTTGCGATGTTCTTAGCCATGTGGATCAAAAGAACTGGTGTTACCATCTTAATTTTCATTGTTCTTCACTTGGGTTTGTTTGCCGCTATTGTAAGAAATAGATTGGACGCAACTATTGGTGATGCTTTACCAATGGGCACTTTTAACAGGTTAATTAGATTGTTTAGACCAGACGATTCTATCATTCAAAATTACGAGCAATTGAAGCTAACAGATATGATTTTGATCGCTCCAACCGGACAGTTTGTAGTGAGTTTGATTTATATTGCTGCTTTTGTTGGACTAAGCTACGTGGTGATTAGAAGAAATGACTTAAAATAAAATGAGCGCAGAAACTGCCTTAAAATATAACTCCTATACTTTAAATAAGGTCGAAGATATCTTCAAAGCTTCTGAGTATGTGATACGATATGAAAGAGGAAATTTTAATTCCGGCTTTTGTATTCTAGAAGATAAGAAAGTCATCGTTATCAATAAATTTTACGATACAGAAGCACGTATTAATTGCTTATTGGAAATTCTAAATGATGTATTGATTTTAGAAGATAATTTGGACGAAAAGGAGTTGAAGTTTTACAATCAGTTACTATCCATTAACCTTGAAAATAAAACAAGACTTTAATTGATTTAAAAACGAAATAAAAAACCGATATGCTCATCACATATCGGTTTTTTATTTTTTATATCTATTGCAGTTTATTATTTAATTTCTTCCAACCAAATATTTAAGCTATTGGCTTTTTTCTTTAAATCAGAAATTAGAATAAAGCCTGGTTTAGACTCCGTAATCTGAACTACTCTCGTTTTTGAATCATATTCAATATCTGAATCTTCATCATTTTTTGCTGCCTTTCTAGATAAAGGCAAGTATTTTAACTCCGTATTTTGAGCAGAACTCTTATTTAAATTAAGCATCCCAACAGCTAAATTATTAGAGCCATTAAACAGTTTTTTGCCCTCAGAATTTACTAAGCTGCCATTTTCATCAACTTTAGCCCCGTCTATAAAAAATACAACGGCATCACCATTTTCGTCCAAAGCTGTATATTTAATAGGTAAACTTCCTGTACTTTTTAATGCCCACGAAATTCGAACACCACCGGCCCAAGCAGCAGGTATCATAATGTTAGTTTTTGTCTTATTTATAGCATAAAAATCAACTAATTTCCCTTCCGAAGAAAAGGTAAATACTACAATGTCTTCCAAGGTTACTCTTGATTCTGCATCCGATTCGCCACTTAACATAGCTAATGCTTTACCAAGAGCAGCAACTGTATAAATTTCCCCCACCAATTTATATTCTCCAGTTGAAGCATTATATATAATATCTTCAAAAATTACTTTAGGTTTTCCAGCAGTAAAACTATTCTTAGATTCTTTAACGAAATCTTGTAATTCTCCATCCCATGGTTGAGTGGTTAATGACAACTGATCTCCTGAATTATCAACATGAGAAAAGAATATACCATCAGAATTTCCCCCTTTAATTTTGTCTCCATCAAAATACATTCCTGCAACAGCTGTTTCGCCTTTTTCATTAATATCTAACTCCATAGGCATTAAAACTTTACCATCGGTGTTTAAATCATACGTCCACATTTCTTCCCCATCAACTGTACCGAAAGCTGTTAAATCAACATCTAAAATTTTAGAGAATTTTTTATCCTTACTATACTTAAGTAAGATTAATTTGTTGCCATCTGATTTTGCATCTAATACAACTTGCATTCCTTTTTCAGGAAAATATTTTTTTGACCACACAACTTTTAAATCGTTGGTTACCTTTTTAACAGTAAATCCAAACTTTTTATCCTTCTCCGGAATAATACCATAAAACCCTTGGTCACCAGCAGGATAATAAGATGGCTGCATATCCTCAATTAGCATATAGGCGGTTTTCATTCCATCCTCTACCAAATCGGCTACTTTTTTACCTGTTTTATCAAAAGCAACTGTTCTAACATTGTTTCTTCTACTATCGTAAAACGCGACTAAGAAGTTATTGCCATTAAAAACAGCATCCATAATTATACTCTTCTTTTCCAGCTCAATTTTAGGAACTGCAATTTCATTCATTTCATAATCCCAGATATACAATTTAAAAACTTTGTAGCCTTTTTTACTTTTTTCATCTACTACAAAACAGAAATATCCAAGCCCTTCTATAGACTCAACCCCTCTATACTTTTTCATTTTATCTGAAACATTAGGCACAGTTACATCTTGTGCGAATAAACCAATTGCAAAAAACAGAGCAAAGGTTGTAAGTAGAAATCCTTTCATATAGTTTTATTTTTTATGAAGATACTAATATTGTATAAAATGAATAACTAATTATTTGCATATTACTTTCCCTGCTTCCTAATCGCTCTCAATGTTGCAATATCCTTCCATGCTGCTCTAGCTTCTATGGCAGGAATTCCAAAATAGATTTTACCGGGTTCGGTGTCTTTTCCAACGCCTGATTTAGCTAACACAATACTTCCTTTTCCTAATCTTAGGCTTTTACTTACGCCTACTTGCGCCCAAAGAATGACATCATCTTCTATAATTGTTTTTCCTGCCACTCCTACTTGAGAAGCTAACAGACAATTTTTGCCAATCACTACACCATGAGCAATCATCACTAAATTATCTATTTTGGTACCTGCTCCAATTTTTGTAATCCCTGAAACGCCTCTGTCAATAGTACAATTTGATCCTATTTCAACATTATCTTCAATAATTACTCTACCAATGGTGTGCATTTTTTCGTAGCCAAAAGGTTCCTTATCCTTTCTGTGTTTATAATAGAAAGCATCGCCACCAATTGTTGTGTTGGCATGAATGGTTACATTTTTCCCAATTTGAACATGATCATTAATGACGACATTGGGATAAATCACCGAACCTTTTCCAATTTTTACATGATTGCCTATATAAACTCCCGGCATGACGATTACATCATCGGCAATTTGAGCGGTATTTTGAACATGATAAGATTGTATTTTGGTTACTTCAGCGGATAAATTAAAAGGTCGAAAACGCTTGGCTAACTTATTGTAATCTCTAAACGGATCATCGGAAATTAATAATGTTTTTCCGGCCGGGCATTCCATTTCCTGATCTATAATTATGGCAGATGCAGCAGAATTTAATGCCTTTTTATAATATTTATGATAATCTACAAAAGTTATATCCCCAGATTCAACTTTATGAATTTCATTGATTCCCGTTAACTGTCCATCAGCATTTCCTACAATTCTAGCGCCTAAATAATTCGCTATTTCCTGAATATCATGTGCCTCGTCAAATTTCATAGTATTATCTTAGTAATCTAAATTATAAATTTTAATCTTTGCCACATCAAAAAACGAATAAATAAGAAAAATGAAGTCTACCGCCTTAACTCCTAAACATGAATCATTAGGTGCCAAAATGGTTCCTTTTGCAGGATACAATATGCCAGTATCTTATGCGGGCATTAAAGAAGAGCATCATTGCGTTAGAAATGCAGTTGGCGTTTTTGACGTTTCTCATATGGGAGAATTTATTTTAAAAGGTGAAGGCGCTTTGGATCTAATACAAAGAGTGATTTCTAATGATGCTTCCAAACTAGATAAAGGACAGGCGTTGTATGCTTATTTACCCAACGGCGAAGGTGGCATTGTTGATGATTTATTGGTTTATCGTTTAGATGATGGAAATTATATGTTGGTTGTGAATGCTTCTAATATTGAAAAAGATTGGAACTGGATTCAAAAGCATAATACCGCTAAAGTTGAAATGCATAACATTTCAGATAGTACTACATTATTAGCTGTTCAAGGGCCAAAAGCGGCAGAGGCTTTACAATCTTTAACTAGTATTAATCTTTCTGAAATTCCATATTATAGATTTGTTCGAGGAGAATTTGCGGGGGCAAAAAATACCATTATTTCTGCTACCGGTTATACTGGTGCTGGTGGATTTGAATTGTATTTTAATAATGAATATGCCGATCAAATTTGGGACGCTATATTTAAAGCTGGAGCTGATTTCGACATTCAACCTATTGGATTAGGAGCTAGAGACACTTTGAGGTTAGAAATGGGCTACTGTTTATACGGCAATGACATCGATGACACTACCTCGCCTTTAGAAGCAGGTTTGGGTTGGGTGACTAAATTCAAAAAAGAAACCGACTTTTTCGGTAAAGATTTAATGCTAAAAGAAAAGGAAGCCGGACTTAAAAGAAAATTAGTTGGCTTTGAAATGATTGACAGAGGCATTCCAAGAAAAGATTACCCTATTGTAAATGCTGATGGAGAAAATATCGGTATTGTTACATCCGGCACCCAATCTCCTTCTTTAGATAAAGCTATAGGATTGGGATATGTAACTTGGGAAAACAGAACATTAGATACAGAGATATTTATTCAGGTAAGAAATAAGAGCATTAAGGCAAAAGTGGTTAAATTGCCTTTTTATGAAAAGTGATATATAAGTTACGAGTTTCGAATTTCGAGTGACTAAAGTTAGTTTTCGGTAGAATTAAGTTTTTTACCGATAGATGAGAAGATTGCTAATATTTCTGTTGCTTCCTTATATACTTTCTCAATCTTAATTTTGTCAAGCCAATTCATTCGCATAATTATTTCAAGCCAATATATTGTTTCACTGGCCTCACTTTCAGATATTTTAATTTTATTCTTGAAATCTGCTCTGCTTCTAGCTCTATTTGCTTCTCTGTAATTAGCACCTATACTTGTACCTGACTTTGTGATTTGATTCTTTAAAACTTTTGCTTCAGATGAATGTGGTAATGCTATTGACAACTTAATAATATCTATCGCAAATAGCTTAGTTCTTTCTTCTAACTGTTTACTAAATACTCTATTATCCATACTTTGGTTGATTAGTGACTATAAAGTAGAGTCCTAAATCAATCAAATTCCATAAATTTTAACATCTTAAGTTACGAGTTTCGAATTACAAGTGACTAGAGTTGGTTTTGATAAATGAAGAAGAAGTCATGCATTTTAACTTTAGACACTCGAAATTTTAGTCACTTGAAACTCTTTTCAATAACTCCAACTTATTAATTAACACCATCGCATTTGCTTTCACTTCAACTTTTTAATTAATAAAAGATAAATAAGTTACGAGTTTCGAATTACGAGTGACTAGAGTTGGTTTTGATAAACGAAGAAGAAGTCATACATTTTAACTTTAGTCACTCGAAATTTTAGTCACTTGAAACTCTCTTCTACAACTCTAATTTATTAATCAAATCTAAGGCTTCGGCTTTCACTTTGACTTTTTAATTAATAAAAGATATATAAGTTACGAGTTTCGAATTACGGGTGACTAGAGTTGGTTTTGATAAACGAAGAAGAAGTCATGCATTTTAACTTTAGACACTCGAAATTTTAGTCACTTGAAACTCACTTCTACAACTCTAATTTATTAATCAACTCTAAGGCTTCGGCTTTCACTTCAGTATTGGAAGAAATATTAAGCATACCGAAGCATTTTAGTTTAAAATATTCTTGAAATGCTTTTTCAATCGTTAAATTATTAGCTGCTAATATTTTAGGTTCAGTGCACGCATCAAAGAACAATCTATCTGATAACACTAAAATATCAGTACTGTAGCCCGTTAAAATGTTTTCTCTTTTTCCTTCCTCGTAAAAATCCTTTAACACCGATGCGGCATAATCTCTAAAATCTCTTACTATTTGCCATAAATCAGGGAAATTAGTTTGAAGATCATTCAAAAATAGATTAGAAATGCCTGCCACACTTTTAGTTAATAATTGCACAGAAGCAAAATACCTTTCTAAAAAAGGCATTTCCTTACTTCCAATTATCTTTTCAAAACCGGCAATTTCGCCTAAAACATGCTGTAATATGGCAGTTACCATATCTTCTTTTGTAGCAAAATAATTATATAAAGTAGCTTTACTTACGTTTAATTTGGCAGAAATATCATCCATTGACAATGCTTGTAATCCAAACTCATAAAATACAGGTAACAACTGTAAAATATATTTTTCTCTTCTCTTTGGATTTGTACTTCTCTTCTTTCTTACCGCTTTTCTACCCATTATTGAACTATTTTTCACAAAATAGTTTTATTATTAAACTATATTTGCTATTTTAGTTCAAAATTACAAAATTAAATCAGAGTACCATGCTAAAAGAATTGAAATACTTAATGGGTTTATTGGTGCCGGCAGTGGCATTTATCTCTCTTTATTTTGATGGAATGTGGTCTTATTTTGCAATTACATTTGCATTTGTATTCATTCCATTATTAGAACTAGTGCTTCCTCAATCAACAAAGAACTTCACTAAAGAAGAAGAACAAGTGGTTAAGAAAAAAGCCATTTATGATTGGTTAGTGTATATCAACGTTCCGCTACAATATGGACTTCTAGCTTTGTTCTTGTTTAAAATCACCGGAGGTTATTTGGCCCCTTATGAAATTATTGGAAAAATTACGGCCATGGGCTTAGGCTGCGGCATAATGGGTATTAATGTTGCCCATGAATTAGGGCATAGACATAAAAAGTCAGAACAACTCATGGCAAAGGCACTTCTTTTAACAACTTTATATATGCATTTCTTTATAGAGCACAATAGAGGTCACCATAAGAATATTTCTACTCCATTAGATCCCGCTAGTTCTAGAAAAGGAGAAAACATTTATAGTTTCTTTTTTAGAAGTGTTACCGGCGGCTATCTCAGCGCTTGGCATTTAGAAAATTCAAGATTAAAGAAGAAAGGCGTTGCTGTTTTAAGTCTTCAAAATGAAATGGTTCGATACAGTATCATACAATTTGTATTCACACTTTCAATATTTTTAATCTTTGGAGTTATCGGACTTTTAGGCTTTCTAGGAGCTTCGATATTTGGTTTCTTGTTACTAGAAACAGTAAACTACATTGAGCATTATGGATTGCAAAGAAAAGAGATTAAAGATGGTGTTTACGAAAAAACACAACCTTGGCACTCTTGGAATAGCAATCATCCACTAGGTCGGTTAGTATTGTATGAATTAACAAGACATTCGGACCACCATTATCACGCCGGAAGAAAATACCAAGTGTTAAGACATTTTGATGATGCTCCACAAATGCCAACCGGTTATCCGGGAATGATGGTTTGTGCCCTTATTCCACCATTATGGTTTAAAATTATGAATAATGAAGTGGCTAAACACGAGCAAACGACAGAAAATCTTGCAAAAGCAGCTTGAAAATTAAATTCACAATCATTTTAGACACCTTTTAAGCCATTTTTTGTTCATAAACGAACTATGGATCAACATCTGACACTTTCGAGTTAAAAATGTTGATATTCCGTTAATTATAAACGCCGTTTAATCGATTGACTTTCCGTATCTTTACAGCTTAATTAACACATAAAATCATTTGATTTCACACTGTATTACTAAAACAGTTTAAAATCAAAAAATTAAGCAAAATATATGTCGGATAATAAACAAAATTACGGTGCAGATAATATCACCGCACTGGAGGGATTAGAAGCAGTTAGAAAAAGGCCTGCCATGTATATTGGCAGTACTGATAGCAAGGGTTTACACCATTTAGTTTATGAAGTAGTAGATAACTCAATCGATGAGCATTTAGCTGGACATTGCTCTGAAATTTCTGTTATTATACACCAAGGGAATTCTATTACTGTTAAGGATAATGGAAGAGGCATTCCAACAGGAATGCATACTAAATTGCAAAAATCAGCTCTTGAAGTAGTAATGACGGTATTACATGCCGGTGGTAAATTTGACAAAGATACTTATAAAGTTTCTGGTGGATTACATGGTGTAGGGGTTTCATGTGTAAATGCTTTATCAATTCACCTTAAAGCAGAAGTGCATAGAGATGGTGAAATTGTAACACAAGAATATAAGCAAGGAAAACCATTGGGCCCCGTTAGTATCGTTGGAAAAACAGATGTTTCTGGTACGATAGTGACTTTTCAACCAGATGCTGAAATATTTGAAGAATTAGAATATAAGTATTCTATTTTAACGGCAAGATTACGTGAGTTAGCTTATCTAAATAAAGGTTTAAAACTAGTCATCACTGATGAAAGAAGAAAAGACGAAGAAGGTAATTTTATTACGGATACTTTCCTTTCACAAGGTGGATTAGCTGAATTTGTAACTTATATCGATGAAGGTAAAAACCCTTTGATTGAAAAACCAATTCATGTTATTGGTAAAGAAGATGATGTTGAAGTTGAGGTAGCAATGCAATACAATACTACTTATACTGAAAACATTTACTCTTACGTAAATAATATCAATACAAGAGAAGGAGGAACACATGTTCAAGGTTTTAGACGAGCAGTAAATAGAGTTTTCAAGCAATATGGAGACAATAACAATCTTTTTAGCAAAGTTAAATTTGATATCAGTGGAGAAGATTTTAGAGAAGGGTTAACCGCTATTGTTTCTGTTAAAGTACAAGAACCTCAATTTAAAGGACAGACAAAAGGAGAATTAGGTAATTCTGAAGTTACCGGTATTGTTTCGAGATGTGTTAGCGAAGTAATTACTTATTGGTTAGAAGAAAATCCAAGACAAGCCAAAGTAATTATTGATAAGGTAATTATTGCAGCTACTGCAAGACATGCAGCGAGAAAAGCAAGGGATTTAGTTCAAAGAAAAAATGTATTATCCGGCTCAGGTTTACCTGGTAAGTTGGCCGATTGCTCTGAAAAAGCCCCTGATTTATGTGAGATTTATTTGGTTGAGGGAGATTCTGCAGGTGGAACAGCAAAACAAGGAAGAGATAGACATACACAAGCTATTCTACCTTTAAGAGGTAAAATCTTAAATGTAGAAAAAGCAATGGAATATAAGATCTATGAAAATGAAGAGATCAAAAATATATTTACTGCTTTAGGAGTTGTGAGAGGAACCGCTGAGGACGACAAAGCTCTTAATGTTGAAAAATTAAGATACCATAAGGTCATTATCATGTGTGATGCGGATATCGATGGTAGCCATATTGTAACATTAATTCTAACCTTCTTTTTTAGGTATATGAGAGAATTAATTGATAAGGGCTATGTATATATTGCTGCTCCACCGCTCTATTTGGTTAAAAAAGGAAAACAATTTCAATACTGTTGGAACGAAGAAGAAAGAAAAGCGGCTGTAACGAGATTAGGCAAAGGAAATGATAGTTCTGTGAGTCAACAACGTTACAAAGGTTTAGGAGAAATGAATGCTGAACAGCTTTGGGAGACAACCATGGATCCATCCACTAGAACCTTAAGACAGGTGACTGTTGATAATGCAGCAGAAGCTGATCATGTATTTACCATGTTAATGGGGGATGAAGTGCCACCAAGAAGAGAATTTATAGAGGCTAATGCTAAATATGCAAATATTGACGTGTAAAAAGCAACGTTATCAGTAGATTTGCAATCCTTTAGATTAGAGCTTATTAAATGTCTTATTTACAAACTTCATATAGTAGAATACTTTATTTGCTATGCATATTAATCATGCTAGCAAATTCTTCATGCTCCACTGATGAAACAGTTATTCCGGCAGCTGCCAACAGTTTTAAAGGAGAAATTGCAGGCACTAGCTTTGAGTCTACAATTTTAGGCGCATTGGAGAGTAATGGATTTTATTCTATAACTGGCAATATTAATACCGATGCGAATTTCCAATTATATACCAACGGAAACAATCTTTTAGATCATCCCATTGCAGTTGAAGGTCCATTAGTTGAAGCACTAAACATCATTAATGAGTTAGCGGATAGCATTATAGCACAAGCAACATCTCCAAACTTTGATGTTGATTCTGCATTAAATGATCTAACTGATTATTTTACAGAAAAAATTGACTCCGTTCTTTCAGATTCCACTCAAGAGATTTTACAGGAAAATCAATCCTACTTACTATATCTTATTGATGAAGTAATCTATTACTCAACATCAGGTTCTATCATTTTCACTAAGATTGATGAAGATCTTAATAGATTAGATGGCAACTTTGATATTGAGCTAAGAAATTTTTCAAATGGATATAAAAGGTTGGTCGGTACATTCGAAGATATTCAATTCATAAGACAAGAATGATCCAACAGGTTATATATCGCTTCTTTTTTATTGTTCTAATGACCTTAAGTTTAGGCAGTTGTAAAAGCGATGTTGTTGAAGAAGTTGCACCTAGAAACTATTTTTATGGCGTAGCAGATGGATTCCCTTTCTCAAATACTTCTCCCAAACTTTATAAGGATAAGGAAGACCTATTTACTTTTATTGGAAGAGGCGCTACTGGTGTAAGTATCTTCGCTGTCATTAATGGAAGGGACGTTACAGAATATCCCGCCACTCAAGGTGAGTTATTAACTGCGGCACAAAATTTAGATGAAATTTCTTCATTAGATTCTAATTTTGCTCAAACTGCTATCTTACTTATTGCTGCTTCATTAGAGACACTACCTGTTGGAGAAAGTTTTACTCTTTTATTTAGCCAAGGGAAAGCCTATTACAGCAATAGAGGAAGCGTCACTATTAATCAATATGATGGTAGTATCAATCGTCTTTATGGAGATTTTGATGTTGAAGTTCTTAATATAATTGACGGAACTCAATACATACAAGCCACTTTTGAAGATCTCTTTTTTACCGATTGTCCCGATCCTGGATTGTGCTTTTTGTAAGCACATCTTTAACCTAATTTATTTTCATTCAAATATTATCCAAAGTAATTTATTTAGCCTTTTTGCTTAACTGAATAGATAATATTAACCTAAGGAAAAGTATTACTCCATTATTTAGCGAAGATTTATACACTTATTTCAGCCATAGAGAAATTATTACTATTAATTATTAGCATGAACATTACAGTAATTATCCATTCAGAATAATCATAGTGTCGTATGATATATGCAAGCAAAGCTTTTCTTATCGAATTTTTGTAGGCACTTTGTTTAACCTTAATAATTAATCACTACAGAACTATCTCAATAACAAGAAAAAACCGTGAACCTTAACTGTTTTACCAGTATACATAATAACTTCTATATCATAAATATAAGTATCGATTTCCTGATCTTCTCCTTTAAAGCTTCCATCCCATCCTGCATTAATATCATTAGTCTGATATAACATTTCTCCCCATCTATTAAATACACGCAATACAATCAACTCGTTAATGTATTTATCAATTACTTGGAAAATATCATTATCTTTATCCCCATTTGGTGTAAATGCGGTTGGCACAAATACCTGAGGTTCATTAACCTCAATGTAGACTGTATCATATGCAATACAACCATTATCTTCTCTCGAAACTATATAGTAAAGAGTATATTCTGGAGTTGAAGTAACAGAGCTACATGTATCACAGTTAAGGAATATACCTGGCGCCCATTCAATATTACCTAAACTAGGTATCGCCTCCAATTCAATTGATTCACCAATTAATAAACTAGTATATGTTGAACATAATATATGTTCCACTAAAATCAATAATACCTCTATTTGTTAAAGTATACTTTTGTCCCTCACAAAGTTAGACTGATGGAGAGAATACGGAAACATAGCTTCCTTCGTTTACAACACTATGCTTTTATATTTGCAATATTTATCTGCCTCTAAATGAAAAATGATACTATCCTTCCACTGCTTCTTCAACAATTTCCATAACCGCTTCCCAAGTATATTTTTTCTTTGCTAAAGCTCTTGAATTCTTGCTTAATTTTTGCCAAGTATCTCTATTGTTAATCAATTCCGAAATGCTAGTGCAAAACTCACTCATTTGATCTTCAATCATTAAATGAGTTTTATTTATCACTGCCATGCCTTCTGCTCCAACAGGTGTAGTAACCGTCGGAATACCTCTATACATCGCATTCATTACCTTTACTTTGATGCCACTTCCAAATCGTAATGGGCTCACAAATACTTGGCATTTTTGAAAGTATGGCTCTAAATCTTCTACAAAACCGGTTAGCATTATATCCTTTCCGGCTGCGGTTGCCAACTCAACTATTCTAGGATCTGGGTTTTTACCCACTATGTAAAATTTAAGATTGGGATGATTTTCTTTAAGTTTTGCCCACCCTTCTTGTAAAAACCAAATTAAACCATCCACGTTGGCTTCCCATGTTAGTGTACCAACAAACAATAATGCTTCTTCAGCTTTTTCAAACTCTAATTCAGGTGCAGATAAAAGTTTTTCATCACCCAAATGATAGGTTTCTAAATAATTAGTATCTGTGCCACCAATTAATTTTAGTTCTTCAATATCGTTTGGAGCAGCTAATACAACATCCGATTGATTGCATATACTTCGTTCATAATTTTTAATCCACCAAGCTTGATTTTTAAGGGCTATTCTTTTTACTAAATTTTTTTCAACCTTTGCAAATCTATCCCACATCAAGTATTCGCAATTATGCTGATGCAATACCACTCTACCTTTAAAGTTACTTGGCACGTATTGAAATACTTCATAGTGATCTACGAAAATTACATCACATTGATGTGCTATTTCAGCCGTTTTTGCAGCAAATTTTTTAGATAAATTTCTGTACAAGTTTAAAGGCATTCCTTTTAGATTGCTTTTTATCAAATTTATTGCACTTCTAGGAACATCAATTTTTTCAGAATAATAACCCGCCAAAGCAACCTTTCCTAAAAATTCTTCCTCATAATCAGCGTCTTCATTCTTTAAAAAATAAGCGACGTGCAATTCATACCTAGCAGAAAGAAATTCAACCAGTTTCCAACTCTTTATTACGCCTCCACTAAAAGGAGGATAAGGTAATTGTGGAGAGAGGAAGAGAATTTTCTTTGACATATTTTCGGTTATTCGGTTATTCAGTTATTCGGTTATTCGGTTATTCGGTTATTAAAAAGCATTCTAATTTTATTTTCCTAATCTCAATGTTGTATTAAAGAATCAAAACACTATTGCAATATAGCATTGATCTACACCAACCAATGGCTTAAATCTTTATCGACTAATTTAGAAAGTTTTAGAATATCTTCTTTGTAATAATTGATCAAATATTGTTTTTCAGTAGGGCTCATCTCGGGAATAACTTCTTCTTTAGAACTATACATCATTCTTTTAAATGGTTCGCGCCAACTTCTAGGAAAATTTCTTTTCGCCCAACTAACCGCTCCCAATTGATTGATATAGTAATTAAGTTTTGCGAATTTGGGTACACCAGCTGTATTTAGTTTCTCTGAGGTATCTACTTGAAAATCCTCATTGACACCTAAAAAGTTATAGATTGATTTAACTACTTTTTGACTATCTTTTTTGTATTCATCATACCAACAAATTAAAATCTGTTCTTTAGGGAAGATATCATAGTAGCGTTTAACTTGCTCATAATATTTCCCTATGTAGAGATATTGATGATTGGCTCCCCATCCTTTATTTTCTGCTTTATCATCTTGCTCAATTTCTTTGATAAAATTTTTCTCTAATGTTTTCCCTAATCTAAGATTCATGACATACTGAGAAAAAGCTCTTTTGATAGGATTTCTAAGCATCATTATAATCTTAGCTTTTGGATAGCTTTCAAAGATTAATCGAGGAGCATTTTTATATAAAATATAGCTATTACTTGCTTCCCCAATAGCAATTTCAGAAGTAACATTTTTAAATAATTTCTGATAATCTTCTTGTTGTGTAACATGTGCAATATGGATAGATGCCTTCATATCACTTGAAAGAAATTTCTTCAAATCGACATTTACATCATGCGCATATGCTTTTGAAAATTTAGTTGAATCAATATCCGTTCTAGAAAAATAATTGGTTTCCTTCACCGGACTCATATAGATTTGTGGATGTTGATCCAAGTACTTATGCAGAGAGGTGGTGCCGCCTTTAACGACTCCTACCATAAAGAAATTAGGATGATAAATTTCCATGGATTATTGTAATTTTTCTTCTTGCATCAATAACTGTTGAGCATAACTTTTTTCCATTAAAGTAAAAGTATGCAAAAATAGTAGGAAGGTTAAAAAACCACCAGGCGCCCAAATAAATGCCCCATTAAAAAAGGATGAGAAAAAGAGCAGCACTAGAATACTTTCTGTGAGCTTATAATAAAGATCCTGTTTGTAATACTTTATAGACCACATCATTCTTAAAGCATATATAAAAAGTGAATACAAAATGATTACTCCAACTATCCCAAACGTAAAAAACAAGCCAACAATACCAATATCTGATAAATACAGATGACCGAACAATAAGTTCATTGTTTCCCGCTGCAGTATACCAACGCCAAAGATCATCTGTTCAGGATGTTTTACAAAATGATTGAAAACAATACCGAACTGCACAAATCTGGAACTTGCGGAATTTTCACCTGTATCAATTCCTAAAACAGTTAAAACAAAGTTGCCGAGCATATTACGTAAAACCAGTATCTGATCTGGAGCAAACTGATAGACAATTGTAATTGAGACTCCAGCTACAATGCCAAGTATTAAAGCTGTTCGAACAAAATTAATAGGTGATAAATTTCTAATCATTGAAAAACCCATTACCACAAACAAACTCATTATATCAATCCTACCTTTATCAATAAAGAGCATATACCCCAAAAATGCGCCTAAACCAATTAAGTGATACCACTTTTTAGTAATAATGAAACTGGTAAAATAAAATATAACTGCAATTTGAGCCATGGTGGCATCAAATCTAAATACATAACCTCCTTTTGCAGGGTTATAACCAACCAAATCTGTATCCACCAATGTGGCGGGATTTAAAGTTAAGGTGAGATAAAATTTTGAGGCCACATCAAACCAAGCAAAACACATAACAACAAACAATATCTTTTTTACACTAACATTTTTTGCCCTAATAAAGAACTGATAGAGTACTACAAACAAAATAGATACTTGCTTTCCCCATGCTGAAAACAAACCATCTATATAAGATTGATTAAAAGAAATATTGGCATTGATGGCGGTATAGACTGGAAGTACAAAAAGAAACATCAATACTATGACATCAATTTTTGAAATCCGTTTTTTTATAAATACTCGATCAAAGAAATAGGCTAAATATGACAGCGCAATCAACCCCATTAAACCAAATAGGAATGCTAAAAAGAATGGACTGGAGAGTAAGCCTGAAGTCATTTAATTTATTTAAAGTATTTTAAGAGTGTAGATTTTATCAAAAAATATTCTCTTATATCCGAATCTAACAAAAGCTTTTCATAACCATAGTTTTCATAATTATTCAGAAATGTAAGCCAACTTTCATCATTGGCATAATATGGGTTTTTAAAAATTGATTGCGTTAAATAAATCACATCAGGTTCTTCACTATTTAAAAAGGCAATAAAATCAGTGTCCTTTTTGCTGCTTGGCACAATCCATTGAATTTTCTTTTTTGCAAATTCCGAGAAATCACCTTCGTTAGACAACATGCTCACGGTTTGTGGCAATTGAACACTTTTAAATAATTCAACTGCCATTTGGTTGTTTAGAACGCCTTCATCTTTCCTCATTTCAAAATATTTGAAATCGGATGCCCGAGGAGTTAAGAAACTAAACATTGCAATTAATAAAAATGAACTCGCTATAGTCACCGTGCTTTTTTGTTCTTTAATAAAATCCGTTGACGTTATCAATAACATCGCTATTAAAGGGATTAATAAAACCAAGTAATGGTTGCGAGGATAAACCAAAATACAAGAAATTAATGTTGGAATACTTATTAAAAACAAGAACATAAGTTCCAATTGAAGTACTTTTTTAAAGTTCGAGATAATTGATGCTAACGCTGTAAGACTGATTAAAATGCCTATGATAACTTTTGCTTTTACTCCTAACTTAAAAGGAATAATTAAAGATGTAATTAGACTAAACAACTCTGTAAAAAAACCTTTTGTATTGGTAAAAATATGCTTCCAAAACATACCGGCATTAGCTTGCATAGCAGCAACAATTCCATCTGCATTGCCAAAATTACTTTTATAAATTTCTTCCCATGCTAACCAAGTATACAAGTCAGTATTCGTCCATTTTGAATAATTATAGGCGAAGTGTTCACCAAAGGCAATGATGCTTCTATTGTGTCCATCAATTTTCATTAATAATGGATTGCCTAAGCCTAAATGTAAAACTATGGCTACCAAGAGAAATGCTATCACTGGAAGCACATATTTTTTCTCTAAGGAAATTTTCTTCAACACCAATAAAAGTATGCCTGCACCAAAAGTTAGCATAAACGACATGTAAAATTCAGGGCGAGCAAAAGAAAGTAGCAAGGCTGTACTTAAAAATAAAAGCGTTTTATATCCATTATCTTTTATATAAGAAGACAAATAAAGTACACCAAAAATAAGACTGATACAGAAAAAGGAAATTTTAGGATCCACCGTTAAATTAAAACTAGAGATCAAAAAACACAATGCCATAAATAGCGGCCAAACAACAGATTTAGAATATCTACTTAAGGCTGCAAAAAGCAATGCAGACGGTATAACAGCCATCAATTTATAATTGAGGTAGAACAGATCCACCAAATTATTTTCTACTATAAATAAAACTCTATACCAAGCACAATATAATGGTCCCCAACGTTTTGGAATGGCGCCAAACATTTTTGTTCCTCGAACTAAATAACTCGTTTCATCTAAGAAATAAATGTCCATGGCATTTTTTAAACCATGCGTCATTAACACTCCGGTTATTATTATTCCAATAATACCAAGCAATATTTGCAGTGTCTTATTTTCGAGTAACGCTTTCATTCTTACCTAAAACATTCCTTCTTTTACTAAAAAATAGTCTTCCGTTCCTTCTATTTCTAATTCCTTCCATTGAGCATTTTCAGGCGCCGCAATAAATGCTTCCCAACCTTCCACTTTAGTTAAAATTGGATCTTTTAAAAGTGAGTTGGTTACAAAAATAATTGCGGTATTTAAGCTGTCTAAATAATCTTGAATGGCGAGATGGTTGGTATTGGTTTCCGGGATAGTAGACAGCAACTGTTTATTCTCAACATAAATAGAAAGCCCTCCTTCATTTTCCAATAGCATGCAAGGCTCCTTAATGGATGAGCAACTACCAAAATCCAATGCTTTTAATTTATTAATTGCTAGATAATTACTGGACACGGTTTTGTTTTGCCAAAGATCAAAGTAATTGATTTTACTTTTATTGGGTGTAAGCATAAATAGAAATGCTCCAATCAATAAAATTCCAATAGTAGTATCTCTTGCAACATATGTTTCTGTTCTAAAAAATACAAACGCAATGATACTGATATAAAAAGGTATTTGGAGCATTAAGTAATGATCTCTTGGATAAATTAAAATACTGGCTACAACCGTTGGCGCTGCAAAAAGAAAAAACACCAACACTATAAATCCATGCTCAGAAGAAATTAAATGCTGAAAATTTCGCTTTAACCCTTTTCCAAAATACAAACCAAGAGCTATCGCTATAATGGCTAAACTTATCTTTAACCAAAAAGGAAATCTCAATATTTTATCCAAGAAAAATACACCAGAAACCTCATCCAAAGTATTGTAGAACAAACCTCCTAAATTACTTCCAAGGTGTTTGAAAAACATTTCTTGGTTCGACATTCCTGTAGAAAAAATGGATCCGTGCACCTCAAAATTATCTCTAAAATATGGTTCCCAAGCCAACCAGAAATCGCTATCGATATCGTTCCAAGTAAAATAATTTAAGGCAAAATGCTGACCAAAGGCAAAAATATCTCTTGAGTAACCGTTTTCAGGAACAGCAGTATTTCCGCTAAACATTACCCCTCCCATTTTATAGTGCACAAAAAAAACAAAGGCTCCAATACCCAACAATGCTAGCCAATCTAATTTTTTAATCTGAAATTTTTGGAAGATCAACCAACCAATAAAAAGAACAGACAAAGCTAAAAAAGAAAGGTAAAATTCAGGTCTAGCGTAGCTGAGCAGGAAAACGGTAGTGATAACGATTAACCATTTCATTACCCAACTTTTAAAGAAGTGACTTTTAATCATGCCCATCATTAAAATCACCACACAAAAATGTGAAATATGCGGCCAAGTTTCTAGGTTGATACTTGAAATAAAATAACCTACTGCAATAAAAAAGGCAGCCACCGGATGTACCTTTTTCAAAGTAAAAAATACAAATAGTAAAGTAGCGGCGGCAATAGCTAATATTTTGAAGTTCAAATAATAGAGCTTTACCAAATTAATTTCGGTAAATATTTTCTGACCAATAGCCTCTACTAGATACCATGCTCCATAAATAGGCGCCCAACCTTTTGGAATTTTTTGTGGAATCCCCAATCCTCGCCACATATAGAGGACTTCATCCCAACATAAAATATCTTTATGCTGGTGAAGATTTAGGAAGAATAAGTATCCAAATATGACTATAAATAATACTCCTGTTAAAAGAACTACCAATAAATTCTTCTTCTCTTTCAATATTAAAAGCTTTGAATCCGCAAATTATTTCTTTTTAAATGGAAAAGAAAGTAAATAAGTAGTTTATAGACTTTTAATAATAACTGCGACACCAACAAATAATTTATATTTTTGGCAGTAAATATTTTCAGTTAATAAATTCAAAAGAACAGTTGGCTAGTTTAAAATATATAAAATCATTTGATGGCATGCGTGCTGTATTCTGTATACTAATTGTATGGCAGCACATGCATTTAAAAACATTAAATGTTCCATTTGCGGTGGCATGGCCATCCTTACAAATGTTTTTCGTGCTTTCGGGCTATTTAATTTGTAAGATTTTAATTAATGAAAAAAATAAAGGTGTTAGTTTAAAGGACTATTCGAAAAAATTCTTTACCCGACGTGTATTTAGAATATTTCCGCTCTACTTTTTCTTCATTTTTCTTTTAATTGCTATCGTTCTTGTATTTCCTAATTCCCAATTTGTAAAACTCACTTCTTTAGATTTAGAAATAAAGCAGAATTGGTGGCTTTTAGTGACTTATATGTACAATTTCAAGGAAATGGTAAACATGGCCTTTGATCAGCCGTACATGATATCCGTATTGCCGGTGCATCTATGGTCCTTATCATTAGAAGAACAGTTTTACATGGTTATCCCATTTGTAATATTCTTCCTTTCGTTTAAAAATTTGAAGAGTGCTTTTATTGCTATAATAATTACAGTACAAATTTTGAGGGCTGCGACTTTCTTCTATTTAACTTATAAAACTAATTTGCCAGGAGATGCTATCATTTTTATGTTGCATCGAAATATTCTATTTCAGGCGGATTCTTTGGCGATGGGCGGATTGATTGCCACAATGAATGTTTCAAAAATTAAGCATGCCAAATTGGGATTTTATGTTAGTCTACTTGTAACGATAGTGATTACTTGTATTGTTGCGGTTACCGCCTCCAAAACACATGGTGTTTCAGTTAAAAAGATTATTAATGATCATCAGTTTTTAGCCAATGGTTATCAGATTATTTATATCTACATGATTGTAAATATCATGTTTGCCTTTAAAATGATTTGTTCGATACAAGGCAAGCCTGTTTGGCGATGGCTATATGAAAATCCCGTAAGTGTTTACTTAGGAAGAATGTCTTATAGTATGTACGTTTATCAATACTTTGTCATTATATCAATAGGACTTACTATCGTAAATGTCTTTAACAAACCCAATTTTAAAATGCAAGGTTCTGCTCTAAAAGAATCTGTTATGTTGGTTTTGGTGATGGGTACTTTGATTGCAGTTTCTATTTTGAGCTACAAATTTGTAGAAGAACCTTTCTTGAAATTAAAAGATAAGCTTACCGAAAAGAAAGCCTATACCGATAAAAAATAAGGTAAAGCCTTCTTTAAAAATTATTCCGGAAGTTTAATATCTTGAAGAAAGTATTGCTGTTTAAAGATTTTTTTCCAACTAATTTTAGTGTTGTTGCTGTAGTAATCGTTCTCTTGTAATTCCTTTTTTATCTCCTCGTAATGCGGAATATTCTTATTGATAATGGAGATGGTATAAGTATTAAAAAAGCGTTTGCTGGCAGCTATATATTCATATTCAGGATGATTGGCTAAAAACCGTTTAAAAATGGCTTCTTTTTCTCTTTTAGGATCGGGAGCTAAAGTAAGAATTAATCGATCTGTTGATTTTGTTTCTGCCATGATTAAGAACAAATCCGGCATATTATCTTCTAAATAGCTTTCTGTTAGTGTCTCTCTAGCTAACCTTTCATCGGCTAATGCTAACAAGTCAAAGCTTTGCCAACCAGAATAATACGGCATCGCTCCTGCTTCACAAACCGCCATCGTATAGCCTTCGTCATTAAACTTGGCTAATCGCTTTCCAATATCAACATGACCTTGATGAAATATCGGATAAATCTTGGCTAAGAATGGAACCCCTAACCAACCTTGATAGCTATTCGCTAATAGAAAAACACAAATAATTAAGAATCCCGATTTAGACCGTAATTGTTGAACAATGATAAATCCACCTAAAAGAATAAAAAATGTAATCTGAAAAAAGAATCTACTGCCAACATCCGTTGCTAATCCTGAAGGGAAATAAAGGAACAATAGAATCAATAAACTAGCAGTACCCAAAAAACGAACAGCTTTGTTTTTAATAACGGCCAATAAAGAAATCAGAACTGTTATATAGATGATCTTATCAAAATAAATATTGATTAATGCTTTTAACTTAAAAGTGCTATCACTCACCGATTTTACATAAAAGGTGTTGGGCAATAGATGTCCGAAGTATTTTATTCTCCAAACCATATAAACAGCTCCCAAACCTAATACTATCCCAA
This sequence comes from Chitinophagales bacterium, assembly GCA_041393015.1. GTDB lineage: Bacteria > Bacteroidota > Bacteroidia > Chitinophagales > JADIYW01 > JAGQYH01. The sequence goes on along the minus strand of JAWKKV010000003.1, from coordinate 72,899 downwards.
GTGCAATTTTCTTTTTAACTACTTGTTTTTGATAAAATGCTATTCCAAATGCAATCATTGCAAAAAGCGCTCCTTCCGGTCTAGTGAGTGGCAACAGAATCAATAAAATATAGAAATAGGTTTCCTTGAATTTTGCTTTCCCACTGAGTAAGAGAAAAATCTCAAATAATAGAAAAGCAAATAGGTAGGTTTCAAAACCGCTATATATATGAATGAACACATAAAAATATAAATTCAAAAAGGTAACAGATAACCAAAACCATAGCATGGAATGCTTAAATTGATAGAGTCTTTTTATCGTTAAACCATATAAAAAGAGTCCAAATATCTTTAATATTAAAAATGGATTGATGTTGAATAGCTCGCTAAAAATAGGAATGATGGTGTAGGTTAAAGTGGTGTAAGCTTCTACTTTGTCGCCCGTCGGATTCCAATTCCAAACGCCATGTTCCACTAAATTTTTACCATAACGTGCAGATATCAATAAATCATCTACTGACCAAGAAAATAAGAAAACAGACCAAACAAGGAAGAGCAGTATATTAAATCCCAATAAAGGGATAAACCATTTTTTTATTTTATCATCTATTGCTGAACTCATTTTAACTAATTCTTTTTTTCATTTTTAAGAAGAACATTTCAAAATAGTTAAAGCTTAAATAGGACACCAAAATAACTAATCCTAAATAGACAAAGAACAATAAGAAATGTAGTATATATGGCAACTCTATTGGATTTACAGGTAATACCGCTCTAAGTAGCTTCATAAAAATAACCATCAATGCAAAATGATAAACATACATTCCGTAAGATATTTTACCTATAAATACGACAAATTTATTTTCAAGCAACGGTTTCCAAACTGGTGTTCCACGCATAGCACTCAACACCATAAAGAAACACCATAGGTTAACCAATGGCATCATATAGATAAATTGTTTGCCAAATTGCAATACTTCCGGATGGCCTAAAAAATGAATATAGCCTAAAATATTCATCCGCCCATCCGTCTTGAAGATCTCATAAGAAAGATTGCTTAAATCGGTAAATGACGCTCTTACAATTGGATAGTTAAAAGCATGTACCACTAAAACGGCTATAAAAAATACATTGAACCAAAGTTTTGGCCTTTTTATCCAACTAAAATTAAAAATAGCTAACGCTGCCCCAATGGATAAGGCATCTATTTGAAAAACTATATTTCTGTAAATCAATATAATCGCCCAATCCGGATCGGGATTTACGCTGAGCAAATATGGATAACCAAAAATTCTTATAAACTGTGGCACAATGATCATGGCAATAATCACACCTTTCAACATCCTTCCTCTTAAAAAGTAGATTAAGAAAGGGAAGATCAAATAAAACTGTTCTTCTACGCTTAACGACCACAAATGAGAGAAAAAAGCAGTGTCTTCAAAAGGCAAACCTGCTTTGAAATTAAACCACGTTTTAAAATTGTATAAATAGGTATAGAGCCAAACGCCGCTATGTTCTAACTCGGCGGTTTGTGTTTGAATAAATTCGCTGCCTCTCATCGAGAACCTCAATAGCGACATCACTATTAGATATCCAAAATACAGAGGGAAAATTCTATATAAACGCTTGAGATAAAAGGATTTAGTATACCCACCAAAAGATGGCTTACTCTCTTTTTCGTGCAATAAAATTCTAGTAATTAAAAAACCAGACATCACAAAGAAGGTCTGCAAAGCTTCCCATCCAAAAGGAATAATTGGAAAAGCTAATTTCCAATGTGCTACAATAATCATCAAACAGAAAAGGCCACGCATCCCATCGAGTGATTTTATATAGCCTAGTTTGCTCGGCTTTTTAATTTGTGCGTTTGCTTCCATTTTAAAAGTGTGCTAATATATAACTCTTCGTATTAAATTGCCTCTATTGCAAAATTATCTATTCTTATATTTTAAAGAAATTCATAAAACGGGAATTACAAACTAGTAAAGCAAACTATGACTACTTTTATTAAATTTGGCTTCTTTTGAATGTAACAGAAAGTATTTTCAACATTATATACTAATTAATGCTATTTAACTCACTTCAATTTCTATTGTTCCTGCCTGCAGTACTTTTTTTGTACTACATCATGAAACCCAAGCATAGATGGATCTTGTTGTTGATTGCCAGCTATTACTTTTATATGTGTTGGCGCCCGGAGTATATTATTCTAATTATTATCAGCACCATTATAGATTATTTTGCTGCACTCAGAATGGAGCAACTGACCGATCAAAGTAGGCGAAAAAAGTATTTATACTTGAGTTTAGCCTCCAATTTGGGCATTCTATTTTTCTTTAAGTATTTCAATTTCTTTTCTGATAGCACCACTGCCTTATTTGAACAGTTTAATATTTTCGTTGATTTGCCGGCGTTTAATTATTTGCTCCCAGTGGGTATTTCATTCTACACTTTTCAAACTTTAAGCTATACCATTGATGTTTATAAAGGAGAAACCAAAGTAGAAAGGCATTTTGGTCGTTTTGCCTTATATGTCTCCTTTTTCCCTCAGTTAGTTGCCGGACCTATTGAACGATCATATCATTTACTTCCTCAATTGAGAAAACACATTCACTTTAATTACGAGTGGATGAAAGCCGGTATTTTTTTAATGCTTTGGGGATTATTGAAGAAAGTAGTAATTGCCGATCGATTAGCTGCTTATGTAAATGAAGTTTATAATAATGTTGATTCCTATTCAGGCTTTCAAAATGTTTTGGCCACTTATTTTTTCGCATTTCAAATCTATTGCGACTTTTCAGGCTATTCTGATATTGCTATTGGTTGTGCCTTATTGTTGGGTATTCAGCTTATGAAAAACTTTGAACGACCTTATTTTGCTTTAAATATCCAAGAATTTTGGAAACGCTGGCATATATCGCTATCTACTTGGTTTAAAGACTACGTTTATATTCCTTTAGGTGGCAACCGAGTAGTAAAATGGCGATGGTATTACAATTTGTTTATCACCTTTTTAGTGAGCGGTTTATGGCATGGCGCCAATTGGACGTTTGTCATTTGGGGCGCTCTACACGGCTTTTACATTCTTTTCTATAATATGATGAGAGAAGAAAAAATATTAGATCCGAGAAAGAAAGGTAGAGGCAGACAAATGCTCAATCGCTTTTTTACTTTCCATATAGCTTTAATCGCATGGGTATTTTTTAGAGCCAATCATTTAGGGGATGTAGATGACATGATTTTAGGCATGTTTCAACCTACCAACGGAGCAATAAATCTCTTTAAGTTTAAAATCGACTTGTATTTATCGATGCTATTTATTGGTTTATTGGTGATTATAGAATGGTTGATTGAGCATAAAAATTTATTGCAGAAATTTGAAGATTCGGGAAGACTAATGAAATGGATAGCTTTAGTTGCCGGAATTGCGATTATAATTTTATTTGGTGTATTTGAGGAGGTTGACTTTTTATATTTTCAGTTTTAGGATGGATGAGTAGCAAACTATTTAAAGGCATATTATATTTTTTAGGTATCATTTCCATAGCGTTGTTTCTAATCACAACGTTTGATATTCAACCTATTAAAAAGTTGATTATTTCTAATCAATATGAAAAATATGGCGAGCTAACAGATATTAATAGAATTGCCGATTTCAAAGTAGAATTGCCTCCAAAAAGACCTGAATATTTTGGCGCTCCTATAAAACAATCCGAAATTATTTGCTTTGGCGATAGTTATTTCAATCATGTGCGATTTGTCAATGTGCCGGAAAGCTTGAGCAATATATTTGATGTTCCGGTAAGTTTTGTGAAAGAAGAAAATCCGGTTGCCTATTTAGCGGCCAACCAATATAAAAGTGAGGCTGGCAAGTTGCTGATATATGAAACTACCGAAAGGTTAATTGCTCATAGATTTTCAACGCCTTTTACACCAAGAAATAAAAAAGGTGGTATTAAAGGAAAGGTTAAAAAATGGAATACTGCCATTTTTGACAAGGAATTAGATTTTAAATATTTATTGAAGAGTTCCATATTTACGGAATGGATTTATGCGAAGATTGCCACTTTTAAATTTAGAAAATTGGGCTACATTACTTCTCAAACTCCATTGTATGATCTAGACTCAAAAATGTTGTTTTTCGGTCCGACCACTGGTGATACGAACAAAGGCTTTTACTACCAACATTCTGAAGAAGAAATAAATTTGTATGCAGACAATATCGAAAAGTTGGCCAATAAAATGAGAGATGATTACGGCTTAGACTTTATATTTCTACCCATTCCCAATAAGTATACAATCTATCATTCCATTTTAAACGATGACACTTATAATAATTTACTACCCAAACTGTATAAAGCACTAGATGATCGAGGTATCAAATACATCAATTTGTATGAGCCTTATTTAAAATCGGAGGAATTACTCTATCATTTAACCGATAGCCATTGGAATGAAAAAGGAAAGGATGTTTGTGTGAATTTGGTGGTGGAAGTACTTAAAGACAAGTTTTAGTTGAATGGCAACTATTCTAAAGTATTTAAACATCAACGTCCTTTTCGAGATACATTAATGATGTATCGCATTGCCCCGCAATGTCTCACGCAGTGGACGTTGCGGCATTTCCCTAAAGAATATCCATATAGTGAGTTATAAATTTATTCGGTATTTGTAACTCATAAAAGGAGGCACTAGAATATTTATATTTTGTATAATCATCTATCAAATTCCATTTACCATTCACAGGATTATGATGTATATAGTCCAACTTTGTTTCTAATATTCTTGGATTGTAACAAATTTTTGAATCAAAAGAGTATTTAAAAACCCTATGATTATAACCTTTTATGGATTCTTCATTTGTTACTTCCCTTCTCATAAAGCTCAATAATCTCTTCTCTCCTAATTCTTCTAGCTTTTTAATAATTTCATACGCCCAAAATCTTTTCCCATTTCCTATAATTGTACTTAGGCTAATTTTACATTCTTCCTTTATATGCAAAATGGCGTGAAAATGATTTGGCATCACAACATAAGCTAAAATGTCACAATTCTGTAGATTTAAATATTCAAACCATTTTTCAACATAAAAATATGTCTGAGACTTTTCTATTAATGGCAACCATTTATAGTAGGTAAAAGTGATAAAATATATTTCATTTCTTTCCGATCTTTCAATATGAGAAGCCATATTTATAAGAGTCCATTTTCAGGAGAATTCCATATTTAAGGAAAACTTTTTTCTTCTTATAGCATCAACGTCCTCTTCGAGAGACATTGATGGAGTACCTTTTCCCCCACAATGTCTCACGCAGTGGACGTTGCGGCAATACATCAATTTGTATGAGCCTTATTTAAAATCGGAGGAATTACTATATCATTTAACCGATAGCCACTGGAATGGAAAAGGAAAAGATGTTTGTGTGAAATTGGTGGTGGAGCAATTGAAGGAAGAATTTTAAAATTAGCAAATTTTATAGCGCCTTATCATAAACATTGCTACCTTGTAATAAAATAACCACCATTATAATGGAAAATAGAGCTCTCCCATCTAATCCTTCCAATCACGTTTAACTTTTCCTTGCACATATGTATACACTAATGATTGTTGTGTTTGTAATTGGCTATTTAATGATAGCGCTTGAGCACCCATTAAAGATTGACAAAGCAGCTTCTGCTATTCTAACCGGAGTGATTTGCTGGACGGTTCTCTTTTTGGGCCAAACTACTATTTTCTCTTTCCATGTTGAAAGTCATTATATGGAAGAAGTTTTGTCTACCCATCTTGGAGAAATTGCTCAAATTCTGTTTTTCTTAATGGGCGCAATGGCCATTGTTGAGTTAATTGATAGCCATGATGGTTTTGAAGTGGTTACTTCCCGAATTACGACCACCAATAAAGTTAAGTTATTGTGGATCATCTCCATCGTTACCTTCTTTTTCTCAGCAGTGCTTGATAACCTTACTACAGCTATTGTAATGGCTGCCCTTTTGAAAAAACTAATGGCAAAAAAGGAAGATCTCTGGTATTTTGGCGGCATAGTTATTATAGCGGCGAATGCTGGTGGAGCATGGTCTCCCATTGGCGATGTAACTACTATTATGCTTTGGAATGGCGGTCAGGTGAGTGCCGGAAATATTGTTACTAACGTTTTCTTACCTAGTATCATTTGTTTGCTCCTCCCATTATTGATCATAACCTTTACTAAAAAAGGCGTCATTGAAAGACCTTTAGTGGTAGAAAATGAAGATTCAGGTGCTTATGATGTAACCAAATTTGAACAATTACTCATATTTACATTAGGTGTTTTGGGACTTTTGTTTGTTCCTATATTTAAAAACCTTACACATCTACCGCCATTTATGGGTATGCTTTCCAGTTTAGGAGTAATGTGGGTAGTAACGGATATCATTCATCGAAAAAAACCGACAGAACATAAGCATGAACTTTCTGTAGTAGGTGTTATTAGGAAAGTAGATACGCCAAGTGTTCTTTTCTTTCTAGGCGTTTTATTAGCAGTAGCTAGTTTACAAACTGCCGGACACTTGGATCAATTAGCCATTTTAATGGATGAAACCTTTGGTAATATTTATGTTATAAATGTCTTGATTGGTCTTCTTTCTTCCATTGTTGACAACGTACCATTAGTAGCTGGTGCAATTGGAATGTATCCTTTAACTACTTATGCACAAGACCATACTTTTTGGGAGCTATTGGCTTATTGTGCCGGTACAGGTGGAAGTGTGTTGATTATAGGCTCTGCAGCAGGTGTTGCCATCATGGGTTTATTGAAAATAGATTTTCTGTGGTATTTGAAAAAAATTAGCTGGTTAGCGATAATCGGTTATTTGGCAGGCGTGATGACCTACTATTTAATTCATATGTAACTATCTATATACGAAAAATTTAAAAGTTACACGCCACTATCTTCTTCCGTATCTACCTCCACTAGTCGTGGATCTCGAATATCATCATTCTTATGGAAGAATTTCTTTTGGAAGATTAAAATGGTAATGACGCCAGTAGTGATAGCAGAATCAGCCACATTGAAAATTGGTCCAAAAAATGTATTGCCGCCAATCTTTGGAATCCAATGCGGCCAAACAAATAATGGACATGACAACATATCCACTACATGACCATGTAGAAAGGATTCATAACCAGTACCAAAAGGCACTAACTCTGCTACATTTCTTAACTGATAAGAGCTTTCGCTAAAAATCATTCCATAAAACAAACTATCAATAATGTTACCGATCGCTCCGGCTAAAATCATGGATAAGGTAATAATGAAGCCCAAATGAGCTTTCGATTTGATCATTAAATGAATGTAATAACCAATGGCGCAGGAAGCAAAAATTCTAAAAATAGTTAAAACCGGCTTACCCAGATCACCTAAAAACCCTAGCTCAATTCCCCAAGCCATTCCTTTGTTTTCGATAAACTGAAAACATAGTTTACCATTGGCGATACAATGTGTTTCTCCCCAATAGAAGTTTAATTTGATGTAGAATTTTAGGACTTGATCAATGATGAGAATCAACAACACAATACCAAAAACCAGCCAACCTCTGTTTTGCTTCACTTAAATTATTTAGGTGTTTTTTAGTCGTTTTTCTTTTCCGCTAGTTTAGCTTCAATACTCAAAGTAGCATGTGGCACAGCTTTCAACCTTGCTTTAGCAATCAACTTGCCTGTTTCTCTGCAAATACCATAGGTTTTATTCTCAATTCGCATCAAGGCTTTCTCCAAGTGCTGCATAAATTTTATTTGGCGAGATGCCAATTGATTCAAGCTTTCTCTTTCTGTTGTATAAGAGCCATCTTCTAAACCATGAAATTTATTGTCATCAGATTCTGACCTAATTTGTTCTTGATAAAACTCCAATTCCTTTCGGGCTTTATCCATTTTATTTTCGATGAGAATTCTAAATTCTTCTAAATCCTCATCACTGTATCTTAAATTTACTTCACTCATTTTTTAAGCTTTTTGTACAGATAATTTTATTGGGCTTTCGTTAATTAATAACTCAAACGCATCTTCAGTTAAGTCTTGCGAAGGCACTATATTGATGGCATTCGCTAATACTTCGGCTGCAATATAATCTTTAAAAGAAAGAATTGTATCATTTATTAATTCAGATGCTTCAAAATTTATTAAAATTCTATCCGTCACCTCAAAACCTCTATCTTTTCTTTCTTTTTGAATTCTATTAACTATTTCCCTGGCGTTGCCTTCAAACTGCAATTCATCAGAAATATTCACATCTAAGGCAACCGTTATGCCATCTTGCGAGGCAACCATCCATCCTTCAATATCTTCAGAACGAATTTCAACTTCCTCTAATTGCAATTCAAAATTGTCGTCACCCAAAGAAACGAGAATACTTCCTTTTTGTTCCAATTCTGAAATTTCTTTTTGACCGAAACCGTTTACTGCTTTTGCTAAATCCTTCATTTTAGGACCTAACTTCTTCCCTAATTGCTTAAAATCCGGCTTAATACTCTTTTTAACGATACCAGAAGTATCTTTCAAGTATTCTATCTCTTTCACATTAACTTCTGCTAAAATGAGCGATTTTACTTGTTCAATTTGCTCCTCAAAATGATCATCTAAAATAGGCAGTAAGATTTTCTGAAGTGGCTGTCTCACCTTGATAGATTCTCGTTTCCTCAATGACAAGATCATAGAAGAAATTTTTTGAGCCTTATCCATTCTGTACTCCAAGTCTTTGTCAATTACTTCCTCCTCAACTGTTGGGTAATCTACTAAATGAATAGATTGATTCATATCCATTCGTAAGTTTCGATAAAGGAAATCGCTGTAAAAAGGTGCAATAGGCGACATTAAAATAGCGGCCTTTTCTAAACACTCCTGTAAGGTTTGGTACGCCGATAATTTATCCTTTGAATATTCTCCTTTCCAAAAACGTCTTCTGCATAACCTTACATACCAGTTACTTAAGTTATCCGAAATAAAGTCTTGAATAGCTCTAGCGGCTTTAGTAGGTTCGTAATCTGCATAATAAGCATCAACATCTTTTACCAAAGTATTCAATAAAGAAATTACCCATCTGTCAATCTCAGGTCGATCCTCTACTGGAATTCTTTCCTCATTCTTATCAGCAATGCCATCAATATTGGCATACAAGGCAAAAAATGAATACGTATTGGCTAATGTTCCAAACAATTTTCTTCTCGTTTCTTCAATGCCTTCTACATCAAATTTTAAGTTATCCCAAGGTTGAGCATTGGAGATCATATACCACCTTGTAGCATCACTTCCATATTTATCGATGGTTTCAAATGGATCAACGCCGTTTCCTAAACGCTTCGACATTTTATTGCCATTTTTATCTAACACTAATCCGTTAGAAATAATGTTTTTATAGGCCACTGAATCAAAGCACATGGTAGCAATGGCGTGTAAAGTATAAAACCAACCTCTTGTTTGATCCACTCCTTCTGCTATAAAATCGGCCGGAAAATCTTGATTATCATCAATCTTTTCTTTGTTCTCAAATGGATAATGCCATTGTGCATAAGGCATTGAACCCGAATCGAACCAAACATCAATTAAATCTGATTCTCTTTTCATTGGTTGACCGTTTGGAGAAACCAAAACAATCTCGTCCACATAATTTTTATGTAAATCGAAGGTATGATAGTTGTCTTCCGACATATCACCGATCACATAATTCGCTAATGGATTTGATTTCATTAAACCTGCTGCTACCGAAGCATCACAAGCTTTTTTCAAATCTTCTACCGAACCAATACAAATTTCCTCTTTACCATCTTCCGTTCTCCAAATTGGAATAGGAATACCCCAATAACGCGATCTCGATAAATTCCAATCATTAGCATTAGACAACCAATTCCCAAATCTTCCTGTTCCAGTAGCTTTTGGTTTCCAATTAATGGTTTCATTCAATTCCACCATTCTATCCTTTCTATCGGTTACTTTAATGAACCAAGAATCTAATGGATAATATAAAATTGGCTTATCTGTTCTCCAGCAATGTGGATAGTTGTGCTCGTATTTCTCAACTTTAAAAGCCTTATTTTCTTCTTTTAATTGGATGGCAATTTCAATATCAACCGATCTTTCCGGCGCCTCGCCATCGGTATAGTATTCATTCTTAACATACTTTCCGGCCAATTCTTTCATTTCAGGTCTAAACCTTCCTTGCAAATCTACTAGTGGCACCGGATGGTCATTTTCATCTAATACCAACATTGGCGGAACACCTGCATCTTTGGCCACCTTAGCATCATCTGCACCAAAAGTAGGTGCAGTATGCACAATTCCGGTACCATCTTCAGTCGTTACAAAGTCGCCTGGAATCACTCTAAAAGCTTGCTCTGGATTTTGATAAGGTAAAGTATAAGGCAATAATTGCTCATATTGAATGCCTACCAAGTCTTTACCTAAAAACTCTTCTCCAACCCAATACGGTATCTTTTTCTCTCCTTCTGAATAACTTAAATCCGCTTCGTTTTCAACCAATTCATATTTACCTACAAATTGCTTGCTAACCAAAGGTTTGGCTAAAATCAAATTAACCGGTTGGTGTGTATATTGATTGAATGTCTTTACTAAAACATAAGGAATTTTAGGCCCAACCGTTAATGCTGTATTAGATGGAAGCGTCCATGGTGTGGTCGTCCAAGCTAAGAAATAGGTATTGTCAGGTAAAATATCATTGGGTTTCGCTAAAAATTGCGCCACAACCGTGGTGTCTTTTACATCCTGATAAGTGCCTGGTTGGTTTAATTCATGAGAAGACAAACCTGTTCCTGCCTTTGGCGAATATGGCTGAATGGTATATCCTTTGTACAATAAATTTTGGTCGTACAGATTTTTAAGTAACCACCAAACAGATTCCATATACTTATTTTCATAAGTAATGTAAGGATCATCCATATCTACCCAATAGCCAATTCGCTTGGTGATATCATTCCAAACATCGGTATATCTCATCACTGCTTTTCGACAAGCAGCGTTATAATCTTCAACAGAAATTTTCTTACCAATATCCTCTTTGGTAATGCCTAATTCCTTCTCAACATTTAACTCAATAGGCAAACCATGTGTATCCCAACCTGCCTTTCTTTTTACTTGATATCCTTTTAAGGTCTTGTATCTACAAAAAATATCTTTGATAGTTCTACCCATTACATGGTGAATGCCCGGCATTCCATTGGCGGAAGGCGGTCCTTCGAAAAACACAAATGGTTTAGATGGATCTTTTTCAGTAATACTCTTTTGAAAGATGTTCTGTTTGTCCCAAAAGTCAAGGATCTCCTTCTCAAAGAAAGTATGATCGTAATGCTTGAATTCCCTAAATGATTTTTGATCTCCCAATGGCTTGCTATCTAATTAATGCTAAAAGGGGGCAAAGATAAGAAGAAGCTATTTTATAATGCTAATGGTTGAGGTGAAGTAAATTTTATGTTTATGAATGATTTATAAAATGCTTTGAGCTAAAAGCTTTAGTTAAAGAATTGACAATAAAGGTTGAATTGAAAAAAAATCTACTTAGCGACACATTATCAACCCAAAATAACCGTTAAATTATTACTTTCGTTGCTATGCAGAAATGCCTGTTATTTATATTAGTTATCACTTCTCTCACTATTCGTGCTCAAAATGTTCCAATAGAACAATGGAATGTGCATGTGCCCTACAGTAGTGCTACAGATGTGGCTGCGAGTACAGACAAAATTTGGGGCGCTTGTGAAGCCTCTTTAATTGCAGTAGACAAAGATGATTTTTCTATCAATAGATATACAAAGGCTACCGGACTGAGCGATGTAGAAATATCTGCCATCGCATTTGATGAATTAACCGGCGCTATAGTGGTTACTTATCAAAATGCCAATATTGATATTATTGAAGGCAATAGAATAACCAATATACCAAGTGTTAAAAATGCCACCATTGTTGGTAATAAAACGATTAATAAAATTCATACTCACAACGGCATTGCTTGGTTGGCTTGTGCTTTTGGTATTGTAAAAGTGGATATTGTTAGAAAAGAGATTAGCGACACTTATTTTGTTGGCGTTGGCAATTCTAATTTAGTAATCAATGATATCTGGGCAAATGATACCGAAGTTTACGCCGCTACAGAAGATGGAGTATTACGTGGACGGATAAGTCCCACCATAAATTTATCTAATGCCGACGATACTACAGCTTGGAAGAGATATAATTTTGAGTTTAATGGATTGCCGGAATTACCCGCTACTGTTATCTCTGAAGTAAATAGCAAATTATTAGTCGCTATTGATGATGAGCTTTTTGGTTTAACTATTGGAAATGAAGTATGGGTAAGCGAAACCATTTTTTCTGACTGGGAAACTAGAGCGATGAAAAGCCAGGGCAATCTTATCTATATTGCTCAAGAACAGGTGATCAACGATAATGTAACAGATGCTAGAATTGGCACTTTTGATGGTAACAATTTTACATTTTTAGAAGATAACAACAGAATTGTAAGACCAAGAGGAATTGATATTGATGGTGATGGACGAATTTGGTATGCTGATTTTTTTCAAGGACTTTCTCTTTTTGAAAATGGTCAAGTATCCTCTTTTACACCCAATGCACCTTACAAAAGAAGTGCCTTAAAAATGACTTATTTCGATGGTTCCATTTATGTAGCTTCTTCTAATTTAAAGCCAACTTTACCCGGTGGTGATGACGACAACCTACCCTACGGTATTTACATTTCTACGGAACAACAGTGGAATAATCTAAATGAATTCAACACTTCCATTCTTCAAGGTAGTTTTGATATCGCAGTGGTAGCACCTATTCGCGGCACCAATAGCCTTTTTGTTGGAACAGATGGATTCGGCATTATAGAATTAGACAGAAATACCGGCAATGGAACGGTGATGGAAAGTCCGCCAGGAACTAGTTCTAAATATAGATGTATAGCCGCCGCTAGTGATACGAGAGGAAATGTATGGTTTACCAATGCTTACTCCAATGCTATGCCTTTAGGGTGCCGAAAAGCGGGAGGAGAATATCTTTATTTCAATCAAAAAACCGGAGCACTTTTTGGACAAGTTTTAAATGATATACTAATTGATGAATTTGATCAAATATGGATCTCAACGTCTAGTGGTGGCGTTTATGTTTACGATTACAACAATACCTTAGACGACCAATCTGACGATGTTTTAAAAGCTATTGGTGTTGGTTTTGGATTACCTTCCGGGGATGTGAGATGTTTAACCATGGATCAAGATGGTGAAATTTGGATGGGCACTTCACAAGGTGTGGGTGTTGTATTTTGCTCCGGCGCTATCTTTGATAACACATGTGGTGTAGAAAGAATTTGTATTCCAAGAGAAGACACAACTAACTTTTGCGATAATTTATTGGAGAATGAAATTGTGAATTGCATCGCTGTAGATCCTGCCAATAGAAAATGGATTGGGACTAACGGAGGTGTATTTTTACAATCTGCTGATGGGTTGGAAACGATTTATAGTTTCAATGAAGACAACAGCCCTTTACTTTCTAATGTCATCAGATCAATTGCAGTTGATGAAAGATCGGGTGATGTTTTTATCAATACAGCCAGAGGGATTAACTCATTTAGAAGCACAGCCACTTTAACCGAAGATGGCGTTTCAGGTGCTCCATTTGTTTTTCCAAATCCTGTTCGGCCAGAATACAATGGTCCGATTGCGATTAGAAATTTAGCGAATAATGGCAATGTAAAAATTATGGATGTGGCAGGTCATGTGGTATTTGAAACACAAGCTACCGGAGGTCAAGCTGTTTGGGATGGTTTAGACGTTAATGGCAACCGAGTTCAAACAGGTGTATATATTGTGCTAAGTGCCGATGATGATGGCAAAATGAAAAAGACCGCCAAGTTCGTTTATATAAACTAGAGTTACAATTGACTAAAGTGTCGAGTGAACTAAAGTTCTTTTCTCTAGTAAATATAACTTTAGGTATTTTAGACACTCATAATCTACCTATCGGCAGACAGGCTTTAGGCACTTTTTGAATAAAATTGTCGACTTTGAAACTTAGTCCTACTTTCGCTAAATAAATAACTTCCTATTCATCACCAACATGTTAGAAAAAACCAGAGGCATAGTATTAAAATCAATAAAGTATTCTGAAACCAGTTTGATTTGTAAGGTATTTACCGAAAAGTTTGGTGTATTGAGTTTTATGGTGCCCGGCATTCGTTCTACAAAAAACAGAAGAGGTAATATTTTACAATCCGGGCAATTACTGGAGGTGGATTTTTATCACAGAGAGAATAAAAACTTCCAACATTTTAAAGAATATAAGGTTAGTCACATTCCTATTAATACTTATTCTGATATTAAAAGGACTTCTGTACAATCATTTTTGATAGAACTAAGTCTGCAATTGGTAAAAGAAGGAGAAGAAAACAATGAACTCTTCGACCATCTCTACGACAGTTTAATGACCATTGATCGCGAAGAAGTAAAAGGCATGTTTGCTATTGATCAGCTACTGAATATTAGCAAGATTCTTGGATTTTATCCATCAACCAATAAGAGCGAAGGCCTAAACTATTTTAACATCACAGAAGGTGTTTTCCAAAGTCAAAAAGGCTATCAAGATTATATCCTTGACCTTCGAACTTCAGCATTAATTCAGAGCTTATTGGAAGGTAACCGCAATTTTAATAGTAGCGAACGCAAAACTCTTTTAGATACTTTATTACTTTACTTTCAGCATCACATTCCTAATTTCAAAAAATTAAGATCAATAGATATTTTAGGAGAATTGGTGAAATTAGGCTAGTTAAAATATTTAGACTTAAACCACTACTCATAATACTCAAAAAATATTATAAATGGTTCGTCTGAATAAAATTGAATCGACATTTCTACTAGTTGGTTTTTATTATTGAAGGAATAAGTATATGTTTCGTTCCCAGCTTCATGAACTAAATATTGATTGTCTTCAAACATTTTATAACCCGCTAAGCGAAGCATATATAATGGATCTAAAATGTTAGCAGCTAAAAACACTATACCATTATTTGTAGAATAATTACCCAAAGGATATTGATACGGCGCAACAAACGTGTTTTGAAAACTAGTATATTCCAAAAAAACCGTGTCGATTATAATCTCATTCACTTGATTTATGAAATCTTGATATCGATAAGAGCAAGTGAAATTGTTATAATTGTTCTCAAAGTTTAAATTATAAATTTTGGCTTGATCGTATTTTATATCCCAAATACCTTGTATATATAATTTAAAACTAGCATCAATAATGATAGAATCTAATTGATTTGAAAAGTACGATTTTGCATTTTGAAAAGTGCCATTAAAATCAGTATTTCTTATTTCGATTATTCTATCACCTTCAATTACTATCTCATATTTATAATATTTGTTTTCGAGTATTATTAAATTTTCGGATTCATAAATAAAATTAGTCCCGTCACCAATGGAATCATTATAGATATATTCCAATTGTAACGTTTCTAAATTATAGCTTAAATAGTTTGTTGGATATACCGAATCATTTGATAAATAAGTATATGATTTCAATTTTCCCGACAATACATTGGGCTCAACAATTATTGAAACATCTTCAGAACATGAAAACATAATCAATATTATATTGGCATAAAAAATCAACTTTCTCATATCCTTTAATTTACATGTCCATTCAACCAAGTAATTATATCTGTTCGTATAGCTAAAGGACCATTTGTACCGCCTCTGCCACCATGACCTACTCCGGTGTTTGGCTTATTCATAATACTCAAATTTATAAGTGATAATTTCTGGTGAATATTGTCCTATACTTAAGCCATAACTAATCTCCATTTCTATTACTTGATTCCTATTGTTAAATAAATACTTGAATTCTGTGTCATTTTCAGATAATTTTAGATTTTTGTTGTCTTCAAAAATCTTATATCCTGCTAAGCGCAGAAAATAATATATTTGGTCAAAAAATATTATTGGAATATTTCCAACAGCATTTCTAGTTAAAAATGGAGCACAAGGCATTTGATATGGTAATGGCTCATTGTTGCTTAAGTTAGTGTATTCGAACAAAAAAGTATCTTGAACCATTTCAGTTTCGATTCCAAAGCCAACCTCATAGTTATACTTATATTGATAACGACTTGATAAATAATTCGTTGAAAAATTAAAATGAGTTAAACTACCTCCTAAAAAACAGCCTAAATTTATAATTCCATTACTACAGTATTCTGCATCAATATATATAGAATCTATAGTGTCATCATTATATTTAAACATCCAATTTTGAAGAAAATAAAACCCTGTATCTTGAGGACTAATTGGTTTGATGAAATTTACTTTATCTTGTTGCAAACCTATCAGTAAATTATATTCAAAAAAGGAAATTATTAATCTGTTTTCGTTTAATTCTTTTATTTCCATATAAATTAAGGAGTCATTTAGTACAATAGATTTGAGTTGAGCATTACTTGTATCATAATATAAAATATAGTCGCTAACTAAATTTTCATTAATGTGTTGAAATTTTTTAATCTTACCTTTTAATGGATTATCTGGCTGTTCCTCATATAAATCTTCTTTGCAACCTATTATTAACAAACCTATTATTGTTATTAGTATCAACTTTCTCATAGCAATTAGTTTACATGTCCATTTAACCAAGTAATTATATCTGTTCGTATAGCTAATGGACCATTTGTACCGCCTCTGCCACCATGCCCTACTCCGGTATATAGTTAATCATAATACTCAAAATTGTAGGTGTTTATCTGAGTAGGATATTGACCACCATTGGATCCATAACTCACTTCCATTTCTATTACTTGCCCTTTGTCATTAAATTGGTATTTGAAATCTGTATCATTTTCAGATAATTTTAAATTTTTGTTGTCTTCAAAAATTTTATATCCTGCTAAGCGAAGTAAGTAGTGCAAGTAATCAAAATATGCGATCGGAAAAACTCCAGCTGCATCATTTTTAACTGAAAAAACGGCATATGGCATTTGTTGTGGTAATGGCTCATCGTTGCTTAAATTTGTGTATTCAAACAAAAAGGTATCTTTTACTATTTCAGACTCAACACCAAATCCATCTTCATAGCTATACAAATATTGGTAACAACTTGACAAATAATTTTCTGTAAAATGAAATTGCATAACTTTCCCTCCCCAAAAACACTGCTCAAAAACAACAAAATCAATACAATTTTCACCATCTATAAGAATAGTGTCCAACTTATTGTTAACTCCATATGAATATTGATTACTAAATACAAAACTAGAGTCTTCAATACTATAAGGCTCAATATAATTAACTCTATCTTCATTTATACCTACCAATAAGCTAAAGCGCTCAAATGTAAGTAACAAACTATTTTCATTTAACTCCTTTAACTCCATATAAACTATGGAATCGTTTAAAATGATCGATTCTAATTGTCCATTACTTGTATCGTATAATAATCTAGAATCCGCAACTATACTTCCATTATAGTGTTGAATAAGCTTTATCTTACCTTTTAATGGATTATTTGGCTGTTCCTCATATAAATCTTCTTTGCAGCCCATTATTAACAAACCTATCAATGTTATTAGTATCAACTTTCTCATAGCTATTAATTTATATGTCCATTTAACCAAGTAATTATATCTGTTCGGATGGCTAGAGGACCATTTGTACCACTTCTACCTCCATGGCCAACACCGGTGTATAGCTTAATAAGATGTTTATCAGAAAGAGTGGCATAAGTAGAAGAAGCAGGAATGGCTACATTGGTGCCATCGTGAATGTTAGAGCCATTGTTTTGAATAATACCGCCATAACTATCTAATCTACTTTCCATGCCTACAGTACTTTGCGTATAAGGCACTAAAATATCACTATCACCATGTAAAATGAAGGTTGGTATTTCTCTTGTGGAAGTTAACGAATTAGAAGGGCTGGCGTTTGACAATGCTGTTAAACTTAATGGATTAGTTGAAACGGCTGCCACCAAACTTTGTGTAAAATTATAGGAGTATAATATTCTTGATAGCAATAAAGGAACATCCCAATTTATTCCGCAAATTCTAACCGCTGGAATACAATTCAAAACAACAGAATTAATTACAGTTCTCTGTTGATTTGATTGAAATGGAAAATATCGTGGAAAAAAGGAATTCTGGGGGAGCACAAAATAATTGATTAAACTCATAAGCTTGACCACAAGTATAATTTGCGTTAGCATTAATTAAATAGTTTGAAAAAGTATTAAGGTTGGTGGGTGCTGCTAGGCTCACTACCGATTTTACAACATTTACATCCGCTCTTGTATAGGCATATTGTAAAACCAAATGAGCTCCGGCACTTTCGCCCATAATTTGCATTTTAGAGGCATTTACGCCCAAGCAAGTTGAAAAATTGTTTTTAATGTGGTTAACAGCAGAAGCAATGTCGTCTAATTGTTCATCAATAGTTATTGGGTTATTTATCATTTGGGTATTAGTATTCCCATATCTTGATAATCTGTATAACATTGATACTACTACATAACCTTCTGCCAATAATTCTTGTACTAAAGATGTATTTTCGGAAGGAGAAGCTAGTTGAAGAGCAAAACCATTTCCAATTTCAGGGTTAGGCCCTAATGACCATGCTCCACCATGCACTAATAAAACAACAGGTGAATGGGGATTTTTATTAGCTGGATAATAAACATAATAACGTTGTCGAGTATGACTTCCATACCAACCTGAAGCATGTAATATGTTACCATACCAGTCTGTTACTGGTTCAGGTAAACAATTTGGTCCAGCGGCATAAGGAAAGTATATTCCATTGCAAGGTGCGGGAGTGGTGCACCCTTGGGGATTATTGTTGTTTTCATCTGCAAATCGCATTCCACTGTTAGCAGGCACTCCTTTTTCAGGTCGAACAATATAGCTAGTTGCATCGGGATCATAAGTGTCTGGTACATCTGCTGTTGGCAACCATTGGTTTGCCCATTGATTAAATGCAATTTGTAGCGCCACCGTGTCAATAGCTTTTTGTGCATTTATGGTGATTGGCATACACATCCATAGCGCAATTAAAAGTGTGTAATATTTTCTATTGGCTGATTGGCTGATTGGCTGATTGGCTGATTGGCTGATTGGCTGATTGGCTGATTGGCTGATTTCATAAAAATTACTTTAAGTTAACAATAACATCGAAATTAATTAAACCCATTAACAATGTTCAACAAATTCAAAACTTTAACATATTGTAGAATAACTAAACTAAATGATATGGATGGAGTATCTATCACCTAATTAGATACTTTATTGCATTAATACCCAAATCCCCCTCCTACCTTCAAAAAATTAAGATCAATAGATATTTTAGGAGAATTGGTGAAATTAGGCTAATACATTTTCAGTTTTTTGCATCTGTTCCATTCTCTGGATTTCTTTGTGTGCTTTTTCCCATAAATCTTTGTGGACTCCAAAAGGTTTGGCATATTCAGCTACTACAAACAAAGGTGAAGATATCATAGCAACTATTGGATTGTAAGCAGTTAAGGCTGGTTTTTTACCTTCTACTGCATGACCTATAAATTGCACTCCGAAACCACCAAAGAAGCCAATCAAGGCATAAACTCCGGCTGTTTGAAATCCTAAAGTACTTGTTTGAGTAGCTACTAATAGCGCTAGCACTAACATGGGTACGCTCAACCAACCTAAAACTTTATCTAATGAGATATAAAAAATAGACAAGGCAATGACAGCCAACAATCCAGCATTTAGAGGGACCAAAAATCCGGACACTTCAAGATTGGCAAATTTTAAAAAAGTTAATGGTACTAAAACAGACGCCAAAATAACCGGTACAAAGATTAGATGAGTTAAAATATTGAATTTATCTTGATGGAAAAATCCGTAATCGACCATCATTTGTTCCCATTTTGTTAATTGATTTGTTGTTTTCATAGTTGTTAGGTTATTCGATAAGGAATAAAATAAATTGATTAGATGCTTCGCTTCGCTATGCATGACACTCCGGCTATTTGACCGGCAATCGTTTTAACAATGGTGTTAAAAGAGAAGGAAAAAATCTTTTTAAATAAGGCGCTATTATCTCTTTCCCTTCTGAAATGATCACTTCTTCTTTTTTATTGGCCAAGCTTTTTAAATAGATGTTGGCACATTTTTCCGGTGTCATTCCATTTAATATGGCATCATCTACAATATCATATTCACTTCCATTTTCTGTTAACGCTTTTTTCGTTAATTCTGTTTTGACAAAACCCGGCACAATGATGGTTACGTCAATATTGTTTTGGTAGACTTCCATTCTTAAACAATCAAAAAAGCCGTGTAAGGCGTGTTTTGCGCCACAATAGGCGGATCGTATCTGTGTGCCCACTTTGCCGGCAATACTTGTGGTAACTGCTATATGACCTGATTTTTGCTCCATCATATAAGGCAAAACAGATTTCGTTAATTCTATCGTCCCAAAATAATTGACTTCCATTAATTTTCGATAAACGGATAAATCTGTATCAGCAACTAAACCCCTGAAAGAAAGTCCTGCATTATTGATTAAAATGTCTATTCTTCCAAAATGATTAATGACTTCCTTTGTTTTTGCCGCTAATAAAGCTGTTTCTGCCAAATCTAACGGTACAACTAAGCATCTTTCATCCAATAAATTAAGTGAAGATTTTAGCTGATTTAATTGATCTTCATTTCTTGCAGAGATGACTATTTGAGTATTATAACCAGCTAACTGCTTAACAATAGCTTCTCCAATTCCCGAAGATGCTCCCGTGATCCAAACTACTTTATCGTTGAAATACTTCATTCTTATACAAATTTAGGTGATGTAGGCGGAAGCCCAATTATCATTTGTTAATTTCCAATATTGAGTTCCAAAACTATTCGAAGATCAAAACTGACCTGCCGACCAAGCAAGTGGACACGAATTTCACGAAAAACTTCAATTATTAATAATGATTTGAACTGCTAATCTCAGTTATTCTTTGATTCCACTAATTTAATTGTCGCAACGCAACAAATCGATAAGCGTTAATTCGTAAAATTATTGTCAAAAAAAGTCTATTCTCATCAAACAAACTTTCAATACAAAAGAATTACTTACGTTTGGCTAATCTCGCACGAATTCTGCTTAAAGTTACCGGCGTTACAGCAACAAATGAGGCAATATATTTTTGATGCACTCGATCTTCAATGCCTGGCATTTCCTTTCGTAATCTTAAATATCTTTCTTCCGGAGTTTCAATAATGAATGAAGCTACTCTTTCTTGCGATAGCACGATAAAATTTTCTAATAGTGCGATGATAATTTTATCTAAACCAGCAATAGCATCAGACAAACTTCTTAGCTTTCTATAAGGCAAAACAATCAATTTCGTAGGTTCGATTGCTTCAATATAAAGTGAGGAAGGCTTTTGTAAAATACATCCTTCATAGGCTGCTACAATTTCATTTTCTTGCCAAAATTCACCAGTAATTTCTTCTCCGTCTTTGAGATAAAAATAGCGCATACAGCCGTTAATGATAAATCCTATTTCGTCTTTAATCTGTCCTTCTTTAACAAAATATTCACCTTTATCAATATCAACTATCTGTTCGAGCGATTGAATCAGTTGCCAATCTTTATTGGATAGCTGGCCGAAATTTTGAAAGAAATTTTTTATAGAAAGTGAATTGTTCAATTATATATTTTCAATTAGTCGAATATAGTTAAAACATGATAAAATATTGTGATGGTTAAATGATCAATAATCTTGAAAGCATCAATATTTTTATTTTAATTTGCAATATGGATTCAATTAAAGATATCATCGATAAAGTAAGGGTTGGCATTGAAGAAGGCTTAACCAACTTAGAAGCGGCTCAAAACGAGTTGGTTCATGTAAAACTTGAGAAGTTAAAAGATAAGGAAGAAATAGCAGGCGTTATTTCTAAAGCGCAACTTCTTAATGAACAATATGCTGCTCAAGTATATGATGGCTTAAAACTAGTAAATGCCGTTATTGCTCAGAAAGGGAAAGATATAGCGGATAAATTTTAAAAAAAGTTTCAAGTTACGAGTGACTAAAGTTTCGAGTTGTTTTATCTTTAAATATTTAGCATTATTGATCAATCAAAACAACTTGACACTCCAAACTCCAAACTCGTAATTCGAAATTTAAAACCCTACTCCTTCCTTCATTTTTTCGGCATTCTCCGCCATAATCAACTCATCGATAATGTGTTGAATATCTCCGCCAATAATGGCATCTAAATTATATAAGGTCAAATTGATTCTGTGATCGGTTACTCTACCTTGAGGCCAATTGTAAGTTCTAATCTTGGCAGAACGGTCACCGGACGATACCATTGTTTTACGTTTGCTCGCAATCGCATCATTATGAGTTTTTAATGCTTTCTCATAGATTCGAGTTCGAAGCATTTTCATCGCCATATCTTTGTTCTTGTGCTGCGATCTTCCATCTTGACATTCTGCTACGGTTCCGGTTGGAATATGTGTAATTCTAATCGCTGATTCTGTTTTGTTTACGTGCTGTCCACCTGCACCAGAGGCTCTAAAAGTATCAATTCTTAAATCAGCCGGATTGATGTCAACATCCACTTCTTCTGCTTCCGGTAAAACAGCTACCGTTGCTGCTGAAGTATGCACTCTACCTTGCGATTCTGTTTTAGGCACTCTTTGTACTCGATGAACGCCTGATTCATATTTCAAAACACCATAAACGCCATCGCCGCTAACTTCCATGGCAATTTCCTTAAAACCTCCACTGCTGCTCTCATTCGCGTTGATGATTTCCATGGCCCATCCCATCGATTCACAATATTTTTGGTACATTCTAAAAAGGTCTCCCACAAAAATACCTGCTTCATCGCCCCCTGTTCCGGCTCTAATCTCCAATATACAATCTTTATCATCTTCCGGATCTTTTGGAACCATTAGCAACCTTAATTCTTCTTCTAATGCTTCAATCTTTTCCTCACCTTCTTCAATCTCCAATTTGATCATCTCCAGCATTTCTGCATCTTTCTCGCTTCTTAATAGTTTTTTATTAAAAGAGAGATTGCTTTGTAAGTCTTTGTATTTTTCATACACATCAACTACTGGTTCAATGTCTTTATATTCCTTGCTGATTTGCTTGAATTTCTTCATATCAGCCACCACACCAGGATCGCTAAGCTGCTGCTCTAAATCCTTCCATCTAATTTTAATTGCTTCTAATTTATCTATCAATGCCATCGGCTTCCTTTCTATTATGCTACAAATTTAATACTTATGAAGTTATGTTTACGACTTCGCAATAATGCTTTATTGCTAATTCTCTATTTTCGCATTATCAATGCAGCCAAAAGAGATCAATAGTATCATTCAAATTCCTGCCGAAAGGAGTTATGTATCCATCAAAGAAGCAGAAGCAGCTTTTATTTATGAGTTAATCTCTTCCAAGAAGTTACATAAAACTTTAGAAACCGGATTGGGTTTTGGAAATTCTGCTTGCCATATATTGGCGGCTAGTGGTGCTAATCATATTGCCATCGATCCTTTCCAAAAGGATTATGATTATTTGGCGGTTAAAAATGTTGAATCGCTAGGCTTTAAAGAAAAATTTGATTTTAGAGAAGATTACTCGCACAATGCATTGCCCCAATTATTAAAAGAAGAAAAGCAGTTTGATTTTATTTTTATTGATGGCGATCACAAATTTGACGGGATTTTAGTTGACTTCTATTACGCAGATCTTCTTTTGGAAAATGGTGGTTATGTTTTGTTTCATGATACTTGGATGAGAAGTACACAATTAGTTTCTTCTTTCATTAAAAAGAATAAAGCCAACTATGAAGTAGTAGATTGCCAGCTGCGCAATTTTCATCTCTTTAAAAAAATAAAGAAAGATGATAGAGATGGCATGCATTTTAAAGAATTCTACAACTCTAAATCAAAGTTAACGTACAATATGATTACTTGGATGACATCTCCAGGCAATTCCTTTTTGAAAAGGAGTGCGATAAAGTTGAAGGATTGGTTGAAGTAGCTTTCTAGCTTTCTAGCTTTCTAGCTTTCTAGCTTTCTAGCAAAAATATTATTCCTTGATTACCTTTCCTAAATAGCGCTCTCCTTTAGCTATTATTTCAAGAAAATATACGCCATTTGATAATTTTGAAATATCTAAATTTAAGTTGTTGCCTTCCAATGTATAGTTTAATAATTCTTGTTTCCCTTCAATATTTACTAGCCTGACCCTATCTAAACTAGATACTATCTCGATTGGTAAAACGGCATATATATCTTTTGATGCGGGATTTGGATACAATTGAATGGTTTTGATGGACTGCGAAAAAACACCTGAAATAACTGGCGGAGAAAGACTATTGGACGTTCCATAATAGTGACAGCCATTATCATTCACTACTACTTCCAAAGCATAAGCGCCTTCACCTTGAAGCGGAATGGAATTTTCGTTTTGACCTTGTAATTCAGTGCCATCTTTATACCAAGTCAATTGTCCGTTTACAATATTGGAAACAATACTATCTCCAATCAATTCAATGGCTACTTGAATAGTAGAATCAGGACAATCGCCAGATAATTTATAAATTTTACCTGTGTTTAACTTGGCTACATACAGTTCACCATTAATATCTTCTCCAAAAGTAGACACTGACGTTAACAAACCATTCTGTCTATTGACGATCCATTCATCACTCGTATCATTAGGTGAAATCGTCCAAAAATTCCCGGAAACATAATCTGTACAAATGTAATTGCCGTATAATTCTGGATAGTCGTTTCCTCTATAAACATATCCGCCAGTGATAGAAAAACCGCCTATACTATTATTATGGGGATAGTCAAAAATTGGGAAAGTATAATCGTTATTACAATTGATATTTAAAAAATTATTGTTGCCTTCAAAACATCGCCAGCCATAATTTACATCACCTGTAGAACCTGCTAATTCTACATTTACTTCCTCTTTGGCTCCTTGCCCTACGTCGCCCATCCAAAGATCTCCTGTCAATTTATCAAATGAATATCTCCATGGATTCCGTAAACCCCAAGACCATATTTCACTTATTCTAGAAGTATCATCAGCATAAGGATTACTAGGAGGAATTTTATAGGAAGCTATAGTATCCACATCAATTCTTAAAATTTTACCTAAGTATGAGTTTCTATTTTGTGCTCTATTCTGAGGATCACCTGCACTTCCTCCATCACCTGTTCCAATGTATAAGAATCCATCATGACCAAAATTAATATCTCCCCCATTATGATTCGTATAAGGTTGATTGAAAGTTAAAATAATTTCTTCGCTTGTATCAATAGCAATATTTCTATTGGTTGGATCAGTCTTAAATCTTGATATATTTGAAAATCCGGAACCATTTCCTCCTGTATAATAAACATAAAAAATACCTGATGATTGATAATCAGGAGGAAAAGCCAAACCTAACAATCCTTGTTCATTCCCTCCATCATTTACTCTATCTTTTATATCTAAGAATGCAGTATCACGAATAACTCCATCATTATCTATAATTTTTATCACGCCAGGTTGTTCTACTACAAATAATCTATCATCATGTGCATGTGAGATATTAACTGGGCTTGTAAAACCACTTGCATATTCATCTACAACTAAATTGGGTTGCGCAAATAAATTTAGAGATAAAATATTAAGAAGCACCAATAAGTAAAGTTTCATAGAGGATTGTTTAGATGTAAAAGATAAGCATTTTGCAATAGGTAAAGTATTGTTTTGCTAGAATACAATTAAGATTTGATCAATTTAAACGGATTTGATTCAAAAATTATTTAAAAAAGATTATTAATAACTAATTATATATCAACCCTTTAAGCTCAATCTCTTGAATTAAATTAATTTTTTTTCGTTTTTCACCAACAAAATCTAAATAGATCTCGTACTTACTAAAACAAACATAAAAACCAATTCGATTGCCCTTTAAAAACCTTTTGATGAAACCCCAATTACCCCTTTTTACGCATTGAAACCCTTCTAGGAAAATACATTATCTCATGGCTGATTTCGTGTTATAATTCCTCAAGTTTCGATCTTTCTAATTTAATGAGCCTCAATTACGCTGTTGAGGCTCATATATTTTATAGGTGTTTTAAAATTATGTCTTTGCTTTAATTATTCTATTTTAGGCTTTAGAATTTTATACAAGTGAACAATCAAAAGAACAAACACAAGCTATCTATAACAGATCTTATACCCGGTGTGCAGTCTATGATTAGCAGATTGCCCGAACTAGCAAAAGCAGGCTTGTCCACCATAACATTATTTAATGAGCTCCCTTATTCTCTTGGAACGGTGTTAGAAAGTAATGCTGTTAAATATGCTAACGATTATGCCTTGCTTTTTGAAGATACGAAATACACCTATGCTGATTTAAATGCCTTAGTTAATCAATATGCTAATTATTTCAAAAGTATTGGTGTTGAACACAAAACAGTAGTGATTGTATTTTTGGAAAACAGACCGGAAACATTAATTATTACGGCTGCTTTAGCAAAACTAGGAGCTATTGCTTCCTTAATTAATCCCAACCAAAGAGATGCTATTTTATTGCATAGTATTCAAGTAAAACATGATCGCTATTTCGTTATTGGAGAAGAATTAGTTAAAGCATTTGATGAGGTAAAACCAAAACTTGATTTAGAGAATAGCTATGTATTAGGAGTAGCAGATAAAAGTAAAAAATCCTTTCCTAAAGGTTATATCGACTTAGATAAGGAAATTGAGAAACATTCGCAAAGCAATCCGAAGAGCACCAGTTCTGTTCGAACGAAGGATCATTTAGCTTATATTTTCACCTCAGGTACTACTGGAATGCCGAAAGCTTCTATTCAAAATCACAAACAATGGTTGCGAAGTATGAATTGGTTTGGCAACATTAACGCTGGATTTACCAAAGAAGATACTATTTATGTGAGTATTCCATTTTATCATGCCAATGCTTTTATTATTGGTTGGGGAAGTGCTTTTGCCAATGGTTCAACTATAGCCATGAGAAGAAAATTTTCTGCCTCAGAATTTTGGAATGATATAAGAAAATTTGAAGCTACTGCCTTTATTTATATTGGTGAAATATGCAGGTATTTAATGAATGCTCCTATTTCAACTCTAGATAAACAACATAACGTAAAAAAGATTATTGGCAATGGTATGCGACCAGAAATTTGGAACGACTTTAAAATGCGTTTTAACATTCCTAATATCTTTGAGTTTTATGCGGCTTCTGATAGTAATGTAATCTTTACCAACTCGTTTAATGTAGATAATTGCGTAGGTTCGAGTCCAACTGAGTTTGCAATTGTTAAGTACGACATTGACAACGACGAAGTTTATAGAGATAAGAAAGGAGCATTGAAAAAAGTATCTACCGGTGAAGTCGGTTTAATGATTTCGAAGATTACCAACTTATTTCCATTTACTGGATATGCGAATGCTTCGCAAAATGAAAGTAAAATTTTTAGAGATGTTTTTGTAAAAGGCGATCAATGGTTCAACACCGGAGATTTAATGCGAGATATTGGTTTTAAGCATACTCAATTTGTTGATCGTGTTGGCGATACTTTTAGATGGAAGGGGGAAAATGTTGCAACCGCAGAAGTGGAAGCTATTTTAACCGGATTTGACGAAATAGAAAGTGCTGCTGTTTATGGCGTTCAAATTCCCGAATGTGATGGACGAGCAGGTATGGCAGCTTTATCTCTTCAATCTAACGCTGAGTTAAAATTTATTGATGGACTTTACTCCAACTTAAAAGATAAATTACCGGCTTATGCCATCCCGGTTTTTGTAAGAATTTGCGACCAATTAGAAGTTACGCACACTCAAAAAATAAAGAAAAGTGATTTAAAAAAGGAAGGCTTTGATTGTCTAGATCAAAAAGATCAGATCTATGTTTTATTGCCTAAAACGAATTCCTATCAATTATTGGATGACGTTCTGTTGAAGGAAATTACGGAAGGGAAGTATAATTTTTAGGTATATAAGTGAATTAAAATTTCGAGTGCACTAGAGTTTCAAGATATTTTGAATACAACTTTAGTCACTTGAAACTCGTAACTAAAATATTTTCAGAAATATTGAAATCATTTAAACCTAACTTTAACCGCTCCGCTTTCTTTTTGATAGTCTTGGATAGATTTATATTCAGCGATATATCGATGTGTTTTTAAAATCTTAATGATTTGGGATTTTAAGATTCCTTCTCCTTTGCCATGAATGATGATGATACCTGAAAAATTCTTTTGAATAGCTAAATCAATTGCTTTTTCTGTTTCAGCTAATTGTTGACTGAGTTCTTGAAATCTGTGCAGATCAACAGAGGTAAAAGATGAAGTATTCGCTTTGCTTTTTTGAATAGACTTGCTGTCGGATTGCAACTTGTCGGCATCGGTTTCTTTACCTGCCCAAAGTTGCTTCAGCATGTCCAATTTCCAATCTTCATTCATTTTAAATGCTCTAATGCGATAATGTTCAAATGATATAATAATTTAAGTTACAACATTCTATTAAAGCATTCATTTTATCATTTTAGCATTGCATCAACTACTTCAATTCACTTGAGCCTTTACCCAAAATTCTTCTTGCGATAATTAACTGTTGAATTTGTTGTGTTCCTTCGAAAATATCGAGGATTTTAGAATCCCTTCCCCATTTTTCCAACAATTCATTTTGAGAATATCCTAAGCTTCCACACAATTCAATACACTTTAAAGTAATCTCACCGGCAACTCTAGCAGCCTTAGCTTTACATACAGAAGCTTCCAAGGTATTTGGAATTCTATTGTCTGCCATCCAAGCGGCTTTGATCGTCAATAATCTAGACGCTTCGTACTCTGCTTCTAAACGATACAATTCTGCTTCAATAGCTTTAACGTTATTGATTGGTGTTTTATAATTAAGATCAATCTTCTTCTTCAACAATTCTCTCGTTCTTTCTAAAGATGCTTCCGCACACCCCAACGCCATTGCTGCTACAAATGGACGAGTATTGTCAAAAGTCTCCATTACACCAGCAAATCCTTTTTCAATATTAATCTCAGGACTTCCTAAAAGATTTTTGGCCGGTACTCTACAATCCGTAAAAGTAATCGCTGCCGTATCAGACGCTCTAATACCTAACTTTCTTTCAGTTCGGATTAACTCCATGCCAGGTGTTCCTTTCTCTACAACAAAAGATTTGATTGCCGCTCTTCCTATTTTTTTATCTAATGTAGCCCAAACCACAACCGAGTCTGCTCTTTCTCCTGAAGTGATGAAGATTTTTTCACCATTTAGAATATAATCATCACCGTCTTTTACCGCTGTTGTTCTAATGGCTGCAGAATCAGATCCACAACCCGGCTCGGTAATCGCCATAGCGGCCCAAGTTTTTTCAAAACGTTTAGCTTGTTCTTCATTCGCTACTGCCGCAATAGCCGCATTGCCTAAACCTTGTCTTGGAATAGCTAATAATAAACCTACGTCTCCGTAACTCATGGCTTGTATGTTTAATACATTAGACATATTTCCACCATTTCTTACTCCGGTCTTTTCCGCTTTTTCTTTACCATCTCCTTTGGCACCGCCCATTGCACCACCAGAACCATCATTCGCTCCATTTAACATGGCTGCAAAAAGATCTAGTTCTTTTGGATACGTGTGTTCTAATTCATCATACTTTCTTGAAATCGGTCGGAAGGTGGTTCTTGCCAAAGCATAAGCACCATCAACGAAGTTCTGTAAGCCTTTTGGTATTTCTAAGTTCATATTTTAAGCTTTATAGCTATTTAGCATTTCAGCTTTCTAGCTTTTATTTTTTAATTTGAGTTTGCACTTGTGTTTGAGCTTTATAGATGCATTCCGTTATAACTAATCGCTACTGCTCGTAAGTCGCGGTACCATCTTTCTGCGGGATAGTCTCTACAGAAACCATAACCCCCTAACAATTGCACACTATTCGTTCCTATTTCCATTGCTTTTTCGCTACATAAAACGCTAGCTAAATAAGCTTCTTTGCTGAAATCTAATCCTTGCTCTGCTCTACTTACCGCTCTTTGCGTTAAAACCTGCATGGCTTCCATTTCAATTTTAATATTGGCAATCATAAACGCAACTGCTTGCCTGTGTGAAATTGGCTCGCCAAAAGCTTCTCTACTATTAGCATAATCAATTACATATTCTAATGCGGCTTTGGAAGCACCAACTGCTAAAGCACACCATGATAAACGAATGTGATCAATAAATCCGTTGTAATTATTATTATCAACCAATAAAGCAGTAGCAGGTACTTCTACATTTTTCAAAGTGATTTTACCCATTTCAGCCGCATTCAAACCCATTCCTCTATCCGTCGCAATACTTAATCCTTTAGATTTTGCTTCAACAATAAATACTTGCGAACCTTTGCCTTCTACATCAGCAGCAACAAGGAAAAACTCGGCTTGATCTGCTAAAGGAATCATATTTTTTTCTCCATTTAAAACATAACTATTGCCTTTTTTCTCTGCTTTTGTACTTAATTGAAATGGATCAAACAAAGTATCTGCTTCATTTACCGCTATTGACGCAACCATTCTACTTCCTTCTTCTAAAAAAGGAGGAATGTAAGTTTCTTGTTGTTCGGGACTTCCATATGCTACTAAAGCGTTCAAAGCTCCGATTGGTGTTAATAATGCCAACGCTATTCCAACATCTCCATAAGCCAAATTTTCGGTTATAATCATTTGGGTAACGGTTGCTTTTTCATTTAGCATTCCACCCATTGCTTCCGGCACACTATAATATGTTATTCCCAACTCATTAAATGAAGCATTAAGTTCTGCAGATACTTTCCTTTCTTCGCTAGAATGCTCCGCTACCGGAGTAATCTTTTGAGCTACAAAATCCTTAATAGTATCTTGTATCATTTGTTGATCTTCGGTCAAATTCAAATCAAAAAGATTTGATTTTTTGGTTGCCTCCAATCTGTGAGCTGTTTTTTGCTTCTTAGGAGCAGTAAATACTTTTGATGCTTTGGTTGCAACATTGATGCCATTGAAAGCTGATGTATAGGTAGCTTTTACCAATAACTTTCTTAAACCTAAAGCACTAGCTACTTTTGAATCTAATGCATTATTTAGGGCTGAAAAAAGATTTCCTAATGGTGTATTACTCATATTTCTTTAATTAGATACTTAAATATAGTCAAAGAAATAAAAGCAATGCATGCATTGCTTTTAAGTAATTGTAACTTTTATGTTTTTTCAATCAATAAGCAATAAAATGCTTTACTATTGATATGTACTAGGTAATATTAAAAGTAGTACTCCCGCTTAACAATCTACTTGGTTTTTACTAGTCAATTCTAACTATATTTTTTTCTAAAAAACATACTAGATGGCATCTCATTTATTATATTTATTCATTATTCACTTTATAAATCTAACCGAATGAAAAAATTAAGTACTTATTTTTTATTACTAATGATGGTAGGATTTCTTTCTATCACTTCTTGCACTAAAGAAGAGTTAGCACAAAGAAGCATCACTGAGGTATTATCTGAAGATCTTGTATTCGAAATTGCGATTAAAGAATCTTTGGATTTAACATTAGTAGCCAAAGCAAATGACTGGCAAAACAATGCTGTAGAAATTAAAAGCTTGTTAGACAGGATTTCAGCCGGAGATCAATCAGCGGAACTAGAGCTAACCAATTTATTGGGTATGACTAAAGAAGCTTACTTCAGTCAATTAGAAAGCTTTGGAGATGCCATTGTAAAATTAAACAATAAGTATCCTGAGTTAAATAATATGTCAGCTACAGAAAAGCAAGCAATTATTGCTGATGCTATTACTCAAAACGAAAACATCCAACTTTATGTTGCTGAATTACAAGAGCAATTCAGAGGTTGTTTAGTTCAAGATATCTGTACAGGTATTGTTTCGTTGGCAGCTTTAATTGGCGGCCCAATTTTATGTGACGCAATTGCAGGTGGAATTCCTATTATCGGTCCACTATTATGTAATTTAGTATTGGGAATTGCACAAGACCTATTGAATGGAGTTTGCATGGCATTACCTTGCTAATCTAAAACAATAAAAAGTTTTAAGGAGGGTAACTATTACTATGGTTACCCTCTTTTTATTTAGGAACATAAGTAGCTTGCCGCTCTCCCATTCTATCAAAGATTATTTTCTCTTGTTCTTTGGCTCCAAATTCTTCCATTCTTTTGGTCATTCCCGGAATTACTAACCTCAATCTATCTAATGTAAAAATGGTGGGAGTTTGTATCAATGGAATCACTAGCCAAGTCATATAAGAGGAAGGCAATTCCAACTTTTTGTAAATATCAAATGGAATCAAATAACGTGCATAGGCTCTATGTTTAATAAAGTTGAACAGTTCAAAACTATATTTATCAAATTCTGTAATAGATGCTCTCGGTTTGTAATTATTTAGATAATCATAAGCTAAGATTTTACTTTCTTCATCGGGATCATTTTGGTTAGATAGCATGATGAGTAAAAGTGATTGTAATCCTTCCTCAGCAGTATTCGGTAACCAACCCACCTCATCTCCCATTAAATAACCAATGTATTTCCATAGATGTAATACCGCTTCAATATCTTTATTGGGCAAATGAAAGCCAAGCATTTTGGCACCATACAACATTACCATACTAAACCCAACATTAGTAGCTACTGCATCAGCTTTATTAATAGGTAGCCCCCAAGCTTGGCTATCCCATTTCGGATGATTTGTTAGCCGTTGCCGAATAATGGCATGCATCATTCTTACTTTTAATGCACTTTTAAATCCTTTGGCGCCTATATCCAAACCATTTGCACGGGTTACATCAAACCAAAACTGAGACGTTTCACTTACACGATCGAAAGTACTATCTCCTTTTAAAGCCCCCGTAAATACCAATGGTTTTGTAATTTCCGAATTTGCGTAGCCACCTAGTAAGGCCATATCGCCAAGGACCGTCATTGCCCAACCACCGAGACGTCGGCACACAGCGCTGCCTCTTTCCAGTTTCTCTCTATCTAGCCATTTTGGATCTTGATAGGAAACATCTACAAGATTTTTGAATGACTCTGGAATCTCCTCTAACGCTGTTGATCCGTTCTCTAATACTTGATTCATTAATCGAAAACTCGCTTTGTGATTTCTGCCAGACATAAATAAATCTTTTGCGGCGGCATCTGCCATCTCATCGCTTTCTAAAAGATATTTTTCGAATTGGGCAACTCTTCGTTCAGAAGGCATTACATTAGGAGCATCAAAAATGGTTCTTCCTAATAATTTAAAAGCGGTAGGCCAAATAGAATTTTTGACCCGTTCACGATATACAAATCTTGTCGTCAAGCAAATAGTTTTATACCATTTTAAGGTACAAAAAATACTTCTTATTCTAGTTTTATTCAATTAAAATGAACTATTTATGCTCAATATCGTTATATACATTGAGTGACAAGTAATTGTCCATCTTTTCAAATATACTCAAAAGCCAGTTCGGCAAGCCACATTGAGTATAGATTAAAACTCTTTTAAAACCCTAGACAATCAATTGTCAGTCGTATTTTTTAACCTTAAAATTTTTTAAATGAAAGTCTATAAAAGATTAGGTTTCACACATATGGAGACCGCAGAATTAGTTACAACACTAAATAAATTATTATCTAATTATCAAGTACATTATCAGAAGTTAAGAAAATTCCATTGGAATGTTGAAGGACAAGATTTCTTCGAGTTACATGAAGTTTTCGAAGAGGAATATAATTCTGTCAAAGAAAATATTGATGATGTTGCAGAGCGAATCAGAGTCTTTGGAAAGTTTCCAATTGCTACTATGGCGGGATACTTAAATGTTTCTGAAATTGTTGAAGTAGAAAAAGATATGACCTCAATGGAAATGGTCAAAGAAATTTTAAATGATTTTGAAATATTATTGACTTCAATGGTAGAAGTAATTGATGCTGCGAAGAAAATTGGAGATTCCGGAACATACGATTTGATTTCAGGATTTATTAAACGAATTGAACAACGTCATTGGATGTTGACTGCTTGGAGCAAAGAAACGAAAGTGAGTGCATTAGCTAATTAATAGGCTTTTATGGTATAGCATATTGTTTCATTAAAAAACTGGAACAATATGGTTATACCTCTTTTAATTATCATTCAATCACTAAAAAATAAAAAAATGGAAGAACAAATAACAGACCAAGCAGTTTCTTCATGGAACAATATGCTTGATAGATTAGCTGGATGGTTTGACGCAGCTGTAACAAACTTACCAAATTTTATACTGGCAATGGTAGTTTTTGGTTTAACCTATTGGTTATCGAGAAACTTACAATATTGGATTAACAAGCCATTAAAGAGAGTAGTAAAGCAACCTTCAGTTCGAGAGTTGATTTCTAATTTCTTAGCCATTATAGTTATCGGAATTGGATTATTTCTAGCCTTAGGTATATTGAACCTAGATACAGTATTGAAATCACTATTAGCGGGTGCAGGTGTTGCCGGTTTAGCAATAGGACTGGCCCTTCAAGGAACTTTATCTAACACATTTTCTGGGATTTTCTTAGCTGTTAAAGATATTATGAATGTGGGCGACTTCGTAGAAACAAATGGTTATTCAGGTTCAGTAGTAGAAATTGGACTAAGAAATACAAAAGTAAAAGAAACCGATAATAACATTGTAGTGATACCAAACAGAATGGTTTTAGAAAATCCATTTAAAAATTATGGATTAACAGATCGTGTTAGAGTTACCTTAAAATGCGGTGTGGGCTATGAATCAGATTTAGAAGAAGTAAAGAATATTGCTATTGACTCTATCGCTAGAAGGTTTCCACCTCAATCACCTGAAAATATAGAGTTTCATTATTTAGAATTTGGTGGAAGTTCAATTGATTTTCAAATGCGCTTTTGGGTAGATGCTAAAGAAAAATTATCACGATTAGAGGCACATAGCGAGGCTATGATGTTATTGAAAAAAGCTTTTGATAATCATGATATCAATATTCCTTTCCCAATTAGGACATTACAAATGTCTGAATCGCCGGCAATTAGAATCAAAGAATGGAAGAAAAATGGTGTTAGGAAAGAAAAAGAAACAAGTCATCAAGAACAACAATAGTTTCGTTCTTCCATAATTAAGCTATTGAAAAGACTGCTCGAGAGAGTGGTCTTTTTTTGTTTTAACTCATCTGTCTAGATAACCATATATAAAAAATCAATTTTCGTACTTACACAAAACCTTTAGCTAAATAATATACAATACCATCACTTTTTGCCACTTATAGTGACTCTTCTAGTTTAATTACAATGGGCACAATGAGTATTCACAATCTAAATAATTAAAAACTAAACTTGCTAAAGGAAACCCTATTGCTAGCAGCAAATAAATGCTACTATAACCAAGCTATACGGATATAATACTATCCATAATTATTCAACATTAGATATTTAGTAATTAAAAGAAATACAGCTCAAACCAGAAAACCTTTTTGAAGTTTAAAATAGCCTCAACAACATCTAATAAAAAGCTCTTGCTACAATTTATTGTATTCACCTGTTCATTTAAAGTAAAGAGTAGTTAAATTTGAAAAACCAGGTTGTTTGTCGGTATTTCAAAATTCATTTATGATATAAACAAAAAAAGCCTCGTTGAATAATCAACGAGGCTCGTTTTAGAAGTTGGCGACGACCTACTCTCCCACCTTACGGCAGTACCATCGGCGCAATTGGGCTTAACTACTCTGTTCGGAATGGTAAGAGGTGATCCCCAATGCAATAGTCACCATTAAATCATGATCCTGATTTCTCAGGAATATAATTTTGACGTATGGAAAAATAGAAATCTGTAATTAACTAGTCAACAAAGACAAGTATTTATTAATGAACATTCTGTAAAAGTTGTATGAGTAATTAGTATTGCTCGGCTATGACATCACTGCCTTTACACCTGCAACCTATCAACGTGGTCATCTTCCACGACTCTAAAATAATTCATCTTGAAGTAGGCTTCGCGCTTAGATGCTTTCAGCGCTTATCCCTTCCCGACATAGCTACCCAGCGGTACACCTTGCGGCATAACTGGTACACTAGAGGTCAGTCCAACGCGGTCCTCTCGTACTAACGTCAGATCTTCTCAATTATTAACGCCCACAATAGATAGGGACCGAACTGTCTTGCGACGTTCTGAACCCAGCTCGCGTGCCACTTTAATGGGCGAACAGCCCAACCCTTGGGACCTTCTCCAGCCCCAGGATGTGACGAGCCGACATCGAGGTGCCAAACCTCCCCGTCGATATGAGCTCTTGGGGGAGATCAGCCTGTTATCCCCGGAGTACCTTTTATCCTTTGAGCGATGGCCCTTCCATGCGGAACCACCGGATCACTAAGCCCTACTTTCGTACCTGCTCGACTTGTCAGTCTTACAGTCAAGCTTCCTTATGCCTTTACGCTCTACGCACGGTTACCAAGCGTGCTGAGGAAACCTTTGGGAGCCTCCGTTACACTTTAGGAGGCGACCACCCCAGTCAAACTACCCACCACGCAATGTCTTCCAGTAATGGAATTAGGCACAAAATAAATCAAGGGTGGTATTTCAAGGACGACTCCACAGACGCTGGCGCGCCCGCTTCAAAGTCTCCCACCTATCCTACACATAATTTATCCTATGTCAATGCGAAGCTATAGTGAAGGTTCACGGGGTCTTTCCGTCCCATTGCGGGTACCCGGCATCTTCACCGAGACTACAATTTCACCGAGCTCATGGCCGAGACAGTGCCCAGATCGTTACACCATTCGTGCAGGTCGGAACTTACCCGACAAGGAATTTCGCTACCTTAGGACCGTTATAGTTACGGCCGCCGTTTACCGGGGCTTCAGTCGCAAGCTTCTCTCCGAAGAAATAACATACTTCCTTAACCTTCCGGCACCGGGCAGGTGTCAGACCCTATACTTCATCTTTCGATTTAGCAGAGTCCTGTGTTTTTGCTAAACAGTCGCCTGGGCCTTTTCACTGCGCCTCAAATTTTAAAATGAGGGACCCTTCTCCCGAAGTTACGGGTCGATTTTGCCTAGTTCCTTAGCCATGGATCACTCGAGCGCCTTAGGATACTCTCCTCGACTACCTGTGTCGGTTTACGGTACGGGCTGCCACTATCTGAAGCTTAGAGGTTTTTCTTGGGAGTCTGATTAGGTTCACTATCCGCTTCCTGAAAAGGTCGCGGTACTTTCGTATTTCAGCTCGAAGGACGGATTTGCCTATCCCTCTCAACACCTACATACTTTAACGTACTATTCAGTCAGTACGCGGAACTTTCACTACTCCGTCACCCCATCGCAATAATGGTAGGTACGGGAATATTAACCCGTTTTCCATCGGCTTCTCCCTTCGGATACACCTTAGGACCCGACTAACCCTGATCCGATTAGCGTTGATCAGGAACCCTTAGTCTTGCGGCGAACAAGTTTCTCACTTGTTTTATCGTTACTTATGCCTACATTTTCTTTTCCAGCCGTTCCACCATGGCTTACGCCACAACTTCAGCACAACTGGAATGCTCCCCTACCACTCCATACGGATGTATGGAATTCATAGCTTCGGTACTACACTTTATGCCCGATTATTTTCCGCGCCCAACCACTCGACTAGTGAGCTGTTACGCACTCTTTAAATGAATAGCTGCTTCCAAGCTAACATCCTAGCTGTCTTAGCAGTCGAACAACGTTCATACAACTTAGTGTAGATTTAGAGACCTTAGCCGATGATCTGGGTTGTTTCCCTTTTGGCCACGGACCTTAGCACCCATGGCCTCACTCCCGATCATGTGTTATAGCATTCGGAGTTCGTCAGGGTTTGGTAGGCGGTGAAG
>JAWKKV010000003.1:0-30000 GCA_041393015.1 Chitinophagales bacterium | reverse complement strand
ACAGACGAACTGGATTTGAACTATACTTTTCCGCTAGACGGATTAGTATTTGGACTGCATGACTTATATATAAGATTGCAGGATAGTGACGGAAACTGGAGCTTAACCAATAAAAAACAGTTTCTATTTTTTGAAGGCAATACCAACTTTGAAATTGATGGGTTAGAATACTTCGTTGATGAAGACCCTGGTATTGGCGAAGCATTATTTGTAGATCTGCCGAATAGTCCGGTAATTAACCAAGCTGTAAATTTAGATTTAAGTAGTTTTCAACCTGGTTTTCATCTGCTTTACATTAGAATAAAGGACACTAATGGTTCTTATAGTTTAGCTATGGCAAAACCAATTTTTATTTCAAATGGTGAAAACAACTCTAATACCTTAGCAAGATTGGAATATTTTATTGATGACGATCCTGGCTATGGAAACGGAAGACAGATTGCATTGAATAATGCATCAGAATTTGATGATGAACTAGAATTAGATTTATCAGGAGTTGCTCAAGGAATTCATCAATTATTTTTAAGGGTACAAGATAATTATGGTGCATGGAGTTTAAGCCAAAGACATCAAATTGTAGTTTTTCCCGGAAATGGTATGGAGTTAAACCTAACCCAAATTGAATATTACTATGATGAAGACCCCGGTTTTGGAAACGGATTTCAAGTTAATGTGAATAGCGCTATTGTTGACAGCAATCTAGTTTTTGTTGTTCCGGAAAATTTATCATTGGGTGAACACATCTTACATGTTAGAGCTAAAGATCAAAACGGCAGATGGAGTCATATTAACTCAACAAACATTTTTGCATGTCCGGGAGGTCCAGCACAAGCTGGATTTAGACCAATCAGATTTGGTAATACATTTAGTTTTGTTGATACATCAAAAAATGTATTAACATATAGCTGGGATTTTGGTGATGGTTCAACCAGTACTTTATCTAATCCAATTCACGAATTTGGGTTTGGTGCGTTTACAATCACTCAAATTGTAGAAAATGGATGTAACAGCGATACCGCTTACTTTACAGTTGAAGTTAAAGGAGTGGAAGACTATACTCCTAAACAAGCAGGATTAGGTGGCGACATCTTTATGACTATTTACGGTGGTGGATTCGATGAAAATACTACTATACAAATAGTAAATGGAAGTACAATTATTAATGCCAGTGAAACAAATGCAGTTAATTATACAACTTTTAATGCAATGTTTGATTTGCATTTTACAACTACATCAGGTTACTATGACCTTATTATAGATATAGATGGTGTTGATGTAATTACTATTGAAGATGCTATCTTGATTAATGAAGCCATTTATCCAAAATGTATTTCAACTATTGAAGGCCCTGATGTCTGGCGAAGAAATAGAAACACCACTTTTGAATTAGTTATTGAAAATACAGGTAATATTAATGCAAAAGGAGTTGCAACTTTCTTATTAGTTCCTTCAGATGTTGAGATAACCATACTAGCCGAGAACAAATACTCATTGTATGATACTACAGAAACGTTTATTTACTACGATAGTACAACAGCTAAAGTATATGATATTGAATACGATGAAGTTCGTGATATAGTTGAAGGTTTAAGGTATGATTTTATAGAAATAGACAGCTTTAATAGGCAACCTTACAATGGTAAAATATACGATTTATTGATACCAAACATACCAGGTAATTCATCCATTTCAATTCCATTTAGAGCAATTTCCTCTACTAATGGAGATATGGATTTAAAGACTTTTACCGCAAACATTAATTTGTTTGGATCTCCTGCAACTCCACAATGGTGTGATATGGTCGAAAATCTAGGCGACATGGGTTTAGACGCTGCTTACAACATGGCTGACGAATCAAACAATAAGTGGTTACAAGCATTGCTAGGTACTGCAAAAGCCGGAAGAGAACACTTGAAGCTAGCTGCTCAATATTATGGAATGAAAAGTGGAGGTGTAAGTTCAGGAGAAGCTTATGCCAAAGTTTACGGTGGTGGAGCTCTTGATAAAGCCAATGCTTATGCTCTTAAAACAGCAGGTGAAATTGTTGCGGATCAAGGACTTGGACAACTTTCTGAAATTGATGCGGCTGCAATTTCTAGACTTCAAGGTAGATCTAAGGAAATGGCAAAAAGAATTTTAAAATCTGACGATGTTGGAATGAGAAATATGCGCCAAAGAATTCAAGATAGACTGCTTGATCAAATTAGAGACGCTACTACGGAAGCCGGTCGAAGAGATGCCCTGTGGAATGCTTATAAGAAAATTAACGACTATAATGATGCAAAGGATTATCTGACAAAGACACTTCAATTTTTAGACGCTTGTCCTGATTTGAATAATGTTAAGGATGACATATTAAATGAACTTGACAAAATGTTAAATCAAGAAGATGAGAAAACTAAAAAAACCGAAGTGATCAATGCCACGGATCCTAATGCCATTTACGGTCCTCAAGGGTACAATGCAACGTATATAAAGAACAATCGAAACACTCATTATATTGTTGCTTTCGAAAATGTGGATACAGCTACGGCAGCAGCTCAAATTGTAGAAATTTATGACACAATTGATGTAAGTAAATTTGATGCATCAACATTTGAGTTTTCTCATGTTATGATTGCAGGAGAATTAATTCGTTTTCCGAATAATAGACAACAATATGTAACCGAGCACGATATGCGTCCAGAAAAAGATTTAATTGTTAGAATCAACGCAACATTTAATGATTCAACCGGTATAATCTATTGGAAATTGTTTTCTCTTGACCCAAATACTGGCGATTTAGTGACTGATCCATTTGCCGGCTTTCTAAATCCGAATGTTACCTCACCGGAAGGAGAAGGTTCTGTCAGTTATAATGTAATGCTTAAAAGCGATTTGGTGCACAACACTACAACAACTAATCGCGCATCAATTATCTTTGATGACAATGACGCTATTTTAACCAATACTTGGCAAAACACGATTGATGATGTAGCACCAAGTTCAAACATATCGGCTGACTACCATATCGTCAATGACTCTACTGTAATGATTGGTTTTGAAGGATCTGACGAAGGATCAGGAATCAAATTTTACGAGGTGTATGTTTCCAACAATAATCAGGATTTTATTCCTTATGCATCTAGTTTTGGCGACAGCATATTGATAGAAAGAGGCACCGATCCGGAGCTATTTTTATACTGTATTGCCGTTGATAGCGTGGGTTTGAAAGAAACCAAAAATAGCGCAGATATAATGGTGATGTTTTCCCCTACTGCAGTGGTTGAAAATTTGTTGGCAAAAGAATCTATTTTGATTTACCCAAATCCCAACAATGGTATCTTTTACTTGCGATCAAAACTTGAACACAATCAAGAAATAAAATTGCAGGTAGCTGATATTCAGGGCAAAATTGTTCACCAATCATCCATCGACCATCCTAAGGGATATTTGGAAACAACCATTATCCCCGATAAAATTTACAAAGGCATATACTTTGTAAAAATCACTGATGTAAATGGCAAAATTTTAGCCACAGATAAGCTAATTGTACAGTAAACAATTTGATTACAAAATGAGATTGAAAGCCTGTTCATTGATTTGAGCAGGCTTTTTTTTTGATGACCTTCCGCCTATTTCTGATATTAATGCATATATCTTTTAACCATGAAACATTCACTCAAAACGCTGCTTATTGTTACAACCATTTTAACTGCTTTAGGTTGTGAGAAAAACTCTCCATCTACTTTAGCTACTGATTTAGACACAACAAAAAGTAAAGTCTTCCGCACATTAAAGAATGCTTATACCAACGAACACTACTGCCAAATTTTTGTTCCCGACAACTGGAAAATCAATGATACGGCACAAAACAATACGCCATTTATCATCGCTCCTGATCAATTTAAAGTTTACAGACACTTTATAGGCAACCATTATTCCTTTTCTGAAGACCCATCACTTTTACAAAAGGCTAAGGTAAGCTACAATCGTACCCCACGAATTTATGAGATCAGTGATATCATTGAACTGGAAATTCAACCTTCAATTGAAAAGGACGGCTATGAATTAGTCAAAATATATCCCTTAAAAAAAGTAAGTAATCGATCAGAGGAACTGTATCACAGCACTTATAATTTCCCGGAGCGTATTACCACCATGGCGACAGAATGGGAAGACACCACCCACCATAAAATACTTTGTTTGATACAACTAATCATTCAACCTCCTTTGTTTGCCTCCTCCGGTTACATTACAACATTCTCCTACTTCGCAGAAATGTTATACTTTGAAGGAGAAGGCTTCCCTTCTTTTACCACAAACTACATTCATGCACTCGAACAGGTTATCTGGGATAAAAACTACGTTCAAAACCAATATAATTTTGCTGCCAGCCAAACTTATCAATGGAAAAATCAAATGGTTGTAAGATCCAAAGAAGAAAGAAGCTATTTGAATAGTCGGGATAGCTATTTAATGAGACAATATTATGATTGGTTTGATGAACAGGTCTGCATGGGTAAATCATTACCCCCTTCAACAAATACTTACAACTATGAATACGATTATTCTTCTTCTGATCTTTATCAACCCAATAATAATAGTGTCGACGACCACTACTCCCCTTTGCACAAATAATCCTTGGTAATCATGGATCATTGTAATCAATAGATAGAATTTCGATTCAACTATTAATCACTTATTAATAGAGTAATCGGATGATCTCATTCATAATTTTTGGAACTTCACTAGAGGAAATGGGATATGAATAATTTTCTTTATTAAATACCATTATCCCATTAAAAACAGAAAATATACAGATGAAACTACACAACTTCTGCGCCGGACCATCCATTTTGCCGCAAACGGTAATTGATCAATCTGCAAAAGCTATCATTGAGTTAGACGATATTGGTTTATCTCTTTTGGAAATATCCCACCGAAGTAATGAGTTTGTAGGCATCATTGAGGAAGCCATCGATTTAGTAAAATCCTTATTGAATGTTCCGGAAGGCTACGAAGTACTATTCCTTCAAGGTGGTGCCAGCATGCAATTTGCCATGGTGCCCATGAATTTATTATCCGTCAATGGTACAGCCGGTATTGTAGGTACCGGTGTCTGGACTTCCAAAGCCATTAAAGATGGTGGATGTATCGGGAAATTTGTTGAAGTGGCTAGTTCAGAAGACAAAGGTTTTACCTATATCCCTAAAGGATTTACAGTTGACAGCCATTTAGATTATTTACATATCGCCACCAATAATACCATTTATGGAACGGAATGGCATCAAATACCTTCCTTTGATTTGCCTTTGGTAGCGGATATGTCTTCCAATATATTCAGTCGCCCCATTGATGTTTCCAAATTCGGTTTAATATTCGCGGGAGCACAAAAAAATCTTGGAGCAGCCGGTGCTACGCTAGTGATCGTTAAAAAAGATTTACTGGGCAAAACGGGACGTAAAATACCCAACATGCTGGATTATACAGCACACATCAAAGGACAATCCTTATACAATACGCCACCAGTTTTTGCTATATACACTTGCTTATTAACGTTACGATGGTTAAAGAATTTAGGCGGTTTAGCAGAAATGGAAAATCGCAACCAAGCCAAATCGGAACTATTATATAAAGAGATCGATCGAAATTCATTGATCTATGGTGTGACCGAAAAGGAAGATCGTTCCAGAATGAATGTAACGTTCAGGTTACATGATGAAGCCATGAATGAGTCTTTATCTGCATTCTTTGCGCAACGTGGCATTGTCAATATCGAAGGACATCGATCTGTAGGCGGTTTCAGAGCTTCATTATATAATGCCTTGTCGATCGAAAGTGTTGAAGTTCTTGTAGAGGCATTGCAATCCTTTGAGCAAAGCCATCAATAAATGCCTTATCTTGTAAGTAACAATTAATATTATGAAACGCTTTTTATTGGGATGGTTGTTTTGTTTACCCATTTTACTGCAGGCACAACAAGTGAGTACGGTAACTACATTAAATGCCGCCATTGCTGAAACTTCAGGATTGATCCAGCTGGATGGTAAATTCATTACCCATAACGATTCCGGTGATGACCCCACTTTATATGAAATCGATACATTAACGGGTTCCATTGATCGTGTGGTGCTGGTTAGAAGTGCCAACAATGTTGACTGGGAAGATATTTGTAAAGATGATACATATATATACATAGCAGATATTGGGAATAACAATGGCAACAGAACTGATCTCAAGGTTTATCGTATCAGCATTGATGATTATGAAAACTATGACACCGTTACGGCTGAAACCATTGCTTATAGCTATAGTGATCAAACTAATTTCACATCG
This sequence comes from Chitinophagales bacterium, assembly GCA_041393015.1. GTDB lineage: Bacteria > Bacteroidota > Bacteroidia > Chitinophagales > JADIYW01 > JAGQYH01. The sequence goes on along the minus strand of JAWKKV010000003.1, from coordinate 23,682 downwards.
GCTCCTATAAATACCAATTTTGATGCAGAAGCAATTATAGCTTACAACGATAGTTTATACATCTTTACTAAAAATTGGATTAATAACAGAACCAACATTTATGCTTTACCTACTGCTCCAGGAACCTATTCAATAGATAGAGTAGATAATTTTTGGGCAAATGGTTTAGTTACCGGTGCTGATTATAATACAGAAACTGGCGTTGTAGTATTAACAGGTTATTCATTGATCTTTCCTTTTATTATAGAAATACGAGATTTTGAAGGTCACCTTTTTTCAGAAGGCAGTAGAAAGAGATACAATATCACAGTTAATCAGTCTGTTCAGATTGAAAGCATAACAGCGATAAGTTATTTCGAATACTATTTGACGGCAGAAGCTGGCACTGGTGGCAACGCCGCATTATATAAATTAACTACTGATGCTGTTTTAGGTATAGCAGATCAACAAAAATCAGATATTCAAGTTTATCCAAATCCATCCTCCAATTTAATTAATATAGAAGGAGACGATCTCATTAAAGTGCTGATCTATGATAACAATGGAAACTTGCAATTTATATCTAAGGAGCATGAAATAGATATTTCTTCATTAGCCAGTGGTATTTATTATTTTATGATCCATACCATTGGGAGTGAAGAAGCGATTGTAAGACAAATTGTGGTGGATTAGCACGTAAGATGTGCTAGTTCTTTTCGAAGTTTAAAAAAGATATCCTTCAACAAGTTAAAACACTAGCGGACGCTTGCACTATTCTTAATAAAACTTCCTTTGATAACCCTTTTTCATTTTAGTCAACAAGTCAATATCTTGCTCATTTTTTAGCAAAGCGCCTGATTGTGGTGGCAAGTCTTCCGAAATGTCTAACTTTTCTAGTTCAGAAACATCTGCCCCACCCAATCTTAATAAATGAATCCAATCAATCAATTCGCTGGTGGAAGGTTTTTTCTTCAAACCCTTTACTTCTCTTATGTTGTAAAAGATTCGCATGGCTTCGTCTACCAATTTCTGTTCAATATTTGGATAGTGAACATCAATAATCTCTTGCATGGTTGATTTCTCAGGGAATCTAATATAATGAAAGAAACATCTTCTTAGAAATGCATCGGGTAATTCCTTTTCGTTATTGGATGTAATAATTACGATAGGACGGTTTTTTGCTTTAATGGTTTTTTGTAATTCGTACACAAAGAATTCCATCTTATCCAATTCCAATAGCAAGTCGTTTGGAAACTCAATATCTGCTTTATCTATCTCATCAATCAATAATACAGATTGCGCTTCTTCAGATTCAAAGGCATTCCATAATTGTCCTTTTACAATGTAATTAGAGATATCTTTTACTTTTTCTTCTCCTAATTGAGAATCTCTCAAACGAGCCACCGCATCATATTCATACAATCCTTGCTGTGCTACAGTAGTAGATTTTACATGCCAAGTATACATGGGTTTGTTTAAGGCTTTTGCAATTTCGAAAGCCAACATCGTTTTTCCTGTTCCCGGCTCGCCTTTAATTAATAAAGGTTTTTGGAGTGCAATAGCGGCATTAACGGCTACTTTTAATTCTTCTGTGGCTACGTAATTTTCTGTTCCTGTAAATTGCATGCTTACTTTGTATTTTGTCGTAAAAGTACTTAAAGTGTGCTAAAGTTTGAAGTACTTAAAGTTAAGTTGTAATCACTGAGATTATATAATGTCTTCTACCTTAATATTTTCATCCTTTCATTGTAGTTCGTACTATAAACTTTACCGTTGGTTGAATAAATTTTCTAATATAAAAGCAAAGAGATACATTTATTTTTCTAAAACCAATACTATGGTAAGGTCCTTCATAATACTATTCCTGGGTACTGTTATAATATTTTTTTCTTCCTGTTCAAGAGAGTATGTCACTGCTACCTCCATTACTCCTGTTAGTCAGGCGCCTGTTAATACCAAACAAAAAGGTGATTTAAACATACATGCTGCTTATACCGGACAGGACGCGACTAACACTTGGAAAGGAAACAACTTTTACCAATTTATAACTGTTGATGCTTTTAGTTTTAGTGGCAATTATGCTGTATCAGATAACTTTACTTTGGGATTGAAGTATCAATTCAATATCAATCAACCCTATACCGGCCATGCAGTCACCCCTAGTTTTAATTATTCTAAAAATTATGAGGTCAAAAGAACGGATCGAGGAGCTACTTATGGCTTTGATATTTTAAGCGGTTTGCAGATTTCCACCGGTAATAATTTCATGGAAGTATCAGATTATTTACATGATTATTATGTTCTATTGGATACCGGTGAAGTATCCGTTATTTATTACGATGTAGAAAAATATCCTCTAGGCTATTATAGAATTAAACAAAATGATCTCAGGTTATTTGTTCAGCCATCTTTTTCATATGAAAACAACTTTTTTGAATTCTTTATCGGCACCAATATCGGTTGGCATCAAAATTTAAAATACGCCCCACAGTTAAATACTTTGTATCAAGCCTATTTTGAAGATCCCACTGAATACAATCCAATGGTATACTACGGCAATAATAGGAGCTTTATTTTTGGAGAATCCTTTTATGGAATGGGCTTGGGACCAGAATATTGCCGCGTAGTTTGGATAGGTGGATTGGGATACACCTCTGATCAAATGCAACATACATATGCATTCGGAAGTATAGGGATAAGGAGTAATTTTAATGTAAAGAAAAAGGAGAAATAGTGCTTTTATCCAAGCGGACGCTTGAACTAGAAGCTACTTGAATGATACTCAACTCGCTCTTCTCAACTTTTTACCTCTCAGCGCTTTCATGGCTCGAGTTAATCCATCAATTGTTAAAGGAAACATTCGATCTTCCATAAACTCTTTGATGTATTTTAAGGAATAAACACCCTCCCAATATTCCTCACGGGTTGGGTTCAACCAAATGGTATAAGGATATTTTTCTTTGAATCTTTGCAGCCAAACAATTCCGGCTTCATCATTATAATGTTCTACACTTCCTCCTGGAGAAGTAATTTCGTATGGTGACATGGTGGCGTCGCCCACAATAATGACCCTATAATCACTATTGTATTTGTGCAAAACATCAAAGGTTGGAATTCTATCGTTCCATCGCATGGCATTATCTTTCCAAACGGATTCGTAAATGCAGTTATGGAAATAAAAGAACTCCATATTTTTAAATTCAGATCTTGCCGCACTAAACAATTGGGAACAAGTTTCAATATATGGATCCATGGAACCACCTACATCAAAAAAGATCAATACTTTAACTCTATTCTTTTTAGACGGCACCATTTTAATATCCAAATAACCGGCGTTTTTGCAGGTCCTTTCAATAGTTGAATCTAAATCTAGTTCTTCTTCAATGCCTTCACGAGTAAATATTCGAAGCCTTTTTAAAGCTAGTTTTAGGTTTCTGGTGTTGAGCTCTACCCCTTCATCCAAATTTTTAAAATTTCTCTTTTCCCAAACCTTAACGGCAGATTTTCCGCCTCCTTTTCCGCCTACTCTAAAGCCTTCCGGATTAGCTCCACCATTTCCAAAGGGCGATGTTCCTCCCGTTCCAATCCATTTACTTCCACCTTCGTGACGCTCATTTTGTTCTTCTAACAATTCCCTAAATCGATCGTAGAGTTCTTCCAAACCGCCCATGGCTTCAATCATCTCTAGTTCTTCCTTGCTGAAAGCTCTCGATAATTGATCTTCAATCCATTCTCTGGGAATCTCTTTGTCTTTTAAATCTGCAAAAGAACCAATGTCTTTAAAGAATTTACCAAACAATACATCAAATCGATCGAGGTATTGCTCGTGTTTGATAAGTACCGTTTTACATAAAAAGTAGAAATCTTCTACACTGGTTTGACTTACGCCTTTTTCTAAACCTTCTAGCAAATCAAGATATTCTTTGATGCTAACGGGCAAACCGTCCTTTTTTAAGGTTAAATAGAAGTCTAAAAACATAAGGCAAAGATATATAAATTGGATTTAGTGCGCAGAAGTAAAAGATTTAAATTGTAAGCCATCTACTCTATCACTGAAAACCATGATTGCAACCAACAAAAATTCCTTACTTTAGAAGTGAATATATTATATACCAAGCAGCACGCTTAAATAAAATGATTGTATGAATAACAGACACATTTTAATAATTGATGATCAGTTGATGTTTATGCAAATTATGGGTAAATATTTAACCGATGCTAAATTGGCCACTTCTCTTACTATTGCCGACACTTGCGAAAAAGGCTTAGCGATTGTTAAAAAGGAAAAACCGCAAATCGTATTTCAAGACATAACCTTTTTAAATAGTCCAATGCAGGGCTTCGACTGCCTTCAATCCATTAAAAAAATTGATAAAACAATTAAGGTTTTGATGTTGTCCAACAGCAATGAGATTATACTAATTAAAAAGGCATTGGAGAATAATGCTGACGGTTATTTAAATAAAGGTGCGCCCATTGAAGATTTAGTTAGCGCTATAAATGTTGTAGAAAGCGACAATATATATCTACATGATGACGAAATCACAGAAGAATTGTATCGCAATTATGACAATATAAAAATTGGTGATAAAAAAATGATCTCTAAAAGAGAATTAGAAATCCTTGAATTGATCAGTCAAGGCAACAAAAGTTCAAAGATTGCTAAACAACTTTTTATATCTCCTTATACCGTTGAAACGCATAGAAGAAAATTATTGGATAAGCTACAAGCCGAAAATGTGGCTCATTTAGTGAAACGAGGGTTTGAATTTGGTTTATTAAAAGCTTCCGCCATTTAGAATACATTTTTTGAGCTTTCTGAAATGAAATATTTTTCAGGAATCACAATTTTGATCTCAAATTCATCTTTTGTAAAATCATTTAATTCGTATTTCCCTTCATAAACTTCTTCTAAAACGGGTAACAAACTTTCAATTTTCTTTTTGTAAACCAGTTTATATGGAAAATTATTCGACTTTAAATGATGACAAGTAACAAATCCAATAACTTCATCTTCTTTAAAAAAGGCAATTTCAATCCCTTTGTAATGTAACAAATGCTTTTTACTAGGGAGTGTCGCAGTGATCATCCTATATACTCTCCCCCTTTTTTCCGGTTCAATTTCGGATAAAACATCTAGTCCTTCTGCAACTATTTCAAGTTGCTCATTATCAAAAGATAGTTCTATAAAATAGGCTTCAAAAAACTCCGTTAAGGTGACATATTTTAAAGAACCAGGATTAATTTGGTGCGAAGTGGCTCTATTTTCTTTGATTAAAAGCTCTGCCTGCTCTTTAATTTCATTCTTTTCTTTAGGTGACAGGTCAAAATTTTCAAGGATCTGATAAATTCTAAACTTGATTAATGAAAGCGCAACGCCTATATTATCATGTAAAGTTTGTGATATATGAATTCTTTCCTTTTCAATGACGTCTACTAATTTGATAGAATAAGTCATTAAATCACTTTTTGTTTCACTTTCAATAAGCGATCTATTTTCATTGAGCGCAGCATATTCTTTGTAAATAATTATTGTAGCCACAACGATTAATATTATAAAAGTGAAGGCATATATTTCAGGAAGTGTAGTGTTGACAGGCATTAGTTTAAGCTGGTAACCATATAAAACACCGTAACCGTAAGGGGCAATTCCTAAACACTGAATTAAGTAATAGTAGGCAACAAATGAGCAGAGCGCAAATCCTGACAGGAAAATTATTTTTAAGGTAGAAATTTGTTGAAAATTGCCCGGTCGAATGTAAACAAAGGCTATAGCGGTTAGGGATGCTGACCAATAATGAGCATACTGTATATATTTTACCTGTTCAAGTGACAACAAACCTATTAAAACAATTGAAACCATTATAAACGTTACTCGAAAAGATATAGAGAGAAAAATATATTTCTCTACTTTTTTCTCCAACTGTGCTACTATTCCATTTTTAAAATAACTATTGATAAAAAGTTCAACCGCAATAATTTGCCCATTAAAAATGAGTAAAAAGATGATAATATCTAACTTTTGAGACATCCCATACCAAATAGTATAAAGCGAGTTTAACTCGTATAAAATGCAAAGCATGCAAAAGATCCCAAAAATGGAGAAGTAAATGATCTCGTTGTTTTTTATAGTAAATGTGAGTACTAAAAAAATTAAGGTTAATACAGCAAAAACACCTACCATACTCCCCAACATAAAACCTTCTATAGCACTAAATTTTCTTACTTCTTTCTCCGTTAAAATGATTATTGGCATAGGTTGCCAAAATTTATTTGAGATAGCACGCACCTTTATTTCAGTAGTATCTTGCAATAAATCCAATTCAAATCGAAAATTCCTATGATTTGCCAGCTTAATGTGTTCTGACTGACCAACTCTTTTTTGATATTTACTGGCTTTTACATTTTCACCATTTATAAATAAGGTTACTTCTGATAGATTTGGGTTACCTACCTCTACATATACTTTTTGACGTTTCTGTGGAACGATTACATTTAGATAAAACACCACTGAATCTTTAAACATAAAAGAGGCATGCCCCGCTTTGGTAAAAGGTGCCACCGTTCCATTTTTATCTAGATAACAGACTTGATTTTTAACGAGAATTAGATTGTCAGAATTTTCATCTAAGTTTATAAATTGATTGCAGTGGTACGTTTTGGCCTGTCCACCAATAATCATTAATAAAAATAATATGGTTAAGGCTGCTATTCTCATCCGTTGATAGGGACTTTAACCCAAATGGTTGTGCCAATTGAGCGTTTCGAAATAATTTTGATTTCACCTTTCATTAAGTTAACTCGGTATTCCATATTGATAATACCGTTCCCAGAAGTTTTTAAATCTTGAAGACTAAACCCTTTGCCATTATCTATAAACCTCATAATTAAATGTCCCTTTTCCACTTGAAAGCTTAACCTAATTAAATTGCATTTTGCATGATAAATGGCATTGTTGACGGCCGTTTGAATAATACCGTATATATTTCTTTTACTATTTATTGGAAGTAAGTTAAAAAGCGATTCCTTTCGAATCTTAAATAAAATATCAGGATGTGCTACTTGAAGTTTGTCGAATAACAACAATAATTTAGAAGAAGCATTCTCCGTATCTAGTCCATAATTAGGATCTAAGCTGGCTAAGTCTTCGTACAATTTATCGATATCCGTCTTTAAAGTCTCGTCTTTATCTTCAATGTTGTACTTTTTGAGAGTTTTTCTAAAACTATCTAAGCGAGTCAACACTTTTTCATCAATAATTTTTTTAAAATAATTGCGCTCTAATTTTTCTACCCGCATTAATTTAAAAGTTAAATCAGTACTCATTGTTGCATAAGCATGCTTGATCTTATAATTTAAAATTACGCTGGTTTGCACAGTGGCAAATACAACCAAAGTAATACCTATAATTTCAATAAACATTCCAACATCCAATATTGCGGGATGGTAGTGAATGGTTGGGAAAAATTCAAGAAAAGGTTGTCCGAAGTAATAGTTCAATGGCAGCGGAATTATGTTTAAACTTCTAAGCACCAAAAGCAAATACCCGAGAATATGAATTGATGGCACGACTGCCATAGACAGATAAATTGACTCTTTAGTTTTATAATAAACAAATATCAATGCCCAACTAGCATAAATAACAATTACAACTATATACCAATAAATAAATTGATTTAAAACAATTATAAATTCACTAGTGCTGAAAAAGAACGCAACTATTAGTTCCAAAAGGAACAATAACCATGTAATGGCTATAAATATCCAATTGATTACCAAATAGCTGACCCCAAAAATGTATTGTTTATAGATGGCAGCTATAATATAGAAGCCTGAAAATGAAACAAAAAATTTAATAGAATAGGTGGCTATTTCTATCCAAATATCCAGCTGAGGAAAATTAAGAAAGAACGCCCTGACCCAACCACCATTGATTAGAAAATAGAATAAGTTGGCGGATACAAAACATGCTGTGGCAATGAACAGCTCATCTTTGTGAAGCAAAACCAATATCATTAATATGATAAACAGAATGCCATAAATACCAAACAAAAAACCATATTTGGAAGCCGATTTAATGCTGTTATCGTAAAAAGCAGTATCCCAAACAAATAGGTTAACGAATACCGGCAACGCATAACTATCTAAAATAAAATATGCGGAATGAACTTCTGTTTTATCTACTATTGAATTAAAAATAAAATGCCGCCTATCATAAAAAGCTATCTGCTCTGCTTCATCCATCATTACCCAATCTCCATCTTTAGTTTTTATAGATGCTTTTACATGGTGTAAAAAGGGATAACCCAATTCAAAAATAACAGGACCTGTGTTTTCGCTTTCATAAATTTGATTGTCAAACACTACTTTAACCACAATTAAATGGCAAGGATTTGAGATAATATCACTTTTCGCTTCGCTATAATTTAGGTTCTCAAGATTAGAATAATCAAGCGCATTGAGATCGAACTGATCACTTTCATCTATATAATACTCGAAATTATGATAAACAGATTGTAGTGTTTCAATGCTATTTAAATCAATCGCTTTATTCTCAGGAGTGGTGCAAGAAGCCATTAAGAACATCAATACAATGTAAAAGCTTCCTTTCTTCAATTTAACTAAAAATTGGCGAAGCTCCTTCCATTGAACTGAATTAACTATAAAGTTTACCCTCATACGATCTGCATAGCAAGATGCATGAATTAAATTACGCTTTTATAGCTATAAATAGTGAATTGTTTCTATTGGTAAATAATTATGAGGAAGACTCTAATTATCTATACTTATAGGTATAATGCATAAATGTGGCGATTAGAATCATCATCATTGCGCCAAATTGATGCAACACGCCTAAGGTAACCGGTATTTGTAATTTTGAATTCATTACAGTTAAAACCCCTAGCATAAATTGAATAAAAATACCAATGAGAAGATATTTTCTGGCTTTGTGAAACGAAATCGCTGCCGGAACACTTCTTAATTGTACCACTACAAAAAGTACAAATAGCACTAATACATAAGCAATCATTCGATGCATAAATTGTATAGTAGCTAAATTTTCTACTAAATTATGCCAAATAGGCTTCATTGACCAAAGGTTGTTAGGCACCCAAACTTCTCCCATTTGAGGCCAAGTTGGATACGCTAATGCCGCTCTAGAACCTGCTACTATTGCACCCATTGCAATTTGAATAAGAATAAAAATGACTAACCCACTTAACAATCTTCTATCTGATTTATTAAATAATTTTACGGTGGGAGGCATTAAATTTTCTAATGCTAACCGAAACACTAACATTAAAAGAATAACCGCCAGAACTAAATGTAGCATCAACTTTACCGGATCTACAAAAACTCTGTCTTCTAATCCACTGGCTACCATGATCCAACCCATAGCGCCTTGCATTCCTCCCAAGACTAAAATGAGCAGGTATTTAAAAATCTCGTGTTTCTTTATTTTTTGTTTGATGATGAAGTAAGCCAAAGGAATAGCAAATACAAAACCTAAAGTTCTTGCCCAAAGTCTGTGAAAATATTCCCAAAAGAAAATCCATTTGAATTGCCCCAAACTCATGCCTTCATTTATAATTTGGTATTGCGGAGTGGCTTTATATTTATTGAATAATTCTAGCCATTGAGCTTTATTTAATGGCGGAAGGGTACCGGACACAACATCCCATTCGGTTATAGAAAGACCAGATTCTGTTAATCTAGTGATACCGCCTAAAACTACTTGAACAACAATCATGATGACACCGATCACCAACCAGTTTCCTACGGCTTCATTCTTATTTCCTTTTAATTGATATGACATTACTAAATACTCGCTCTATAATTATTAATCAAGTTTCTTAAACTTTTTTCTTTCTCTATAAATTTATGATCGTAGACTGATTTTAGTTTTTGGCAGCTAAACTTCCTTTTATCTGATAACATCAGCGCTTCTAACTTGTTTGGTGTTTTAAATTTATTGCTCGAAAATAAATTATATAATATTTTAAATCTTGACTTTTGATTCAAATCATCTATGTTCATTGCTGTTAAGCTAGCCTTATCCCCTTTTAATTTAACCAATTCTTCTATGATCGATTTAAATGTAACCGACCCGTTGGACAATATATATTGTTCGCTATCCTTCGCAAACTCAATTTTCTGCAACATAATAGCTAAAAAATCTTCCATTTCGGTTAATTCTAAATGACCTTCCGGAAACGCTTTTTTATTTGTGAAGTAACCTAATATATTACTCATTTGTTCATCCAAAGCAAGATTACTGGTTATATAGCCTACATTGAAAATAGTAGCGGCTAACCCTTCATTTACTCCTCGCCAAATTTCTCTTTCTGCTAAATGTTTACTCCATCCATAACCTTTAGCGTTTTTAACATTTACCCATTTGGCCTCTTCATTGTAGATGGGTTGATCAGATTTTTCGCCCATTGCCCAAACAGAACTTAAGAAGATAATTTGCTGAACGTTATGATGCAAGGCAACATTCACCACATTGGCAGTTCCTTGTACATTATGTCGATACATCTCATTTTTCTCAGATGGATTAAATGAAATCATTTCATCTAAATGGACGACAGTTTCAACGCCGTCAATAAGTTCATCTAAGATGGTTACATCTAATAAATTACCAAGTATAAACTCAATAGATAAATGCCCAAATAAATTTTTAAAATCTTGCAGTTGTTTTTCGGAGGAGACTAATACCTTTAATCCATATCCTTTTTCAGATAAAGACTTGATAACATCTTTGCCAACTTGTTGCTTACCTGCTGTAACTGCGATCATCGAAACGAAGGTAAATCTTTTAGCATCTAGACGGTATATTGAACATGTTATTTAACTATAAATTGCCCCGCCAATTACATCTTTTTCAGCGCCGGTTACAGAACTTAAACAGTTCACTTCGTTTCTCATTCTTCGCACAGCAAAAAATGCCATCACTAAGGCTTCTTTATATTTAACAATGCTTTCCTCAGGTATAAAAATTTCTACTTCAGTATTGGCTTTTATTCTTTCTAATAAAAATGTATTGAAAGCGCCTCCACCCGTAATCATTAATTGATGGACGTGATGGCTTTCTTTAAACTGATCTACAGATTTTGAAATTTGAATAGCGATATGCTCTGTAACTGTTGCTAATTTATCTGCAACAATACCTTCTGCTTGTTCCACCATTGGCATAAACTCATTGATGATGAGGTCGGTATGTAGACTTCTTGGAATTTCCTTTTTATAAAATGAAAATTTATCCAATGCCTTTAGAAGATCCTGGTTGATTAATCCTTTACTGGCAAACAAACCTCCTTTGTCGTATTCAAATCCTAAAGTGCTAATCAACTGATTCAATGGTGTATTACCCGGGCAAATATCATAAGCCGTTATATTATCGTCTTTATGAAAAGAAATGTTTGCGATACCACCAATGTTTAAAAAGGCATTGCGACCTTTAAACAAATACTTTTCTCCAATAGGAACAATGGGAGCGCCTTGTCCGCCCGCTGCCACATCGTTGGCACGAAGATCACAAACGGTGGATATGCCTGTCTTTATAGCTATATCAGCTCCGCTTCCAATTTGCAAGGTAAATCCATTTTGAGGTTGATGCAAAACCGTATGTCCATGAGAACCGATAACATCTACATTTTGAGAAATCCCGTTATTCACTAAAAAGTCAACCACCACTTTGCCTATCCATTGACCATAATCGGTGTGCAACTGCATTAGTTCAGCGGCATTCATGGTATTGGCTCTCACTAATTTTTCTTTTGAAGTGGGACTGTATGGAATGCAGTCTGAAGCCAAAATTTCATACGTCCATTTAGAATCGTTAATATTGAATTGAGCCGCTACAATGTCTAGGCCATCTAAACTGGTGCCCGACATTAATCCAATTGCCAAATAACTGTTGCTATTACTTTTTTCCATTTTAAACCCCATCTTAGTCGGTTAAGATAAAGAAGTTGTATAAATTTGCGGCAATTAAAAACGAAAAATGATACAACGAATTCAATCTATCTATCTTTTATTGGCAGCAGTAGCTATAGTAGTATTTAACTTTGTAGCATTAGGAATTGATGAAACACCAGAGCCTGATGTAGTAGTATTCGGAAAAAACATCTTGCCTATTTTTATTCCTTCGTTAGTAATAGGCGGTATTTCTTTACTTAGCATTTTCCTTTTTAGCAATAGAAAACTTCAAATGAATGTAACTAGACTGAACTTGTTTTTGGTCTTTGTTTTAATAGGTTTATCGGTTTACTTTTTATTTGTAGATAAAAGTGGAGCCGTTGAATCTCCAGGAATGGGCTTAGTTTTACCCATTTTTACCTTTCTTTTTAGCTTTATCGCTTTGAAAAAAATTGGCGCTGACGAAAAGTTAGTGAGATCAATTGATCGGTTGAGGTAGGTTTCACCTTCGCGAAGCTTCGGCGGAAGAGGCCGGAGATTAGAAGTTGGATATTGGATATTGGATATTGGAAAATAGTTGAAAGATTATATTTATTGTGATTTTTTTTTAATGCCTTTTAAATAACGTTTCTATTTATATTTTCTTAATCAATTCTATAACATCTTTGTTTGAAGAACCATAACTTATGATTCCGATATCTAATGGAGTACTTATAAATTTTGAAATTGCAGTTAAAAGAGATTCTATTATCCAATTAATTTCATTCCCAAAAGCACCACCACCAACAAGTGTTAAGAATACTTTATTACAATTAGTTCGTTCAAGATTAATCAAAGCAGCATTTAAAGTGGCCTCATAAGTTGCTTCTAGAATTAGGCGAGCAAAGCTTTCCCAATATGTTGACGATACATGTGAGTAAGCTACGGGTAAAGCAGAGCAATATGCTTGGGTAACTATTTGTTTCGATTTACTTATAGTTACCTCAGAATCCCATTGTATTCCTATTTTAAGTTTCTCTTTTAATCGCTCCCTTTGCTCATCATTAAGGTTATAGATTTGGGAGTTTATATTTAGCAGACCCTGTTGGTTTGCTAAAGCATATCCATTGTTCATTTCCCATAGTTGCAATTCTTCATTATTCAATTCTTGGCCAACCAGTTCTAAGCAATCAATCTGATTTGTTGAGGATTGACCTATCTGGTTATTGATAGATACAAAGTAATTCCTGTAAATAGTTCCTGCTCCGCAAGCTATTGCACATGCTGGACCTTGTGTATAGTCTCGTTCATATATTCCAACCCCACTTTCAGGTGTAATATGAGGCCCCACCATTTCCAACAAGTTAAATTGAGAAGCTGCTTGAAACAGAGCATTATTGTTTGTTGGGTCACAATGTATCTCTTGTACATTGCCAACTATTTCCTTAACAGTGATTCTCCCCTTGTAATTTTCTACAATAGATTGCTCCTTTAATTCTTTTAATGTGGGGATTTCAAGCAGACCAAACTGGAAGGACTTTCCATTTATCTTGGAAGTCATTTTGATTCCTTCAATAGTAATTTTCTCTCGTACGTTCTCAGGAGATATTTCTTCAAATCCAACTAAATCTTTAAACCACATATTTAATTACTATAATATCTACATCAATACTACCAAAAGTGAGTTTATCATTAAAAATGACAAACAATGTAAAAACTAATGTAATCAATTTTTAAGAAGAAATAGCTATTTAGAAACTGAACTTTGTTCAAGTAAGCATGGAAAATTGGGCTTAAACTGTGTTTAGTTGTAAAGAAAATCAAAACTATTATATATTCCTTTTTTCATTCAATTAAGTGGACGAATAATGGCATACAAAGGTTTATACAATAAGAGTTGTTTTATCTGTAAAACTCACAAGCAATGTTTTTTGTACACAATGTTGGGGTACGCTAATTTATTTATAATATTTATGCCTCCTTATCCTTTGAAAAAATTCCGTAACTTGTTATATCAAAATAGTTATTATGCGAATTCTTGCAGTAATTTTTATTGTGATTCTCTCTAATACTTCTGCGTGGGGTCAATACCGTGATTATGGAAACCTCAATACATTAGATCTAAAAGGGAAAATAAAGTCCTTAGAAGAGAGAGAATTTAAAATTATTGAAAAGATAGAAGATACTGTTCGCTTAGATTTAACTGTACAAAGAAATATACTATTCAATCAAAAAGACGATAATATCGGAATTTGGGTGATTTATTTAAAAAGTAATAATAAAAATTTTACTGGTAGTCATTATAATGAGCAAGGAACTAAACTTAAAGATTCAATCCTATTTTATAAAAACGATTCACTCGTTGTCAAAGGAATTGGAATCTACGAAAGCAATAAAAATACAACTAAAATAACAATCTACGATAAGAGTAGTAACATCATTCAATGCGTAGAAAATACTTATGATGAAAATAAGAATAAAAAGAAAACTTACGCTTATCTCTCTAATGGTGATTTTTCTTTCAAGAGTAGATTTGATTATGATAAAAAAGGCAACATAGCTAAGTCCTACTCTTATTATACCAAAAATTTTGTTGGCCGAATCTCTAAATATAAATACGATTCAAATAATAACCGTACAGAATTCAAAGTTCTTGATGCTAATGGAAATCAAATAGAGAGAACCGTTTATGTCTATGATGAGTTTGAAAATATGATTGAGTCGCATAGTTTCAATGCTGAAAATGTTTTAACGATGAAATCAAAATATGAAACAGAATACGATGAAAAAAGCAATTGGACAAAAATGACAAAATACGAATACTTAGCTCCGTCTTTTGAAGTCGTCAATGGAATTATGGTTGAAGAAAGAGCTATAGAGTATTATTGAAATTAGAGAATAATGCCAATTATCTACCTAAACATATCTACTCCATTCAACTTTATTGACAATTGCAATACATAGTCCCAATATTCGGAAAGTTCACTAAATGGAATACCGTCTAACATTTTAGTTTTTTCTAAAATATGATCTACTTGGTTACCATTTTTCCAAAAGCGATAGCACACATGTGGCCCACTTGAAGAACCCGTTGTACCCACATATCCTATTACATCTCCTTGTAGTACTTCTACGCCCGGTCGAATGCCTCTTGCGGTTTCTGACATGTGCAAGTATCCTGTAGTATAGGAATCATTGTGTTCAATTTTCACATAATTGCCATTAAATGGATTGTAAGCTACTTCTAAAATAGTACCATCCGCTGTTGCTCTAATGGGAGATTTTAATGGAGAAGCATAATCTGTGCCTAAATGTGCTTTTTCTTTATGTTCTACCGGATGATAACGCTTTAAGGTATATCGCGAGGTAATTCTACCATACTTTACGGGTGATTTCAGAAAAACACCATTGATACTTTTACCTTCTTTATCGTAATAGCTAATGACAGAATCCTTTGTCATATATCTAAAGGCATAATAATCTTGGCCTTTATGGTTTATCAAGGCAGCTTTTATGGTTGAGACTCCCGCAGATTTATTGTTGACTATTTTTTCATCATAAATCAGTTGAAAATAATCCCCTTTTTGAAGTTTGTAAAAATCTACCGTCCAGCCATAGATATCCACCAAAGCATCTCCTACACTTTCATGGATATTGTTGTGCTCTAAAACAGCATACAGAGAACTATCTATAAAGCCACCAAAGCTTTGCTCTATGATCTCTACATCATTAGATCCTAGATAAATATCTATTTCATCTCCCAACTTACATACAGCATAATCCGTCACTGAAATATCATAGACAAAATAATGAAGCTTATCATTTTTATCTTTTATCAAGTAATACTGATGATTGGTTTTTACCCTATTAAAATTGAATTGCTCTTTGGCGCTTTCTTTAATTTTAAAGATCTCACCAATTTCTAAACCATGTTTTTGAAGAATATCTGTAAATCTTTCCCCCTCTTTAATTTGGTAGGTTTCTACGGTTAAGCTGTCAATTATGATGTCGTAGAAATATTGATGATTAATTGCTTCAACAGTTGGAATAGTTTTACCTTCTTCCTTTACATTAGATTGACCCTTGTTTTGGCAAGCTAATGCTAAAAAAAGTAACACTGATAAACTTAAGTATATTGGAGTTTTAGATAACACGGTGGCAAGTTAGGAAAAATGATAGAAACAAATAAGACACAATATTGTATTTCAAATTGATAAATAGTTTACCTCATTAATAAATGCATCAATGATAAAGCTATTTAAAGCAAAGATTCAGACCAATCTCGTAAACTCATACCATTCGGACACTTAGTGTGTGTTCTTCCTTCAAATCGAAATGTATTGTTGGTCGCTCGATTAGCCATATATTGATAGGTTCTTCCTGCAGAAACCGGCACGCCTAAAACATTGGCGATTCGACTTAATAATCTTGCTCCAACTGCTCCTTGACCCACCCTGCAACCATGCAACTCCATGCTGCCATAAGGCACCATAATGTGCTTAATACTTCTAAACAACTGATCTAATTCTTGTTCGCGGCTTCTTAAATGAATAGAAGTTTCATGGGTAGTTATTCCCGATGTCAATCGAATATATCCCGGACCTCCATGGCTAAAAATTCTTAGCAAAACAATTGAATTGCTTGCTGTTCCACTTATAATTCGTCTAAAAACCTCTTCTCTTTGAATAGATTGATTGATAGTTACAGTTTCTCCACCATATTCATTAAGTTCATTCACTACACGTTGTACTTCAATGTCTGAAGTATCTGCATAATCTTTAACGTTTAAATGGTGTGTACTTAATAGTATTCGCCATTGTTCGGGTTCTAATACACCTGTTTGAGCATACCCTAATCTACTTTGATAATGTTTAACCCTCCTTTCTGTTTGTGAACCGAAAATACCATCTACCGCAATTAACTCGACAATACTATTAGGATTGCTTGCTATTTCATTTCTAGCTATATTATTTAGCATTAGTTGAACAGCTGTAACGGAAGGTAATCGATCTCCTCTTCTTAGTAATGTATAAATGGCTGATAATTTTATTTTAAAAAATATTGATAACAAGATAAGATATTTCTCTAAAAGAAATGAGTTGAATCTGTTTTAATTAGAGGTACTGTCCAAAAAAGTGTGTCTGTTCACGGTTGTAGTGTAGGTAGAGGAAGCAACGGATTGAATTTGATGCGGCGTATGGCGGATGCAACAGGTGTTCCGGTTACAGCAGGATAACACCCAATGGGGTGGCGGAAACACCTCTTTCAGATTTGAGAGTAGAACAAGAACCGTATGTCCCAGAAGGCAAACCTTAAGACAATGGTGCGAGGAACATTGCAATGTGGCTTATTGTGGGTGATGGGTTCTGTTAATGTAGAAATATCCATGGGATCTGACAGATATCGCCTATACAAGTAAAAATTTATAGCCTCCAATTTTAGATTGCGGATAATGGAAGTGCATTGGGTGGCGTTGTGATGTATTAGCTTCAAATTGTTGTTTGAAAGAAGTAATAAAAAACTTACATTTCATCATTGGTTAAATGACCTTGGAACCAAATATAACTTAGTACTTGATATCAAATGACCACCATTTATAATCATTTGTAGAATCAATTGCATTATCGAGGCTTACAATAATCTTTCTTGTCTTTGCAGCACATTGATTAAAATATTCTTTAGTTTCCTTAGCAACAATTTCATCAATTATATATATGGAAGGCATATATATCGGCTTCCATGTATTTGGTTTGAAAGGATTTGGAAGAAAAAAATCTAAGTGATCTGTAAGATATGTTATATCTATCAATTGTGAAATACCATAACACCCTTTTTCTAATGATTTCATTTTGCTTCTAAGCCTTCTTAGTTTACTTTCAGCCATATCTGTTTGTTCTAACGATAGTAAATTAACACCAGACCATAAAACCCAATCATTTTCATCCTTTCTGCTCAGTATGCATAATTGTTTATTCCATTTGATTCCCAAAGTTCTTAACTTGTTGACATGTTCATTGGAGGAGTGAAACCAACCATCACTTAATGCCTCTTTTGACATGTTTAAAGATTTAGGTATAGATGCTAGCCGCTCAATTTCTTGCATTAATTCAATTGTGCTTTCAAATTTTTTAATCTTATAGTTATTAACTTTCCTTTTTGACATGTTTTAACACATTATATTATACTCAACTGCCCACCTAGCTCCTTCATCTGCAGTTTAACCGGAAAATCTATGGTAGTTTCGTTTTCCGGATCATCAAACTGAAGAAATGGTTTTCCATTAGTTCTTACTAAACTAATCAACTTCCCATACCCCATAAAAACAGGTCTAAGGTCCGTGATTTTGTAAGGCACAACATTCAGACCCCGACCAAATATTTCTTTCATTCCCTCTCTAATTTGTTGGACCTTAGTTGGACTTAAATAGAATGCTTGTTGCTGCAATATTTCTTTATCCTTCGCAATGTCTAGAAAGGTTTGCGCATCATGGTTTTCAAGTAAACGATATAACCCTTTATAAAAACTAAACACCTGCTCTTCAATACCATCAATATCTTGAAGTTCAACTGAATTTTGCCATCCTTCAAGAGTCTTTGGAAATAAAACCTCTATTTGAGTATTCATTTCAAAATAAGGTAATCCATCTAATTCACTTGCCACTTTATACTCTTCATTGATATAGTTCTTGGGAGATATTAGCGGAGGATTAATCTCAGTATTCGTATTATCCCAGTTATAAATATCACAGTTATAAAACTTAACCTTAAACCCACTCTTAGAATTTAGGCTATCAGTTTCAAATCTAGGAAACAGTTTACACTTTACAGGATATACACCAGTCTCCAAAACTGCATGATTTATGGGTATTTGAGCACTTAAAACACCACTTTTTGTAATGGGACCTTTAATGGTCTGAACCAATACATCGTTTACCCAGATTTCTCCAGAACCGTAATAATCAGATTTTAAATAGTAATAAGGGTTTGCAATCATCATATTTTTATATTATTTCATACTTCTATTTGAATGGATGCCATTTAGGGGATGGCCATTCTTCTTTTGGAACTAAAATCTCGTTAATTTTCAAAAATGTTGACTCCCACCAACCTACTTCACCTTTTATTTCAGCTTCAAATATTACGCCGGAGAACTTCCCTATTGCTTGAATAAATAATCCATCATCATCATTGCCAAATTCTACTGTACCACCGAAGGCTCCATGTGCATTGGCAGTCGCCTCAATTTCTGCCTGCGCTGTGTAGCCAAGCGCTTTTATTTCTCCGCCTGCTTTCAAAGTTAGACTAAACTCTAATCCCATTTCTCCTCCAATGGCAAGTGTTCCTTTCAAATTAAAACCATTGATACTATCATATGTAACATTCTTAAATTCTAGTTCCAACTGTCCATAAATTGTTCCAAAAAAATCGAAAGTGCCCCCCAAATACTCCATGCCTTTTTTGAAGGCTTTAAATATCTTGGCAATTGCTGGAGTTCCCGTTATCCCGTAAGAAAGACCTTGTACAATTAGATCAATTATATCAACATTAACCTCTGCTCCCATCAGAGGCTTGGCTCCAAAACTAAATTCGAATTGATTAACTACACTTGTATTGTCTTTTGAAGCCGTTAATTGCTTGGAAAGTACAAGTTCTATTATCGGATATCTAAAATCAAATGATGTTGGTATTGAAGTGCTTTCAGCTGCACCCCGTATAAAATTGGTCACTTTAGAACCAACCTCGGTAATCTTTATTACTTTCCTAACGAAGACACCCCATTTACTTTTAAAAGCCGCTGTAAACTCCCTTTTACTCCTTTCATCATCCCATTCAGCTCTAACACCTATACCTATAGAAAACTCATAGCCACCTTGTAAATTAATCAGCCATCTTTCATATCCACCTTTACGAGCCTGTTCTTGATGCTTGGAAAAGATTGGTCCGGGCTCCATGTTCGTGTGCCCATAATTGGTTATATTAAACTTAAACTCTGCAGCTATGCCCCATTTTAAATCGGGATAAACTTCAATATTAACAGGTTTATCTAAAGTACAGGTGATTGCATTTAGTTGGTAGGTCTGTGCTTTTTTTAACAATTTAAAGTAACTAAAAGGAAATGCAATTAATTCACCATAATCATATTTAAGATCAATCTTAACTGGATTTGCAGTTGGACTTCCTTCAACCATATCGACTAAACTGGATCCGGTTATTGCTTTAAAACCCCAATACTTTTCTGCATGATCCATTGGACATTCTGCAGTGTCTAAGCCATCAATTGTTACTTGAAGTTTTTTGGTATTCCCATTTTCACCAGCAATGACAACAACCCTATCAAACTTTTCACTGCTTTGCATTGTAGCTACTTCCTGATATACTAACATTTTTGACCCGCCATCTACCGTAAAATTCACCTCTGTGTATTTGCATCCATCAGGTATTTCATAACCTTCAGCTACATTTGGACAGGAGGCTGCTACTGCGTCTGCTGTTTCATTTTCATTGGACTGCTGTTGGCTTGAAGTTTGCTCTTGACTTTGTGCCTCATTTTGTTGAGAAACTTCTTGATTTTCACTCTCTTCTGCCTGAGTAGTCTCTTGATTTTCTTGTTTACCCTGTTTCTTTTCTTCCTTCTTGGCCTGGCGATTCTCTTTCTTCTGCTGACGTTTTTCTTTACGATCTGCACGTCGTTCCTGGCGATTTTCGCGACGCTCTTGTCTATTTGCCTGTCTTTCTTCTTTTGTTTTACCTAAAGCCATCAGAATACTTTTTTAGATTCAACTATTACTTCAATTTTTATCTAATACATCAATAAACCGATCCATCTTCTCATCTTCATTCCTAAATGTAAATGACAAGAACTTCTGAAGTTTTCTGCTATTTTCTACTTTCTCCAAAAATCCATCTTCAATTTCAAGAACAATTAGATCAGCAATATTGTATCTTTTTTTAATCGAATACTTTTCTCCAAAATCGATTATCGACCTAACCATTTTTTCGATTCTTAATTTGCCATTCTTTGAAAAATACTCATTGTAATCTTCCTCCACCTGTTCCACCATCTCCTTCACAAATTTTTCCAATTCAATTTGTCGGAATACCTCTATCTGTTCGTTCCTAATAGTTAACATTAGCGTTTTCATTTTCTTTTTGAAATAGCTCTTCAGCCAAGATTCTTTCTGTTCTTAACTCTCCTCGAAACACTCGAAACTTCAAAGCATATTCCGGATCTTCATCTTCTACAATAAATGCATCTATAGGGCCAAAAAATTCTTCTAACTGATATTTATCACAAGTCGGTAAGAATACCCTTAGTACTCTCGGATCATAAAAACGGAAATAAAGTTTTTTGCCATCTTCTGTTTTTACAAGTAGAAAACGGCGAAGGTGGCGATGGATGTGCTTGAAAGCATGTTTCGATTCCATTAAAAAACCCCAGGAATTTTTCCATCCGTTAGTTAAGTACCAATCCATAAATTTGGAACCATTGTTTGTTCTTAAAAGATAGGGAGCTACATCTGGCATAATATCTTCATTATTTGATCGATATAAAGACTCATGAAAACTGCATTTTTTTAAAGCTGTTTCAAGCATTTCTTCAAGCTTCGCTCCATCTATGATTAAGAATTTCTTCATATTTCGCAACTAATCTGGATAGGTGGCACGGACTCTTACATTGTTAACTATAAGCGGTTTATGAGGAATAAAAACATATTCTATAGAATAATGTGCAGAAAAGTGTAAATATTTATTTCGTATCCCTTTAACTTCATTATTATTTAAATACTTGGTCAATTCAATAAATGGTAAATCTAATTGTTTTCTTTTAAGTTTACTGTTTATCATTATTATTTTTTCTTTTTTTGGTACCACTTCCATTGAATGATTTGCTTTTTTACCACTATCTAGTATTTCTTTAGCCTTATTCAAAATATTCTTTAAACTCTCATCATTCAATTATCTTTCAAACCAACTAACTGAGTTAAATCGAACATCATTCTTTTGTGAATAATGATGCATTATACATAATGGAACATATGTACTGTCTTTAATTTTCTTTTACCAGTTAATGCCTCAGCACCAACGACTGTGTCTGTAGTTAAGATACCCTTATAACTATCTTTAATAGCGCCTCCACCTGATATCTCATCTTTTTTGTACCAGTTATTTTCAATTAAAAACTCCTATCTTCTTCATATAGGTCAATCATTTTGTCACCTCCTAAACCGCTTCGTGGTCTCAATATAATATCTTCTCGATAATTATCCTTATACCCTCCACCTATATCAGAATGAACACCAGGCATTCTTAATGTCAACCCTCTATCACCAGCACTTACAATATGGTTCAATCTAAAATTTGTTCTATGTTCATCTTCAGCAACTATATGAAAAACTTTATTGATATAGGTTTGTTTGAGACTAAGATTAATGCCCTCATTATCGCCATCATCTGCTGTACCATAAGCACATACTGTATCAAACAAACCTAAGAAATTGACACTCAGTTGTAATTTTGAAATCCCTCTTACTTCTGTTATACTCACTGATGGTCTTAATAATGAGTATTTTACTGATTGCTCCATCCTATGTTTAGACAAATTTTCAGTTTTGAGAAAATGACCCAATATTCCACCGATTTCCACTTCAAATTCATCACCATCCTCATAAACGTCCTTTGCCTTTTTCATAGCCAATTCATTGACAAAATGTCTAGCGGTTGCAGCACCTCGACTAAATCCAAAAACGTCAAAAACTATTGAATTTATTTTTGTACCGCTCTCTAAGCCCTTGTCATCAATATATTCCACTATACTTTTCGCAATTTGTCGACAGGCACGCAAATTTTGATGTATCATCCCACCTCTCGCCATTCCTGTACCTGTGCTAATATGATAATCACTTTTTCCTGTCTCTGTACCAACACCAATAATATATTCCTTTAGACAAGCTATAGATTCACTTGTTTGTTTTACATCATATTTCTCATAAAGCCTTGCAATGTTGGATTCATCATTTTGATAGCTTCCAGATGAATTGAATCCTGGCCCCTTCTTGGTATTGTACTTATTGTTAAGAGTCCCGTCAAAAAATACCCCAACTCGAAAGTTTAAACCCTTTTTCAAAGGGTCACATTTCTTATTTTCAACACCAGCATTTTTGGGACTTACGCAAACATCAATGCTCATCTTTTTTGCTTTATTTCTAGCTCAATTTTCTGTTCATCTGAGTTAATACTCATATCTTTAAGCACACCATTTTCTATTTCTGCACCTTTATAAATAAAATCTCCCTCATTTGCTTTAAATTCGATATCCACTATTTCACCACTCATATTCTCGGATTTTACTACAAAAATCACTTTCCCTTCGTCTGGTAACTCATCAATAATTTCACCATTTTTATTTTCAAAATAACATTCAATGAGCTTAGGCTTTTTTTCTTGCTCCTCTTTTTCTTCTTGAGTTTTCTCCTGCTCTGATTTTTCACAAACAGCACAAAATGGTTTACCACTCAGCGCTGCTGCTTTTAAAGTGGCTGATTGGGTTAACTTACTATCAATCTGAAACTCCAAGCCTTTGATCATACCACTGGTGATGGACGCCGCACCAGCACCTCCTCCGCCTGCTTCTCCAATTAAGACCGTTGGTTCACCCATTACAATAGCACCGCCATGGGCACAACTATCTCCCATTCGGGCAGCAGGCTTGCCACCAATAAATACACCTCCTGAACCCATGACAATACTATCCGGCGGACCGGTACAAGTGCACATACTACCTAATGTAGCGGCAGGTTTCCCA
>JAWKKV010000002.1:0-586574 GCA_041393015.1 Chitinophagales bacterium | reverse complement strand
AATCGGTTGTTTTAATCCTGTCCAGTAATCATAAGTGCCAACACCTACAAAAACTTCTTGTGTTTTAATGGTAAAGCGTTTGGTTCTGTGTACCGGTCGACCTGTTTCGTCGAACACCGTTGCATAAATTCTACCATTTAACATGCCGTTATTGGCTAATTTAGGAGAAAGATCAAAGTTGTTTTCGGCTTTGCCTTCGGCATTGGTACTGCCTTCTTTAAATTCATCGTATGATCTGAAGTCATTTTGCAAATCAAATTGATAGTTCTCATAACCCTTTGGATGGAAGGAACCTTGGTCTAAGGTGTATTCAATTTCATAATTTTTATTGGCGGCTGGCGGACCGAAATAATTCTGTGCTATTAAAGTAGCGTTGATGGTTTCGCCGGGTGCATATTTTTCTTTATCTAATTCAAGATCTACTTTAATTCTATCCGGCATAAACTCTTCTACCTGAATGGTTTTCGAACCAAGGTGAATGTCTTTTCCGGTATGGACTTGGGCGTAATAACTGCCCGTCATGCTGCTGGCCAATAAATCAAAATCGCAAGTAAACATGCCTTGCTCATCCACTTGTTGTCTAGAGGTGGCGTATTCTTTGCCATCTGGTGATTTAAGCACAATCGTGACCGGCATTTTACCGGTTAATTTCCAATCGTAATCTCTTAAAATTCCGGCTATGTGAATGGTTTCTCCCGGTCGATATAGACTTCTTTCGGCATATAAAAATAAATCATAAGGATTCTCTCCAATACGCTTTCCGCCCACATCAAATCTTGAAGTGGTATACTGCGCATTTCTTAAATCCATATAGTTGAAATCTTCCCCCGCTTTGGCGAAGACCATACTAGCATGAAAGCCGTCAGGGAAAGCAGTTTTACTGAATTTAGCAATACCATCGCCAGCAGTTTTTTGCGTGGTGATCACTTGATTGTGTTGAGAGATTACGGTGATTTCTGTACCTGATTTAGGTTGAGCCGTTTTTATAGAGTTGGCAAAAACATAAATATTGTCTTTGTCTTCTTTCGAAATCAACCCGATATCAGAAAGGGAAATTATCTTTGAATCGGAGATGTAATACTTTTCATTGTCTTGCACTTTAACGACGTAAACGCCTTCCTTATCTTTTAGTTTATCTTCAAAATCAATGTGCAATAATTTACTGATACCCAAGGACGGTAAATTCTCCGTTTCCATTTCTTGTTCATAGACCAATTGCCCAACATCACTGATTTCATAATAGCGGTAGTCATAGTATTGATTATCTCTGGTATCACTGTCATAATCGTAATAAGAGCCCCAATCTTTGCCTCTTTGAAGGAAATAGAGCAAGTTGTTTTCAAAAACTTTGTAAACGGAAACAGTAATTTTTGGTGTATTGACAATTTTAATACTCACATTTTTATTGCCTTGTTTGCCTAAGTAAATCGACTTGTCGCTATCGAAGGCTATTTCCGGCATTACACTTCCGAAGGACACTTGTTGAGCATATTTCTTTTTTAGTTTACCATCTAAGCTACCGATTAAGCCTTCTTTTAGTATAACATTATAAGTGTTGCCAATTTCAATTTCGTCAGATTGAATGAAAAAACCATAATAGGTAGGTTCAATTTCATATTTGATTTTAGGTTCAATAGTGAGCATACCTTTTAAAGCATAAGATTCTACTTGTTGAGAGGAATAGACTTTAATGCCTGATCGTAATCCTTCAGCAATGGGCTCAATTTTTAGTATTCTCAATTCACTTTTAGCAATTAATATAGCTTGTTGCTGACTGGCGGATTTACTGGTCTTGTCAATTTGTTTGAGGGCGACTTCAATTTTTTGTTGCTTGTCCGGATCGGGGTCTTTTGTTAGGATGATGGTGTGTTCAGTATCGTTTGAGTTTTCTTTCACTTCAAAAGGGTAGTCGTCTCCATTAATTGTTATGGATAGATTTTTGGCTAACAATTGGGAGGAAACAGGAATGTTGAAAACACTCGTAATTTTAGTTTTAGCGGTATTCTCTTCTTTTGACCAAGTGGCATAAACGCTTCTAAGTTCTAAATATGGTGTATTGAAAACAAATGCTTTATCACCTTTCCATTTGTTGAATTGATCATTTAAGGCGAGGATGTCTTTGTTTAAGCTAGCAGTGTATTCCGTTGCAAATTGAAATTGATCCACAGGGGAGAAAACTAACTCATCATTGGCGATCCATTTATACTTACCTTCAACTTTAGGCGAAAATTCTAAGTAATTAGCATTCAACCATTTATTGAGTAAAGTGTCTGCTTCTACAATAGCATGGTTAAAGGTAAAAGTGAGGTTGTCTTTCGCTTGAATTTCGCCTTTAAAAGAGGTGAGAATAACTTCTAAACTGTTTTCATTTTTACTGTCCGATTTACAAGAAAATAGAATAGATATAGAAAGAATAACTAATAGGATGTTGCGAGAGATGGATGCTGATCTTATCATTGGTTAGTTTTTTTCGTTGAATTTTGATGACAACTTAATCGTCACCAAATAATGACATGTAAGTTCCAATATTTGATTCGATTTAGATAACAATATGTCTATATTTTGTCTACAATAAATAACTTTCAAATGTGCATTGCCTTTGGCAAACACAACTTTTTTACTTTTAAATTTGTAGAGCGAAAGAAATGAAGTGGGCATCACTTCGAATATATAGCGTAAAAAATTATAATTTATTATGGATAAAGCGAAGTTTTTAGAAAAATATGGACCTTGGGCAATTGTTACCGGAGCTTCAAGTGGAATAGGGGTTGAGTTTGCTAGGCAATTAGCAGAAATGGGATTGAATGTGGTATTAATTGCCAGACGAATCGAAAACATGGAAAAACTAGGAGCGGAGCTCAAAGCGAAATATGGTGTTGACTACAAAGCAATAGAATTAGATTTAACTGATGAAGGTTTTTATAAAGTTGTAGAAAAAGCAATTGAAGGGTTAGACGTTGGATTGTTAGTGAATAATGCGGGCATTAATTGCGAAGGTACTTTCTACAGAGGAGGTTTAGAACGGAATGTGAGCATGATCAGATTAAACGTTGAAGCACCATTTATTTTAGCTCATGAAATTGGTTTGAAATTAATTGAAAGAGGAAAAGGAGGCATTATTTTCACTTCTTCTACTTCTGCATTCCAAGCGATGCCATATTTTACGCATTATGCAGCTACGAAGGCTTATGTGCTGTCTTTAGCCGAAAGCATGCATTTTGAGTTTAGAAAGAAAGGCGTGAACGTAATTGCCTTATGTCCCGGTCCAACCGAATCAGAAATGGCCAGAGGTTTAGAAGGCAATCCAATTGTAATGAAAGCAGAGCCAGTGGTAAAAGCAGCTCTAGTTAATTTAGGAAAAAGAACACATGTTGTTCCGGGAATTGGAAATAAAATAACATCTGTTATGCCTCAAGTATTAGGAAGAAGATTGAGTATGGAAGTAGTTGGAAGTGCTTTGAAAAAGTTTTTACCGAGTGCAAGGAAATGATTTTTTCCTTAGTCGTAATGAAATCTACATTTTGCAATTAGAATCTCATTGTCTTTAACTTGATAAATGAGTCTATGTTCATGATCAATCCTTCGCGACCAGAATCCTTGGTATTTATATTTTAGAGCTTCTGGTTTACCAATTCCAGAGTAAGGATTTCTAGAAATGTCTTTTAAAAGATCGTTTATTCGTTTAAGCAATTTTCTATTGTTCTTTTGCCAATACAAGTAATCTTCCCATGATTCATCAACAAATATATATTTCATTAATCAACAAGAAAGATCTTTCTGAAATGATTTTCCTTTCTTCAACTTTTCAATAGCAGCATCTAATCTAGCTTCGTTCTTTTTAGAAGAAAGCTCGTATTGAGTGGTATTTAAGGAGTTGTATTCTTCAAGAGAGATAATCACAACTCCAGCATCCTTTCCTCTATTGATGATTACTGGTTCAAAGTTGTCATTAACTTTATCCAAATACTTTTTCATGTTTTTTCTAAAGTCTGATATTGTAGTACTAAGCATATCTATTATTTGTACTTTGTAACGTACAAATATATGTACAAGTATTTAAAATTTAAAATTTAATTTTAAGAACGTCTTCTATTTTTTCTAATACTTGTGAAGAAGTAACTAATTGCTTTGCCTTTTTAACTAATTTTTTTCTATCCTTTCCATTAATCTTCCCATAAACAGAAAGGGGGTGCCAAGGCGCGTCTTGGGTGGAAGCTTGAATAATATAATCTTCATTTTCTAGCGGTCCAAAGCCTAAGTAGGGATGAGTGGCTATCCAAATGGAAATTACCTTGGTGCCCAATAAAGCAGCTAAGTGCATGTTGGCAGAGTCAACGGAAATCATTACGTCTAAGGCATTCATTATGGCGAGTTGGTTCGGAATGTTGTATTGTTCATCAATAATTATTAAATCATTGAAATCCTTTTGCCATTGAGTAACTATTGATTTTTCTCTATTGCCAAATGCAAATACAAAGACTTGATTGTCATCAGCTTTTATTTTTTCAATGACTTTTAACCAGTTTTCTTCTATCCATTCTTTGCTCTGATGTTTACTAAAAGGAGCAATACCAATCCATTTGTTTGATTTTGGAAGCAAATGGTTTTGTTGTAAGGAGGGGAGATGCGAGGCATCGTTATTTGTAGTCAGCCATGGACCGTCAACTAAATGTAAATCTTGATGATCAAAATCTAAAGCCTTTAAGTAGCGATCACAAGTATGAGGCAACGCTGTTAAAGGTGATTTTTTTGAGATGATGGCTTTCTTAGCTTTTCGACCTTTATCAAAAACAACAATTTTATTGATGCTTGCGGTTAATAGTTTTCTTAAGATTTTGGTTCTTAAGACATCATGTAAATCTACCAATACATCAAACTGATAAGATTTTAGATGGTTAGCTAATTGTGTTAGCCCAATCAGACCTTTGTATTGATTGTCAATATCAACTGTGATTACTTCAACATTGGATAAGGAGGCGAAAAAGTCTTTGAAATGAGGTCGAGTAAGTAAAAAATATTTAGTAGTCGGATGACGCTTTTCTAATGTCTTAAACACCGGAATGGTGAGAAGGACATCACCTAAAGAAGAAAAACGAATCACTAAAATTTTCATTACTTGAATGGAATTTAGATAAGGTTTATTTTTTTACCCTGTTTACCGCAGGCAAGTACGGAGTTTATTAAGGTTATTTCACAAAGATCACTATAAGTCTAATTCTTTTTATACAAAGCGGGATTCAAATGTTTGTCGTTGTACATTTTCATTTGAAAATAGAGTTTCATGTATTTTTTTCCTGTACTTAAATCATTCATTAGTTGATCGAAAGCTTGGCTTAAATCTATTTGTTGCTCTTCTAACGTATAATGTTTAGACAAACATTCTACTATATGGTTTTTATCAACGTCCTTTCTTTGCGTTTGCTCCTTCATATGATAGAGCTTTAAGCATAAAATAGATAGCCGATCAATAATCCAACCCGGTGTTTCTGAATTGATGGTGGCGTTCTCCAAAGGCTTTATGTCAGAAAAATGGACAATAAGTTTTTGGTCGATGAGTTCTACCGTATCCGTTCGTCTTTGATTATAAATGTCAATCTTTTTCTTAATGGCCCATCCTTCTTTGGGTGATAAATCCGGGGACCTAACTTCATCTTCCAAATGCCATTGTATAGTATCAATTAAACACTTTTTAGAGATGAGTTCAATCAATTCTGAACTTGCATCCAAAGAAAAATTAGTTGGTTCTAATTCTCCATTTGCATGATATTTATCAATTACTGAATTGCAAGTATCAATGATGTTTTGAGCTGTGATTAAGTTCTTAATAGCGATATTTTTAAATGTCAATTCCTTCGGACTTCATATATTTCTTTGCCTCATCCAAATAATGTTCCACTCCAATATGAACGCCTTGAATAACACTTTCAGGCAACTGTTTCACTACTTTGGCAGGCGTTCCTAACACCATTGAAAAATCTGGAACGACCATTCCTTCTGTGACTAATGCGTGAGCGCCAATGATGCAGCCTTTACCTATTTTGGCATTATTCATAATGGTTGCTCGCATGCCAATTAAGTTAGAATCTCCAAGTGTGCAACCATGTAATATGGCACCATGACCGATTACATTGTCTTTTCCAATATTGATTGGACAACCAGCATCTACATGCATAAAAACACCTTCTTGGACATTTGTTCGTTCGTCAATAGTTATTTTATCAAAATCTGCACGAATAACGGCACTGAACCATACGGAAACGTCATCTTTAAGCTCTACATCGCCTAAAACTCGGGCAGTATCAGCAATAAAGACATTTTTCCCTTTCTTAACTTTTTCAGTGAGTTCTTGTTGGTATTTGTTCATAGCGACGAAGATAAACATTTTGAGAATCAACTTAAACTTAGTTGTTTAACTTTATAAAATACCACTTTCTTAAGTTATTGATAAATTGTGGAAAGAGAGTTGTAAATAAAGAGCTTTAATTATTACTTTTGACGAAAATTAATAATCATGGGCATCGCGAAAGTTGTAGGCGTTATATTTATTTTAGGATCTACCATTTGGGGCACACTAATGGGTTTTGTTTATATCAGTAAGTCATTTGATAATGCGACAGGTGGCAGAATTTCACTTAGTGAAGCAGGTGTTTTAGTACCATTAATTATTTGCTTATTGTTTTTTGTAATGGGTAATGTATTAGTGAGAGATAGAGTTTTAGAAAGCCACCACTAGGCTTTACTATCTAGCTAAATTTACACTCATACTCATTCTAAAGGATTGATGAAGATCGTTATTCTTCAATAATCTTGATGTTCCTTCGTTTGTGCTTTCAATATATATTCTTGGCGCAGCATTATCGTAAACAACATTGTAGATAAAGCCAATTTCAACTCTTTGACTAGCCAATTGTGTTGTAATTCTTCCTGTGAAATCAACCAAAAAGTCGGCTCTAGCGCTTTTATTACCAAAACTATCAGATACTACATCTTGCCATTCCCAAGGCATAGGCATTTTAAAATAGGGGCGTAAACTAACCTTCCAACCATCTTTTAATTTTATATCCATTGTTGGCCGCATTACCCAACGGAAATTATAGGTTGGATCAAGGATAATAGAATCTCTAACACTAGTTTGTTGCAATTCAAAAAATATACCTGTTAAGAGAGCAATTCTTAATTTACTGTTTGACTTTTTGTTTTTATTATAGGCTTCTTGAAAATCTGACTTTAAATGATCTATATCTTCGTCAGTAACCTTACTATCTAATACATTTTGCCATTCACTAATTTCAACTTCTGACTTTAATGGTCGTGAAAACTTGTTAGGATCTCCGTTTAATTTATCGATCCAATGGTTGAGAATAAAGCCGCCTCCAAGCTCATAACGTTGGTCAATTCCTAAAAAGGCGTCAGTGCTTCTGTTGATATAAACATAGTTTTCCAACATCAATCCATTTCCCACCTTAGTTTGTAAATAGTCGTAACTAATGTCAATTCTAGAAACATTTTCTTGGAGTTTCTTATCCGCTAATGTTACGCCAAATAAAGTGTAAAGATTTAGTTCGCCTGGATACAATACCCAATCCAGATTTATGCCACCAAACAAATTGAAAAGGCTATTGTCATCTTCTCTAGTGGTTTCACCATTGAATCCCATGACAGCATTCCCTGAGAAACTCTTGGCTCCTTTTATATCTACAATAGATTTTATTGTATTTTGAAATGCCTTTAAATTTTCAATTTTCTGAGCATCTAGGCTATCCGTTTCTGAAAGTTGTTCAACTCTATCTTTAATTACTTGCTCAATTGAATTGATATGTTCAGATTGGGCAAATGATATATTACTTAAAGTTAAAAGGCTAAACAGGACTAAAACATTTCTCATATACTACATTTTCGAAATCTAATATAAAAATGTAATCTGAATTATGTTTTAATATAATGCTTTTCTTAGCTCAGCAATAGATGAATCCGCTACGTAATCATCATACGTTTTCATTCTATCGATATATCCATTTGGTCCAATTTCAATAATTCTATTGGCCACTGTTTGAACGAATTCATGGTCATGAGAAGTAAATAGCATCGTGCCAGGGAAATTAATCAATGAATTGTTTAACGCAGTAATAGATTCTAGATCTAAGTGGTTAGTAGGTTCATCCAACATTAAAAAGTTTGCTTCTGCTAACATCATTCTAGAAAGCATACATCTTACTTTTTCACCTCCTGAAAGCACATTCGCTTTTTTGAAAATCTCTTCGCCTGAGAATAACATTTTACCTAAAAAACCACGCAAATAAGCTTCATCAGTATTATCTGAATATTGACCTAGCCAATCTAACAAATTGAGTTTGCTGTCAAAATAGTGCTCATTATCTAATGGCAAATAGGAAGTGGTAATGGTTTGTCCAAAACTGAAAGTGCCGCTATCTGCTTTTGTTTCATTGTTTAAAATTTTGAAAAGCGCAGTAATAGCTAAACTGTTTTCTCCAAGAATAGCAATTTTGTCACCTTTTGTAACTTCTAAAGTAAGGTCTTTAAATAGTTTGGATCCATCTTTTCCGGTAGCATTTAGATTTTGAATATTTAAGATCAAATCACCGGCTTCTCTAGTTTGAGTAAAAATAATACCAGGATATCTTCTATTCGAAGGCTTAATATCTTCTAATTTAATTTTACTTAGTAATTTTTTCTTGCTGGTAGCCTGTCTGGATTTGGAAGCGTTGGCACTAAATCTATCAATAAATGCTTGAAGTTCTTGTCTTTTATCTTCAGCTTTTTTGTTAGCAGTGTTTCTTTGTTTAGCAGCCAATTGACTTGATTCATACCAAAAAGTATAGTTACCGGTATATAAGCTGATCTTTCCAAAATCAATATCAGCAATATTGGTACAAATCGTATCTAAAAAGTGTCTATCGTGAGATACAACTATTAAGGTGTTTTTGAAATCAAGTAGAAAATCCTCTAACCAAGTAACGGTCTGTAAGTCTAAATCGTTGGTAGGTTCATCTAAGATTAGAATATCTGGGTTACCAAATAAAGCTTGCGCTAAAAGTACTCTCACTTTTTGGTTACCATTTAATTCCTTCATGGTTTTGTAATGAAGGTCTTCTTTAATATTGATTCCACTTAATAATGAAGCAGCAGAAGGTTCTGCATTCCATCCATCCATTTCTTCAAACTTAACTTCTAAGTCTGCCACTTTCATTCCATCGGCATCGTTAAAGTCAGGCTTGGCATATAAAGCATCCTTTTCCTCCATGATTTTCCATAATTCCTTATGCCCCATCATTACAGTATTCAATACGGTAACATCATCAAACTCGTAGTGATTTTGTTTCAATACGGCCATTCTTTTGTTTGGCTCTATAAAAACATTACCGGAATTGGGCTCAATTTCGCCTGAAAGAATTTTTAAAAATGTTGATTTACCTGCACCATTCGCACCAATTACGCCGTAGCAGTTGCCAGGAGTAAACGTCACATTTACATTGTCAAAAAGAACTCTCTTGCCATATTGAAGAGAAACATTATTTGCTGAAATCACTAGAAAAAAATTATTTGAACTGCAAAGATAACTGATTGAACAGCCATTTTAATGGAGAATATGTTACTTTATACTTATGTCTTTATTTATAATTGAATCAAAATGATTTACTGATATTTAAATTAATCAATAATTCAATTCGATTATATTTGATCATCAGCTATTGTCCATCAAAATTATATAACTAAATATAGTATGGTTTTTTATAGAACTACTATTGTAATTGTTTTGATCGCTCTGTTTCTTAGCACAGAAGCGAAGACGTATGCTAGATTGTCTTGTTACACTCCAATAAATTCATATAATGATCAGCTTGCGAAAGCAGACTCATTTAAATCATATTTAGATTTTGAATTAGCGGATCAAATTTATCTTGATTTGCTAAAAAGGTCGGATCAGGAGGATATATTATGTTATGCTTCGCTAAGCAGAGCGGATAATTATTTGAGACATAAAAAGACAAAAGAAGCTATAGATATTATTGATAACGTAGAGCTTAATACATTATGCAATAGTTCATCATCTGTCCTTGATATAACTTATTTACAAGCGCAAATTTTGTATCAACTGGGGCAATATGATAGTGCTTTAGTATTATATAAAACTGTAGATCAGTTTTTTAAAAGGAATAATTATGATCCATTGTATCGAGGTGAATTTTTGAACAATTTTGGTGAGCTTTATCTGTATGGCTTTGAAGATATTCCAAGAGCAAAGAAATGCATTGATGAAGCTTTAAATATTTGGCAGAATCAATCGGATGATTCTCATTTTATTTTAGGTAGAATATATTACAATCTTGCTAATATTTATGGCAGAAGAACAGAAGCTGCCATCCAAGTTAATTATGTTGAAAAGGCAATGTCAATTGCTAAATTATATAATAAAAAGTATCCAAGGTTACAATTTGTATGTTATTCTTTATTTGCAGAATCAAGTGCAATTAATCAAAAACCAAAAGAAGCAATTGAGTGGATTAAAAAGCAGATTATATACGCAGAAAAAAATAAAATCAATACAGATCTATTAATGTACAGTTATAATGATCTAGCTGAGTATTACTTTAGAGATGAGAATTTCTTATCATCTCTAAAGTATAATAACTATATAATAAATAATTTTGAAAGCTCTGCTCTACAAAGCTCACTTGTTTACTCAATTTCTTTAAGACGTCAAGCAACATGTTTTTATATTATAGGAGATTTTATTGAATCTGAAAAATATTATAAAAATCTATCCATCAGTTTGATAGAAAAAATGAACGTCGTTATGCGCAAACGCTAAGGTATTATGTTGATTTTCTAATAATCCAAAATAGATTTGAAGAGGCAAAAATTTACAATGATAGTGTTATAACTATTTATACTAGAAATTGGGAGATAGATCAAAATGAATCTTACTTATATGGGTTAATTTTAGGATGGTCGCAAAAAGGAGAGTTAATATTAGCTCAATCTGAAAATTATGAAAGTGCTCTTAATGCATATTTGAAAGCAGCCTATTATATGGATTGTCATCGCGATATTTATTATTACGACGAAACTGAAATCAATATTGGAGCGGGAATAAAACCAATTTATGAGAACATAATTTATGCATCTGATAAATTATATAAATCAACTAAAGATTCTAAATATTTAGAAAACATTTTTTATGCCATTGAAAGTAATAAGTATCAAGCATTATGGAAAAAGATTAAAGATCGAGAACTATACACACATGAAGATATGCCTGATTCATTATCCATTGTAGTGAACAAGTTACTTAAAGAGATAAGGGAAGTTAACATTGATTATATCAAATCAGAAGAAAGAAATTCCGATGAGTTTATTAAACTGAATACACTAAAATCATCATTAGCAAAGCTTACTAATGATGACTTTTCCTATAAATTTACTTCTAGTCGTATCAATTTGTCAGCTATTGAAGATGTTATAACTAGCAAAGAAGTGGTCATAGAATTATTCGAAGGAGATAGTACTTGTCATGGTTTGTTAATCAGCAAAGACACAACCATTTATTTTAGTTTTCAATTAAACAAAATTTATTTGTCAGCATTGTCTACTTATCAGCATATCATTAGAGGAGATGAGTTGCTATTGCCGCTAGATTTACAACTTAAGAACTATATTAACTGTACGCAATCAATATCAGAACCCTTTGTTGAGCTATTGCTTAATAATGAAATTTTTAATGATGTTAAGTCATTAACCATAATTCCAGATGGCGTATTCACTTTTCTACCTTTTGAGGCTCTTATTACTGCAAATGACAGATCAATCATTGATTTTAAATTAGTTCCTTACTTCTTGAAAAAATGGGATATTACATACCATATTTCAGGAAAAATGCTTTTAGAATCTAGAAGTTCAATACCTAGCAATCATAAAGTAAATATTAAAGCTGTTGGTCCATCTGAAGACGCTATACTATTTAGTGCAATCGAAGAAATCAAGCATATCAAGCGAAGATTTGGAAATAAATGCCTGGCTGTACTAGACAACCAAAGAAATGTTATCTTAATTGACCAGTCTAATGATAAAATTCTTCACCTTGCCTCTCACGCAGTAATTGATACCAATAATTATAATCTAAGCTTTTTGCATTTTGGAGACGAAAAAAATGATTCTCTTAAGATTTATGATTATGAAATTAGTAATCATAAATTTCAGAATGCTTTAGTGGTGCTAAATGCTTGTGAAACCTTTCAGGGTAAAGTATATAAAGGAGAAGGAGTTTATAATCTTAGTCAATCTTTCCTAATTGGTGGAGCTTCATCTGTGATATCAACTTTATGGAAAATTGAGGATCAGTCTGCTGCTAAGTTAATGACTCTTTTTTATGAAAACATAAAGAAAGGGGAGGCTTATGAAGCCTCTCTTAACTTGGCAAAAAGAAGTATGCTAAATGAACAGGTCCATGCTCACCCATTCTTTTGGGCGAGTTATCTATTTAATGGGGAATCACAAACCAATTTTAAAAAGGAAAAAACAGTTAATCGGCTTGTTCTATTATTAGCAGTATCCATAAGTTTGATCAGTTTAATGTATGTCATTAATCGTAAGTCGAAGCAAGCTTAATATTTACAGCAGCTAATTTTACTTCTTTTTTGAAAATACCTTTGTATTGAATCAAGTTAAATTGAACATTACTATTAGGAGGTATATTCGTATTTATAAATTGATAAGTACTATTGATAAGTACAATAGGTATAATAACTGGAATTAAAATATTATCATTTATATTGATTGTTGATGATAGTTGATTTGATAATAAAGCAGCTGAGGTGCTTATTTTTGGAATAACAACAGGAATGTTTGCATTACGAACGGACGGAGGTGGTAGAATTTCACCATTTTCAATTGAACTGATTTTCCTATACTTATCGTCATTCTGTAAAACACTTCTTTTTATAGGATTTACTATAGCAAAATGATTATCTCCATTGCTATCCGTAAAATTGATGTAGTCCTTGTAATCAATTTTATCTCCGAGATTTAATGGTACTTCATCATCAATTAATGGGAAAAACAATTGTTCTGACGGAAGCGATTTGAAATCGTCGGGGTATTTTTCATTTCTAAAATCTAAAGGCACTTGATAGTAACCAAAATTGATATTAGATGTATCGATAGAAGATTGTGTTACTCCGGTAAATGTTGCATTGGATTGACTAATTATTACATTTCTCATTCATTAGGTTGTTTAGGTTGATAAAAATATTAATTCATACCCGTTGTGCATTAGTTAAAAAGTGAAGTTGTGCCGACTACCAATTAGTCGTAAATTGATAATTCTCACAAAATCAATTAATTATGCACAACCTCAAGAACAATTTCGACAAAATTTTAGAAGTAATCAAATCTATAGGAAAAGAAATATTAGATAAAAATGGTAATTTCTTCAAAAGAAGTCGTTTACCTAAGCTATCTGATGTTGAATTGGTGAGTCTCAACCTTACTGCTGAGTACATGGGAATAGATAGTGAAAACAATTTGTTTATTCGCTTAAAATCAGTTGAATTCCCAAACCTAATTGATCGCAGTGGTTATAATCGAAGGCGTAGGGGTTTATATATTTATATTGAACAAATTAGGAGGCTTCTCGCCAATCAATTCAATGAATTTGAAGACATTTTTGTAGTGGACAGTATGCCTTTAGAAATATGTAAGCTAAGTCGCAGCCAAAGAAGTTCTATATGTCAACAAGATTTAGACTTAGCGCCAGATAAAGGATATTGTGCCTCCATGAAAATGAGTTATTATGGCTATAAACTACATGCCACTTGTGGAGTAGCTGGAATCATTGAATCTATTGATATATCTAGCGCATCGGTTCATGACATTCATTATCTAAATGATATCCGACAGCAATTCTCAAACTGTATAATCATTGCAGATAAAGGGTATCTAAGCCAACCTTGGCAACTAGAATTATTTACAGAAAATAATATTGAATTATCAACACCAATGAGAAATAATCAAAAAAATTATAAGCAATATCCTTATATATTTAGAAAAGCTAGAAAGAGAATAGAAACGTTGTTTTCACAACTATGCGACCAGTTCATGATTCGAAGAAATTATGCTAAATCATTCGCTGGATTTAGAACAAGAGTTATATCCAAAATAACTGCCTTGACAACTATTCAATATCTAAACAAATACATTTTAGATAGAAAAATTAATAACTTAAAGGCTCAAATTTAAATGCACAACGGGTTAATTCATATAATAATATTCACAATAATAGGCACTTCTTTATTCTATTTCATAAAAAGCATCACAATAGTGCTTGATTTCTTTAATAGATTTATTAGTCATCAATAAACCTATAATGTCAAATCTTATTTCACCTTGATGTTTAAATTCATGGCAATAAGCTTCTGCTGCATTGATTAGATTTCGTTGTTTACTTTCATTTACAAAATCTTGAGGTTCACCAAATATTTTACTTGATCTAGTTTTTACTTCAACAAAAACAAGCGTATTATTCGTGTCAGTACAAATAATATCGACTTCAAGTCTTTTATGCCGCCAATTAGTATATAAAATTGAGTAGCCCTTATTGATTAAATAACGACAAGCTTTTTCTTCTCCAATTTGACCTATTTTTGTTGTTTGCTGTTTTTTCAAAATAAAAATTATATGTTGCGTATCATTAAGAGTCATAAAAGATGATTTTTCCATAAAATCTTACAATTAATTAGAGATAAATGTAAAATCCCTTTTCTTTGCATACCTAAAATACACTGACGATGAAAATGAATGAATTGATTGATGGTTTTACAGAGCAACTTGAAAGAGCTATCGAAATAGGAGAGAGTGCAAAACTAACTAAGTCTAGTTTAGCCATTCATAATGTGCTAATTACAGGTTTGGGTGGTTCTGGTATTGGAGGAACTATAGTTGCAGAATTGTTGAGAGATCATTTAAAGGTTCCTGTAGTAGTAAATAAAAATTATTTTATTCCTGCTTTTGTCGATGAAAATACACTGGTAATTGTTTCATCTTATTCAGGAAATACTGAAGAAACTTTATGTGCTTTAAAATCAGCTTTTTCAAAAGAAGCTAAAATAGTATGCATTACAAGTGGTGGTGAAGTGATGAGCTTTTCACAAAGTAATGGATTAGATTTTATAACTGTTGATGGAGGAATGCCTCCTCGAACCTGTTTTGGATATTCTTTTGTTCAACTCTACTATATTTTATCCGGACTTGGTCTAATCAATAATGATTTTAAGAAGGATCTGAAAAAAGCGATTCAATTATTAGAGACTAATTCAGAAGATATTCAATCAATTGCTAAAGATATTGCTTCTAAAATGAATAATAAAATGCCAATAATTTATTGTGACGCTGCTATTGAAGGCGTTGCCGTAAGATTTAGACAGCAAATCAATGAGAATGCTAAAATGTTATGCTGGCATCATGTTATTCCTGAAATGAACCACAACGAATTAGTGGGCTGGCGTGGAAACTACTCTGATCATGTTGTAATATTGTTGAGAAATGAAGACGATTATGATAGAAATCAGAGAAGAATGGACTTCACTAAGTCGGTTGCAAAATATTGTGGAGCAGATATTATCGAGATCATGTCAAAAGGGGAGTCTGATATCGCTAGAACACTTTATTTAATTCATTTGACGGATTGGGTATCTTTTTATCTTTCTGAGCACAGAAACGCGGATCCTATCGAAATTGAAGTTATCTCTAAACTCAAAAACGAATTAGGGAAAACGCCAATGAATTAATTCCTTCTCATTACTGTTATAGGTTTTAATGATAGAAAACCATTTAGAGGCTAATAGGAAACAAGTTTTTTTAACGGAACTCGGTTTAATTGATTACAAAGCTGCTTGGGATATACAACAGGCTGCTTTTGATAATTCGGTCGCTATTAAATTAGCTCGAAAAGCAAATGATCAAATTGAACTTCCTAAAAACTATCTTTACATCTGCGAACATCCGCATGTATACACATTAGGGAAAAGTGGTTCGGAAGATCACCTTTTATTGAAAGCCGATGAACTATATTCAAGATCTATAGATTTTTATCATAGTAATAGAGGGGGGGATATTACTTATCATGGTTTAGGGCAAATAGTTGGTTACCCTATTATTGACTTGGATCAGTTTTCTGCAGATATTAAAGTGTATATGCGATCGTTAGAGGAAGTAATTATAAGAACAATTGCGGAATACGGTCTCAAAGGTGAAAGGGTAGAAGGCGCTACTGGTGTTTGGCTCGACAAAGGAAAACCAAACGAAAGAAAGATTTGCGCCTTTGGAGTTAAAACAAGCCGTTGGATAACTATGCATGGTTGGGCACTGAATGTAAATACCGACCTGAGTTACTTTAGCTACATAGTTCCTTGTGGAATTGCCGATAAAGGTGTTACATCATTGCAAAAGGAGCTTGGACATGAATTAGATATAAATGAAGTAAAAGAAAAAATATTAAAACATTTTGAAATTGTTTTTGATACTAAAATAATAAAAGAAGATGCTTAAAGACATAGATTTTAAAAAGGTAATAGATACCGCAATTGCCATTATTCCTGAACAAGAAGGAGTTGAAATGGTATGGAATGCTTACTTAATTAATACTGGGGATTCTGTGATTCAATCTGTATTGGTAAATTCTAAAGGATATGGAGAAATTGAAGAACGAGAAGTCAAAACCTCTTCGCTGCGACAGTTTTTTGAATGCATTGAAGGAGGAAGTTGTGTTAAAGTAGAAGAAATAAGGGATGAATTGTTGGCATTAAACAATGAATTCTGGGTGAGCTTCTCTAAAGATGGATATTTGTTTGATAAAAAATATGTATTTGTAACGGATAGTTTAAGAGAAGAACATTTGATAGAAGTTCCGGTATTAAATAAAAAAGGCGTTCTAATAAAATAGTTATATTACTCAACCATGACAGAAGAAAAAGATATTGACGAAATTATAGATGATGAAAATGATGAACTTTACGAGCATTATAGCTTCACTGTAGATAAAGGTCAATCGCCATTGCGCATAGATAAATTTTTATGCGATAGACTTGAGAAGGTTAGCAGAAATAGGATACAAAATGCTGCCAAGTCTGGAAGTGTTTTAGTAAATGATGCTGCGGTAAAACCTAATTACAAAATTAGGCCATTGGATAAAATACGGATTGTAATGGCACAACCGCCACTTGAATATACCATTGAGCCTGAAGATGTTGGATTAGATATTGTTTATGAAGACAATGACGTAATGGTGGTCAATAAGCAGGCTGGTTTGGTGGTTCATCCTGGGCATGGAAATTTTGAAGGCACTTTGGTACACGGACTTTTACATCATAAAGCGCTTTGGCCGGAAATTAATGGGGAAAGTCGCCCGGGAATTGTCCATCGATTAGATAAAAATACATCAGGACTTTTAGTAGTCGGGAAAACAGAATATGCGTTATCTTATCTAGCTAAACAGTTTTTTGATAGAACGACTGAACGAACTTATAATGCTTTTGTTTGGGGCGATTTCGAAGAAGATGAAGGCACTATAACCGCTAATATTGGACGCGATCCCAAACATAGAAAGTTGATGACGGTGTTTCCGGATGGGGAAGATGGTAAGCATGCTGTTACACATTATAAAGTGTTGAAACGATTTGGTTATGCCACTTTCATCCAATGTAAATTGGAAACAGGTAGAACCCATCAAATCAGAGTCCATATGAAACACATCAAGCATCCTTTGTTTAATGACTATAATTACGGTGGTGATAAAATAGTGACAGGAACAGTTTATACGAAATACAAGCAGTTTATCGATAACTGTTTCAAAATTATGCCGTACCACAGTTTACATGCAAAATCCTTAGGCTTCGAACATCCTATTACTAAAAAAAGAATGTCTTTTGAGCAACCTTTGCCTGACTATTTCGAGCAATTGCTAGAAAAATGGGAGAGATATACGGCTAGTTTTAATTTGTAACCTTCATGCTTTTCAGATACCATAGTTGTTTTTCAAATGTTAAAGTAGCTAATGGAACCAATAATCCGTATTGGGTTATATCTGTGGAAATCCGTTTAATCGAAGATTATCCTACCTATTGTAGAAAGCCACATGTTTTTTAGGAAATTGATTGAAAAAAGGTAAAATCGGTGTTTAAAAAAAAACAACCCCGAAAATTACAATTAAAGCTCTTCCAGAAAACTCATAGTGTCAATATTGTCAGCATAATCCATTAAACTAGGCGATTGAGCTTGCCCAAAACCAATATTACAAATGCTCGATTCATTACCAACAACACATTGTATCTCTTCTTTTTTTAAGTCTAATTCTTGATGAACGTTTTCAATAGAATCATAAAACTCATAATGAATATTAGAAATAGGAGAAGCAATCATTTCATGTTCTACTAAATTCACAAAATCAACATCCAACATAGGTACTTGATTCATCAACAAAAGTGTCCTATTATAATCTAAATTGTTCTTATAGTGGTAATGATCCATCAGATGAATATAGTTAGAAATTGCTTGGATAAAAGGTTGAAAATTATAGTCTTTAGGCAACCACAACTTGGATACATTTCTGCAGCCTAAACCAAAATAAGAGAATATATCTTCTCCTAATAAACTTAAATCTTCAGAAGATTCTTTGCCATTTAATATGGCCACTGAATTCCTATTCTTTCTTATAATATTCGGGTATTTACCAAAATAGTATTCAAAATATCTAGCGGAGTTATTACTTCCGGTGGCAATTACAGCGTCAAAATTGTTGAGTCGTTCAACAACGTTTATCTTGTCTTTAAAATCGCTTTCTATTTCAATCAATTTATTTAACAAGAAAGGTATTAGGATAGAACCTTTATCAGATAACTTTATTTTTATTTGATATCCAGAAATTAGAATACATAAAATATCATGAAAGGCAACCAAAGGAATATTCCCTGCAGCTACAATGCCAATAACTTTACTGTCATTTTTTAAATTGTAACTACTTAACCATGCTCTTAATTTATCTTCTGCTAGAAATTCTTTTGCAATAGAAGTTAATGAGCGCTCTATATTTTCAATTGTAAACCACTGATTTCTGGCTTTAGCGTGCGTCATAGCCTCTCTTAAATCTTTTGGAAACAAGGAGATATATTCACCCAATTTTACAAATGCTTTAATCCTTTTTTCAATTGCCATTTATGTTATTAGATTTTTAAACTGTAAATAATAAACTTTTTTCTGTTTTAGGACATTATATTTGCTACTATGATTTATCTAATCCAATTATAAAATATTGGCGAAGCTAATGAATAAACTAAAAATTAGAGACGAATGGCGATTATTATAACTGACGAATGTATTAACTGTGGAGCTTGTGAACCGGAATGTCCAAATAATGCAATTTATGAAGGTGGTGTAGAATGGGCAATGGCAGATGGTACAGGTGTTAAAGCTGACTATCAATTGCACGACGGTAAAACGGTATCTCCCGATGCTTTACAAACACCTGTTTCTGATGATTTATATTATATCGTAGTAGATAAATGTACAGAATGTGTTGGTTGGCATGAAGAGCCACAATGCGCTGCTGTTTGTCCTGTTGATTGCTGTGTTCCGGATCCTGATCACGTAGAAACAGAAGAGCAATTGCTAGGCAAGAAAGCAAGAATGCATTTATAAGTTGCTTCCTTGAAAAAAGGTTTAGTTGCTTTTATTAGGCGTCTTCATAATGGCAGCAGTAATTCCGCTAAATACTAAACCGTAAATAGTACTCATTAGCAAACTAATTGTAAAGAGCCAAATAGGTGAGAAAAAGAAGGATGCGTATTTCATTTGCATTGCAATCATTTCATCTTCCAGACCTCTTTCTTTCATTTTTTCGACCGTAACTGCTTTTAATCCATTTATAAAATCAGGACTAATAACACTGATGTAGAGGAGTGTAAATAATCCCATTAGAACGCCATAAAAGACAAACATCATTAAACCCATTTGAAAACCTCTGCTGCCTTTTAACTTGTTTCCATTGTCCTTTTTGTAGGTATGTAAGCAAATCACCATTAAGGAAATAGGACTTAAAAGCATTACGTACTGAAAACGTTGTTCGTATTCTAATCCTAAAAAGAAAATAATCATTGAAAAAATAATACTAAGAAAAACAGCTATTAATCCATGCTTGAGATAGTATGGTATTATTTTTAGATGTGTATTATCTTCGTTTATATCTAAAATATTGTCTTCCATTGCATTACTTAAATTTAAATAATAATTTACGTTGACGAATTGATCAGAAATTTATGATATTTTCGCAATAT
This sequence comes from Chitinophagales bacterium, assembly GCA_041393015.1. Lineage (GTDB taxonomy): Bacteria > Bacteroidota > Bacteroidia > Chitinophagales > JADIYW01 > JAGQYH01. The sequence goes on along the minus strand of JAWKKV010000002.1, from coordinate 566,232 downwards.
ATTCATTCCATATATAAACTAACTAATGTTACTTTCTGCTTTTACAAACTTTTTTGTTGAAAACTGGACCTTCTTATCTATACCTGTTATAAGTGCTGTAATTGGATACATTACCAATGTAGCAGCCATTAAGATGACCTTCTATCCATTAGAGTTAATAGGTTTTAGAATTGGTAAAATTCCTATTGGTTGGCAAGGTATTATACCAAGTAAGGCGGAGAAAATGGCCAGTATCTCTGTGGATTTAATGACATCTAAGTTAATTTCTATCGAAGATGTTATCATGCAATTGGATCCTTATGAAATGGCAAAAGAAATGGGGCCACACATGATCAGCATGACAGAGAAGGTGATGAGTGAAACCATGGAAGATGATGATTTGGCATTTTGGGAAACTTTACCTCAATCGGTTAAAGAAAGAATTTATTCCAGAGTAACGAATGAGCTGCCAAGTTTGATTGAAGAAATGATGAAAGACATAAGTGATAACATTTATGATCTTTTTGATTTAAAGAAAATGGTAATTCAAGCATTAGTGGAAGACAAACAACTAATGGTAGATATTTTCCAAAAAACAGGAGCGGAAGAATTTAAGTTTATCCAACGCTCTGGTTTGTATTTCGGATTTTTATTTGGATTGATTCAAATGGCTATGTTTTGGACGTTAAGTTATAATTTTCCAAATCTAGGAGATCCTTTAAACTTAACGCTTCCATTGTTTGGTTTCTTTGTTGGAATTGCAACCAATTGGGTGGCTTTAAAACTAATTTTTAGACCGTTAACACCGGTAAAGTTTGGACCATGGACATTTTTAGGCTTGTTTATAAAACGGCAAAATGAAGTGTCCGCTGAGTATGCAAGAATTGTAGCCGGTCATATCATCAACTCTCAAAACATTTTTGATGAGATGATTTATGGAAAGAACGTAGATAAACTAATTAAGTTGGTTCAATCACATGTTAAAAAGGCACTCGATCAATCAGCGGGTTATACTAAACCAATTATTCAGTTTTTGGTTGGACATAAAAAATATATGAGAATTAAAAAGAAACTCGTTAACAAGTTTGTATTTGCTCTGCCTGGTCCGGTTAAAAAATCTTTTGCTTTTACGGAAGAGTCATTCGACATGGAAAATATGTTAAGAACAAGGTTGCAAGCACTTTCTGGTGAAGAGTTCGAAGGTATTTTAAGACCTGCATTTGAAGAAGATGAATTACTACTGATTTTAGTAGGAGGAGCACTTGGCGCAATAGCTGGTGTGCTACAAGCCTTAATGATGACAGGTGGAGATTGGAGCAGATTAATAATTCCTTTTAAAGCTCTTTTTGGATATTAAAAGTTTCCATTACGGTATTTAAAGAGATAGTATAAATCATAACTTATGTTTTAGTTGATTCCCGCAGCTGTAATTTCAATTACATGATTGCGCGTTTTTTATCAATTATAGGCTCAATACATACAAATTTTGTTTACTAACAGTCATCAGAATTTCTCATTTCTTAATAACTCACACTTTAACCGGTTAAAACCGTTAATAAGCACATAAAATGTGGATTACTAAGGAGGTTATGAGTGTCTGTTTTAGTATCTTTGCACCTTATTTAAATAAGTAAAAATACTATGGCAGAAGAAAAACCATCGTCCAGGATAATTCCTATAAATATCGAAGATGAAATGAAATCAGCTTATATCGATTATTCGATGTCGGTTATTGTTTCAAGAGCACTTCCTGATGTAAGAGACGGTTTAAAACCAGTACACAGAAGAGTTTTATACGGAATGCAAGACTTGGGCTTGTATGCTAACAGAGGTTATAAAAAGTCAGCAAGAATCGTAGGAGAAGTCTTAGGTAAGTATCACCCACACGGAGATAGTTCAGTATATGATACTATGGTGAGAATGGCGCAAGATTGGTCATTAAGGTATCCATTAGTTGACGGACAAGGAAACTTTGGTTCAATTGACGGAGATAGTCCTGCAGCAATGAGGTATACAGAGGCTAAATTTAGAAAAGTAGCCGAGGAAATGTTAGCCGATATCGATAAAGATACAGTCGATTTTCAATTTAATTTTGATGATACATTAAAGGAGCCAACAGTATTACCGGCAAGAATTCCAAACCTTTTAATCAATGGAGCATCTGGAATTGCGGTGGGAATGGCAACCAATATCTTACCACATAACTTAACAGAAGTTATCGATGGTACGTTAGCTTATATCGAAAATAACGAGATTACAATTGAAGAGTTGATTACTTATATCAAGGCACCAGATTTTCCAACAGGTGGAATTATCTATGGCTACGATGGAGTAAAACAAGGATTTGAAACCGGTAGAGGAAAAGTAAAAGTTAGAGGTAGAGCTACCATTGAAGAAGATGCTAGCGGAAGACAACAGATCATTGTAACTGAAATTCCATACCAAGTCAATAAGTCTATAATGATTAAAAAGACAGCTGACTTAGTAAATGAGAAGAAAATTGAAGGTATTTCTGATATCAGAGATGAATCTGGACGGCAAGGGATGCGAGTGGTTTACGATCTTAAGAGAGATGCCAATGCTCATGTGGTTTTAAATATGTTGTACAAACATACTTTGCTACAAACATCTTATGGAATAAACAACATTGCCTTAGTCAATGGTCGTCCGGAAGTGTTGAACTTAAAAGACATGATCCGTCACTTTGTTGATTTTAGACAACAAGTGATTATTAGACGTACTGAGTTTGAATTAGAACAAGCAGAGAAAAGACTTCATATTTTAGAAGGCTTAATCATCGCAATTGACAATTTAGATGAAGTCATCAAATTGATTAGAGCATCTGCGAATCCAGAAGATGCTAAGAATGGCTTAATGGAAAACTTCGCACTATCCGAAATTCAAGCGAAAGCTATTTTGGATATGAGGTTACAGAAGTTGACCGGTCTGGAAAGAGATAAATTAAAAGAAGAGCATGCAGAAGTAGTTGCTACTGTTGAAAGATTGAAAGCAATTTTAGCGAGTTTAGAACTTAGAATGGAGATCATCAAAGAAGAACTTTTAGAGATAAAAGAGAAGTATGGTGACGAAAGAAGAAGTGAAATCATTTATCAAGGGGATGATATTTCAATGGAAGATATTATTGCTGATGATGACATGGTAGTTACTATCTCTCACTTAGGCTACATGAAGCGTACTAACATTGATGAGTATAGAACGCAAGCAAGAGGTGGAAGAGGAGCTGTTGGAGGTAAAACAAGAGATGAAGATTTCATTGAACACATGTTTGTGGCTTCAGCACATAATTATCTTTTGCTCTTTACTGAAAGTGGCCGTTGCCATTGGTTGCGCGCATACGAAGTACCAGAAGGCAGCAAACAATCTAAAGGAAGAGCCATTCAGAATTTATTACAATTAGATAAAGAAGATAAAGTGAAAGCCTTTATCAAAATTTCTGATCTGAATGATGACGAATTCTTAGATAGCCACAATATTATAATGGCTACCAAAAATGGTATCTTGAAGAAAACTAGTGTTCGAGCGTATTCTCGTCCAAGAGTTAACGGTATCAATGCGATTACTATTAAAGATGGCGATGAGTTATTAAGTGCTGCTTTAACAGACGGAAACTGTGAGATTATATTAGGTTCTAGCGCAGGATATGCAGTAAGATTTAATGAAGAACAGGTCAGAGCAATTGGTCGTACAGGCTCAGGAGTAAAAGGAATGACCTTACGTGGAAAGGATGATGAAGTGGTTGGCATGGTTTGTGTAAATAGAGATGAAGAAGCTACAATTAATTTGATGGTAGTTTCAGCCAAAGGATTTGGCAAACGTTCTTTATTAGATGATTACAGAAAGATCAATAGAGGTGGAAAAGGTGTAAAAACCATTAATGTCACTGAAAAAACCGGTAAACTGATTTCGATAAAAGGAGTTACTGATGATAATGAGTTAATGATTATCAATAAATCAGGTTTAACTATTCGAATGAGATTAGATGCTGTTAGAGTGATGGGAAGAGCCACTCAAGGAGTTACATTAATTAGGTTGAGTGATGATGATGAAATTGCCGCAGTAGCCAAAGTTGATATTGATGATGAAGAGGAAATAGATGATGTAAATGCAGAAGGTATTGAAGAAGTAGAAACTGCCGAAGGGCAAGAAAATGATACCGACGATTCGCCTGAAGCTGACTCTGAAGATGAAACTAATGAAGACAATTAAATAGGAACTAAAAATTGAATATAAACTATTGACTATGAAACGATTACTAACATTACTTCTAGTATCAATAACGATACTATCACAAGCGCAAAAAGGAAAAGTTATTGCCGCTTCGTCAGCTTTGAGCGAGTCTCAGTTAAAAGAAGCTAAAACTTTGATTACTGAAGCATTCTCAGATCCAGAAGTTGAAACAATGGCTAAAGCTTGGTTAGTGAAAGCAGATATCTATATGCAAATATATGTGCTTCAAATGGAAGGTTTATTAATGGCTCCAAATTCTTTACAAATTGCAGATGAGGCTTACAAAAAAGCGTATGATTTGGATATGGCGGCTGAAAAAAAGCCGGGTAGATATAAAAATGATATTAAAGACGGATTATTTACCGTTTCAAGAGGACATTTTGAAAAAGCGGTAGAAAAATTTAATGCTGGAGAATTTGAAAATGCATTGAATGGTTTTCTTAGAAGCACAGAAATGGTTGATTTTATGGACTCGAATTCATTAATTTCTGACAACGATAGAGCTGATGCAGATGTAATGAAAAAGGATGGCTATGAAAATGCTGCTTTGTGTGCTTTAAATGCCAAAGATTATGATAAGGCAGCTAAAATTTATGAAGACCTTATTAAAATGGGCGTTGCGAATGATAATGTATATGCCAATTTATCGTCAATATACATCAGTAAAGAGAATTATGAAGAAGCAAAAGCTATCATTGATGCTGGAAGAAAAAATATCCTGAAAATGAAAGTTTAGTAGATTCAGAATTGAACTATTACATTGGAACAAATCAATCTGATAAAGCGATTGATAAATTGTTAGAAGCGATTTCATTAAAGCCCGACAATTTGGATTTGTATTTCAATTTAGCTTTGGCTTATGATAAATTAGGCGATAAAGAAAAAATGGATTGAGACTTATACTAAGATTATTGAAAGGATCCAACTTATCATGCAGCTTACTTAAATTTGGGAGCTTATTACAATGAGAAAGCTAATGATGTGATTAAGGAAATGAACGACATGACAGATTGGAAACAAGCGGTAAAATTAGAGCCTCAAAGAGATGAGTACTACAATAAAGCTTTGCCATATCTTGAAAAAGCATATAATTTAGATAAAGAGAATCTTGCTGTAAAAAGAGCATTTAAAAGAAAGAATTTATGCTAACATGAATATGCTAGATAAAGTAAAAGAGTTAAAAGGAGAATAAGTTAAATTTGGAAAGTTTAGAAAGGTCATTCCAACTAGGAATGACCTTTTTTATAATTCAATGTGTTAATAATATCAACGGCGCAACGTTTAAGTTTGCTACTAATGTTTTATCTTAATTAATAAAAACAGTAATGGATCCGAATCAAGTAAAGATTATTTTAGGCGTATTATTACTAATTGTAATAGTTAGTTTCTTTTTTAAAGTAACTCGAAAATTAGCCACATGGGGTATTATTGCAGTATTATGTTTAGGGTTGGGGTTTTTAGCTGGTGTAGGAATTACTAAAGAACATATCAAAAAGAATTATCCGGTTTGTCATGAAGTAATTTATCCAAGAAATAGATAAATTAAAAGGAGATAAAAAATGAGTAACCATTGAACAATAGTTACCCATCCTTTTAAAGAGGTTAATTGTTTCGCTATTATAAAACTAAATTCTGTATCTATGGAAAGCTATTTAGTTTATAACAACATTGAGACGGAGCCTTTGTTTTAAAGTCACAAATTCAACTAACGTAAAAGTCTCTTTTAAATATCAGTAAGATAATGTTAGTTGATTAATCACAAATTTTAACTGTTTTTAAGTATCCTATTTTTCCCATTTAGTTACATTTGTAACCATTATTTGAAAATCTATTTTAAAACAATTAATTGACTACTTCAAACATATATGGTTACGAAATGGCTCGGATTTCCGAGGTATATCTCAGTACTATATCAACAATTATGAAGCCTTATGGATTGGAACGAGCTTTTGTTCCAATGATTTATTTATGCGAGAACAGTAATAAAGTAACACAAAATGATCTTGCAAACGCTTTGAAAATTGACAAAGTAGCCGCAATGCGTAAAGTAGATTATTTAAGTAAAAGGAATCTGGTGATCCGAAAACAAGATGAGCATGATAAACGTTGTCATCTGCTGGAAGTTACACCTAAAGGGATGGAATTATTTCCTAAGATAAAAGAGGCAATCAACCAAGCCAATGAAATTTTGTTTCAAGGCTTTACAGAACAAGAAATATCAGATTTTAAGAACAGTATGGAGCGATTGAATAAAACAATCAACACTTTACCGGAACCAAAATTTGTAATTAAAGCATTCAAGAGAAATACAGAAAAATAGTATGAAGAAAACTTACACCAATATTTTAATAGTGTTTAGCGCAGTTTTAGTAGTAAGCTGCAGCGGATCAGGGGCCAAAGATCAACAAGCAGTAGCGCCTAAGAAAGCCTTAGAAGTGGAAGGATACAAAGTGGTTCCAGAACCATTTAACAATGAAATTATTATAACAGCTAATCTTATTCCTAATGAGAACGTGGAATTAAAATCACCAATTTCTGGTCAAGTGTTAGATATTCATTTTAAGGAAGGAGAAAAAACATATAAAGGTCAATCAATTGTACATATTGATGATAGAAGCTGGAAAGCTCAGTTGTTAGGATTGAATGCTCAATTAGATGCTGCCAATAGTGATCTTGATAGAAAAAAGGCATTGTTGGAAATTGAAGGAAGTACTCAAGAAGAGATAGAAACGGCCTTTTCATTAGTGGAGAGCTTAAAATCAAGTATTAAACAGCTAGAAATAAATATTGACTTGGCTAATGTAACAGCACCATTTTCTGGTCAGTTAGGGATGCGAAATTTTAGTAAAGGAGCCTACTTAAGAGAAGGAGATGTTATCACAACTATAACCGAAGTAAGTCAACTTAAGGTTGATTTTGAAGTACCACAAGAACATAAAGCAAGTATAAAGTTAGGCGGAACAATTAAAGTTGTAATTGAAAAAGATACTTTAGACGCCAAAATTTATGCGATTAATCCAGTGATAAAGGAATCATCAAGAACCATTAGTGTACGTGCTTTATTAAAGCAACCATCGGGTAAAATGATTATGCCCGGTACTTTTGCAGAAGTTGTTATTGCCACTAATTATCTCAATGATGCATTAATGGTGCCAACTCAAGCTATTGTTCCTGAAATTAACGAACAAACGGTTTACGTATACAGTAATGGCAAAGCTCATAGAAAAACAGTTAAAATTGGTAACAGAACGGATGAAAAGGTAAATGTTATATCTGGTATAGCTGCTGGTGATACCCTAATTACAACCGGATTACTTTTAGTGAAAGAAGGAATGGGTGTAAACTTACAATCAGTTAAATAAAAACCTAACAGCAAATGACCTTATCAGATTTAAGTATAAAAAGACCTGTTCTAGCAATTGTATTTGCAATTGTTATTGTTTTGCTGGGTGTATTGGGTTACACGTCATTGGGTGTTCGTGAATATCCAAGTGTCGATCCGCCGGTAGTAACGGTACAAACCAATTACAGTGGTGCCAACGCAGATATTATTGAGTCGCAAATTACAGAACCTTTAGAAGAACAGATTAATAGTGTTGAAGGGATAAAAATTTTGAGTTCCATCAGTACTGACGGTAGAAGTACAATTACAGCTGAGTTTTTACCTGAAATTGATTTAAATGATGCGGCTAATGATATTCGAGATAAAGTATCTAGAGCTACTAGAAATTTACCGCCTGATGCGGATCCGCCAACAGTAAATAAAGCGGATGCCAATGCTGAAACTATTTTGTCCATTACCGTACAAAGTGATAAAAGAGGTTTGTTAGAACTTACCCAAATTGGGAATGATATTTTTAAAGAACGGTTACAAACTATTCCTGGTGTAAGTAGCATTCGTATTTGGGGGGAGAAAAAATATGCAATGAGGTTGGAGTTAGATCCAACTAAAATGGCAAATTTAAATATTACACCTATTGATATTAAAAGTGCTTTAGCTGCACAAAATATAGAGCTTCCATCTGGTATAATTGAAGGAAGAGAAACCGAATTAACCGTTCGTACCATTGGTCGTTTATCTACCCCGGAAGAATTTGAAGATTTAATTATCGGAACCAGTAACAATACTTTAATCAAGTTGAAAGATGTTGGTAGCGCTCGAATTGGAGCAGAAGCTGAGCGTACCTTACTTCGTGGTAATGGCGTTATTCCAATGGTGGGAATTGCTTTACAACCGCAACCGGGTTCTAATTATATTGAAATTGTAGATGAAGCTTTTCGTCGGCTTGAAATTATGAAACAAGATTTGCCACCAGACATTGTTTTAGATGTGGCATTAGATAGAACAATTACAATTCGTAAAGCGATTAGCGAGGTTAAATCAACCATATTATTGGCATTTTTCTTAGTATTATTGGTTATTTTCTTCTTTCTAAGAAATTGGAGAACCACTTTAATACCGATAATTTTAATTCCAATTGCGCTCATTGGTAGTTTTGCTGTATTGTATGCCGCCGGTTACTCCATTAATATTTTGTCTTTATTAGGTTTGGTTTTAGCGACAGGATTGGTAGTAGATGATGCCATTGTAGTAATGGAGAATATATATGCCAAGATTGAGACAGGCATGCATCCTATGAAAGCAGCATTTGAAGGAGCAAGGGAAGTATTCTTTGCTGTAATTGCCACCTCAATTTCATTGGTTTGTGTGTTTTTACCTATCTTTTTTATGCCTGGTTTAACGGGGCAGTTGTTTAGAGAGTTTGCCATGGTTGTTGTGGGAGCTATTGTTATATCTACATTTATAACGCTTTCTCTAACACCAATGATGAGTTCTAGAATGCTTAAGAAAAGTAAGAAAGAAAACTTCTTAGAGCGCTTTGCTGGTAATATTGTCAATAAACTCATTGAAAAATATTCTAATTCATTAAAGGGATTTATGCGCCATAGATGGTTAGCATTTCCAATTTTTCTTTTGATGTTAGGCGTTATATTTTGGGTAGGTTCTATGTTAGAATCAGAACTAGCACCTATGGAAGATAAAAGCCGTTTGCGGATTGTTTCTACAGCACCGGAAGGCACTTCATTTGAAGCAATGGACAATTATCAATACAAGTTGATGCAGCTATTGGATACCGTTCCTGAAAAGGCCTTTTTATTAGGCGTTACGTCTCCAACTTTTAGAGCTTCAACTTCCGTAAACTCATCTTTTATTTTTATGCCATTGAAGCAACCTAGTGAGCGTAAAAAATCTCAAGATCAATTGGCCAATGAAATCAATCAGAAATTAAGACAATTAACTTTTGCCAAATCATTTGTCATTCAAGAACCTACTATTAGCGGAAACAATGGTGGTGGCGGATTACCCATTCAAATGGTGCTTCAAGCGCCCGATCTAGAAAAGTTAAAAGATATTCTCCCTACTTTCATGGAAAGGGTTCAAACCAGTGAAAAATTTGCTGCTTCTGATGTGGATTTGGTTTTTAACAAACCAGAAATTACTGTAACGATAAATAGAAGTAAATCTTCTTTAATGGGTGTTAGCGTATCTGATATTGCTGAAACCTTGCAGACTTTTTTAAGTGAGGAAAGATTAGGTTACTATATTCAAGATGGTAAGCAATACTATGTTATCACAGAAGCCATAAAGGATAAAAAGAGTAAACCATTAGACTTAAATAATATAACCGTTAGAAACAACAAAAATGAGATGGTTACGCTGGATAACCTCGTAGAAATAGACTATCAAAGTCGTCCACCATCCTTACTACGATACAATAGATATATTTCGGCAACTGTTCAAGCTTCGCCAGCACCGGGTTTTTCAATGGGAGAGGGGATTGAAGAAATGCAGAAAATCGCTAAAGAGTTATTACCTGAATCATTTAAAACAGAGTTGGCGGGTAGTGCTTCTGAATATGCCGAAAGTTCAAAAAGTACAACAACCATATTTATTTTCGCCTTAATCCTTGTATATCTAACGCTCGCAGCACAATTTGAAAGTTTCCGAGATCCATTTATCATCATGTTAACCGTACCGCTAGCATTAGCCGGTGCAGTGGTTACTCTATGGGCATTCGGTCAAACGCTCAATATATTTAGTCAGATTGGTATGATTGTTCTGATTGGTATTGTTACCAAAAACGGTATTCTAATTGTAGAATTTGCCAATCAAAAAAGAGATTCGGGAATGAACTTAAAAGAAGCTGCTTATGAAGCCGCCTCCCAAAGATTTAGACCTATTTTAATGACCAGTTTATCTACTGTTTTAGGAGCACTTCCAATTGCTTTAGCTTTGGGAGATTCTTCTACGAGTAGAGTACCAATGGGTTTAACCATTATCGGAGGGTTAATATTGGCATTGATTTTAACCTTATATATAATTCCGGCACTATATACTTATATCGCCAGTAAAGAGAACAAAATAGTAGATGAAGCAGATTTTCAATAGAATATTAGTAGCCATATTTTTGGTAGGTTGTATTACTCCCATGTCAGCACAAACGCTGGAGGAATTAATTAATACCGCTATAGAGAATAATTATGAAATTAAAATTCTAAAGAACGATGCCACTATTGCTACTAACAATAACACCAATGGCAATGCGGGCAAATTACCAACGATAGATCTTTCAAGTGGTGTTACTACTTCATTTAATAGCACAAAGCAGAAATTTGCGGATGGTGTTGAACGATCAGGTAATTTTGCTAACAACACCAATATCAATGCATCTGTTTTGTTAAACTGGACCGCTTTTGATGGGTTTAGAGTACAAGCAAGAAAAGAGCAATTGGGCTATTTAGAGCAATTGAGTGATGTAGATGTGAAATTCTATATTGAACAAACCGTTGCTGATGTTACTATGGCTTATTATCAATTGTTATATGAAAAGCAATTATTAGCCAATTTTCAGCAATCTTTAGACATATCGGCTTTCAGATTAGGAATTGAGAAAAAGAGAAAAGATGTAGGCGGTGGTAGAGCCATTGACTACGGACAGTCATTAGTGGATTATCAAACCGACAGCATAAGACTAATCGGACAGATAAATACCATTAAATCATTAGAAATAGAGTTAAATAGGTTGTTAAATAATGATTTAGAACAATCATATGATTTTTCTGACCAAAAATTTTCAATTCAACCTTTACCGAAGAAAGATTCGCTTTTGAATGCCATAAAAAACAACAATAAGCAATTACAACAACAGCGTTTGTTAGAGTTGATTTCAGAAACAACATTGCGTTTAGCAAAAGCAGATCGTTATCCTAGAATTGATTTGTTTGGAGGCGCGCAATACACTCATTCATTTTCAGAAGTAGGTTTCGTTGAGTCGAGCAGAAATATTGGGCCACTCTTTGGAGTAAATATAAACTTCAATTTATACAATGGAGGTGAAACAACTAGAATCATTGAAAATTCTAAAATTGATATTGAAAGCGCATCATTGTCTAAAGCGCAAGTCAACCAAAATATTGATGCCAATGTGTTGGATCTATATTATCAATATCTTTCAGTAAGTTCTAGAATTGCTTTGGCCAACAATAATATTGAAGCGATGAAAAAAGTTTACAACACTACTTCAGAACAATTGAAACAAGGAGCTATCAATGGTTTTGATTTTAGAACTACTCAGTTAAATCTACTCAATACAGAGTTATCTTTAATTCAATTGCAATTTTCTTTAAAGGCAATCGAAATCAATATTAATAGATTATCTGGGAATGCAATTGCTGCATACTTATAATTTATATATAAGTTTTCAAACCAATCTTCTTAATTTAAGCTAGATGTTAGAAGTCTTGATTTTAGGTGTATTGAGTCAATATATCTACTTGTAGAATATTTTTTAGTTTTCCTATTTATTCTCAATCTCTCCGTATAGCTAATGATTAGCTGATACATTTATCTCGTTTTCATTTTTATTGGATTAAAAAAAACCGCTCTTTCAAAAACTTCGTAGGTAAGGGTGTAATAAAAATTTAATCAATTAAAACATTAATTATGAAAATTAAAAAATCAAGAAGCCTGTTTTGGATAATGGGCATATTGCTAATGGGTGGCGCATTAATAGCGGCCGACCATATTGACGCACCTGCAGTACAAGGTGGAACATCAGATATTACGGATTTCTATGCTTTTAGAGGAGCGGATACTGATAATTTAGTATTTGTTGCTAATGTTCAAGGATTAATCAGTCCGGCGGCTACATCAGAAGCAAGATTTGATGAGAACGTATTAATTGAATTCAATATTGACAATGATGGCGACAATATTGAAGATTTAGTGATTCAAGCGATTCCAAGAAATGGTAAAATGTATTTCTTTGGACCAGTTGATCCCGGAACACCAGGATTAACAAGTACCATTAAAACTAGTGCATCTCCAGCAAGTGTAGATATAACCACTGGAAGTAGTGCTATAACCGCTACAAGTGGTGGAATGAAATATTTTGCTGGGCCAAGAGATGATCCTTTCTTTTTTGATTTTGGTCAATATTCCAAAATTATTGCTGGCGATACAACCGCATTTAACAATCCGGGTGACGATACCTTTGCAGGCACTAACGTTATGTCAGTGGTTGTGGAAGTTCCTAAATCAATGTTAGGTGGAACTGGAACCTTGAATACTTGGGTAGAAACTAAGTCTAAGTAATCACAATTATTCAATCAAAATAAAAAATATAATCATGAAAATATCAAACTTAAAATACGTATTTCTTGTCTTTTTGACAGCAACATTTTTTGTAAGCTGCGATGACGATGACATGACTAATGAGCCAGATTTTAGTGGAACTTTTTCACAAAAAGATCAAATGGCAAGACCGGCAATCAACACTGTTTTTGTTAATGCCGGCAGCAAAGATAACTTTAACAGAACAGCACCTAAAGATCAAAATAGTGCTTATCAATCAGCTTTTCAAACGAAGTTGTTGGCCTTAAATCCTGGTTACACAACCAATGCATTAGGTCAAGATGCTGCAACACTAACCGGTTTATTAGCTACTGATGTGTTAAATGTAAAAACCTCTGGTATTACTACCTTTTTTAACGGTACAGAAATACTAACAGGTAGAGCATTGGCAGATGATGTTATAGACGTTGAACTTTTGCTAATTTTTGGTGGTCCTGCCGGAACATCAAATCCACAATTAACTTCCGACAATGTAAGTGCAAATGATAAAGTATTTTTATCGACTTTCCCTTACTTGGCTTCCCCATGGTAAAATAGATGAATTGATTTCAGCACACGGCTTATTTCGTGTGCTGAATTTTTAACTCACTCAACTACAAAAAAAGAACTATGAAATTTAAGTATCATATTTTAACAATAGCAGTGGTAACTTTCACTTTATTTAGTTGCCAGCAAGAAAAATCTCAAATCACCAATGTTGAAGATTATGAAAGCTATATAACGATAAAAGAAAACAATACGCTTGCTTTAGCGGAAAAGGAAAAAACCTTTTGGCAAGAGAAATTAGAGGCAGCTCCTAATCAAGTATCTTACTTTGGCCCATTGGCATTGGCGCATTCAACCATTTTTGAATACACCGGAAAAATTGAAAACTTAAAACAAACAGAAGCTTATTTGTTAGAAGCGAATGAGCGTGTTAATTATACTTCTCCCGGATATCTACAAGCTCTAAGTAGAAACTATATTTCTCAACATCGATTTAAAGAAGCCTTGGCATTATTGAAAAAGGCTGAGGCAATAGGAGATAAGCTTCATATAACTGAAAAGATGTTGTTTGATGTTTATTTAGAATTAGGCAATGAAAAAGAAGCAGAGCAATATTTATATGCGATGAAAAGCTTCAATGATTTTGATTACTTGATTCGTTTATCTAAATGGGAAGATCATAAAGGCAACTTAAACAAAGCTATTTTTTACATGGAAAGCGCAAAGTTGAAAGCCGAAGAAGCTAAAAACGAACATCTAATGCTTTGGTCGTATACCAACTTGGCTGATTTTTACGGTCATGCGGGCAGAATTAAAGATTCTTATGATCATTATTTAAAAGCATTGGCCATTAATCCCAATTACAATTATGCATTGAAAGGAATTGCTTGGATAGTTTTTTCACATGAGAAAAATACGGAGGAAGCCAATAGAATTATCGATCAATTAATAACAAGAAATAATGCCCCTGATCTTTATTTATTCAAAGCTGACTTGGCAGAATACAATAATGATTTTGAAGGAAAGAAAAAATATTTAAATGAGTATTTCTCCATCTTGAGTGCTAATTCAGAAGCGTATGGCGATATGTATAATAGCTATAATGTTGAATTGTATGCCGAAAATCCAAACAGTATTCATCAAGCAATTGCATTGGCGAATAAGGAAATTGACAATAGAGCGACAGCACATTCTTATGCACTTTTAGCTTGGGCTAACTATCAAGATGGCAATGAAAAGAAAGCTTTAGAGATTATTAATCAACATGTAGAAGGTAAAACTTTTGAGCCAGCTGTCTTATACCAAATGGCTGAAATTTATAAAGCCAATGGATTAGAAAATAAACTGCCGACTTTAAAAAAGGAATTAATGGCAAGCTTGTATGAACTAGGACCCAATAAGAAAGTTGATATTGAAAAACTATAAAAGAGTAAACAGCTCATTAAAACCATAAATAAGCTAATTAAATGTTATAAAATGACTTCGTAGCAAACCAAACTAGTTCATTTGTGTTATAGTTTATTGAAGACGAAGCCTAATTAAAGATAAAAATTCGTGGTTGAGTTTTTGTTAGCATGCCCTGAGGAGTTTTCTTCTCAGGGCTTTTTATAATTTCTCCAGATTATAGCTATAGCATTAAAATTTACTGACTTTAGAGAAAATAAAACAAAGGCTAAATTCCCCTTCTTAGAGTGGATGATTTTTCCAAATCCCTGCCTTTTTCGGCAGACAGGTATGATTTGGTATAAAAATCAGTGGTGGGTTATAAGTTGACTAATTGAGTGATGCCTGAAACAGTAAAGATATTCCTTACATTTTCTTCTCTAAGATCTCATTTTGCTTTTCAATCAACTCACTAATTTTATTCAATAACTCAATGTCTTTGGGAGTTTTGACGGTAACGTCTTTAGGATCATGGCCTTTAGATCTTAAACGATTGAAAAATTTAATGACCAAGAAAACTGTAAATCCAATAATTAGGAAATCAACACTGGCTTCAATCAATTTACCATAACCAATAGCTATCTCTTCAGGTTTTACAACTCCATTAGTTTCTACTGCTTTTCGCAAGATTATACGTTTGTTTTCTAAATTGATACCATTGGTTAGCAAGGAGAGAGGCGGTAAGAAAATTTGTTTCACCAATACATCAACTACCTTGTTAAAAGCAGCGCCGATAATAACTCCAATGGCAATATCAATCATATTGCCTTTTATGGCAAATTCTTTAAATTCTTGAATTAGCTTCATGATCTATACTTTAATCTAAAAAAGAATCAAAGCTATTAATATTGTTTAGGAATGGAATGTGCAAAAGGAAGTTTGTTGATGGCTATACTGCTAATAGTTTCCTCAAGGCAAAGATGCCTTTTCTGTTATTGGTCTTTATGGTTCCGATAGGTAATTGCATCTCTTCAGCAGCTTCTTTATGCGTATAACCTTTAAAATAAAGCAGATCAATCAAATTCTTGTATTTGTGCTCCAATTGGTTAACAAAGGTCTGTAAACCAATTGAATTTACTTTTGAATCTAAGTTTTCGTGGGAATGAAAGTTATCCAGCAAAGTAGCAGCGTCAACGTTTAATTTAGATTTTTTAAATCCTTTAGAGCGTAATTTGTCAATAGCTGCGTTTCTTGCAATATTGATTAACCAAGTAAATAATCTTCCCTTTTTAGGATGATAAGTGTGAGATTTTTTCCAAGCTTTTAAGAACACATCTTGCAAAACCTCTTCGGTAACTGATTCGTCCTTGATAATTTTGAAAATAACGCCATGCATACTCTTAGCATACATTTTGTACAGTTCTTCAAATGCTTTTGTGTCTATATTTTGAAATCTAACTATAAGTGGTTGCTGCTGCATGATGTAATATTATCGCTAAAACTAGGAGCTTACTAAGAATTTCGACCAAGCCATATGTTATCCTAGATGTTTCGATGAATGCAGTAAAAGTTTAGATGAGTTAAACAGCAATATTAGTCTTGGTTTTAATGTAAATGTTTGAAATATAATTAGTTATATAAAAATATTATTGATAGCTAGCAGTAGTGTTTTATACCTTTAGGCTCTAAAGTTATACCTTAAGCTTGTGATTAATTTTCATTATGGAAGTAAAAAGGCAAATAAGCAGTTATAAAATGTAATTTTAGAAAGTAGTTAAGGTCGGGTGATGTTATTAGCCATCTTAACAGAACATAAGCTTGCTAAATTCCAATTTTGAATATTTAGGTATCAACGAAGTATTCACATTTGACATCAATGGAAACATAAAACTCAACCAATGAAGATTATAATTACCCATCATACAGAATATTCGTTTGATTCAGAAGTGTTTCTTGAACCACATTATTTGAGATTTCGTCCCAGAAAAACAGCTTATGCCGATATAGAGCATTTCGTCTTAACAATTTCTCCACAACCTACAGGACATAGAGTGATTAGAGATGAAGAGAATAACTTAATTGATTTTTGTTGGTTTGATGGGATGACTCAAAATCTAGTGATTACTGCTGAAACGGTTATTCAAACTACATCATTTAATCCATTTGCCTTCATTTTACACCCTCAAAATTATAATCAATTCCCATTTGAATATGATAAATCTCAGAAAAAGTTATTGGCGACAACACTCGCTACGCAACCCGTATCAAAGGACTTGTTGGATTATGGTGGCACTATACAAAAGTCATCCAATTCCAATACGATACAATACCTAACCAACCTTACCAAACAATTACATCAAGACTTTTTGGTCGAGTATAGAGAATTTGGTGCTCCATTGCTGCCGAATGAAACATTTGAATTAAAAAGAGGATCGTGTCGCGATTTATCATGGATGCAAATCAATTTGTTACGACACCAAGGATTTGCCACTCGTTTTGTTAGTGGATATTATTACTTCAAAATGGAAGAACCTGCATATGAATTACATGCTTGGATAGAAGTGTTTTTACCGGGAGCTGGTTGGATAGGGTTGGATCCCAGTCATGGAATTTTAACTGGCAATACCCATTTCCCAATTGTCTCCAGTGATCATTTTGAAAACACCATGCCGGTTTCAGGAGGCATTCGAGGAAGCGCTTCCTCTACATTAGATACTCAGCTTTTGATAGAAATCATATAATTACCAAGCACTAAGAAGTCACTAAGTTTACTATTAATTTTATAAGTTAGCTTTTGTGTCTTTTGTGAAACAACCTTAGTGAACGTTGTGGTTAAAAAAAATACCGCCACAGTCGAAATACTGACTATTAATACCACTTATTTATTAAAGACATAAAAAACAATAATTCATTTTTTTATCATTATAAATGATTCTATTTTGTAGCCAGAACATTCAATTATAAAATTTAAAAAAAATATATAGAAAATGAGCCAAGTAAAAGCATATGGAGCAACAGAAGTAAGTGCCGCTTTAAAACCATTAAATATTGAACGAAGATCTATTCAAGATAAAGATGTTCAGATAAAAATTACGTATTGTGGCATTTGCCATAGCGATATTCATACCGTACAAAATGATTGGGGCGGATCTCAATATCCTGTTGTGCCCGGACATGAAATTGTGGGTAGAGTAGTAGCTGTTGGAAAAGGAGTGGAGAAGTTTAAAGCTGGCGATGTGGTTGGTGTAGGCTGTTTAGTAGATTCATGTAGAACTTGCAGCGCTTGCCAAGATCATTTAGAGCAATACTGTGAAAAAGGATTAATTGGAACTTACAATGGACCGGATAAACATTTAGGCGGACATACTTTTGGAGGATATTCTGAAATGATTGTGGTAGATGAGGATTTTGTATTGCGAGTGCCTGAGAATTTAGATGAAAAAGCAGTCGCGCCGTTGTTGTGTGCTGGCATCACCACTTATTCTCCATTGATGCATTGGAAGGTGAAAAAAGGAGATAAGGTGGGCGTCATTGGTTTAGGTGGATTGGGTCACATGGGTATTAAGTTTGCACATGCTTTAGGAGCGCACGTGGTGATGATTACCACTTCACCGAATAAAGCACAGGACGCTAAAAAACTAGGAGCAGACGAAGTATTGATTTCAAAAGATGAAAAAGCAATGGCAGCACAAATGGGGTCATTCGATTTTCTTTTGAATACCGTTCCTGTTCGACATGATATCAATCCATATTTAATGCTATTGAAACGAGATGCTACAATGGTGATGGTAGGCGCTATTGAGCCAATAGATCCCGTTCATTCCGGCTTGTTGGTGTTGGGTAGAAAAACAGTGGCAGGTTCATTGATTGGTGGTTTGAAAGAAACACAAGAAATGCTTGATTTTTGCGGAGAACACAACATTGTAAGTGATATTGAAATGATTGAGATGCAAAATGTAAACGAAGCCTACGATAGAGTTAAAAAAGCAGATGTGAAATATCGATTTGTTATTGATATGGAATCGTTGTAAACATCAGACCGATACTATCCCAAAGCTGTTGAATCATTGTTGAAGAGAATTGCGTATCATTAAATGATTTAATTTTAGTAATAGGGATGGCATCGATAAATACACTTAAACACTTAAAAGATTAATTATGCTTAAAAGAATATTAGCCGTATTAGTAGTTATTTTAATTCTAATACAATTCATCAGACCTGAGAAGAACAACTCCAACGATAATACTTATGCTTTGGACACAAAATACACCGTGCCTGAAAATGTAAGTAACATACTTGCCGTAGCCTGTAACGACTGCCACAGCAACAATACGCGTTATCCTTGGTATTCCAATATTCAACCGGTAGCATGGTGGTTAAATAGTCACGTGGAAGAAGGGAAGGAGCACTTAAATTTTTCAGAATTTACCAATCGACCATTGGCATATCAATATCACAAACTAGAAGAAACAGTAGAAGAAGTGGAAGAAAGAAAAATGCCATTGCCTTCTTACACTAATTTAGGTTTACATGTTGAGGCTAATTTATCAGACGAACAAAGAACGCTATTGATCGATTGGGCAAAATCTCAAATCCAATATTTAGAGCAAACCTATCCAAAAGATAGTTTGATAAGAAAACGTTGATTGATTCAATAATCGAGTTAAATCTTAAAACGCCATGCCATTAGGTATGGCGTTTTTATTTGTACCGTCATTGCGAGGAATTATAATCCTGATAAGGATTAAGAATGACGTTACAATCTGTCTGATTCTTAGCAATAGATAGCATCTATCCATCCATTCCATCATATTAAAAAATTATTTTTCACTTTATTTTATCTACGCAAAAAGACTGCGCAATTGTCATTCATCTTTGTATCGTTGTTAGTGAAACGCCATTAAATAAAAACATTAAACAATTGGATGTGCGTTAAAAAAAAGTATAAAGTTCTTTTAAAATATAGTGCAAATGCACCGAAGAAGGTTGAAGGTTGATTTGTATGAGCCAACGATAGAAGTTTCTGAATGGCTTCATAGTATTGCTATAGCCTCTATAGTAATATGCTGCTTGTCTCTCAACATCTACCACCAATGGGATCTATGTGTCAAGGGTTCGACTCCCTTTCCCAATCAGTTGGGATAGCTCAGTGGTTAGAGCAATAGAATTGGAAGTGCGGGCCTGTCTGCCGATAGGTAGATTCGATTCCCGCCATAATGGACTTAAAATCCATCTTCATAAGTTGATCTCTTGTAAAAAAGATCTAGGAAAAATTGTGCAAAGCAAGCCGGTTATATCAACAGTTTATCGTTGGTACAACAGTTGGACAAGCGCCGAATGCGAAGGATACCGCAGTCGCGACTTGAATTACTTTTTGTAATTGAAAGGTTAGAAAATGCAATAGAACACCATTTCATTAGATAGCATCTATTTTATAAAAACTATTTCAACGAGTGATTACTCAATTCAACTTCCGCTCTTAGAAGATGGTTGGCTTTGTACGTTTTTCTTTATTAACGAATGATAGTCATCTTGTCCGTCAGCTGACGGATTAGGATCTAAATAAAATATATAAACCCTAATTAATTAACTATTTAAAACAGAAGACATGTTTAAGAGAGTAAGAGTAAATGTCGGAAAAATGGGAATTGTCTCTAAAAATGGAGATTACCAAAAAGTATTAACTGCAGGAACCTACTGGTTAATGTTGAATGAATTAGTAATGGAATACGATATGTCAAAAATGTATACCGCTACAGCAAGATTCAATATTATGATCCAGGATCCTAAGTTGGCCGCTTTAGTGGAAGTATTTGATGTGAAAGACAACGAAATAGCATTGAAATACGACGGAGATAACTTCGATTCTGTTTTAAAGCCGGGTAAATATTTCTACTGGAAAGGTTTAATCGATTTTAAATTTGTGATGGTAGACTTGAACAAGGTAGAGGTTTCTGAGGCCGTTAGTTTGTCGGTATTACAATTGCCTGCCGTAAAAGCTTACACTAGAACTTTTAGAGTAGAATCTTACGAAGAAGGTTTACTTTTTGTAGATGGCAAGTTGGTCAACAAATTAACCAAAGGCGCTTACAGTTTCTGGAAGAATGCTATTGATGTGGAAGTATTAAAAGTAGATTTAAGACAGTTGCAAATGGAAATTTCCGGACAGGAAATGTTAACCAAAGACAAAGCAGCGTTAAGGGTCAACTTTGATGCGCAATACAAAGTGGTTGACGTAGAGAAAGCGTTGTTAAACAGCAAAGACTTTACCAAGCAATTGTACAGCTTAATTCAATTGGCATTGAGAGAATTCATTGGTACCATGACTTTAGATGAGTTGTTAGACAATAAAATGGCAGCGGCCGAATTTGTGTTAGGCAACTTAAAAACTAAATCTAAGGTATTAGGAGTAGAAGTGTTGAGTGCCGGAATTAGAGATATTATTTTGCCTGGCGAAGTAAAAGCCATCATGAACCAAGTTTTGGTGGCACAAAAGCAAGCCCAAGCGAATACCATCACTAGGAGAGAAGAGACAGCTTCTACCAGAAGTTTGTTGAACACCGCCAAATTAATGGAAGACAACACCATGTTGTTTAAATTAAAAGAGATGGAATATGTAGAGAAAATTGCCGATAAGATAGGGGAGATCACTGTTTCCGGTGGAAACGGACAAGTATTGAACCAGTTGAAAGAAATTTTTTCTACCAGCAAATAATTAATGTAGAGTTTGTACTCAGATAGTTTTGTGGAACGCCATGCAGAAATGTATGGCGTTTTTGTATTATTCCTTGCCGTCATTGCGAGGAATAATAATCCTGATAAGGATTGAGAATGACGACGCAATCTGTTGCTAATTTATCATCATTAAAGCTTCTATGTATTAGCCTTTTCTTTTTTCTAAAAATTTCAGTTATTGTATCTTTTATTTAGATCGATTCCTATAAATCGGCTATATTTGGTAGACAATGTTTTTCCATAAAAATTAAACAAAAATTTTAATCTCTGAATGAGTAATTCAAATTTCAATTTTCTTGAAAAAGAATATTCTTTATTATTCAATATTTGCCAATCAGCAGAGTTTAATTTATATAAAGATCCAATAACATCTCTTTTTAAATTGAGACAATTTGGAGAAAAGTTAACTGAGTTGTTATTTGAGCTTCATTATATAGAGTTTCCAGTTGACAATACTTTTCACAATCGGTTAAAAACATTAGAATTTGAAAGTATTCTACCAAACAAAGTAAAAGACTTACTTTTTACAATTAAAAACAGAGGTAATCAAGCAGTTCATAATAGTCATGGAAGTTTAGAAGATGCAAAAACTACTTTATATTCTACATTTAAAGTGGCTAAATGGTTTTATCAAACATATGCGGAATCAATTGATTCTATTGATGACGTTAGATTTTCTCTTCCACAAAATTTAGATACTAGACATGCACTTCACATTCTTGAACAAGATTTTAATGAACTCGAAATAAAATTTAAAAAGCTTTTAGAAGAACGAGAAATAAAAGAACAGGCTCAAGAGGAAAAAGAAGCAATTTTAATAAAATCAGAGAAAGTTGCTAGTAAAATTGAAATGAATGAAGCCGAAACTCGAGAGCTTATAGATGAACAATTAAAGCAAGCTGGTTGGGAAGTAGAAACTTCTATTTTTAATTATAAAACAAATAAAACACTTCCTGTTAAAGGAAGAAATATAGCTATTGCAGAATGGCCTTGTAAATCTAAATGGGCCGATTATGCTCTTTTTAATGGATTAGAACTGATTGGAATTGTAGAAGCTAAAAAATATGCAAATGATATCTCGACAGATTTACATCAATCTAAAATATATGCTGAATTAGTTGAAGAAAAATTCGATGCTAAGTTACTTGGAGAATGGAGAACATACAAAGTGCCATTTTTATTTTCAACAAATGGAAGACCTTATTTAGAGCAAATTAAAACTAAAAGTGGTATTTGGTTTCTTGATATTAGAAATGAAAGAAATCATGCAAGACCTTTAAAAGGTTGGTTTTCGCCAGAAGGTTTGAAAGATTTATTTGATAGAGATATTGAAGAATCTAATAAGAAATTAGAAGAATCTGACAACTCATATTTAAAGAATCCAAGTGGCCTAAGTCTTAGAGACTATCAATTAGATGCTATAGAAGCAGTAGAATATTTATTGTCTACTAATCCTAAAAGAAGAAAGGCATTACTTGCAATGGCTACTGGAACTGGCAAAACAAGAACAATAATTGGTTTATGTTATAGATTAATAAAAGCGAATCGCTTTAAGCGTATTTTATTCTTGGTGGATAGAAGAATGCTTGCAACACAAGCAATTAACCATTTTGGAGATTATAAAATAGAAGATTTAAATACGTTTGCTGACACTTATAAAGTAGATACATTAAAAGCAGTAATACCAGATTTAGAATCAAGGTTGCATTTTTCTACCGTTCAAGGAATGGTAAAGCGTTTGTTTTATTCAGAGAATGATGCCGATGTTTTACCAATTGACACCTACGATTGTATCATTATTGATGAAGCACATAGAGGTTATTTACAAGACAGAGAATTGGATGACGAAGAATTGAATTTTAAAGACCAAAGGGATTATGTAAGCAAGTATCGTATGGTCATTGATTATTTTGATGCTTTTTGTGTCGCTTTAACTGCAACGCCTGCACTTCATACTACTGAGATTTTTGGTTCTCCAGTTTATACTTATTCCTATCGTGAAGCTGTAATTGATGGTTTTTTAATTGATCATGATCCTCCTTACATAATTAAAACAAAATTAGGTGAAGAGGGAATTACTTGGGAGAAAGGAGAGAAGCCTAAAGTTTATATTAAAGAAGATAATCAAGTTGTAGAACTTGATGCATTAGAAGATGAGTTAAATATTGACATTACAGGTTTTAATAAATTGGTAATTACAGAATCTTTTAATAGAACAGTTGTTGAGCAATTAGTTCAGGAAATTGACCCAGAAGGAGAAGAAAAAACATTGATTTTTGCTGCTAAAGATGAACATGCAGATCGTATTGTCCAATACCTGAAAGAAGAATATGAAAAAATTGGAGTTGATGTGCCTGATGATGCAATTGTAAAAATCACTGGAAAGTCATATAAACCGCAAGAACTACTAACACGCTATAAAAACGAAAAATTTCCAAATATTGCTGTAACTGTAGATTTATTGACAACAGGTATTGATGTGCCACCAATAAGTAATCTCGTATTCTTAAGACGTATAAAGTCTAGAATTCTATATGAACAAATGCTTGGGCGAGCAACAAGACGTTGTGATGAAATAGGCAAAGAAATATTTAGAATATTTGATGCTGTTAAGATATATGAAGCTTTAGAAGACTACACTTCTATGAAACCTATTGTGCCAAATCCAAAAGCCACTTTTACAGATTTGGTAAATGAGATGGATAAAATAGAATCCAATGAAAGAGCAAAAAAACAAATAGAGCAAATAATTGCCAAATTGCAACGTAAGAAAAATAAAATTCAAGGACAAAACGAAGCAGTTTTTCAATATAACGCAAAAGGAAAAGACCCAGACGCTTTCATAAATATGCTTAAGGATATTCCTGAAAGTGAAGCAATTAGTAATCTTAAACAATATGCAGGATTATGGAAATTTCTAGATGAGTTAAAACCTTTGCCTTTGGCTCAATATTTTTCTGAACACGAAGATGAATATATTTCAACGGAAAGAGGTTATGGAAAAGGACAAAAACCAGAAGATTATCTTGAAAGTTTTAGGACTTTCATACAAGAAAATGTAAATAAAATTGCAGCTTTACAAATCATTTGTACTCGACCAAAAGAATTAGACAGACAGTCTTTAAAAGAGTTGAAGCTAATCCTTGATCAAGAGGGATTTAATTCTAGAACCTTAAATGCTGCATGGCGAGATACTAAAAATGAAGATATCGCAGCAGATATAATTTCTTATATAAGAACACTTGCAATTGGAAGTTCTTTGGTTAGTCATGAGCAACGAATTAAAAATGCTGTTGACAAGGTAAGAGAAATGCAAAAATGGAATACAATACAAACTAAATGGATAGATAGGTTTGAAAAACAATTGCTTCAAGAAACAGTAATGAATATAGACGATTTAAATAAAAATCCATTTAACGAAGCAGGCGGATTTAAGCGATTAGATAAAATATTTAGTCATCAATTACAGAATGTTTTTGATACTATTAATGACAATTTATATATAGAAACAGCCTAAGATGAGCGCAGAAGAAATTTCCCTAAAACTCTGGAATCTTTGCAATGTATTGCGAGATGATGGAGTTACTTATCACCAATATTTAAACGAACTTACCTACATACTTTTTTTAAAGCTCTCCGAAATTAAAGAATTTGATGAGCAAATTCCTGAGGAATACCAATGGAAAACGTTGTTAGAGATTACTGATAATAAAGAATTGTTTGATCGTTATCGCAATTTATTAGCCAATATAAGTAAGAAGGCAGATAACAATACAATTAAGGAAATCTACACCAATGCGTCAACAACATTACGTAAGCCCGTAAATCTTAAAACATTAGTTACTCAGATTAATCTGATTGATTGGTACGATGAGCATGAACGGGATACAATGGGGCAAATTTATGAAGACCTTTTAGAACGTAATGCAAATGAAAAGAAAAGTGGAGCTGGACAATACTTTACACCTAGACCATTAATTAATATAATGGTGGAGTTAATGGCTCCTAAATTAGGCGAGAAATGGAACGATCCAGCATGTGGAACCTTTGGTTTTATGATTGCTTTAGATCATTATCTAAAAGAGCGTTACGATTATGTATACAACACCAACGAAACGGAGAGAAAATTTCAGGAAACAGAGGCCTTAAGTGGAGTAGAGTTGGTACAAGATGCACATCGTTTGGCTTTAATGAATGCTAAGTTACACGGTTTAGATAGTACAATTTATTTAAACGATACATTAACAGATTTTGGTAAAAAACTAAAAGGATATGATGGTGTTTTAGCAAATCCACCTTTTGGAACTAAAAAAGGTGGAGAAAAACCATCTAGAGATGATTTAACCTTTTTATCTAGTAATAAGCAGTTAAATTTCCTACAACACATTTACAGGTCTTTAAAAAAGAATGGAACATCGAGTGCTGCTGTAGTATTGCCAGATAATGTGCTGTTTGAAGATGGTGATGGGCAAAAAGTAAGACGAGATTTAATGGATAAATGTAATTTACATACCATTTTACGTTTACCTACAGGTATTTTTTATGCAGCAGGAGTAAAAACCAATGTCTTGTTTTTTACGAGAGGGAAAACCGAAACAGGAAACACTAAAAATGTTTGGTTTTACGATATGCGTACCAATGTACCAAATTATGGTAAACGCACACCTTTTACTCGCGAAGCTTTTAACGATTTCATTAAAGCCTATACAGGTGGACTCGAAGCCGAAAAGGTATTAATGGATTATGATGGTAGCATTGATGATGTAAAAAGAGCAAAAATTAAAGATGAGCGCTGGAAATCCATTTCTAGAGAAAATATTAAAAAGAAAGGTGACTCCTTAGACATTGGTTTAATTGCTGATGATAGCATAAGTAAATCTGAAGATTTGGGAGAACCTATTGATATTGCAAAAGAAGCATTGTTGGAATTAAATAGTATTACAAAAGCCTTAAATTCTATAATTAAAGAACTCAATTAATGGAAAATAAATTACCAAATAATTGGGTTAAAGTAAATTTGAAAGAGGTAGTTTCTTATAAGAAAGGGAAGAAACCCAAAATTTTAAAGGATGAATTTTTCGAAGATTCTGTGCCTTATTTAGATATAATGGCTTTTGAAAAAGGTGTTGTTAGACGATATGCTGATGTTGAATCCTCTAATTTGATTGAAGATAAATCTATTGGAATCGTTTGGGATGGAGCTAGGAGTGGTTGGGTTTCAATGGGACAAAATGGAGCAGTTGGGTCTACAATTGCAATATTAAAACCATTTGCAATTGAACCGGTATATTTATATAGATTCTTACAATCAAATTTTAATTTTTTAAATACTAACACTAGAGGAACAGGAATTCCTCATGTTGATCCTCAAATATTATGGAACATTAAATTTCCATTAGCACCTTTAAAAGAGCAACAACGTATTACTAAAAAATTAGATTCACTATTTTCCCAATTAGATGACGTAAAATTACGATTAGAAAAAATACCAGAGTTACTTAAAAATTTTAGGCAAGCAATTTTAAATGAAGCTTATCAAACAAATTTTGATAGAGTTACTTTAGATGATGTTTGTTTGAAGATTCAAGATGGAGCTCATCATTCTCCAAAAAAGCAATATGCAGAAAATGATGGTAGTAAGTTCTTATATATAACTTCCAAAAATATACGAAACAACTATATGAATTTATCCAAAATCGTATATGTAGATAAGGAATTTCACGATAGCATTTATTCCAGATGTAAACCAGAATTTGGGGATGTTTTATTAACAAAAGATGGAGCTAATACTGGTAACGTAACATTAAATACTTTAAAAGAGCCTTTTAGCTTGTTATCCAGCGTTTGTCTTATTAAAACCAATAAAGAAAAATTAATACCATCTTATCTTAAATATTTCATTCAAAGCCCAATTGGTTTTAAAGAATTAATTGGTGAGATGTCAGGTACTGCCATTAAAAGGATAGTATTAAGAAAAATTAAGAAAGCAACAATTCCATTACCTTTAATCGAAGAACAGAATAAAATCATTAAGAGAATTGAAGATTCATTTTCAAAAGTAGATTTAATTGAAACGCAATATGAAGCTCTTAAAGAAAAGATGGTTACACTTCCTCAATCTATATTGCATAAGGCATTTAAAGGTGAATTAGTAGAGCAATTGCCAACAGATGGAGATGCTAAAGAATTGTTGAAACAGATTAATAAACTGAAAGAAGAGATAAATAAAAAAGGTAAAAAGAAAAAGTAATGCGCATTACCTATTTAGAAATACCAAGTTATAAAAACCTAGAAGACATAAAACTGCATTTTAATGCCGAATTGGTCACTTTATTAATTGGAAAAAATGGATTGGGTAAATCTAATCTACTTGAAATTATAGCCTATATTTTTAGTTCTATAGATTTAGCAGAAAAAGAAGAAGATTTCACTATTGTAAATGACAATGTAAATAGTCCAAAATTATATGAATTTATCATTGAGTACGATTGTAAAGATCATTCTATCCATTTTAGTGTCATTGACAATAAGCTAGTGATTAAAGTAAAAAATATAAAGGACAAAGAATATCAAGAAATAGATTTCAAAACCTTTAAAAGAGATAAACTAAACTACACACCTGATTATATTATTGGTTATTATTCAGGCGAAAACAGTAGGATTAAAAAGTTTTTTCAAAAGCATAAAACAAAGAGGATAAATAATATAAAAAAAAGAGATAATGATCAAAATTTTCCAGCTTTAGGTCGTCTTTTTTTTACTGAAGAAAACTGTGGCGAATTGTTATTTTTTACACTTTCTATGTTTAGAAATGATGCTGATTTTAAAGATAAAATAGATGATTTATTATATAACTATTTAGAAATAGATGAAAAAAGCAAAGTCGCTATTGCCTTCAATAATCCGGGCTTTTATAATAGTTATAAAGAAAAGTCAGTAGATAAGTTAATTAGCAATTTATTAGATAAAAATTCAAGAAATAATTTTTGGGGAATTACGGGAAAAATAGATGATTTTATAAGTTTATTGTATGATAATAATCTTGACGAGCCAAATGCTTATAGAGATGAAGAGGAAAGTATTGAGGATAACATTAATGAGTTTATAATTATTGATAAAATAAAATACAAAGAGTTAATTAAAAACTTGCCCAAATTTCTAAAAGACCCAATTCACTTTTTTGACATCTTACATTCAGCATATGAATTAGGAATTATTTATAAAATATATGGCGAACTTATCAAAAATGGACAGTCCTTATCACTTAATTATTCGGAATTGAGTGAAGGAGAGCAGCAAATGCTTACTGTCTTGGGTTTAATATTAATTGCAGGTCGTGATGATTGTTTGTTTTTGTTAGATGAACCAGACACACACTTAAATCCCAATTGGCAAAGAGATTTAATTGAGCATATTAAAGAGTTCAATATAAATGACAATAATAGTCATATTTTTCTAGCAACACACAGTCCGTTAGTTGTTCAATCTTCAATGGAAAAAGATGATGTTTTTGTGTTTAAGAAAGATAAAGATGAAAAGGTTGAAATTGAAAAATTTGAACATCACTTTGATAATTGGAGAATAGACCAAGTTTTACTTAGTAGTCTTTTTGATATAGATAGTGCTAGACCCAAACATTTAGATCCCTTTATGAAAAAAAGAGAGGAACTTTTAGCTAAGCCAAATTTAACAATAGAGGACATTGAATATCTAGAAAAGATTGATAATGAAATAGGGCATTTACCAACAGGTGAAACGCTTAATGATTTCCAAACAATGCATTTGCTTCGAAAAATAGTTTCTAAGAGTAAAATAAATGATAAAAATAAGTAGAGATAATTTTCCTCCTTCAGATAAATACAAAAATGGAGTAAATAGAGGAAATGAGAAATGGAGAGTAATTGAAAATAGAGTTATTGTAGCGTACAAAAACAACCCTGTTCCTTTTACAAATGGCACATATGATTATCCAAAACATCCATCATATGATATTTGGAAAAAAGAACTAGTTAACAGTCAAGGTAAAAAATGTTGTTATTGCGAAAAACCTATAGATAAAGGAGATTTAGAACATTATAGACCAAAAAAAGGGTGGAAGCAAAATAATGGGGCTGCTATGACAAAACCTGGTTACTATTGGTTAGCATACAGATGGAGGAATTTATTGTTATCTTGTAAAATAACCCGTTGTGCATTAGTTAAAAAGTAAGGTTGTGCCAGCTTTAAAATAGCTGTAAATTGATAATTATCACACAATCAATTTATTATGCACAACCTCAAGAACAATTTCGATAAAATTTTAGAAGTAATCAAATCTGTAGGAAAAGAAATATTGGATGAAAATGGTAATTTTTTCAAAAGAAGTCGTTTACCTAAGCTATCTGATGTTGAATTAGTAAGTCTCAACCTTACTGCTGAATACATGGGAATAGATAGTGAAAACAATTTGTTTATTCGCTTAAAATCAGTTGAATTCCCAAACCTAATTGATCGCAGTGGTTATAATCGAAGGCGTAGGGGTTTATATATTTATATTGAACAAATTAGGAGGCTTCTCGCCAATCAGTTCAATGAATTTGAAGACATTTTTGTAGTGGACAGTATGCCTTTAGAAATATGTAAGCTAAGTCGCAGCCAAAGAAGTTCTATATGTCAACAAGATTTAGACTTAGCGCCAGATAAAGGATATTGTGCCTCCATGAAAATGAGTTATTATGGCTATAAACTACATGCCACTTGTGGAGTAGCTGGAATCATTGAATCTATTGATATATCTAGTGCATCGGTTCATGACATTACCATTATCTAAGTGATATCCGACAGCAATTCTCAAACTGTATAATCATTGCAGATAAAGGGTATCTAAGCCAACCTTGGCAACTAGAATTATTTACAGAAAATAATATTGAATTATCAACACCAATGAGAAATAATCAAAAAAAATTATAAGCAATATCATATATATTTAGAAAAGCTAGAAAGAGAATAGAAACGTTGTTTTCACAACTATGCGACCAGTTCATGATTCGAAGAAATTATGCTAAATCATTCGCTGGATTTAGAACAAGAGTTATATCCAAAATAACTGCCTTGACAACTATTCAATATCTAAACAAATACATTTTAGATAGAAAAATTAATAACTTAAACTAAATTTAAATGCACAACGGGTTAAAATATGTAATTCTTCTGCACATAAGGGAAATGTCTTCCCAATTACAGCAATACGAGCTTCAACACCAAAATGTGACCTAAATGCTGAATTATGTAGTATAATCAACCCATACGAAGAGAACCCTTTAAATGAAATTTCATTTTATAAATCTACTCCGAGATCAATTGGACCAAAAGGAACTGTCACAATCTCTTTACTAGATTTACAAAATAGATCTGATATAAAACAAATTAGAGATGATAAATGGACAATGTATAATTTAGCATCAAAGGTTTCAAAACTATCAGTGCAACCTGGATTATCTCAAGCAGATATTGATGAAGCAATTGATAGAATTAGAATTGCTAAGAAGAACAAACAACCTTTCTCTGGAATGATTAAAGAGAATATTAGAAATGGAACTTTTTAATTTTCTATTATTTTGTCAAACAAAAGTTGAAGTATAACTTAAAACCACAATTATGAAAAACACTCCAATTGATGCTTATCTTGGGATTATAAAAACCGAAATGGCGGTTGAAAGTTTAGAAACAGTTAATAGAGCGTATATTCAACAAATAGTTTTAAGAGCTGGTGGAGAACAAAATGATGTTGATGTTATTCTTAATCATCCTTCAGTAAAAGAAATCGATGATGATTTGTTCTACATAAAAATCTAAACTAAATAAGAAGGTTCTAATTACTTTAAAAGTCTTCTAAATAACAAATTATAATTTTGATCGTTTAAATATTTAATTCAGTATCTTTATATTATGTCAGCGCCAGTACAAAATTTTGATATTATCTGTCTACAAATGATGAATCATCGAGAAGATTTAGATTCGGATATGAAGAGAGAGGTTACGAAACTAGTTAAGGAAGTAACCATTTTTTTAAAGAGTGGAAATTCTAAAAAGGTAAAATCACAACTAGTTGAAATGTTGCCAACCGTTTTCAATTTTCGATTGAAGGCCATTAAGTGGTTGATGAAAGATAGAGATTTTGATTTGTCAATTTCAATTGAGAAAATAGTACCCGAATTTGAAGAACTAGCCAACAATACTGTTTATGCCAGTTTAGCAGAAAGTATATTGTTTGCTTTGCGTTGTAACAAAAGAGTTTTAGCTGCATTAACAACAAATATAGAGCAGTCAGGGCAAAATCTCGCAAATAATCTAGCTGAATTGCCACCAATAACCTATCAACAATTGCTGTCTTCATTTGCCTACGTAGCTGATGAAAACGCACAAAACTGGTTAGATTTTGTAAATAATTCGCTCTTGTTTGAATTGATTATTTTAACAACAGCTATTATTGAAGATTCTCAGGATATTAATGTAACTAAGAAATTCATAACAGAACTATCAAGTATTGTGGCTGAATCGGCACAAGAATATGTTGCAATTGCTTATGAATTAGGAATTTTGAAACGGAATCACATTTCGGGTTTTGATTCTAATGAAGTGTTTGATAAAGAGTTTATAAAAGAGCAAAACCAGCTTGCAGATTTTGGTTTACAAGATTTCGCTGAAAACTATTATTAAATATGATTTCTAAGTTCAAAAGAGGTGAAATCATTAATGTAGATTTAGGTCAACCACCTAAAGAAGTAAAAGGACATGAACAAGGAATGGAAAGACCTTGTATCATAATTAAACCTTTCAATAATCTCAAATTGTTGCTAGTTGTTCCTTGCACAAGTAAAAAACCTAAATATCCATTATTTACAATTGTTAGCTTAAGTAAAGAAACTTCGGACTTATCTGTAGATTCTTATGCTTTATGTCATCAATTAAGAACAATATCATTTGATAGAGTTTCTAGCGTACGAGGTAGATTATCATCTAAAGATTTTGGTAAAATACATGCAGTACTAATTGATATCTTATCATAGTTAGCAATCTAAACAATTAGCCTATAATTTATATTATGTTAAGTAAGGTTTTCTAAAGCCTACATAAACTACTACTCTTTATTCATCTTATAGTGTTGTAAAACGGGTTGATATAATAATTACGTGAACCTGTATTTACAGCAAAACCAAAAAGCGTTGGCTCGCCAAATCACGGCAGCTTGCGAGGGATTGTTGCGGGGCGCGATTGATTTGGCTTGTCTTTTGTTTCTTTTGGATAAAGCAAAAGAAAAGAATAATATATTTACTTCCATTATCTGATTTCTGACAACCGAAAATCCGAAACACCGAATAACCGTAAATCCAAACTACTTCCTCAACGGCTTTAACAAATATTCTAAACCGTTCAATTTAATTTCATACATCGTAGATAAGAGCATTCCTAATTTTCCTTCTGGAAATCCTTGTCCGTGATACCAAACCAAATAATATTCAGGAATATCACAAATCAACGTGCCTTTGTATTTGCCGTATGGCATTCTGGTGGTTACCAATAATTGTAATGGATTAACAGATGGATCTTGTGACAATTAGTTTTAATTTGATTTTGAGATTGAATTTGCGTTTGAATTTGCGTTTGAATTTGAATTTGCCAACTACTTCTCCGTTAAATACAACACCACTTTATTAAAATCTGCCGCAGCATTGATCACTTTTTTATACTCCTCAAATTCGTCTAAACTGAAATTGATTCGGTTATAATGCTCATCAATTTTAATAGTAAGCACGTTGTCTTCTAAAGTATAGCTCGACTTAAAAATAGCCGTTCCATCTTCCATTTCATTGTCGAAAATCAATTTTTCTAAGTTAGAAACAACATAATTGTCCGGTAAAATAATCTTGATTTCTCTATCAAATGCTCTGTTGTAATCGTTCTCAATAGGATATTTTCTAGGTTTTTCGTTGTACAATTCGGTTTGCTCCCCTATCAACTCTCCCACCTTAAAAAGCACTTTGTTTCCGGCCTTTTCAGTGAAATTTAACGACTTTAACTCTATTTGTAAGCTCAATGGTTTTTTGCCAAACAAGGCGGCTTCACCATTCACTACTTTTAAACCTTCTGAGCTACTTTCTTTAACAATCATATCAATCAAACCTTCATGCGTTCTTTTCTTTTCTTCGTCAGATAAAAACTGATAAGCCGTTTGCATAAATGACGACATATAACCGCTTAATTGCACATCAAACGAAATCAATGGCTCAAATGGATCTTCTGTCATATCTACAGTGATGTAGTGATTGAAGGCAGTATGCGTATAATCTAGAGGCTCAATAAATTTCACTTTACCCGAACCGGTAGTGACTTTGCCATAGGTAAAAGGTTTAATGAACAAGCCATAAGTGGATGTGTATTCCCAAGGGATAAAACCTAATCTCAATTCAGCTGCTGATGGCGATAAATATTGGTCGATGGTGGGCAAATAAAAGAAAGCCGTTTGTAAGTAATTATTGGCCTCAAAATTCTCATCAAACCTGCTAGTGGTTCTGTCAGAAGTCAGAACAATCTCATGCTTAACATTCATCAGTTTCAAAGCATTGGCGTATAATTTTATAAATGCCGTTTCGCTACTGGCTTTGTTTTCTAAAAGCGCTTCAATAGATTCATATTCAGGCAAAACATATGGTAAAACAGCGTAGTTTTCTTTCATGTAACTTTCAAATCGCTCCACCTTTTCTTTGGTATACATATTATTGTTAATGCCAATCTTCTTAATCAAGCTACCAATACTCTTTAGATCAGATTTAGAAACATCATCGTACATATAACTGTAATAGTTTTTCACTACTGTAGTATATGACGTCATATTCGATGCACCAGAAATGATATTCTCATCTAATTTGTATACAATTGATTGCAAATTGGCCGCTCCGAATGAAATTGGTTCGTACTCGTGCGCTTCTATCCTATCAACCTTTAGTCTATAATAGTTTTTATCATTTAATGAAGTATCTAACTGTACTTCATCTAAACCATTGGTAGAAAGAAAAGCAAAATGTAAATGCTCTGCACAAATTAACTCAAATTCCACATTGTGTTTTGGAACAGAGGTTTGAATGGTTTCTTTGTAACCGCTGTATCTTGCCGGTTTTTTGGTGAGAAAAATAACCTCTACAAAACTGCCGATATCCAATCCATCCAAAGCAAAATATTTGAAGTTGTAGCCACTTTGCTCATCCTTACCTTCTTTTATATCGTTTTGATTAAACTCAATGATATTGCCTTTTGAGTTAATAACTCTCGCTTTTTGCATCACTACATTTTCATTTTCTGTAGTAGATAGAAACACTTTGTTATTATCTTCCACTCCAGCTTCGCTGGCAATGTAAATCACTTGATGTTCTAGATTATATTGATTAAAATAATTGCCTTCAATGATAAATTCTAAAGATTTGAAATCTTTCACTACGATCTCACTAAAATCTTTATCCTCAACCGGCACTTCAAAAAGTGGCGTTTTGTCCCAATCGTAATCTAAGTAATCGGGTGTTACGGTTTGCGCCCATAAATTAGTGCTGGTCAACAATAAGGCAAATAGAATGGTAAAAATTGATTTAGAATGGCCCTTCATTTATAAGCTTATTTTATTTTGTTTAGGATAATAGATTCGCGATTTACCTTTTTAATTGAACGAATCATTTTGTTCCAATCATCAAAGTTTTCTTGCCCTAATAATAGGAAATCATCGTACATGGTAAACTTTTGAATGATTTGATTACCTTGTTGCGACACATTAAAGCTGAAGCCAAATTGGTCCTTTTTAAATTCTTGATTTTCAGGAATGTAAGTAGCTTCATAACCTGCAGGAATATCTAAAATTACCGTTAAATCATTCTTAGATTTAAAGGGTTTTTCATACGGCACTTTTCTTTTTGGATTTAAATTGAAATCGCTGTACGTTTTATCTAAAGTTAGATTGACGTAGATCTCATCTTCATTTTTAGAAACATAATCCGCTAAAGAGAAATCATAATCGATCTTTAATGCCTCCATCCTATTGGTAATATCAGAAACATTAAAAGTGTCCAACTCAAACTTATTATGTCCTTTTTCCAAGTAGCTTTCTAAAAATCGTTTTTGTTCATCTTTTGAACTCAATTTTAAATAGCCTTTTAATCGAGTATTATAAAAACCCGAGAGGCTTGATTTGCCTTTGCCTTTTAGCGATCCTTCTTCCTCATCTAAAGTAAGGAAAACAGTATCAGAATAAGTGGTGTAATCATAAGAATGAACAGGCACTTCAATAACCTTATATTCATTTTTATCAATGGCAATTAATACTTCTTTTCCTTGAATAAAAGCCGTTGGTTCACCTACCGGACTGGTATTGGATGTGCCGTCAATAAAGTAGAATTTTCCATCGTGTTTGTAAGATAAAATCATGTGATTATCTACAATGGGCGCTGGAACATCTTCATAGCGATAAGGTCGATCTCGTGTGCCTACCCAAGTGAAATAGGCTTCAATGCCGGCGTCTCTCATCATGGTATACAATAAAGAAGTAATGCCTTTACAATCGCCATATTTTTTACTACAAACATTTTCTGCATTTTCAGGAATAAAGCCTTGCATGCCTTCCTCAAAAGCTACATAACGGATATTGTCTTGTGCCCAATAGTAAATTCGACTAATTTTTTCCAATTCATCCGTAACACCAGCAGTTAATGAATCAACCACAGCTTTGATTTCGTCATTCGAAGTTTTATCTGTTTGCTCAATTAAAGAGTAATACCATTGGTATAAATCGTCTACAGTAGACAACAACCTCACCTTTTCTCCATCTTTTTGGTAAGATGCAATTCTAGGAACAATATGAGGCGTGTAATAAGTAATACTTGGCGCATCGCTTTCAAACTCAAAAGCAGGAATATCAGTTAACAACCATTTATATAATTTACCTTTTTTTGTAGGGGTAATGGTTGGTTTATACTTATCTTCTTCTGCATTGATGTAGGAAAATTCTAGTTCAATACCATCTGCTACTTCAATGGTTATTTCCATTTTTTCAGTGGGGTAATAATCTTGAATATAAAAACCGGATAACAACTGAGGAATGCTTAATTCCATTGTGTTTTCTTTTACAGAAATGGCTCCTTTCGATAAAGATGGATAAATGAAATTCAAAGATTCTGTTCCATTATGGAAAATACCCGGACTAAATTCTGTTTTCTTGGCAAAGTCTTCCACCTTTAGCTTTTTAAATTTATTGCCATTCGGAATCAAGGAATAAACGTCAAGTGATTTGATTTTGTAATGCTCAGAATGCGTTACGGAACCGGAAGAAAAGGAAGCGGCGTTGTCTTTTAAATAAATCGATCTTTCTATATCCGTCATCAGCACTTTTGGAATACCGTTATCACCATAATCTATCACTAAATGCGTACTCATTAAACTATTGACTACATTATCGCCAGGATATTTATTTAAATAGTAGTCAAGTTTCTCATAATCTTGAGCATTTACTAGCACAGTAAATGAAAGACAAATTAAAACGATTAGGTTTCTCATGCAGTGATGTGTTAATTTCTAAAAAGAAGATTACATAAATTATTCCACTTTGTAAAATTCAGTTGTTATATCTTGTTAATTAGAAGGGATTTTATTTATTCTTCTTCATAAAACTCCTGCAAACTTCCAAAATAAGCATTGTTCCAACCTTCTACCATATCATCATACGCATCATCAGGTATGTTAGTGTGTCGTAACTCAATAGAGGTGCCCTTTTTATGAGGATGCAAGATTATAGTGACAATAGAATCTTCTGATTCCTCTCCAAAATACCATTGTTGCACTATTTTTCTATCTTTTTCAAATAACAGATTTTTGCCTACAATGTTTCCATCCCACAAGGAGAATTCGCTATTTTCTTCTGTAGACATTTGAGCTTCAAAGCCTGTCCATAAAGCGATTGTATCTGGTCGGGTAAGTCCCAAATAAACGATTTCAGGCGGCGCATTTAATGTAAAATATTGTTTATAGTCTTTCATGTTTATTGCATTACAATGGTTTAGGCAGTACCTTTGACTGTCCAATTAAACTAATATGGTGAAATATTAT
Organism: Chitinophagales bacterium; assembly: GCA_041393015.1. GTDB lineage: Bacteria > Bacteroidota > Bacteroidia > Chitinophagales > JADIYW01 > JAGQYH01. The sequence goes on along the minus strand of JAWKKV010000002.1, from coordinate 528,583 downwards.
CTAATTTAGCACGCTTAATAGATATATTTTCCCTAAAAATGTTTAAGGGAATAAAAAGACAAAAGAAAGACGAGTATGAAGACAAAAGCAGAAATTGTAAGTAATTGGTTAGAAAGATATACAGGTGTGGCCAATCATAAATTGGGCAAATATATTTTATTGACAAATTTTGGGAAATATTTAGAGCTGTTTGCTAAAATACAAGGAGTAAAGATTAAAGGTAAAAGCAAAGCTATGCCGAATGCTACTTCAGGCGATATTACCATGATTAACTTTGGAATGGGAAGCGCAAATGCTGCAACTATTATGGACTTATTGAGTTCTATTAAACCTAAAGCTGTTTTGTTTTTAGGTAAATGTGGTGGCTTAAAGAAGAAGAATAAATTGGGTGATTTTATTTTGCCTATTGCTGCGATTAGAGGTGAAGGAACTTCTGATGATTACTTCCCACAAGAAGTGCCGGCACTACCCTCTTTTAATTTGCAGAAGGCGGTTTCTACTACTATAAGAGATCATAATTTTGATTACTGGACGGGAACGGTATATACTACAAACAGAAGGGTTTGGGAGCATGATGAAGAGTTTAAAGAGTACTTGAGAGAAATTAGAGTAATGGGTATCGATATGGAGACCGCTACCATATTTATAACTGGTTTTGCCAATTCTATTCCAACCGGAGCCTTGCTTTTAGTGAGTGATCAACCGATGATTCCTGAAGGTGTAAAAACTAAGAAAAGTGATAAATTGGTAACCACCAACTATGTGGATCAACACATTAAAATTGGTATAGATTCTTTAAATCAATTGATCAATAAAGGATTGACGGTTAAACATTTGAAGTTCTAGGTGAATTAATGAGTAGAGAAAATCAAATCAGATATGCCGTTGATCAACTAATTGGTAGCGGAAATTTGGACATAATTGAGGATGTTTTTTCTGTCAATTATTTAGCTCATGCGGATAACAAGGAATTTCGTGGCCATGATTTCATTAAAAAATTTTCTAAGCAACTTCGATCTGCCATTCCAGATATTAGTGTTGTAAGTGTTGAAGTTTTTATTGAAAATGATAAGGTTATTTCTTGGCAGCGTACACTACAAGGCACTCATAATGCCAATATGATGGGCATTCCACCATCTGGTAAAAAGATAAAGTGGAATGAAATGGTTATCAGTCGATTTGAAGGGACTAAAATTACAGAAGAATGGATTGTTTCAGAATTAGTTGGGCAATTACTTTTAAAACAATCGATTAAAAAATAACTGCCCCTTTATTATTAAGAAACTTATTAAATCTTGAATCTTGAAGATTACTTAGGATTGTAAATGGCTTCTGCTCTTTGTAGCCAGTAATTTTTATCCAAACTCATTTTCTTCATTTGTTGCTTCGAGAACATTTCCATTTGGTCGGTATAGTGCGGACTTTCAGGTTTGTTTGAAGCGCCATAAGGACTAATGCTATAAATCTCTGGACCATCTTTGGTAAATTTCACTAATTGAATAAAAGAATCTCCTACCCAAACGGCTAATCTACCATCCTCAATTTTTTTAGCCGCTGCCGCTCTAATGTTTTCCGGTCCGCCATTTAAAGGCACCCATTTGTCACCACGCTTCAGCCCGTGCACTCTACCAAAAGGAATTTCCATAGTGCCGAAAGTGGTCATCATGTGGTTTTTAGCCAATCGCATACAATCCACAAAGAATTTCTTTCTTGCCACTGAATCTTCTTGAAACAGTTTCTCTTGCTCCGCAGTTGATCGATAGTAGATTTCATAAAGTGTATAAGCAACTATTGGAAAATCAAGATTTAAACTATCAGTTTTCCAGTTCCAATTATCAAAATGTTCAATGGCATCAGCTAAATCGGGATGTTCTTCTGCAGAAACATTAAAGACGTCCATAATTGGAAATTCTTTTAAGAAATAAAAAGTATCACTAACATATTGATGATCATACTTAATGTCTAAAAAGTCTTGCCAATCAACAGCATCATATTGTTCCATTAATTGATAAAAACGAGCACTTCTGTTATTAACTACCAAATTATAGCCCATGTTTTCGCTGAACTTACTCGGATCTAAATTTTCTTCAGGAGCCGTTCCATGAAAAGCAGAATTGTTAGTGTTAAAAACATAACCGCATTCTGGATTCTCAAAATGTGCCAATTCATCAATGGAATAATATTCTGTCCAATTTACATCTGGTCCTGTGCCCCAAACCGGTTGCTCCCAATCCAACCCTTCTTTTCGTTTAGGAATCAATCCGTTGGCTAAAAGGTAGATGTTGCCTTCCATATCAGCATAACAAACATTCATTTGCGCCATTCCTTGCTGACTTAAAATAGACTTAAACTCTTCAAAATTTTTGGCTTTGTTCATTCGCCACCATTGCTCTGCTACTTCAGGTGCCATTAACGCTGGCATTTTTAAGGCAAACACGCCTTCTTTTGTTTTTAATGTCGGACCAAATTCACTCCAATAAATTTTCTTTCTCACTGGTAGCACCAAATTGTGATTTTTACCCAAGCCTACTCTAAGCTTCGCAGCTCCTTTTTCAAGTTTCTTGTATTCATCTCCATATTGATAATACAACTTACTACCTTCTTTCATTTTTAAAACGAAAATATCCTTCTTGTCGAAAGCGCCTACCGTGTGTGCCCAACCTAAATTTTCATTGGTACCGTGAAAGATGGATAATCCACCATGAAACAAAGATCCTGTGATATTTAATCCTTCCTCACTACAAAGGTGTGCTTCATACCAAGATAAAATACCTTCTAAGGGTTGATGAGAATTAATATCTAAATAGGTGTTGCCGTCTTTAGTGATATTCTGATTGAAAGCAATAGCATTTGAGCCAATAATAGGATAATCTGGTTGGTCTGGAATATGTTCTGCCATTTTCTCCTCAACAATTGATTTTAAAGCACCATCAATGCCTGCCATTAAAGACATACCAAGCATATAGCCTGAAATCACATCAACAGGTTCTAACGGAAATGCTTTTTTAATCAATAGTTCATCCCAATGGTTAGCGAGGTAAGCGTTTACACCGGCACAATAGGATTCTACTACTTTCTTAAAATCTTCAGGACAGTTGTCTAAATAAGTTACGGCTTCATCTCGAACTCTCGTTAACTGCACCGCATAGTCAATAATAGCACCTTGAATTCCTTCATGTCTTCCCAATAATCCTTTTGAGGCAAAATATAAGAATTGAGCCGTCTTGGAATCATCTTCTAAAGTTGCCCAAGCCAAACCATAGGCTACTTCTGCATCAGTGGGAGCAAAAATATGTGGCACACCAAAGGAATCTCTTACTATTTGAATAGATTCAGTATGGATATAATCCGGCATATAATATTCCTTATCCTTGTTTCCACCGGCATAAATAACAGTAAATTGAATTAGGGATAAAAAAAGGAAGAATTGTCTCATGAAGATTTTAATTTTTAAGATTTAGGTTACACAAAGAAATCAGGCATTAATTCATTGTCTGGATTGATGGCATAATTAGATAGATCAGTAAAACCTTCACTATCCAGTACTTCATCATCTATAAAGAAATTACCAGTACAATCCTTGCTGTTTCTTCTTAAAATATAGTAAGCAGCGTCGCCCATAATTTCAGGTGTTCTACTTTGCTGAATAATTTGATCACCACCTAATAAATTCTGAACGGCAGCAGTAGCAATAGTAGTTCTTGGCCATAAGGCATTCACTGCGATGCCATCACCTTTAAACTCTTCTGCCATACCTAACACGCACATACTCATGCCATATTTAGCTATTGAATAAGCAGGAAAAGTACCAAACCATCTCGGTTCCATATTTAAAGGAGGAGATAAATTCAAAATATGTGGATTTTGTGCTTGTTTCAAGTAGGGAATACATTTTTGAGAGGTCATAAATGTACCTCTTGTATTAACTTGGTGCATTAAGTCATATCGCTTCATTGGAAGTTGAAGTGTAGGAGACAAATTAATAGCACTAGCATTATTAATTAAAATATCAATGCCACCAAATTCTTCAACCGCAATAGAAACGGCCGCTTCTACCATTTCTTCTGATCTTATATCCATGATCACAGGCAAAGCTTTTCCACCTGCATCCTCAATTTCTTTTGCTGCAGAATAGATAGTTCCCGGTAATTTTGGATGTTCTTCTGCTGTTTTTGCAGCAATTACAATATTAGCGCCTTCTTTAGCCAATCTGATACCTATAGCTTTCCCAATACCTCTGCTACCTCCAGTAATAAATACAGTTTTACCTTTTAGATCTCCCATTATATTATTTATTAATTTAAAAAACCAAAATTTACAAAAACAAAATTGATATAGCCTCACCAACTTGATGAGTTGAAGCATTTGTTAACCTAAGATTAAAGCAAGTGTTTTTATCTTTTAAAGTTTTGAAATTGCCTATTTCAAATTAAGATATCAATGGTGTATGATAATTTTAAATTATCTCAAAGTGTAAACTGTAATAATTTAATAGTTAATCTTTTATTATAAGAATTTGGTAAAGTAAAGTTTAGTAGATTCGACGTGTTATGTCAAAGTATAAATACTACAAGTCTATATTCAAAGGTCAGAGGATGCCATTGGCTTATGTTGACCTCGATTTGATGCATCAAAATATTGATGTTTTAATAGAAAGAGCAAAAGGTAAAAACATTAGAATAGCCTCAAAATCTATTCGTTGTAAAAGTGTAATGGAGCGAATATTGCAATCTAGTGATCAATTTAAAGGCATCATGTGTTTTACAGCGGAGGAAGCCGTTTATTTATCAGAAAATAGATTTGACGATATTATTTTGGCCTATCCTATTGTTCATCCACCGCATATACAAGCAATCGCTCAAAAAGTTAAGGCAGGTGCCAAGATTTATATGATGGTAGATAGAATGGAGCATATTCATATTATTGAAGAAGCTTTAAAAGATGCCAATATTAAAATGCCAATTTGTATTGATATTGATATGTCGGTAGATTTTCCTGGACTTCACTTTGGTGTTTGGCGTTCATCTTTAAGATCAATGAAGGACTTTACAAAATTTGTGGAAAAAGTGCTTTTATCGGACAAAGTAGTCATCAAGGGATTAATGGGATATGAAGCTCAAATTGCTGGTGTAGGCGATAATGTAACCGGTAAGTTTTTTATGAATACAACTATTAAAGGTTTAAAAGCAGTTTCTATTCCTCAAATTAGACAGTTTAGAAAAGAAGCTGTTAATTATTTAAAAACGAAAGAAGTAAAATTAGATTTTGTAAATGGTGGCGGAACCGGAAGTATGGAAAGTACTTGTTCGGAAGAAGCGGTTACTGAGATAACAGTCGGCTCAGGATTTTACAATTCTCATCTATTTGATTATTACTCTAATTTTTCATTGCTGCCTGCAGCAGGTTTTGCTATACAAATCACTCGACGACCGAAAGAAGGTGTTTATACTTGCTTAGGCGGAGGATATATTGCTTCCGGTGGCATAGAACCCATTAAGGCGCCTCTTCCCTACTTGCCTGAAGATGCCAAATTAATGGATCAAGAAGGAGCCGGAGAAGTTCAAACACCTATCGTTTACAAAGGGAAAACTAAATTAAAAATTGGAGATCCTATCTTTTTAAGACATAGTAAAGCTGGCGAATTGTGTGAACGGTTCAATGAACTTTCCTTAATTGAAAATGGAAAAATTGTTGAAAAGGCAAAAACCTATCGTGGAGAGGGAATGTGTTTTTTATAGTTTAGTTAATATTGATATGTATATTATTGTCAAGCCAAAAGAATTAAAATAATGGAGCCACTTACTATTCCAGTTATCAATCCAATTACCAATCAACAACTTTATACCATCACGGATCAAACGGATGAAGCTATTAACGCGGTTTATGCCAAAGCGCATGCCGCCGAAAAAGTGATTCAAAAACTTTCTAGTGAAGAAAGAATCGCACATGTGGTTAATTTGAAAGAATGGATTTTAGATCACTCAGATTATATCATTGACAAGTTGATTGAAGAAACGGGCAAATCAAGATTTGATGCTTTTACTTCAGAAATCTTCTCCGTTTGTGATGTGGTAGATTACTATAAAGGTCATTCAAAAAAAATATTAAAGGAAGTAAAGGCACATACTCCAATTATGATGTTGGGTAAAAAATCAAGAATTGTTTACGAACCTCTCGGAACCATTTTAGTGATTACACCTTGGAATTATCCTTTTGTACAAGGTTTTGTGCCTAGTATTTTAGCTTTTATTGCGGGTAATGCAACTATCATAAAACCCTCAGAAATAACACCTTTGAAAGGTTTATGGGAAAAAATGCTTGAGGATACTAAGTTTCCTAAAGACGCTTTTCAATTTGTATATGGAGGCAGAGAGACCGGGGCTAAATTGATTAATAAGCGACCGGATAAAATCCATTTTACAGGCAGTGTAAGAGCGGGTAAAATAATTATGGGAGAAGCCGCAAAGCAATTAATTCCTGTAGATCTTGAATTAGGCGGTAAAGACCCAGCCATTGTATTTGATGATGTGAATATTAGTAGAACAGTCAATGGTGTCATGTGGGGAGCATTTACCACTGCAGGTCAATCTTGTACTTCCATTGAAAGGTTGTATGTTCAGGATACTATTTACGATGAATTTGTAAAGGAATTAGTTGATAAAACCAAGAAACTAAGAACTTCAAACGAAAATAGAGATACAAGCCAACCGGATGAATGCGATGTTGGATGTATCACCTCTCCTGCCCAGATTAAGGTAATTGAAGAACATATTGATGATGCTATTGCTAAGGGGGCGAAAGTTTTATGCGGCGGAATTACGGAAAGAGGTTCTCATCATATGTTACCAACTGTGGTGGCTGATGTTACTCATGATATGCTTTTGGGATATGAAGAAACCTTCGGTCCAGTGGTAGCCGTTATGAAGTTTAAAACAGAGCAAGAAGCGATTGACTTAGCCAATGATTCTAATTATGGTTTATCTGCTTCGGTTTGGTCGAAAGATATGAAGCGTGCAGAAAGAGTAGCAAAAGCTATTAAAACGGGTAATGTTTCTGTCAATAATCATATGCTTACAGAAGCCAATGCTGCTCTTCCATTTGGAGGTGTAAAAGATAGTGGAATTGGCAGATATAAAGGAGATCATGGATTACATACCTTTTCCAATTCTAAATCTATTTTATATGATGCGCAAGGCTCTATTATAGATCCACATTGGTATCCATTTACTGCTACTAAATATAAAATGCTAAGTGAAATCACTAATGCTTATTTCAGAAAAAGTAAAAACTGGTTGAAATTTGCGAAGAATGGCTTAAAAGCAGATTCTATTGGTAAAAAGGAGCAAATAAAATAATACATAACTAATGAAAACTTATGAATACATAGTTGTCGGTTCTGGTCCTGGTGGTGGTGTAGTAGCTTACAACTTAAATAAAGCCGGAGCCGATGTAGTACTATTAGAGGCTGGTAAATTTTTCAGAAAAGATACTTTCCCTAAAAATGAGGCTGATGTTTCTGCCCAGTTATATTGGGGCGGTGGAATTGAGTTTGATGAAAGTGCTAAAATGGCTTTTTTAAGAGCAAGGTTAGTAGGTGGAACTTCAATTGTTAACCAAGCGCTTTTAGATCGTTTCGATGATATTGCATTTAATGATTGGAAAGCACAATCCGGTGTAGATTTCTTTAATCAGCAAGATATGAAGTCGGCCTATGATACAGTCTCTGATTTTTTGTCTATTTATGATTTTAAGCGAGAAGAAATGGGTAAAAATGCTCAATTCTTTGCCAAATCATGCGATAAATTAGGTTACAAATGGGACTTTTTACATCGTGGACAAGATGATTGTGGGTTAGAGAAAGGCAATGATTGTATCGCTTGTTTAGGTGGATGTCATCGCGACTCCAAGCAAAGCACTATGGCTACTTACATTCAAAAAGGAGAAAAAGAAGGACTTAAGGTAATTGCAGAAACAGAAATTAGTCATTTTGAAGAAACAGCTGATGCTGTTTATGTGTATGGAACAACAAAAGGCACTAAAGTTAAATTTAAAGCTAAGAATGTAATTTTAGCAGGAGGAGCTTTTGGTACGACAAAAATGCTATTTCAATCAGGCATAAAAGAAAAATTATCGACTTTAGGTAAAGACTTCTCTTCTCATCCTCAGTATATGAATTTTGGTGTACACGATGAAGAGATCAATTCACACAAAGGTTTTTTCCAAACTGTAGCATCAAAAGATCCTAATTTTAGACAAAAGGGATTTAAATTAGAATGCGTATTTGCAGGGCCTGTTTCAATTGCCATGCTGTTTAAACAATATGGTGTGGCCCATCAAGAAAAGATGATGAAGTACAAACACATTACTTGTATTGAAACGGCAGTGAGAGATGAGAATACGGGAGAAATTAAATTAGATAAAAAAGGAAAGTTAGTCGTTCAGAAAAACCTAACAGATCAAGATATGCAGCGAAGAGATGCGGGTTTAGAGGCCGTTCATAATATCATGGTCGAATCAGGCGCTAAAGAAGTGATTCATGCACCTTTTTACTTTGGACTCCATTTAATGGGCGGCGCTCAAATGGGTGTCGATGGTGCTAAATCAGTTGTAGCTCCTGATTTTAAATTACATGGCTCCAATCGTGTTTATGTTTGCGATTGTAGTTTATATCCTAATGCCCCAGGAATAAATCCTTCATTAACCATTTTTGCTTTATCTCAAAGATTAAGTGAGCAATTAATAAAATAAAAATCGAGATGAAATCAGCATATTTAAGTAATAGAGCGCTTAAAGGACTAAATAGATTTGGGGATATTTATATTCCTAAAAATGGAGAGTTTCCTTCCTTTTCCGAATATGGAGGTTTAGAGCACGTTGATGAGATTATTGGCTACGCACCAAGTAATGATGTTAGCGATTTAAATGATTTATTGGCAATATTTAGCTTTATGCCTGGTTTTGTTTTAAAATTGGTAGTTTATTTAAGTTCGAATACAAAAGAAAAAAACGGGGCAATTTACGCCCTATTAAGACAGTTGAATATTGGTTTGAGAGGAATTGTTTTTGCCTGTTATTATGCAGAAAGACCTGGCAGTAATTATAAAGGCAAGGATCCAGTTGATATTATTGGATTTGAAATTAATCGGGTGGTAGACTAACTATATGCTACATATTCCTGGATTATATATTGCTCCTTCTGAAGATAGAGGCCGTGGAATGTTTACGGCACAACCAATAGCTATTGGCGATATCATTGAAGTTTGTCCAGTGGTGGTATTACCATCTGATCAGAAACCTTTAATAGATAAAACATTATTGTACGATTATTACTTTTTATGGAATAAACCTAAAGGTGCAATAGCTATCGTTTTAGGATATGGTTCAATTTATAATCATAGCGAAACGCCGAATGCAGAGGTTTTGTCAAGTGTAGATCATGCAACCGTTACAATAAAATGTATCCAACCTGTTGCTCCAGGAGACGAAATTTTTATCAATTATCAAGGCGATCAAAAAGATTCAATTAAACTCTGGTTTGAACCTGTTTAATCTCCAATTGTTATATTATTAAAGTTGCATGACTGCTAATAAATCTATACATTAATTGCTTAAAATTTCTTTTTTTTTAGTTTTACATAATTAAATGTGCAATGTGGTGTTATATTCAATAGAAATATCATTTCAAAAACACTTTAATTTTTAAGTAAATTTAGATGAAGCATAAATGACTAACTCAAAAATATTTCTAACCACGGCTCTTTTCTTACTTTTTCAAATCTCTGCTATTTTTTCGCAAGAAGAAGTTGTTGCTAAAGATTTAAGTAACGGCAGTATTAAAGAGCAATTTGACTATATTAATTCTAATTCTAATCGTTATCAAGACTATCGTGTGGTCAAGCAAACTTGGTTGAATCAGTTAGAATCGAATGTAGCGGATTCTTTAAATGTGGTTAAAAAAGAATTAAAAGAAACGCATTCTCTAATCAACGAACAAAAAAAGGAAATCAATTCTTTAAAAGAGCTTTTAGATAATACTAATAGCTCATTAGATAAAGTAAATAACGAAAAGGATAAAATTAGTTTCTTCGGCATAATGTTGAAAAAGGCTGCTTACAAAAGCATTATGTGGGCTATAATAGCTGCTTTAGGCGTATTGCTACTTATTTTTATCATGCGATTTGCTAGTAGTAAAAGTGTAACTGCTCAAACCAAAAAAGCGCATAATGAAGTAATGGAAGAATTTAGTAATTACAAAAACAAAGCAATGGAAGAAGAGCAAAAGCTTCGAAGAAAATTGCAGGACGAAATCAACAAAAGACTTTAATTAAACTACTTTATTGGCACAGCTTGAACTTGCGAAAGCATCTGGTTTTGCTTTAAAAATAAATCCCATACTTAAGATATAGCCCATAGCTTCATTTAAAGCTTTATTAGATTTAAATTGAGGATTGGTATTAATGTCTGCATGAACTTCCAGATCCACTCCGTATAGCTCAAATAAATCACATAATTTATAAGCAATGTCAATCGACATGGCCACTTCATTTAGCATTCTTTCTTTTATGCCGATAACTCGACGTTCTCGTGTGTTACTAATAAACATAAAGCCTCCTCTGCCCTCTCTTAAAATCACAATTACCGTTGCATATTCAATTCTATCGCCATATACCTGAGAATCAGTTCCTATACAAGCTTTCAGTTTATGACCTGATGCTGTTTCTCGAACAATCGCTTCTTCAACAGCTTCAATAATGGATTTGTCTAATCTTGTTCCATCTAACTTCCTCCATTTTTTTTCTTCAACATTATTATTCATAGTTTGAAATTTTAATTGGCTTTTGCAATAGAACTTCCTTTAAGATAGTATATTCAACGTTTTAAAGTGATTTCAATTATTAACAGTAAACATGTCGTTTAATTACTTGTTTACTTTTACAATCAAATTTTTACATGGATTTATCTCAATCATACAAACAAAGACCTGATATTGATGACTATTATGATGCTATTTGTATTGGCTCAGGATTAGGGAGTTTAACAACTGCAAACCTCTTAGCAAAACAGGGTAAAAAAGTGTTGATTTTAGAAAAACACTACACGCCTGGTGGATTTACACATGTTTTTTCAAGACCAGAATATGAGTGGGATGTTGGCGTGCATTATGTAGGCGATGTTCATAAGCCGGGCACCATGATGTATCGATTGTTCAACCATTTATCGAATGGAGAAATGGAATGGGCAGATATGGGAGACGTCTACGATAGAATTGTATTTGGAGATACCACTTATGATTTTGTTAAAGGCATTAGCAACTTCAAAGATAGAATGAAAGAACATTTTCCTAACGAGGCTAAGGGAATTGATAAATATGTAAAAGAGTTGTTTGCTGTAAGTGCTGCGGCTAGAACTTATTATGCAGAAAAAATATTACCGGAAACTGTCCGATTTTTGACATCAGGTTTTTTAAGAAAATCATATTTAAATTATTCCAACAAAACAACCAAGCAAGTACTTAGCGAATGTACGAGCGATCCTAAATTGCAAGGCGTTTTAGCGGGACAATATGGTGATTACGGCTTACCTCCTACCAAAAGTAGTTTTGTGATGCATGCGGCAGTGGCTAAACATTATATGCATAATGGTGGCGCTTATCCAGTAGGTGGTTCTGTGAATTTTTTCGATAAAATAGCTCCTGAAATATTAAACAATGGCGGCAACGTAGTTACAAATGCTGCGGTTAAGGAAGTTTTGATCAAAAATGGTACGGCGGTTGGTGTCGTTATGAAAGATGGACGAGAAATCATGGGCAATGCAATCATCAGTGGCGCAGGATTATCCACTACAATCAATCATTTAATCCCTAAGAATGTATTGTCCAAATTTCCTGTGGAAAAATACAAAGCGATTCCGCCATCTGTTGGACACGTTTCACTCTACATTGGTATCAAAGAAACAAGCGAAGCAGTAAACTTGCCAAAAGCTAATTTTTGGATTTATCCTGATAATTATGATCATGATGAAAACATAGAAAATTACCTCAAAGATCCTGAGAACAATGAGTTTCCTGTGGTGTATATATCTTTTCCATCCGCTAAGGATCCTGAATTCGAAAAGCGTTTTCCAGGCAAAAGTACTGTTGAGATTATCACCTTGGCGCCATATGAATGGTTTACTAAATGGGAAGATAGTAGATGGAAGAAAAGAGGTCAGGAATATGAAGATTTTAAAGAAGAGATTAGCCTTAAATTATTAGAGAAATTATACCAACGATTACCGCAATTGAGAGGAAAAATAGATTATCATGAATTATCTACACCGCTTTCAACCAAACATTTTGCTAATTATGATCATGGCGAAATCTATGGTTTAGAGCATACTCCAGAACGATTTAGGTTAAAATCTCTTAGACCTAAAACACCTATTAAAAACTTTTATCTAACAGGGCAAGATATCCTAAGCGCTGGAATTGGTGGTGCAGGAATGGCTGGGGTGCTAACAGCCTCTTCTGTGTTAAACAAAAACTTGATTCTAGATTTGTTAAAAGTCAAATAGGAAATGCTTTCAACAATTGTTTAAATAGCTTTTTCATAAAAATTATGTTTTAATCAAGTAATTGTAGACCTTAGTATTTAGATTTCGTATTTAACCAATAGGTAATCAGAAGATTAGAACATTATAATCTATGTTATTGGTTGTGATTTAAATATTAATAGATGGATAAATACACTAAAAGTCTAGCCGAAATAATGAAAAAAACAAACCACTTGTTTTTTTCTGAGGTTGCTATTAGTACTAACTTTCCTCTTAAATTAAAAATTTCCTTATATCACCAACGGAACCATTATAGCTTACGTACTAACAGTAAGGAACCTTTAGAATGTATTTATGCTAATTAATAAGCATCTCATAACGAACCTTATGAATGGAGATGCTTATGCTCAAAAGGCATTTTACAAGCACTACTTTGGCTATGTAATGGCTATTTGTGTAAGATATTTGCCTAGAGAGGAAGCTTTAGAAGCTTGTCAAGATGTTTTTCTTAAAGTTTTTAAAAATATTGACAAGTTTCAAGTAGATAGAGATTTGAAAAAATGGATGTCTTCTATAACGATTAATGAATGTATAGATAGAATTAGAAAGAACAAGAAAAATTTAAACGAAACGTACTTAGAAGAAGAAGTGGAATCCAACATAACTTATATGAATGTTGAGATAACCGAGAATTTAGATACTGAGTATATTTTAAAGTTAATTGACAAAATAAATATCGATCATAAAACAGTTTTTTTACTCTACGTAGTTGACGGCTATAGCCATAAAGAAATAAGTGAAAAACTGAATATAAATATTAATACATCAAGATGGCATTTAGCTGAAGCAAGAAAAGCGATAATACCATTAATACAGCAGCATTATTTAAATGAATCTGAGACAGGAAAATATTATTAAAGATAAATTGCTTGAATATGAAGTCCCATTTGAAGAGAAATATTGGGAGGACTTTCAAAAAAGGCAAGGAATAGCTAAAAAGAGCCGTAGTAAGTATTACGGATTACTTTTTATTGCACTATTATCAGTACCGTTATTTCTAGTATTAAAAAATGACCAACCTAAAGGTACATTGGCAGATAGTAATATTGATTCAATTGTTAGCTCTTTTGAAGTTGACAATAGCAATGTTTTATCTGAAGATCAATCTATAATTAGATCAAGAAGGGACAACACCGTAAATAGTGCGATATCAAACCAACCTATCTATAATCGTTCTGATAGGAAGCAAGTTAATAAGGCTACGAATACGAGTTTTGATATGGATAAACCGATTACTAGCTCTTCAAAAAATAGTGTATCAAATGCAATAAGTAGCACTAACACTTCATCGGCTAATGTCTATTCTTCGTCTTCAAAAAATGGATCAGCTGATTGGAACAACTCTAATCAATCAGCAATAAATAATGGCGCAACAACTGCTGATCATTCAGCAGTTAATGGTAATGTTCTTAAAAATGCTTCGGTAGACAAATCAAATTCGAGCAGCAATATTACTACCTTCATCAATAATGATCATGGAGGCAATAACTTCATTCCTACCAACATAAAGGATAATTCTATTATTAATGGCCGAATCTCAAATCAATCAGTAGCAGATGCTTCTAACAATAATCAATTATCTCAAATAGACGAGATCATTGATTCTAAGATGGACTACCTTGAAAAACGTACCAATGAGATCACAAAAAGTATAAATGCTTTAGTGGCTTTAGAAAAGATTAGTTTCTTACCTCCGAATAATCCTCATGAAGATGCTAAGAGTAAGAATGGTGAGGTTAAACAATCAGATGATATCGATTGGGAAGCTAAAAAACAAAAGAATTGGGAGATTAGGATACAAGCTGGTTTAGGATTAAGTATTCCTATTGAAAATGGTAAAGATAAAATTGAAAACCCCTTAATCAATGAGGTAACCGGAGGTGGACCCAATTTAACGATTGGTTTGACTTATGTTTATCAGTTAAACAGCAAGGTAAGTATTGAAACCGGTTTGGTTTACAAGAAAATCTCTAATGTGTTTGCTGCAGAATCTGTTTGGAGAGATGATAATCAAGGAATAATTATAGATGAGGTTTCCATAGTTGAAAAATTAAATTCATTTGAGTTACCTATTGGTGTAAATGTAAAAATGACTTCTTGGCTCTACTTTAGTGGTGGTTTTTCCTTAGCTTATGTTAGACCAACTAATATTACCTTTCCTGAGGCTGTTGTAACCAATATATATAACTTGCCGCAACAAGAAATCGAATCTTATAAGGTATTAGCTAATATATCAAATTACGGTATTTCTAGGATGGATGTTAGAGCTTATGCAGGGCTTACTTTTAATGTATCTTCTTTCGTTGCTTTTCGTATGATTATCAATCAAGGTTTAATTGATAGAACCAATAGTACTTATTATAATAAAGTTGATTACGATGTTCATACAGATTATACCTTCTCAGCGATCATTAGATTAAATCCAAGAGTACTTAAATAATAGATAGTTGATTCATTACGATAACAATTTATTTCAATTCGTACATCAACAATTCAATTTTTGATATGCTTTTAAATTATTATTTTCAAGATTATTTAAATTAAACCAAAGATGAAAATAAGCCCCTATTATTTGCTTCTTTTTTTGTTAGTCACGTTATTCAATTCATGTGAAGATCCAATTGTCAGACCGGACGATGTGCTTTCACCGTATTTTTTGGAATTGAATGAAGGCGGCAAATTGGTTAATTTAAGACATAAAGCAGATGGTGAACAAGCCTCTACAAACACTTCTAATAATAGTGGCATCTGTAATTGGTTATACAATGACTGCAATAAAAATAATAGTGATGATACCTTGTATTTTGCGTCTTCATTAGGAAATGCTCAATTCGGCTATTTTAATTTCATTTTCACGAACCTACCTTATGATGAAGATTTGAGTGTAGATAACACATTAAGTTTAGCTGCCTTATTGGAAAATTTGCCTCGTAATGAAGAAGGCGAGGCCGAATTTGTTAAAGGTGCTATAAATGAAGGAATAAGTTCAGGCAATGTTTATATAGGCAAACCTAGCTATAAGTATGGATATACCATCGCCCAAAATTCTTCAAAAATTGAAATATTAGACATCAAAGATGGCGTTTTTAATGGCCAGCCAGTAGCCATTGTTAGTTTCAATTTTGCTTACACAATTGCCAACGAAAACGCAATAGATGCTCCAACAGGTAACTCAATTCAGATTAGTAAAGGAAGCGGATGCCTGCCATTTGGTTTACATGGAAGCAATTAGATTTATACATAAATGGCTAAATCTAATACTTAATTACATCTTTCTTTGACCGCTTAAATTTTCCTGCTTTAATTGCTTTTACAAATTGCGCCCATGCAAATGGGTTTAACAATTGTATTGGAGCTGATTGACCTTGGTAATAAATCTCACCAACATAATTATTTATAAATTGATCGAAATTTTCATTGCCATCATAATCGGTCCATTCACTAAATTCTGCTAAAGTAGACTTTGCAAATGTTTCTTCTGCTAATTGTTGTAAATCATCAGGTATTTCCAAATTTATGAAGTGCTGTCTAAAATGTAGTTTACTCCAAGGATAAATCACAACTTCATCTAACATGATAGTATCGTTTTCTAATGCATATAATAGATGATAACTATCTCCTTTTAAATTAGGAGGTATCTGCAATCTTTCTTCTTTGTAGCCCACTGATCTTATAACAATAGAATCACCTTTTGCCACTGCCATAGAAAAGAATCCATCTATATTAGAAATTGTTCCTCTGAAAATTTTATCTACATAAACGGTGGCAAATGGTATAGGTGTGCCATCAGTTATATCTCTAATAATTCCCGAAAACTGAACAACTTCCTTTTTTGTCGGAGTTACTACTTCTGGGTCAGATTTCTTGTCTTTGTTATTTTGTGCACTTATTGGATTAGCAAATAAGAACATTAATAATCCGAAAGTTAAAATTTGTATGTATTGTTTCATGTTGTAAATACGCTTTAATGAGTTTTGATGATAAAAATAATCTAAAAACTGTTCCAAAAAGTTAACTAACGTCATAAATGGAACAAACATTAATCAGATTAACATTAATTATAACTTCTATAAAACAGCATTACTCATATAGTGTTAACCTTTGCTAGTTCTTATTGTTTAAAGAAATAAAAAACAATCCTTATTTTGTCAACTATTAGAAATCCGTCAATTATCTATATTTTGCATCAAACTAATTAAATGAAGCGAATCCTTGCAGTTATACTACTTATTATAACTATCACCCTAGTTTATATTTCTGATAATTCAAAATTTGGTATCCCGGCTTTAGGTAAACTGTTAAGCCCAACGCATGGTGTTTGGCAAAACAAAGATCCTCAAAATCAAGATCATATACAATTAACTACGCCCAATGGAATAGTAGATATCTACTATGATGACAGAGGTGTTCCCCATTTATTCGCACCTAATGAAGCTGCTTTGTATTATGCGGTCGGCTATGCTCAAGCAAAAGACAGATTGTGGCAAATGGATTTTCAAACAAGAGTAGCTGGAGGTAAACTATCGGAGGCCATTGGAGAAGAAAATGGATTAAACGTAGATCGATACATCAGAAGGTTAGGCTTACCTAAAATAGCAGAGGAAACAGCATTGGCTTTTAAAGATGATAGTTTATCTCAAAGTATCATTAAGGCTTATTCAAGCGGTATAAATGATTACATTGATAGATTACAACCCAAAGATCTTCCGATAGAGTTTAAATTAGCTGACTACAAACCTGAACCATGGACGGATGTTAAAAGTATTTTGCTTTTGAAACTAATGTCGTTAAGACTTTCAAATATTGGAGAAGACATTAGAAATACTTCTACACGAAATATCATTGGAGAAGAAGCATATGACATAATCTTTCCGGATTTTCCTCAAGACCAATCGCCTATTATACCAATAGGTACTTCTTGGAATTTTGAACCTGTTGTTTCAGAAACCAACAATCAATTTGAAGAAGATTACGTTGGCGACAATTCTGCATCATTACCCAATCCACTTCCTTATGTACAAGGAATTGGTAGCAATAACTGGGCTGTTGGACCGAATAAAACAGCAGATGGTTCAGTGATACTATCAAATGATCCACACTTAGGATTAAGTTATCCTTCTATTTGGTACGAAATGCAATTAAATGCTCCCGGTATCAATGTATATGGAGTAACTATTCCTGGCGCACCAAATATTATCATTGGTTTTAATGAAAACATTGCTTGGGGCGTAACCAATGGCTCAAGAGATGTGAACGATTGGTATTCTGTTAGATATAAAGATGATAGCCAGTCTGAATATTTGCTAGATGGCGAATACTACCCAATTGAAAAACGAATTGAAACTATAAATGTCAATAATGGTGAGTCTGTTATTGATACGGTTAGATGGACCAAAGTTGGACCAATAGTTTATGATAATACATTTGGTAAACTTCAAGATAAATCAGGTTTGGCGATGCAATGGATGGCATTGAATGTAACCAATGAAATGAAAACTTTTTATGAGTTGAACATGGCTAAAAACCACGACGAATATTTGTCGGCACTAAAATATTTCGATAATCCTGGGCAAAACTTTGTTTATGGTGATGTAAATGGAAACATTGCGATTCAAGCATCCGGTTTGTACAAAATTCAACAAAAGAATGAAGGCAAATATGTGGCTAAGCTAGAAGATCAAAATTTAGAGAATTTAAATACCTATGTTCCTAAAGAGCATAATCCGCATATCTTAAATCCAGATAGGAATTTTGTGAGTTCAGCCAACCAACAACCAACGGATTCTACTTATCCATATTATTACACAGGTTCTTTTGAAACATATAGGAATAGAAGAATTAACAGTCAACTAGCAAGTTTAGAGAATATTACTGTTGAAGATATGATGTTACTTCAAAACGATAATTTTAATTTGATGGCAGCAGAAATATTGCCATTCCTACTAGAAAAACTAGATGCAAAGAGTTTGTCTAAAAATCAAATTGCAATATTAGATAGTTTGAAAAATTGGGACTACTTTAACGAACCATTTAAAAGTGCGCCAACTTATTTTCAATCTTGGTGGGTTGACATTACTACCAATCTTTGGGATGAGTTAAATGATACTACTAAGTCAATCAAAACACCACAAGATTATTATACTTTACAATTTTTAAAAAATCATGCCGATCACTCATTAATTGATAATAAAACGACTAAACCAGTTGAAACGGTAGAAATGCTCATCAATAATGGTTTTAAAACCATGTCAACTTATTTTATCAATAATAAGGATGCCAATAGCCAATGGTTTAGTTACAATAATGCTCGTGTAGAACATTTAATGAAATTTAAAGCATTTAGTACTTGGGATATTGAAGTAGGCGGTTCAGAAAATGCACCTAATGCAGTTAATCAAGAATGGGGACCTTCATGGAGAATGGTTGTTAAATTGAATGATAATGGTGTTGAAGCCTATGGAGTTTATCCTGGTGGACAATCGGGTAATCCTGGAAATGCTCATTACGATGACTTTTTAGAAAATTGGAGAACAGGCCAATACTTTAAGCTCAACTTTTATAAAGATAAAGAAGAAGCTCAGCAATCACTTAAAGCAAAATAATATGAAAACTATATTTGGAATAATTTTAACAGCATTGCTATCATTTTTATTAACTCAATGGTTGCCACTGCCTTGGTTCACTCCTATTATTATTGCATTTGTTTTAGGTATAACTTTTGCCAAAACACATAATCATCCATTTTTAATGGGCAGTTTGGGAGTTGCTATTTTTTGGGTTTTAAAAGCCATTCCATCTTTCATGGCTGCTAATGGAGCCTTTGTAAATAAATGGTCAGATCTTTTTACAGAGTTTCTAGGCTTTACGATAACACCTATCCTATTATTAATTTTAACCGCAGTGTTTGGTGGTTTATTAGGCGGATTGTCGGCTTTAAGCGGCCATTTGTTTCTTGCTCCACAAATAAACAAGGGCAACAAATTAAGAAGTTCAAAAAGTAGTAGTACCGGTAAATCGTACAAGCTAAAACTAAATTAGAAAATCACTTATCAAACGAACGTTTGGTAAAGTTTTTTATATTTACAATATATTATACTCATTTATTAAAACATAAAAATTATGGCTACAGAAGCATACATTTTTGATGCAGTTAGAACGCCTCGAGGAAGAGGCAAAGCAGGAAAAGGCAAGTTATACGAAGTAAAACCTATTGATCTTCTAGTGACTTTATTTAATGCTCTAAAAGAAAGAAACAATTTAGATACCTCAAAGGTAGAAGACGTAATCATTGGTTGTGTCTCTCCTGTTGGTGATCAAGGTGGCAATATCGCTAAGTTAGCTCCACAATATGCCGGTTGGGATCTTTCCGTACCGGGTTTTCAACTCAATAGATTTTGTGCGTCAGGTTTAGAGGCTTGTAATCTTGCGGCTATGAAAGTTCGTTCTGGTTGGCAACATCTAATTGTTGGTGGCGGTGTTGAATCGATGTCGAGAGTGCCAATGGGTTCCGACGGAGGACCATGGATGTTAGATATGGAGGTAAACGCTAAAACTGATTTTGTTCCACAAGGCATTAGTGCTGATTTAATCGCAACATTGGAAGGTTTTACAAGAAATGATGTAGATAGTTATGCGATCCGAAGTCAAAATTTAGCTGAAAAATCATGGAAAGAAGGACGATTTAAAAAGTCTATCATTCCGGTAAAAGATCAAAATGGCATCACTATTCTAGATTTTGATGAGTATATGCGACCGGGCACAACTGTACAAGATTTGAGTGGATTGAATCCTTCTTTTGAAAATATGGGACAAATGGGATTTGATGCTGTTGCGTTGGCTAAATATCCTCAGTTAGAAAAAATAAATCATGTTCATCACGCTGGAAACTCTTCTGGTATTGTTGACGGTGCCGCATTAGTGTTAATTGGTAGCAAAGAAATAGGCGAACAATTAGGTTTAAAACCACGTGCTAGAATTATCACTTCTGCTGTTACAAGTACAGAACCAACCATTATGTTAACAGGTCCTGGTCCAGCGTCTAAAAAGGCATTAAAGCAAGCTGGCATGACAACAAAAGATATCGATTTGTTTGAAATGAATGAGGCTTTTGCTTCTGCAGTGCTAAGATTTCAAAGAGATTTAGATGTACCTGATGAAAAATTAAACGTTAATGGTGGAGCGATTGCCATGGGACATCCACTCGGAGCAACCGGCGCAATGATTTTAGGAACAATGGTAGATGAATTAGAAAGATCGAATAAAGAAACAGCTCTTGTAACACTATGCGTTGGTGGTGGAATGGGTTCTACTACGATTATAGAAAGATGCTAGTTTAAAATTCAAAATTCTAAATCAGCCATAAATCCATATTACCAAAAATCCAAATGACAAAAATTATGTTTAAAATAGATATAGATAACGACAAAATTGCTACCGTATTAATTGATATGCCCGGTAGGTCAGCCAATGTGCTTAATGAAGAATTTGATAAAAGCTTTTTAGCAACCATTGAGGCATTAGAAGCAAAGAAAGGAGAATTAACAGGAGTGATTTTTACTTCACCTAAATCAACTTTTATTGCTGGCGCAGATTTAGATAAAGTTCATGCTATGACGGATGCGAAAGCAGTATTCGATATGTGTGAAACTTTAAAATCAGGTTTACGAAGAGTGGAAACACTTGGAATTCCTGTAGTTGCTGCTATTAATGGAAGCGCCTTAGGAGGCGGTTATGAAGTAGCATTAGCTTGTCATCACAGAGTAGCCTTAAATAATCCAAGAAGTGTAATCGGTTTACCGGAAGTGGGCTTAGGACTCTTGCCTGGCGGCGGCGGAATTGTCAGGTTAACAAGAATGTTAGGCTTACAAAATGCTTTACCTTTTCTAACAGAAGGTAAAAAACTAAAACCCAAAGCTGCCGTCGCAGCAGGATTGGCAGATGAGTTAGCCGAAACTCCAGAAGAAATGATGGAGAAAGCGAAAGCTTGGATCAAGGCTAACCCGAAAGCTCAAGCACCTTGGGATGTTAAAGGATTCAGATTTCCTGGAGGCGCTCCAACCAATCCTAAAGTAGCCATGATGTTACCTATCGTTCCTGCCATGTCAAGAGCTAAAACACATGGAAACTATCCAGCGGTGCAAGCTATAATTAGTACAGCGGTAGAAGGAGCCTTAGTTGATTTTGATACCGCTTCAAGGATTGAATCTAGATATTTTACGAGTCTTACCGTTGGTAAGGTTTCAAAAAACATGACAAAAGCTTTTTGGTTTGATTTAAATGCCGTTAAAAAAGGAGCTAGTCGACCGGAGGGATTTGAAAGAGGAACAGTTAAAAAAGTGGGTGTGTTAGGCGCCGGAATGATGGGCGCCGGAATCGCTTATTCATGTGCTTCTAAAGGTATTCCAGTTGTGTTGAAAGATGTAACTAAAGAAAAAGCTGATTTTGGAAAATCATATTCTGAAAAGATCACCGATAAATTAATCCAAAGAGGAAGATTAACTAAGGAAAAGCAAGAACAATTGCTTTCATTAATTCATCCCACCGATAGCGCAGCCGATTTAAAGGGTTGTGATTTAATAATAGAGGCGGTATTTGAAGATAGAGGTTTAAAAGCAAAAGTTACAGAAGAAGCTGAAGCTCAAATTGATGATAATGCCATCTATGCTTCTAACACTTCTACCCTTCCTATTACAGGCTTAGCTAAAGCTTCTAAACGACCTAATAACTTTATCGGGTTGCATTATTTTTCACCGGTTGATAAAATGCCATTGGTAGAAATAATTGTGGGAGAACAAACATCAGATGAAACATTAGCAAGAGCTTTTGATTTTGTATTGCAAACCGGGAAAACACCAATTGTTGTAAATGATAGTCGTGGATTCTATACGTCGCGAGTATTCTCTACTTATGTTCAAGAAGGCATTGCTATGTTGGGAGAAGGTGTTCATCCAAAAGTAATTGAAAATGCCGGTATTCAAGCGGGAATGCCGGTTGGACCATTAGCATTAACGGATGAGGTAAGTCTATCCTTAATGGAGCATATTAAAAAGCAAACGGAAAAAGATTTAGCAGAACAAGGTTTACCTATTCCTCATCACCCTGCTAATAAAGTAGCAGATAAAATGCTATCGTTAGATAGAAAAGGGAAAGCTGCCGGAGCCGGATTCTATGAATACCCTGAAAAAGGTCAGAAATACTTATGGCCCGAGTTAAATGAGATCTTTAATGTAAAAGTTTCTTCAGCTGAAGAAATGGAAGAGTTAAAAGAGCGAATGATGATTATTCAATCTTTGGAAACCATAAGATGCTTAGAAGAAGGCGTTTTAAGAAATGTTGCCGACGCTAACATTGGAAGTATCTTTGGCTGGGGCTTCGCTCCTTTTAAAGGTGGAACTTTACAATATGCCAATGATTTTGGTTTAAAGGAATTGGTAACAAGGTCTGAAGAATTAGCCAAAAAATATGGTGACAGATTCAATCCTCCTACATTGTTGCGAGAGAGAGCAAAAAGCAATCAACTGTTCATATAAAGATTTCAAAAGTTAGGGCGATTCATAAGAATCGCCTTTTCTTTTATCCGTTGGTTACTCATTCGTTTTGGTTATACAATCATTCATTTCTACAAATACTCATTTCGTTGAAATATTGGGAAATAAAATCAGATATTACTTCCGTGAAATTTATCATTAACCGATTTTATTTAAATTGGATAAGGCATTGTATAGCTCTTGTATTATGCTTTTCAATCAACTTCAATGCTGTTTATTCTCAAACAAGCATCCATGAGTTAAACCAAATTTTTGACAAAATAAATGTCTCCAATTCAGATTCAGCTTATCTTGTTAATGCTGCTATTTTAAAATTTGGAGAATCAAAGAATGTTGATACTATAGAAGCCCTTGCCTACTTGAATTATTCAATTCTGAAGAGCAATGAAAACAATTTAGATTCTACCATTTATTTTTTAGAAAAAGCATTGCCTCTTAGTGAAGGTAGCAAGCGCATAAAAGCAGATGTTTATAAATCTATTGCGATTTACTATTTGAAAATTAGCGATTATCAGAACACATTAGATTACAATTTAAAGAGTCTAAAACTATATGAAGAACTCCATGATAGTATCTCTATAGCAAAGGTGAATAACAATTTAGGGATCTGTTACAATAAGCTAGAGAAACCAGAAAAGGCGCTTTATCACTACAGAAAATGCTATGATTTTGGAAAACAAGACACCATTATACGGCTGTCAAACTATGTAAATATCTCAAATCTGGCATGTATCACTATGAATAATCCGGATACTTCAGATCTCAATTTTTTATTGGAAGGTCTAAGTTTTAGTAAAAGAACTTTAAATACAGTAGGTCATAACTTAAGGTTATACATAGCCGCATCTCATTATTTTAATAAAAACAATCAAACAGCTACGGCCTTTAAATATTTAGATTCTTGCATGGCTATTGTTAATGAAAAGGACTATTCCTTCCGGATTGAAATTCATGGACAATACAGTAATATTTACAATAAAATAGGCGACTACCAAAAATCTATCGAGCACTTATTAATTGCAGAAGAACTATCTAAAAAGGCGAATCTTGTAAAAAAGTTGCTTACCTCCTATCAATCATTGGCTTTTGTATACAATCAGTCAAAAGATTACGAAAAAGCATTTCTCAAGCTAAATGAGTACCATAACCTTAAGGATTCATTGTACAGTATTGATAAAATAAATGAGATAAATAAGCTCCAAATAATTCATGAAACAGGCGAGAAAAACAAAGCCATCGAACTGTTGCAAAAAGATAAACTAATAAAGGAGATTAAGTTAAAACGGAGCAATCAAGCTAAACTTATTTGGATCCTGATTTCAATCTCAATCTTCTTCCTTCTACTGTTATTGCGATATCGATTTAAAACAAAAACAGCGACTAATCTACTGATACAACAAGCCAATCAACAAATATTTAACAAGAAATTGGCTGATGCAGAAATGCATGCCTTAAGAGCTCAAATGAATCCGCATTTTCTTTTTAACTGTTTAAACTCAATCAATAATTTTATCATTAAAAACGAACAAGAATTAGCTTCAGAATACCTTTCTAAATTTAGTAAGCTAATTAGAAAAGTGCTTAGTAATTCTAAAGAACCAAAGATTACATTGTCCAATGAGCTTGAAGCACTGGATTTGTATATTCAAATGGAACAACTTCGTTTCAATAATAAATTTAGCTATGAAATTGAAGTAGATGATGATGTTGAAGCTGACTATCTAGAAGTTCCTCCCTTAATTATTCAACCCTACGTAGAAAACTGTATTTGGCATGGTTTAATGCATAAAAAAGATGCTGACGGCAAACTGAAGGTTAAAATATATCAAGAAAATAAAATACTTGTTTGTATCATTGAAGACAATGGAATTGGCAGAGTGGCCGCCGAAGCGGTAAAAAGTAAAAGTGCAGAAAAAAACAAATCTTTCGGCATGAGTATTACAAAAGAAAGATTGAATTATGTTAATAGAGAAAATATTTCAGAAACTAATATTGAAATAATAGACCTTGTAGATGACAAAAACAATCCCTTAGGAACAAAAGTAATTATAAGAATAAGTATTTAATCTAGATGAATGATTAACAGCATAATTATAGATGATGAACAGCATTGTCTTGAAACTTTACAATGGCAATTAGAAAAGTACACGCCATCGGTTAAAGTGCTTCACGCTTTTAATAAACCAATTGAAGCGCTTCAATATGTTCAAAAGAATATTGTAAATCTAATATTTTTAGATATTGAAATGCCTGTATTAAATGGGTTTGAATTCCTAAATAAATTAGAGAACATCCAATTTGATATCATCTTTACAACTGCCTACGATGAGTTTGCAGTGAAAGCATTTAAGGCTAGTGCGATAGATTATCTTTTAAAACCCATTGATAAAGAAGATTTAGTTAATGCAATTAAAAAGGTAGAAAATAAGAGATCGCAATTTATAATTGAGCCACAATTGGAAATACTGAACAGCTCCTATCAACCAAATAATACAGTAAGAGATAAAATAGCGGTACCTACACAGGAAGGACTTCATTTTATTAAAATAAAGGAAATTATTTGCTGTATTTCAGATAGCAATTATACTTATATCCACTTAACCAATCAAAATTCTATTTTGGTTAGTAAAACACTAAAAGAAATTGAATCCGTATTATCCGATCAAGGATTTCTGAGGATTCATAATTCCAACTTAATCAACCTTGAACAAATTAAAAAATACGTTAGAGGAGATGGCGGATATGTAGTGATGGAAGATAATAGAGAATTAAGTGTAAGCAGAAGTCGAAAAGATACATTACTAAAGATGTTTGGAATTTAGTAAAAAGCTTTATATGGTAATTACTCATTATAAGTGGTCATCTACTCCTACTTTCCGCAGATAAATAACTCACCCAAAATAAAAATTGACTAAACCATAGTTTTAAGTACTGAAAATACTGCTATGGTAAATCTAAATCTCCAAATAATCCAAGAGTTTAAAATTACATTGTTGTGTAATTGCTTCATTTTTGGTTGTTTAAGCTCAACTAATTTATTAGCTCAAGAAATAAAATCCAATGTCATAAGTAATGGCGGAAAGGCTGTTGTATCTACTGATGTCATATTATCATACACTATTGGCGAAGCAATTGCTGCAGTAAAAACCAATAGTCAAGCAACATTAATTCAAGGATTTGAGCAACCTGAGTTTGACACCTTAAATGTTGGAATCAACGACAACGATTTAATTATCCCCATCAAAATTTATCCTAATCCAACCATTGGTCCTATATCTATAATAGTAGAACATCCAAAACAAATTGAATGGATGGTTACGGTCTATAATATTGAAGCAAAGCAATTGTTAGCAACTTCAATTTTTACAGGAATAAATGAAATATGGCTTAATCAATATCCCGCAGGTGCTTATGCATTAGTGATTACTACAAAAAATGGAACAAAACTAAATAGCCTTTTAATTGAAAAAATAAACTAACTCAAATCGCCACTACTATGAAAAATCTAAAACGTATACTTTTTGTACTTCTTATGTCCACAATTCAAATAGCTGTAGGACAAACCCCACAATCCGTAAGCTATCAAGCAGTTATTACAGATGGTTTTGGCGCACCAATTCTCAATACTGTAGTTGGGTTGCGATTTACGATCATTATGGATAATAATGAAGTGTATCAAGAAGAACATTTCCCCAACACAGGACCCACAGGAAAAGTAGAACTTCCTTTAGGTAAAGGAGATATTTTGTTGGGTGACTTTACAGAAATTGATTGGATGTCGGGTCAACCTAAAATTAGAGTAGACTTAGATTATGGCAATGGATATATAAACATGGGCGAGTCAGATTTAAGAAGTGTTTTTTATGCTTTAAATGCTGATAGAGCTGCTATAGCTGATTCAATAATGGGTGTTGATTTATCTGTGTTTGAAGACAATCAAACGCTTTCTTATGATGAAATTACGAATACTTTAACCATTAGTGATGGAAATGCTGTTGTCCTTCCTAATATCAGTGGCACAGTTGGTCCACAAGGACCTCAAGGAATACAAGGTGAAATGGGTCCGCAAGGTCCTGCAGGGATTGATGGTCAAGATGGAGCTATCGGACCACAAGGCCCTGCAGGAATTGCAGGTCCTCAAGGTGAAGTAGGTCCACAAGGTCCAGCTGGAAATGATGGCTTAGATGGAGCTACTGGCCCACAAGGAATTCAGGGAGAAATAGGTCCACAAGGTCCTCCGGGCGATCCTGCAACAGATGACCAAACTTTAGCATGGGATGAAGACAATTTTATACTTTCCATAGATGGAGGAAACTCGGTTATTTTGCCAATTAGTGGCGGAGCCGTTGGTCCTCAAGGGCCACAAGGAGAAACTGGCCCAGCTGGTCCACAGGGTATTCAAGGAGAAACAGGTCCTGCTGGACCTCAAGGAATCCAAGGAGAAGTTGGCCCACAGGGTCCTGCTGGAAATGACGGATTAGATGGAGAAACTGGTCCTATTGGTCCTCAAGGCATTCAAGGAGAAGTAGGTCCTGCCGGAATTGATGGTCAAGATGGCGCAACTGGTCCACAGGGACCACAAGGTGAAACTGGTCCTATTGGCCCTCAAGGTATTCAAGGAGAAGTTGGACCACAAGGTCCCGCAGGAAATGATGGAATGGATGGAGCAACTGGACCACAAGGGCCGCAAGGAGAAACAGGTCCAGAGGGACCACAGGGTTTGTTGCCAGATGGTTCTGCAGTTGGAAATACAACTTTTTGGAATGGTACCACTTGGTTAGTAAATAACGATAATATTTATAATAGTGGCAATTTAGTAGGAATAGGAACGAATGATCCAACTGCCAAATTAGATATTAATGGTCAACTAAGAGTAAGAGGTGGAGCACCTAGCTCAGGTAAGGTTTTAACTTCGGATGCTAATGGATTAGCCACTTGGGAGGTTATTCCAGCGGTTGAAACAGGCACTTTAAATCAAGCCTATAATGCAGGAGGACCTGGCGCCGGCAGAGAAATTATTGCTGATTCCGGAGCTGTTTTAATCAATGGTACTGATGGACTTTTGGTAACTGGAACTTTAGGACAGGGCGCAGCCTTAGAAGTGAGCAATACTAACCCAAGTATGCTTTTTTATCCTAGAAAAGCAGCGTTTAGAGTAGGACGAGGAGAATCAACCACATGGAGTGATGTGAATATTGGAGATTATTCTGTAGCAATGGGATCTAATACTATAGCTAAAGGAATATCTTCTTTTGCTATGGGCGCAGGATCACAAGCTAATGCAGATTATTCAATAGCATTTGCAACCGGTCAAGCCAATGGCAATGCATCAGTAGCTATGGGATTTTTATCTCAAGCCAATGGGCTCACATCATCAACTTTTGGTAATCGAACTAAAGCAAATGGTTCTGCATCAACTGCTATGGGTTTCGAGAACATCGCTAATGGCTCTTCTTCATTAGTTATTGGGCGATATAATGACACAATCGTTTCAAGACAAGTAATAGCTGTAGACTATACTCCTCTATTCATTATAGGGAATGGAACAGGAAGCAATGCAAGAAGTAATGCTATGGTAGTAAGATTTGATGGTCGCACAGGATTTGGGGTAAATGCGCCTGATGCCCGTTTAGACATTGATGGCCAAGTAAAAATTAGAGGCGGAAACCCAGCAGCAGGGAAAGTATTAACTTCTGACCCGAGCGGACTTGCCACTTGGGAAAGCTTGCCGGAAGCACAAGTTATTACTCTTGATGAGGCTTATGATGCCGGTGGCTTTGGTTTAGGTAGAGAAATTATTGCTGACTCAGGTGCTATTAAAATTAGCGGACATGACGGAATTATTGTATCAGGAACTTTGGGACAAGGACAAGATTTAGATATCAACGGAGCTGGTACTCGTATGTTCTTTTATCCTAAAAAAGCAGCTTTTAGAGCTGGGGGTATTACAAATAGCAATTGGGATATTGACAGTATTGGTGATTATAGTCTTGCTTCTGGTTATGATACTAAGGCAATTGGTTTGGCTTCAACATCTATGGGATATAACTCTGAAGCAAATGGAATTGCTGCTATTGCTTTGGGATTTGGTGCGAGAGCATATGGATTTTCTGCTACCTCCATAGGATCTGGGACTAATGCATACGGAGACGCTTCCATAGCTATGGGAGATGGCACGAAGGCATTCGGAAATCGATCTATTGCGATGGGTAATAATACCATGGCCATAGGCGATTATAGTTTTGCAAGCGGTTATGATACTAAAGCAAGTGGAGAATACTCTACTGCAATGGGTTTTGAATCCATTGCGAATGGCTATGCATCAACAGCAATTGGAGCAAGTTCTAATGCAAATGGCGGGTTTTCAATGGTAATGGGAGTTAGTTCTAATGCAAATGCCGATTATTCCACAGCATTAGGATTACTCACAAATTCAAATGGTTTCGCATCAACAACTATGGGTTTTACAACAAAGGCAAATGGTTATTCGTCTTTAGTTGTTGGTCATTATAATGACACGATAATAGCTCCTCAGACCACTGTAACAAATACTACCCCATTATTTATTGTAGGCAACGGAACAGGTAATAATTCGAGAAAAAATGCTATGGTGGTAAGACAAGATGGGAAGACTGGTATTGCTACCTCTGCTCCAGAAGCACAACTTCACGTAGCAGGCACTGATGGATTTTTAGTAACAGGAACATCTGGTAATGGTTCTGTAGTAACTGTTAATGGCGAGGGATCAAGAATGTTTTTCAATCCAAGAAAAAATGCTTTCAGAGCTGGTTATGTAAGTGGTGATAATTGGGATGATGATAATATTGGTGATAGATCATTTTCTGCAGGAGATAATACACTCGCTCAATCTTATGCTTCTGTAGCAATGGGTACTGGAACGGAAGCGAGTTTTACAGCAGCTACAGCATTTGGACGGCAATCAAAAGCAATGGGAAATAGTTCTACCGCCATGGGTAACAATACAATTTCAAATGCATCCTCTTCGCTTGCTGTTGGTTATTACAATGATCCAATTGTTGCACAGCAAACTTCTCCGATTCCAACATCCACATCTCCTTTGTTTATAGTAGGGAATGGCACAAGTGACGCAGTTAGAACAAATGCACTTGTTATAAGAAAAGATGCTCGAATGGGTATTTCTACTTCCAGCCCATCAGCGCAGCTGCATGTTGCAGGAAATGATGGTTTATTGGTAACAGGCACTTATGGCAGTGGTGCAACCATAGTGGATGGCGCAGCCACAAGAATGTATTTTAATCCTAAAACGGGTGCTTTCAGAGCAGGAAGAACTACTAACAGCAATTGGGATGCTGATAATGTTGGAAACTATAGTTTTGCTGCCGGTTTAAACTCTAAAGCTAAAGGTGGTGTATCAACCGCCATTGGTGCAGATGTAGAAGCGATTTCTGCGTATGAAATCGCATTGGGTCGTTTCAATACTATCTACACCCCTGTTAATGCCAATGATTGGGATGGCTCTGACAGATTATTCACTATTGGTAATGGCACAAGTTCTGCAGCCAGAAGTGATGCATTTACTATTTTAAAAAATGGCCGAGTGGGTATAAAGACTGCCTCTCCTGAAGCAGATTTACATATTGTACAATCTCCCACTGGCTCCTTAGCTAACAAAGGAATAATACTTCAGCAAGAGATTAATAAGAAATGGCATATTTATTCGGCCACTACCATAAGTGGAAGTCCACAATTGTGGTTTGAATATAATGGAGCTAATAAAGCTGGCATAAATGGTACGACGGGTGAGTATGTCGAAATTTCTGACGTCGACTTAAAAAAGATATTATTCCATTAACCAATGTTCTTTCAAATGTTATGGCATTAAATCCTGTTACTTTTAGGTACAAAGATAACACTGATGATGCCCAACCAATTACTGGTTTTATAGCTCAAGAAGTACAAGCATTATTTCCAAGTTTTGTGATTGAAGATCAAGAATCGGGTTACTTAGCCCTTGCCAAATCAAATTTTGGTGTATTATCTATTAAGGCTATTCAAGAATTAAAAACAGAGCTTGATGCTAAGTCAACAGAAGTAGACGAGTTGAAGAAAATGCTTCTTGAGCAACAAGAACAAATGCAAAAAATGATGGAGATGATTGAACAACTTGGTGAATAATAAAAGAATATAGAATTGATTTGAATCAATTTTAATAAAGTTGAAAGTAGTGCAATTTAGTTTTGTGAGATGCCTGTTCAATTTGGACAGGCATCATTTATTGTAAGATATTCTAAATCTAGCCTTACTATATAACAAAAAA
The DNA here is from genome assembly GCA_041393015.1 of Chitinophagales bacterium. Taxonomy (GTDB): domain Bacteria; phylum Bacteroidota; class Bacteroidia; order Chitinophagales; family JADIYW01; genus JAGQYH01. The sequence continues at coordinate 497,146 of JAWKKV010000002.1, read as the reverse complement.
TGCGGCCCAATTGGAACCGCATTTGTATTTTTCAGAATTAAGGTCGGCTCTATTTCGCTAACTCCTCTCCTTTTGTATTCATTACTTTCGTTTGCTTTCTAATAGATTCTTGGTGAATCGCTTCAAACATTTCTTTTACAAAAGTTTCTGTCAAATCTTTTGAAGTTCCTTTTTTAACTCTATCATCAACTATCTCAGACCATCTTGATGTTTGTAAAATGGTTACATCATTGTCCTTTTTATATTGACCAATTCTTTGTGCCACATCCATTCTTTCCGATAATAGTTCCAATAGATAATTGTCAATTCTGTCAATATTTCCTCTTAATTCAGATAATGCGTTAGATAATTCTCCTGGCTCATGATGTGTTCTAATCACCAAATTACTCAAGATTTCTCCTAATCTTTCTGGTGTTACTTGCTGACTAGCATCACTCCATGCTTCTTTAGGATTGCAATGAGATTCTAACATCAAACCATCAAAATCTAAATCTAAAGCTTTTTGAGAAACGCTTTGCAACAATTCAGTACCGCCACAAATATGACTTGGATCACAAAAAATAGGTAGATTCGGATGTAATCTTTTTAGTTCTACAGGAATTTCCCATTTCGGTTGATTTCTGTATTGCGTTTTTTCATAGCTAGAAAAACCTCTGTGTAAGGCAGCTAATTTGGTTAGACCTACAAAATTAAATCTTTCAATGGCGCCCATCCATAAAGATAAATCGGGGTTGATAGGATTTTTGATAATTACGGGAATATCTGTTCCACTAACGGCATCTGCAATTTCTTGCACCGCAAATGGATTAACAGTCGTTCTGGCTCCAATCCAAAGAATATCTACACCAGCTTTTAAACATTCAAAAACATGATCTTTATTGGCTACTTCAACTGAAGTAGGTTTGCCAATAGCTTTACCGGCTTCAATTAACCATGGCAAAGCTTCTTTTCCCATTCCTTCAAAAGTATTAGGTCTTGTTCTCGGTTTCCAAATACCTGCTCTAAGAATATCAATTCCTTTGTCTGCTAAACCTAATGCAGTCGTCATCAATTGTTCTTTTGTTTCTGCACTACATGGTCCTGAAATGATAACCGGTCTTTCAAATCCAAATCCCCAATCTGCTAATGATGCTATTTTTAAATCACTCATGTTTTTAAGCTTTATGCTCAAAGCTTTACGCTCCAAGCTTTTTTATCAATTATTTACTTTATACTTATTACTCAATACTAGATTCTATTTAAGAATCTTTTTAATTTCATTCGCCTCTGACATAAATTTTTCCAATGCCGCAAAATCCCCAATTTCAATACAATTTCTGAAATATTCCATCTTCTTTATGTATGTGTCCAACACTTCTAACATATTGTTAGCGTTTTGTTCAAATATCTGCGACCACATTTTTGGCGAACTTTTCGCTAAACGAACGGTAGATTCAAATCCACCACCAGCCATATCCAAGATGGCTTTACTGCTTTTTTCTTTGTCTAAAACAGTCGAAGACAATACAAATGAGCTGATGTGCGAAATATGAGAAACATAAGCGGCATGCATATCATGCTCGGCTGCATCCATATATCTTACCCTCATTTTTAAGGTGTTCAACATATCTTCTACTACTTTAACAGCATCACTGTCGGTGTTTTGCTGATCGCAAATAATGGCCACTTTATCATCAAACAAACCTTTAAAAGCTGCCTTTGGACCGGAGTTTTCGGTTCCAGCCATAGGATGAGCTGCCACAAATCGCTTTCTGTTAGGATGTCCCGTTACCGCTTCAATGATACTTCTTTTGGTAGATCCCATATCCGTTACCACCGCTGTAGATGTTCTATCTAAAACATAAATCAATTCATCAACTAAAACATTTACAGGAACAGAAAGTATGATTAAATCACTTTGCTTAATTAAGTCATCTTTTGACAACACTTCATCAATTAAACCTAATGCCTTGGCTTCTTCAGCAGTCTCTAATTTTCTACTGCATCCAATTACTTTATTCGTAAATCCTCTATGCTTTAGATCTAAACCTAAAGAGCCACCAATTAACCCTATGCCAATTAATCCGATAGTCATAAACTCAAACGTTTAATTCTTTGAATGGTTTCCATTAATAATGCTGGTTTACTGCACAATGAAATCCTTATATATCGCTTTCCATTTTCACCAAAAATAAAACCTGGTGTAATGAAGACATTAGCTTCTTGAAGCAGTTTTTCTGTTAACACTTCAACATCATCATATCGTTCAGGAATTTTTCCCCAAACAAACATTCCAACACTATCTTTTTCATAAGTACAATCGAGTAAATCCATTATTTCGAAGGCCAAAACTCGTCGTTGTTCATATTCTTTGTTTCTGTCGGCGTGCCATTGCTCATCATTCTTAAAAGCTTCTAAAGCAGCTTCCTGCAAAGGTTTAAACATACCTGAATCTATATTGCTTTTAACTTTTAGAACGGCATCAATATAGTCCTTACCGCCTAATAAGAACCCAATTCTCCAGCCGGCCATGTTGTGCGACTTACTTAAAGAGTTTAATTCTAATGCAACAGATTTACTATCATTCGCTTGATGAATGGAAACAGGTTTTTCTTTATTCAAAATCAAACTATATGGATTATCATTCACCAACAAAATATTGTGCTTCTTAGCTAAAGCGATGGCTTTCTCAAAAATAGCTTTGCTTCCTTCTGCACCTGTTGGCATATTGGGATAGTTGATCCACCAAATTTTGGCTTTATCTAACAATTCATCAGTTAACTCATCCCATTTTGGTGCCCAATCATTGTTTTCATCTAAACTATAAGTAACCGGCTCGCCACCTGCTAATCTTGTCGCAGAACTGTAAGATGGATAGCCAGGATCAGGCACTAATGCCACATCTCCAGGATTTAAAAATGCCTGAGAAATATGACTAATGCCTTCTTTAGAACCAATTAACGGTAAAATTTCCGATTGAGATTCCAATAAGACACCATATGTTTTATAATAGAAATCTGCAATAGCAATAGATAACTCAGGTAAACCTTTATAAGGTTGATAGCCATGATTGGTTAATTTAGAAGCACTTATTTTTAAGGCTTCAATAGTGGATTCGGATGGTGCCATATCGGGATTACCTATGCCTAAATTTAGGACAGGCTTTCCGTCATCCATCATTTGCTTTATTTCTCTCAATTTTTTTGAGAAATAATATTCCTTGATAAAGGATAATCTATTGGCTTCTTGAATAATCATAAATATTTTTCTCCTTGTGCGTATTCCCCTAATATTTTTAAATCTACTGTGTGGCTATCTAATTCAGCTTTTGCTTTTTGATAATTAGTTTCATTATCAAATTCTAAATCAGCATAAAAGTAATAGGTCCATTCAGATCCTAATACCGGCAAAGACTGAATTTTAGTTAAGTTGATTTGGTTGTCTGCTAACTTGGTTAAAATTTTAGCTAAACTTCCAGGTGTGTTTCCGGTTCTAAACGACCAAGATGCTTTTGTAACGGCCTTTTTTGGCAGTGATTTAAATACATCTCCTCGGTTTCGCAGTACTAAAAATCGTGTAAAATTCCTTTTATTGGTTTCAATACTTGGCGCTAAAATCTTTAAGCCAAAAATTTCAGCGGCTTTTTTACTGGCTAAAGCAGCTCTGCCTTTTATGTTTTGATCGGCAATTTCTTTAGCACTCAATGCTGTGTCATTTGACTCTACAACACTTATATGAGGATGATCTCTAAAGTATTTTGAGCATTGCAACAAAGCAATTGGATGAGAATGAACTTCTTTAATCTCTTCTACCGTTTGTCCTTTCAAAGCCATTAAGTTCATTTCTATTCTTATAAAAACTTCTCCTACCACTTCTAAATTAGAATCTCTTAATCTTGCATAATTAGGAAGAATAGCGCCTGCTACGGAATTTTCAATAGCCATTACCGCCACATCAGCTTCTCTTTTTCGCATGACATCAAAAAGTTTTTCAAAGGTTAAGCATTCAACCGTAGAGATGTGATCTCCAAAAAACTTATTGGCCGCTGCTTCATGAAAAGAAGCTTCAAATCCTTGTATGGCTACTTTATTTATCATATATCTCTTATGTACAAAAAAAAAGTCCCGAATTACTTCGGAACTTCATTTATTATATAGCATCTATACAACTTTTTTAGTCCCGCTTAGTAGCGAAAAAAATAAAAGCTATAATATGCAAACCATTTCTTCATGTGCAGTAAAGAGAATTAATTTAGTTGAGAATTGCAACTATTCTAATATTAAATAGCTGTTAATGTGTTTGAAGTGACTAAAGTGTGCTAGAGTAAAGAGTGCCTTGAGTTGGTTATTCTTCAACAACGGGCAACTCAATTTTAGAAATATATAAAGCATTTCAAAATACTTCATGGCTAAAATTGTTACGTTGAAGTTACGCTAACTCTAAACTCCAATGAGCGGAGTGCGGGCTATAAGCTTGCGCCAGCGGTGCTAATTTCTTTAAATATGATTGTGTTTCTTAAAAAAATTAAAACTAACTAACTCAAATATAAAATTCGAATCTATTTTAGTTTGAAAATAGCATAATTTTCTCCTTCTATAACAGCTCCTTCAAACTTAGCCAAGACTTCAAAATCTTCAGGAATAATAACTTTTGGTCTATTTCTAGCTAAGGATAAAATAAATATACTTGAACTATCACGTTTGGAAATTTGTCTGATATTTTCAAAATACTGATTCATATCATGGACGTAATGATAATAATGTTGTCCAAGTTCTTCATCCCATTCTATATAATTTCCTTTTCTATATCCATAATAATTAAAACTATCTATTTGTCGTAAAAAGGGTAGAATAGGTAACGTTTGGTCAGCTGGATAAGTGACAATCTCATATTTTGTATTGTCATATCCGTTTTCAATTAAATACTTTGCCGCATTTTGTGAGTTTGAAAAAGGAAGTTTTAATTCACGGATAGCTTTTTTTACCGCCCAATAGTTTAGATATGGCAATGTAATTATTGAAAATATTAATACAACTTGCCGATAAGTTAATGTGTCAAACGATCTGATTTTTTCTTTAAACCAATATTGATTGATTCTAATTTTATTTTCACTATTGATAATCTGATCAGATTTTAAATAGGATAACCATATTGTATAGAATATCGCTAGAAATAGAATTCCAACATGAACACCTGAATGCGTATATCCTAAATAATATAGATAGGAAATACCAAAAGTGGAAGATACTAGAATTAGAAAAGCATATGAGTTTCTTACCAGCATTAATATAATTAGAATACATATAGGCAAAAGAAGCAAATAAGCTATTTTAAGATCAATAGCGTAGGTAAAAGGTAGTATTAAATAAAAAAATATTCTCTTATAGAAACTAAGCTCAATTAATGGCATAAAACTAAATGGATTAAGAGGCTTATCCATTAAAAAGCCACCAATGAATAATGCGATACTAGTTAGTATTGTGATGTAATAAAATAAAAACCATTTTATTTTATTGGTAGTAAAAATTCTATTTTTTGAATTGCAAACTTGTTGTATAAAGTCAGCAATTACTATACTAATGCCGATTATGGCAGAATAAACATGGGTGTTGATTAAAAAACATAATACAACTAGATAAATTAGTTTATTTTCTCTTTTTTGAGGGTAAATAATAGCTAGTATTGTTAGCAATAGAAATACTAAGACATAATTTTTACAAATAACATTGTAATCAAACAATATATAAACAGAAAATATAAATAATACTTTAGTTATTTTATGAAATGGAGATTTTGTGTAAAATAGATAGACCCCAACAAAATTTAGAATATGGTGAAATACAAAAACACTTTTGTAGGGGAGCCCTAACTTAGCAAGTGGCATTATAATCAATAGCCAAGCCATAGGATGACCATCTAAGGCAACGCCTTTATATATGTCAATAATACTCCTGTTTTTTACACTCAACCAATTTTGAGCTTCATCAAACCATGGTTCATGATATAAAAAAAGAACGATAGATACCCCAATATATACTCCAGCAATTAAATAATCGAGATAGTGATATTGCTTGTTCGTTTTCAAGCCATGAATATAATAGGTTAAAATTAAAAATCAATAAATTGATTATATTGTAAAGACTAACAAAAATTAACTTTTTTTTGCATTTGATTTTCTTTTTGTTACATTAGTATGGGATCGGGCAGTGTCTTCTAATTTTTGCTGTCACGAGTGTAAAGTGAAGCATTTTTTATCTTCGATAAAAAATTAATGAATGTCACTCGTGGCTTACTAAAATTAACAAATTCTTTTTGAAACTAAAGCAGATAAAAATTTATGCCTTATAACAACCCGTCGCTCCCACATCTTTCCTGTATTAATCTCTTGGACACGAGCTACAAGCTTGCGCCAGCTGGGGGAGTTGGTTATTCTCCTACAACGGGCAACTCAATTTTAGAAGGATACAAAGCATTCCTATATACTTTCCATTCTGGTTCTTCATCAATTGCATTTCCAAAGTGATCTTTATCCGCTCCAGCTAATGAAATTCTAATTTTATGTCCCTTTTTAAACTGATAAGAAGTCGGAATCAAATCAAACACTAATTCAGCAACTTCTCCCGGAATTAAAGGCATTCCATCTTTACTCAAATAACTTCTATAAGGCGCAACAATTTTGTAAGGTGGCTTTTCATCGCTTAACTTACGATGTAATCCTCTTAAAAGTCCTTCCGTAATTAAATGAACATTTCCAGCTTCATCTACATCTTCTAAGTAAGCATGGAAGTTGCCATCAGTGGCTGTAGAGTTGATGTATAAAGTAATAATGGGATGTCCGGTTACTTCTAAATTGCTTTCTAATGGAGCAGAATCATACACAATATTCTTTTTGTTTTGTTCTTCTCTGTCAGGATATACAGCACCTGTTTTTAGCATACCAATCACCGATTTCCATCTGCTGTCATCGCCTGTTCCGGCAGTAGTATCTACTTTGTAATGGTCGAATAAGGCTTCTTCGGTAGCAGGTTTATCCGAATTTAATGTATGGTTATCTCCAAAATATAGCGTTTTAATTTGAGCATCTACCGGCCATTTTTCACTGCTCTTCCATTTGTTTTCTGCCATGGTAAAATAATGAACTTTAGGCTCGTTATATAATCCATTGTCAACTCCTTTTAAGTGATAATCAAAGAATTTTAAAAACTCACCTACATGATCAAATCCAGATTTTCCCGGATTATTCGGACTACAGTTGTAACGTCCGCTATGCTCCCAAGGCCCAATTAATAATTTGTTTTGAGGATTGTCGTAGTTCAGAAATTTTCTAATGGATGCTCTCTGATAATTTCCATCTAACCATCCACTATATAAATAAACAGCTGCTCTTGAGTTATTTATTTCTGTAATGTAGCTACTTGGGCTAAAAACAGCACTTGATGCTACGGCTTTGTTGGCCGGAACGTCATCTTTATAGACAATGCCATCAGAACTTTCACTTACTTGAATATTGGCTTCATGTTCTCTAATAGCATCTTTAAATGTTCTAACTTTCTTGGGACCATTTACTCTTCTAACTCCCTTTACTAATAATCTGGCTACAAAACTTTTTCTTGGTAGCTCATTTTTATCTAGTCTGTTATTGAATTTTCCCCAATTTTCAACGAAAAACTCGTGATAAATTCCACCGGGGAAAGCAATATCTTCATAAACATCAAACAAACTGTACAAAATTAGACCACATTTTATGTTTGGATGTTGGTTGACTAGGGCAAACTCCGCAGTTGTTCCACTATAAGAAACCCCAACGGTTCCAACATTTTGGTTACTCCATTCTTGTTGAATGATCCAATCCACAATTTCTGCTAAGTCGTTATATTCTTCTTCACTCCATGGATATTTTCTATCACCAAACGACGCACCTGAACCTCTAGAATCAATATTTACTACTGCGTATCCACTTTCCACAATCTCTGTAATGGCTTCTCCCATAGGTCCAATTAACCCATTAGTGAACATACTAAACGGCCAACGAAGGTCTGGAGACCTCCAATATCTTGTTTGGTGTACTAAAGTTGGAAGCTTTGCGCCTGCTTCCAAATTTTTAGGCAGATATAAATCCATAGCAATTTTTACACTATCTCTCATTAACAGATAAAAGTTAGTAGCTTTTAATCCTTTATAGCTTCCATGATCGACACTTTTATATGGTTTTGGTAAATCAATTGCAATATCTGTAGGCTGATAGTCTTTGTCCTTTTGAGCTTGACTGTCAATTGATATGGCACAAAAAATGGCAAATGCTAAAAAGAAGCTAGCGATAGAATGTTTATTCATCTAATTAAGAAATTTGAGATAATTGAATTGGTCTAAATTACTTGCTTGAAACAATATTGAATAATAAATGAAAAGGAATTAATATGATAGTAAAGTTGCTAGTTGAAAACAATTATTTGGCTTGAGTCTTTTTATGCTCTAAACCGCCACATAATTGAATTGGCTAAATTTAACATGATTATTTTATCCGAAGTAGAAGGAATTTAATATTATTGCGAAGTGGAGAAGTTAATGATGTCAGAACGCGTTCCTAAAAAGGACAAATTAGTTTATTGCGACACCCAATACCCTGTTTTATTAGTCAGCGGAATGGGTATGTCAGATCATCACCTATTGTATAATTATTGGGGCAATACGCCGGATATCCTGAAAGAACATGGCGCCGCAGTTTTTACTGCTAAGCAGTTTGCATTTACTAGTCACTTTGACAATGCGATGGAACTTAAATTCAGAGTATTTGAAGTATTAGAAAAAACCGGCAAAGAAAAGGTCAATATTGTTGCTCATTCAAAAGGCGGTATCGAAGCCCGTTATATGATTTCTAATTTAGATATGGGCGATAAGGTGGCAAGTTTAACTACTTTGGGGACACCGCATCGCGGCACACCCATAGCAGATATTGTAGTAGGGAAAATTCCGGTTGGGCAGTTTGTATTAGCAAGATTAGTGAACATTTACGCTCGTATGAATGGTGATAAAGCACCGGATAGTTTAAGAGCTACCATTGGAGTGACGACAGAAGCCATGGAACAATTTAATCGAGAGACATTAGATCATCCTACTGTTTTTTATCAAAGTTATGCAGGACATTTAAACAAAAACCATCCAAACTTTGCTCAAAAAGCTCTAGCAAGAATTATATACAGATTTGCAGGAAAAAACGATGGCATGGTGCCGATAGATTCAGCCAAGTGGGGCGAATTTAGAGGCATTATATCTGATGAAAACAATATTAGTGTTTCTCATACCGATATGGTGGGACTTTCGCGTTTTTTTGGAAGCAATTCCAAATTTGATCATAATAATTTCTTAGTAAAGTTAGTGCATGATCTTAAAGAGATGGGTTTCTAAATTTAACCATTTTCAAAATCCTTGAAAATTTTAGATTACAACAATAATCACTAAATTTATTCGCTATAAAATATAGTTGTTAAAGTCGAACATTTTTTGGCTTTGATGATATTCAATTACTTAAAACTAAACCAAATCAAATGAAAAGAATTCTTATGTATGGCATTTGTTGCCTATTACTCACTTTTACTGCTTGTCAGAAAGATGATTTATTGACTGAGGGGATTAAAGAAAGTGCCATAACACAAAGAGCGTGTGGAACTGCTGAATTCATGGAAAAGCAGTTGCAAGATCCTGAATTTAGAAAAGAGTATGAGGCTAGAATGGCAGAAATTGAAAAATTTAGTACACAGCAAAGAGTAATTTGTAGTACTCCTCGAATAGTACCTGTAGCTGTTCATTATCAAGGAATCAACAATCCGGATGCTGCTTGTTTAATTGCTTTAGCTCAAAATCAAATTGATATCTTGAATGCTGATTATCAAGGTTCTAATAGTGATATTACTAATTGGACTAATAATGCTAGTACTACTTTCCCAGGCATTCAAAATGCACAAATGTGTATACAGTTTGTATTGGCAGATCAAAATCACCCAGCAGGATTTGGTTTATCTGATGGCGATTTAGCGGTTACTATCAATCAAACTAGTGGTGTGAGAGATAATGCATGGACCGGATACATTAATATTTTTGTAAGAAATACGGGTACTATCTTAGGCTCTTCTCAATTACCTGGCAAAGGAAATGGAGATGGAATGCAAATTAGTAGAACTGCATTTGGTTCTGGATCTGGTTGCGGCGTGGTTTCACCAGCGGCTCCTTTTAATTTAGGTAGAACATTAACGCACGAAATGGGTCACTATTTAAATCTAAGACACATTTGGGGTGATGGAGGATGCTCTGCAAGTGATTTTGTTCAAGATACGCCTGAATCTAACGCTCCAAATTATAACTGTCCTAATATTGGTAAATCAGCCTGTGGTTCTGCTGACTTACACATGAACTATATGGATTATACTAATGATGCATGTATGTATATGTTTACAGAAGGACAAGCTGTTAGAGCTGAGAATTTGCTAAATGGAGGGCTTCAAAATGTGTTAGCGAATGGATTTGTTGTGGTAAGTAGTTCTCCAGCACCAACTTGTACAGATGGTGTTAGAAATGGTGGTGAAACAGGAATTGATTGTGGTGGTCCTTGCGGCCCATGTGGACAAACTTGTGATAATGGAATTAAAGATGGTGACGAAACTGGCGTTGATTGCGGTGGTTCTTGTCCCAATGCATGCCCTAGTAATGGAGGAAATAACCCATGCCTAGTAACTGGTAAGTATGTCAACTTTGCCGTGAATAATGCAGATCAAGTAAGAGAAATTGCCACTATTATTTCTAATTCTAATGATCCTGAAGTTAAAGCATTAGTGAGAAAAATGGTGAAACATCAAGATGAACTATTAGTCGTTGTTGATCAAATGAATAATGATGCTAATGCAAGAAAAATTATGAATAACTTAATTGCTGATTATAAAGCTGCAGACAAAAATGATTTGAAAGTTTCGAATGAAACCTCAGCTCAATTAGTTCAATATTTAAATATTGCTAAAAAGTACACAAGTGCGAATAGTGAATTGAATACAGTTATTGATGAAGCGATAAATATGCTTCAATAATCGAGATTAAAATAAGATTTGAATTGAACCACCGCCTTTGTGCGGTGGTTTTTTTTGCCATTATATCAACGCCCAAAAAATGATATTTAAAAAACTCAATATTTATTTGCTATTTTCAAGCCTTAAACTATCCAAATAATTTACTTATTAAAGAATCTGTTCAATTATGAAAAAATCACTTATTTATGGTCTTGTCTGTTTAATTCTGTCACTTGGTTCTTGCCAAAAAGATGAAGTTTTGCCTGAAGGAAATGAACTTGCTAAAACTAGTGTAGCTCCAAACATTTGTGCTACACAAGAGAAAATGGCCGAAAATTTACTTGATCCGGAGTTTAGAAAAGCGCATGAAGCTAGATTAGCTGCTATTGAAAAGTTTGAAGGTCGAGCAAGAGCAATTTGCGACAATCCAGTTCTTATACCTGTTGCCATTCACTATCAAAATATTGCGAATCCAGATGTCGAATGCTTAAGAGCTTTAGCACAAAATCAAATAGATCTCATAAATGCAGATTTTCAAGGAAGTAACAGTGATTTATTCTTATGGGAAGCTGCTGCAGCAACTTTCCCGGGAGTTACACCTGGTGAGACATGTGTAAGGTTCTACTTAGCGGATAAAAATCATCCAGCGGGATTTGGTCTTGTTGATGGTGACCCAGCGGTTACAATTAATCAAACAAGTGGAGATCGAGATAGCGATTGGGCGAACTATGTGAATGTATTTGTTAGAAATTTAAGTGCAGGACTATTAGGTTACGTACAATCTATTCCAGGAGCCGGCAATGGTGATGGAGCTACTATTTCTAGAAATGCTTTTGGATCGGGTACAGGTTGTGATGGCGTACGTCCAAATACTCCATATCATTTAGGTAGAACGCTAACTCATGAAATGGGACACTTTTTAAATTTAAGACATATTTGGGGGGATGGTCCTTGTAATGCAACAGATTTCGTTGATGATACCCCAAGTGCAAGCGATAACAATAGTGGATGCCCTAATTTAGGAAAATCTTCTTGTGGAACGCCGGATCTACACATGAACTACATGGATTATACTTACCAAGCTTGTATGTATATGTTTACAGCAGGGCAAGCATCAAGAATGGAAACTGCGTTGATAGGTGCGTTTCCTAATATTTTAAGCAATGCCTATAATGTTTGTAGTATTGCTCCTAATCCAACATGTAGCGATGGAATTGTAAATGGTGATGAAACAGGTATTGATTGTGGCGGAAGTTGCGTGCCTTGTTCTTCTACTTGTAATAATGGTCAAAAAGATGGAGACGAAACAGGTGTTGATTGCGGTGGTTCTTGCCCGGATGTTTGTGCCGATCCTCCTTCATCTACTAATGGCTGTATGATTGTAGCGAATAGGTATGCTAGTTTTGCAACGGAAAACTCAGTAGAAATAAGAGAAATTGCAAAAATTATTGCTACTAATGATGATCCTCAAGTAAAATCAATCTTGAGAAAATTGGTTAAGCATCAAGATGAAGTAATTTCTGTTTTAGGAGAAATGAATGAGAATGCAAGAGCAAAAAGCTTAATGAGTGATTTGATAAAAGAGTACATGCTGGAGGATAAAGATAATCTGAGAATGACTACTCAATCATCTGATAACTTAATCGCTTATTTGGAATTGGCTAAAACTTATATTGACTCAAATAGTGAGTTAAATGCGCTTATCAATGAAGCTATTGAAGTGCTGAATTAATATTTAATTAGGAAAACTTTTTTATTGTTTCCATCGCCTGAGATACTAGGATTAAAAATAAGTTGGTTTGAGCTCATTACAGTTCTTTCCATTTTATTAACCCTATTATTCGGGCGATGGTTTTTTTATCGTACAACTTCAGATAAAAAATTAACCACTTATTTACTGCCACTTAGCTTTTTGCTTGTCTTTGGATATTTAGCGACTTATGCTTTGGCGTATTTGGAAGGTCAATCGTATAGTTTAATTCTTAATGATGCTTCGTTTGAAATTGCATTTGGGAAGGGTAAAAAATTTCTTGGTTTTATCTTTTTAATATACTGTATTGTATTGATAGACAATTATATATATCCAATCAAACGATTTTCAACTTTAAGTGACTTTTTAGCAATTGTTGTTTGTTTCTTTATCATTTTGGAGGCCAATGCTTGTTTGTTTGATGGACACGGTTGCTATGGGAGATTTACTAATTTACCTTGGGGAATGTACTTTTTACACGGTTCTGCTCCTACTTTATTACCGGTTCATCCAACACCCATTTATATTAGTTTGAGTCATTTATTGCTACTCTTTTTTCTATTGGTGGCATTTAAAAAAAAGTGGTATCCCAATCAATTGATACTAATTCTTCTAATTGGAACGGCTCTATTTAACTTCTTAATTGAATTTGTAAAAGATACAGAAGCCTTAATTTGGATACTCAATTTCTCTCAAGTGGTTTATGGATGGATAGGTATTACAAGTATTATAATGCTAATTCAAGTTTCATTGACGAATAAAAAGTCTAATTCTTCTTCTTAATCTTATCAATATAAGCTTTTAGCGCAGCCCTCACTTCAGGTTTCCACCATTGTTTTTGTGCTACTTCAAAATGATGATCTCGTTGTGGCGTTAAATATGGCGTAAGATCTCTCCTAATGTTTCGTTTGGTCGCTCGCCAAGCTTCTTGATCGAAACTTAAATACTTTTTCAATTGCTGTAAAGCCACCTCGTCTACTTGATCTAAATTCGCCACTTCATCTACCAAACCAATGGCTAATGCTTCATCTACAGTATGTAATTTACCTTCTAATAAAGACTGACTAGCCACTCTTTTTCCCAACCACAAAGCATATAACTCATAAATGGAAGGTGGTACAATAATGCCAACGGGAACTTCATTTAATCCAATCCTATATTTTCCTGTAGCCATTACTCTATAATCGGAACAAATGGCAATCACACAACCACCAGCAGGCGCATGACCAGTAATGGAAGTAACAAATGGCTTATCAAACGTGCCCAATGTATATATCAAAGACATAAAACATTGCCAAAATCTATCAAAATCTTCCTGAGAATAATTATACAGTTCTGGTAAATCGAGCCCCACAGAGAAAAAGTGATCTTGCCCTGTGAGCAATATTCCTTTTACCGCATCATCAGATTTACTTTTATCAAAAATATTGATTAGTTCGTTTACAAAAGATTCATTGATAGGATTACTGCTTCCCCTATTCATTTTTATAGTTCGAACACCTTCACTATCGTTAATTATAAAATGACTCATGGTTTAATATTTCGGACAAATTACTATATAAAAAATTGCCTTTCAAATGTGGTTATTAATAATATTACACATATCGTTTAAACAATATTTATAATACTTTAGAAAAAAGTGGTAAAATTACTTTCAGTTATAAATAAAAGTCACTAACCATGAAAAAAATCATTCTTATTTGTCTTGTTTTTGCCAGTATTGGATTGCATGCTCAATCTTTCCTTGGTGTTCATACTTCGAATTACGATCCTTTAAAAACGGGTTTGTTTAACCCTGCCTCACCGGCAACTTCTTTAATGAAGTGGGAAGTTAGTTTGGTAGGTTTTGAAGTACATGCCGCTCAAAATTATTTAAAACTAAAAGGCGGAATAAAAGAATGGGCGAGCGATTTTGATAAAGACGTTAATGTAGTAGAAAATTTAAATGGCGAGGATAAAACTGGAAACGTCACATTTGATATACCAACGTTAGGTTTTGTATTTAATAATGCAAAAGTAGGTGCTATCTATTTAAGCAATCGATCTAGAGTTATTGTAGATGCACAAGGTATCAAAGAAGAATTTATCTCTTCTATGTATAATGATCCCAATAATATTTATAATTGGGCTAATGAGATAAGCGACTCAAAATTAAGTTTAAATGCACACGCTTTTTCTGAAATTTCTTTTGGTTATTCGAGATATGTTTTGTCTAAAGAGAAACATGCTTTAAGTGCTGGTGCAACTGTTAAATTGTTAGTTCCTGGTTTCTCAGGAAAAGTAAATGGTGATGTAGACATTACGATTGACGAGGCGGCAGAAACAGCGAATTTCGGAACCACTGATATCTCTGCTATTTCAAGCAGCGAGTTAAATGCCATTGATGATGACAATTATAGTAAGAGCTTTAAAATTGGGGGCGTTGGATTTGATTTAGGAGCCGTTTACGAATGGAAAACCGGTCAAGGAACTACTAAAATTGTTGGTAAAAACAAAAACAAAGTTAAAATTCAACCCGATTACTTCCTAAAAGCAGGATTTGCAGTTTTAGATATCGGTAAAATAAAATATGAGCATTCCGTTTATAGTAGAGAATTTTTTGGTGATGGCACTACAGTGGCTTTAGCGGATATCACTCAATCAGATAGTTCATTCCAAGATTTTGATGATGTGTTAAATGCAGTTGGTAGCTATAATGAATTTACTGGCGATTTTAAAACTAAATTGCCGACGGCATTAAGTATGTTTTTAGATGCAAAATTAACTAGAGGAATCTATGTTAATGCATCGGCAATAATCAACTTAGGTAAATTCTCTGATGGTACTCCTAAGGCAAGAACACAAAGTATTTATTCTATCACTCCACGTTTTGAATTACCAATGGTTGGTGTACAAATCCCTATGGCTTATAATACAATCAATGGCTTTGAAATGGGTACGAGTTTTAGATTTTCTCAATTTGTAATTGGATCCTCTAATATCTTCTCTTATTTATGGAGTAAAGAAACAAGCAGCATCGACATTCAATTTGCAATGGCTTTTGGTGGCGTTAATAAAGATAAAAAGAAAGAGGTTAAGCAATTGATTGATGATGAAGAAATGTTACTTCAAGACAATACAGAAGAGCCTGCTAAAACTAAAAAATCGAAAAAGAATAAATAGTAAAAGTCTAAATCTTATTCTTTCTTAAATTACACTTCATTCTAGTTAATTGTTGAGATTTTGATAACCCACAAGTCTTCAATGGTTTTTATTAAAGCGTATCTTTGCATCTAAATTAAAATTAGAAATGGATATAATTGTATTACAAGCAGGTGGTGCCGGAGGAATAGGAACAATGCCTTTTATAATGTTAGCAATGCTAGGCGTTTTTTACTTTTTTATGATTCGACCTCAGCAAAAAAAGCAAAAAGAACAAAAGGAATTTTTGTTAAATCTATCTAAAGGACAAAAAGTAGTTACTATGGGTGGAATTCATGGTAAAATTGTTTCTGTTAATCCTGATAGCACTACTCTATTGTTAGAAATCGCAGAAGGAACTAAGATCAAAATTGATAGAAGTGTTATTTCTATGGAGTATTCTGCTTTAGCGAATGAACCTTCAAAATTAGACTAATATAGTCTCTTCCAATATGATAAGCGTAGGAATAACTGGAGGAATTGGAAGTGGTAAAACCACTGTTTGCCATTTCTTTGAATTATTGGGAATTCCTGTTTATTATGCAGATTTACGAGCCAAAAGTTTAATGGTGGAAGATCAAGATTTGATTGCTGCCATTAAAAAGACTTTTGGGGAAGCTAGTTATTCAGAAAAAGGGCAATTAAATAGAGAATATTTAGCAAAAGTCGTTTTCAATAATGATGTAGAATTACAAAAGTTAAATGCGCTAGTCCATCCCGCTGTTTTCAAAGATACCGCCAATTGGATGCAAAAAAATGCAGATCAATCTTATGTATTATACGAAGCTGCTATCATGTTTGAATCTGGCAGCTATAAAATGCTGAATAAGGTGATTACCGTTTACTCTCCAGAGTCAATGCGTTTAGAGAGAGTGATGGGAAGAGATAATGTCACTGAACAAGAAGTCCGTAGCAGAATGGCTAAACAAATGAGTGAAGAAGAAAAAATTAAACTGGCTGATTTTGTCATCTACAACGATCTTAAGCAGCCATTAATTTCACAAATATTAAAGATCCATAAAGAACTAATTAGTTTGAGCCATAGTTAATGATCGGTATTAATATGGCAACTAGAATAAAATTATAAATTTTCGTAGAAACAGCTTTAAGGACAATACTTAGAGCGCAAAGCTTAAAAAATGAGTGAATCAATTGAAAAAGTACATTGCCTAATTATTGGAAGTGGACCTGCAGGTTATACGGCGGCAATTTATGCTGCTAGAGCGAACATGAAACCTGTTTTATACCAAGGTTTAGAGCCTGGAGGGCAATTAATGTTGACGACTGATGTTGAGAATTATCCTGGTTACCCTGATGGTATTATGGGCCCTCAAATGATGGAAGATTTCCAGAAGCAAGCCGAAAGAGTGGGAACAGATACAAGGTGGGGCATTATAACTAAGGTAGATTTTTCATCAAAACCGTTAAAAGCTTGGGTAGATGATGAAAAAGAAATTCATGCTGATACAGTGATTATATCAACTGGTGCTGTAGCTAAATGGTTGGGAATTGAATCTGAACAAAGATTGAATGGACGAGGTGTTTCAGCTTGTGCTGTTTGCGATGGATTCTTCTATAAAGACAAAGAAGTAGCCATCGTGGGCGCTGGTGATACTGCTGCAGAAGAAGCTTTGTATCTATCTAAATTATGTACAAAAGTGCACATGATTGTTAGAAAAGACTACATGAGGGCTTCTAAAATTATGCAGCAACGAGTTTTTGAAGCAGAAAACATAGAGGTGTATTGGAATTCGGAAACAGATGAAATTTTAGGCGAAGAAAAAGTAGAAGCAGTTAGAATTTTCAATAATCAAACAAAAGAGAAAACGGAGATTCCTATTAGTGGATTTTTTGTGGCTATTGGACATAAACCAAATTCTGAGATCTTTAAAGATTATTTAGATATGGATGATCAAGGATATTTGATTACCAAGCCTAACTCTTCTAAAACGAATGTACCGGGTGTGTTTGCTTCTGGTGATGTGCAAGACAAAATTTACAGACAAGCTGTTACAGCAGCGGGTAGTGGTTGTATGGCGGCTTTAGATGCAGAGAGATATTTAGCCGGTTTAGAATAATTTTTTGTCTTTAAACAATAATGGCAGGAATTTTGACTTATGGTTAAAAGCATATAACTTTAATTAGTATGAACAAACTGACATTAGCGGTGTTTTTATCTTTGTCTTTGAGCCTTTTATCTAGAGCTCAAGGGGGCTTTGATGATATGGGCATAATCGTTTTAGATCAGGTAATAGTAGGCGATGACACTTTGCCGGCAGTAAAACTTGAACCTGTTGAAATTAAGGCACATTTAGTAGATAGGGTGCCGGAATTGGATTATAAGCTAAAATATCATACGAGAAAAGCTTATCCATATGCTATCAGGGTGTCTAGAATTGTAGCAGAAATTGATGAAGAATTATCCAAGCTGGATGGTAAAAGAGAACAGAAAAAGTATTTAAACTCTACAGAAAAGCTTTTAAAAGATGAGTTTAAAGACGATTTAAAAGAGCTTACTAGAACGCAAGGAAGGATCTTAATTAAATTAGTAGATAGAGAAACCGGTTATTCGGTGCACGAATTAATTGGGATGTATAGAAGTGATTTTAAAGCCGGTTGGTGGGAGTTTTTAGCCAAAAGGTTTGACATGAGTATAAAGGATAGGCACGATCCTGAAGGTGAAGACAGAGCCTTAGAAAAATATGTGCAGCAATTAGATTTATTATATCAACGTAACGGAAAGAAAGAAAAAATAGAAAATGAGCAACTCGATTTATCAGTTCAAAGTAAAAAGCGCAAACGGAAAAGAGATTCCGATGAGTCAGTACAAGGGGAAAGTTTTGATGATCGTTAATACGGCGTCAAAATGTGGTTTTACGCCTCAATTTGAAAAACTAGAGGAATTACATAAAGAATATAAAGAAAAGGGATTTGAAGTAATTGGTTTTCCTTCTAACGATTTTGCCGGACAAGAGCCTAATGACGCCAGTGGTGCAGAAGAATTTTGTCAATTAAACTATGGTGTTTCTTTTCCGATAATGGAGAAAGTTCACGTTAAAGGTTCAGAGCAACATGAGTTGTTCCAATTTTTATCTGACAAAAGCAAAAATGGGAAAGTAAATTCTACTCCTAAATGGAATTTCCATAAATACTTAATCAATAAAGAAGGCGAAGTAGAAGATTACTACTACACTCCTACTAGTCCAACATCAGGGAAGGTGAAAAAGAAAATTGAAAAGCTTTTAAAGGCTTAGCTGGAAGTAATTTAGCTGACCTTTATTGCTCGCTAACTTCTCTGTATACGTCTTTTAAAACATAACATATCACTTAGCCCTTTAGGGATAAAATATTGAAAGTTTGTTTAAACGATAATTAGGTACGAAATCTATTTATGTTGTACTTAAAGGCACAATTTCAATATATAAATATTGGCGACCTATATTTTGTCTCTATCGAGACTGTTTTCTTATCCCAATGTTCTAAAAGAAAACCTTGATACAGTTGGTTCTATTTTGCGTAAATAGGCAATATCAAAGTAGAATATGCTTTTTACTATTTCATTGTCTTCTAACCAACTATCGGATACAAAATCTTTAAGGACTTTCCATTGTTCTCCTATTTGTTGTGATTCAAAATCATCTCCAACATCAGGAGTGTTATTGGTTAACAGTTCTCCTAAATTGATGGAAACTTCATCGTTCTTTAGGCATTTTAAAAAGTAAGTCGCCATCTCTGGAGTGCCAATAATAACAGCCATTAAAGTTAAAAAGCAAGGAAAAGCTAAACTTTGCTCTTGTCCATATTCCGGCAACCATCTTGGATTTGATTTAACTAATCTCGCAACATTAATAAAACGCTTGATAGATCTCGGAGAATCGCCGATGATTGGGGCTAAAAAGCTTATGAAATCTAACTGCTCTTTCTCAATCTTTAATGGCTTGATGTCCAAAATAGTATCCACTTCTGATGGATTATCTCCTTTTATTGGTTGGGTGGTTTCTAATTCAGTCTCTTCTAGATCAGAAATAGATGATGTATCAACTACTGGATTTGTATTGTTGTCTTGTGAATTATCTTGTGAAACATTAATTTTTTGTTTTTCTGCTTCCAATACATCATCCGCTAAAAGTTTGGAGATATATAACTTCTTTCCTGCGTTATCAATTGATTTTATTTGAAATGGAATTTGAAAAACCTTTTCTAAATAGTCAAAAGGTGTGGCACTGCTTGAAATTTGATTAGTAGCCGGTCCATTGGGCGTATTGATATGATGCAGCATGTTGCCATATTCAGCAATCAATGAATTGTAAATCCATCGCACATCAACACCAACTACTACAACAAACAAAGGAAACGCTAAAATAAGATGAATGGCTTGTAACACTTCGACCACTTTTTTGGGCGGACATCTGTCCAAATCATCTATATACAATACAATCCGTTCAACTTTAAGGTCATTGGTAATTTGCTCAATATTACTTTGAAAGTATTCTGTAAGTTTAGAAAAGTCTTCTCTAATGATGGAAATAATACCCAAATGTTTTTTGTAATCTTCGCTCGCTATTCTTTGCTCTAAAAAACTACTAAACCTTTTGCCGGCTTCAATCGCTTCGATTTCCCGTTTAATAGAATCGACGTCCAGTTCAGCTTCTGCCTTCTTTTTTTGCAAGTCATTTTCTTGCTCTTCAATGCCTTCTATTTCTATCAAAACTCCTTCAATATCAGCATCAATTTTAGCGGTGGCTAACTGCTTTAAGTTTTCTAATTTTAGTTTGGCTAAGTTGAGATAATCAACACCTTCATTTATTTTCTTAAAAACAGGCTCAGTTGTGGTAATTAATTGTTTAATGAATAATGACGCTGCGGTTACTATACTTCCTATTCCAGTAATAATTTTTAAAACCTGCTCTGTTTCAAATCCACCAACAATTGTATTCCATTTTTCTAAGTAAGGATAAAGCACATAAATCACCAATATTGGTATAATTAAAAACAAAAGCAGTGCTGCTAGAGACTTCCAATTTTTAATGCTTAGCAAATATTTAAGCGATTCTTTTACTTTAGTTCTATTCGATTTATATTCATCCAATAAGCCATTGACATCATTCAAACTTTCAATTACAGTATCTTTAATGCCTTTAGATTCTCCAAACTCTAATTTTTCTCTGGCTTCATCCACAAATGATTTCACTTTTGGATCAATCATTAACTCATTAAAAACATCCTTTGCTTTAACATCAATCAGTTCATCGGCTTTCTTTTTTTTCTCAATTTTTAACTGATTTAATTTGTTTTGTAGATCTGTTTTTTTGTTTTCAATTTCTTGAATGGATTGTTCTGCTCTTTCCTTTAATTTTTCTGTTGAAGCTAATTGTTTATAAAGTTTCGCTTCTTTCTTTTGTTCATCGGTGAGCAATCCTACATTATCTCCCAAACTTTGAAAAATCTTATCTACTAAGCTTGCCCATAAATTGGCGTCTACATAATACCAAGCATTGAACTGAATTTGAGCGATATTTTCACAGTAATGCTTTTGATCAGAATTATCTTTTAGCAGTGCTTGAGATTTTAATTCAATTCGCTCGTGTAACTTATTCATAAAGAAGCTTTTACCGCTTCCCCAGTTTCCTAGCAAACCAATTGATAATGGAGGTTGAAGACTCTTTGATAAAACCAATTGCATAAAAGCATCTACTTCATGTAGAATATCCAATTGGTCTTTTCCGGTAGCTCCGTCTGATTGATAACGCGGAATGTATGTGGTTGCGATAGATGAATTTTCAGCACTATTGGAATTGTCGAATTTTGTATTTACATCATCCTCAAAATTATTTTCTTCTTCAGTATTGCCATCGATAATAGACTTCTGTTCATCAATAATACTTTGTAATCTACCTTTTATGGGCTGCGTTTGTTTTGTAAAATGTTTTAAGTCTATAGTATTGTTGCGATGTTGCTTTTCTAGTGCGATATAAGCTTTTTCTAAATCATCAATTTCTTTATTCCAAGGTTGTCCTTTTGAAATCTCATGTAACTTGGGAAAAACACCTTTGAAATTTTCTTGATGCAAATTATTATCTGCCAAAGTCAATTTTTCATAAGCCACTACTCTATTAACAAACTGTCGCAAACCATCTCTGGCAGCCGTTTCAAATTTTTCTACTTCAGCATATTTATTCTCATCTTTCAACTCATCTATATGCATAAAAAGTTGAGTAAAATCATTTAATTCTCGATAAAATCTGCTTTCCTCACCTATAAAACTTCGCAATAGATCGTGTGCGGACTCATATTCATTTTTATCTATTAAATCATTTATTTCCGAAATGCTTGGCGTTATAGATTGTTGAGATTCCATAGAGGTGGTTTTGGTCGAAATTTAAAGATATAAATTGTTATTTAGTGAATTGTGATTTTGGAATAGAATTTATTTTATACCAAATTGATCAAACTCATCGAACTAAATACTTGATAAATTCATTAGATGTTTATTCATTGAAGATTTTAAAAGCTTTAAAACTTATTTTTGACCACAAACAAAAGCACAAATGATTTACGATAAACTTGGCAATACAGATTTAAAAGTTAGCAAAATATGTTTAGGCACCATGACGTGGGGCGAACAAAATACCGAAGCAGAAGGTCATGAACAACTAAATTATGCTGTAGAGCAAGGCATTAATTTTATAGATACGGCTGAAATGTATAGCGTTCCTGCCAGACAAGAAACCTATGGAAGTACTGAAAAGATTATTGGTACTTGGTTGCATAAAAGAGGAAAAAGAGACGATTTAATTATAGCTACTAAAGCTGCTGGACCGGCAGAAATGACTTCATTCTTAAGAAATATGCCCACCTTCAGTAAAGCACAACTTAAAGAAGCGGTTCATAATAGTTTAAAGCGATTACAAACCGATTATATTGATCTTTATCAATTACATTGGCCGGAACGTCCGACTAACTTTTTTGGTGAGTTGGGCTATACGCATAAGTCAGAAGATGTTGGCACTCCTTTCAGAACTATTTTAGAAGGATTGGATGAATTGATGAAAGAAGGTAAAATTAGACACATTGGGATTTCCAATGAAACACCGTTTGGGATGTCAGAGTATTTGCTCAATGGTAAAATGTATGATTTGCCTAAAATTCAAAGTATCCAAAATCCATATTGTTTGTTGAATAGAACTTTTGAAGTTGGTTTAGCAGAAATGGCCATCCGAAACAACGTTGGGTTATTAGCTTATTCTCCTTTAGGATTTGGTGCGTTAACAGGAAAATATTTGAATGCATCTCCTCCAAATGCGAGAATGACCTTGTTTCCAAGATTTGGTAGATATTCTACCCCTAATGGAATTGTAGCTACTAAGAAATATGTTGATTTGGCCAATGCATCGGGATTAACGCCTGCTCAAATGGCTTTGGCATATGTAAATACTCGTCCATTCTTAACTAGCAATATTATTGGCGCTACAAAAATGGATCAATTGAAAGAAAATATTGAGAGTATCAATATACAATTATCAGATGATGTAATTTCTAAAATTGAAGCTATCCATCAAGAAAACACCAATCCTTGCCCTTAGTTTGGAACGTTTGATGGTTGATCAACAATAGGTAAAATCAATTGACTTGGATATTCTTCTGAAAAGTAGAAAGTTATTGTTTCCGGTTGAATTTCAGTTAAAGAAAAATGGTTGACATCGCAGCCGGCAATACTAAGTCTAATCGAGTGTCCTGCTGGAATTTCATAAGAAGTTGGTATCATTTCAAATGCTACTTGTGCTACTTGATTAGGGATCATCTCTTCAGCATCTTTCATTAAAAAAGAATGAAAGGGTCCAACCGTTGGCAATGTTTTTTCTTCAGAAATTTTTCGATGGATTAACCTTAACTGACCTTCTGTGATATATTGCACAAAGCCTTCAGGAGAAACTTCTTCCAAATAGGCAAACACAGCGCCATCTGTCCTTGGAACGCTTATATATAGATCTACAATCACATGACCTGTAATTTCAGTTGCCTCTTCTAAAGGTTGACTGGTATACACTTCCATTTTTTTATTCACCTCAGATCGATCTGGATAATTTATGGCTCCTCCAAATCTGTATAAATCGGTCATACTATTCCAACCTGCGGCATCACCCGTTCCGATGGTATAATCGACTGCATAAGTACTCTCATCACCGCTTACATCCTGTTTGGAATACACTAATTGCTTGCTTCCAGAAAGATATAAAGTATCGTTGACAGCTTCAGGAATGGGCCATACCTTTGCTGTTTTCCATTTCTCCTGTCCGAAAGTGTAATAGTTGATAGGGTCTTCTTTATCGATTCCATTATCAACTCCTTTTACATAAAAATCAAAAAAGCGAAGCATTTCACTAAACAAGTCAAACGCTACCGTTATATCTTCAGTAAAAGGGCTAACATCTTCATGTGGACCATGATCCCAAGGCCCGATAGTTAATCGCTTAGAATTGGGTGTAGATAGATAACCATAAACTGCTGAACGGCTCAAGCCACCATCCCACCAACCGTCTATTCTATAAATAGCCGTGCCGGAATTTGATATTTCATCAATGTAACTGCTAATCGTATAAGCACTAATTGGTTTTGCCAAAGAAGGATGAATTTCATCTTTAAATTGAATTTGAGGAAGTGCTGCAAAAATGTCAAAGTTTTGAGTATGATCTTCCATGGCTTGATTAAAAATGGCTCTTTTCTTGTCTTTTTTAACTGGACTAACACCTTTAATCAAACGTTCTGCTTGCCGACTTACATAACCGACATTATTAGTGTCTAAGTTTTGGGTCAAATTTTTCCATACTTCAATAAAAGCTTCATGAGGAATGCCACCCGGATAGGTAATGTCATTGTATAAATCGAAAATATTACTTCGTGGAATACAAGCTTTTACTGCGGGATGTTGGTTTACTAGAAGCAACTCGGCGGTAGTTCCTAAATAAGAAACACCTGTTACTCCAATCTTTCCATCCGACCATTCTTGATCAATGATCCAATCGGCAACTGTTGCTCCGTCTGCAATTTCTCTTGGACTAAATTCCATCGGTCTTACGCCAGTAGAGGCTCCAGTTCCTCTAACATCTACCAATACAACCGCATAACCATTTTCTACCCAAAATTTTATTTCATCTTCACTTACTTGTCCAAATACAGGATTTTTCAAAGGCTTTATAAACCACTTCCCTTCTAATGATCTTAAATATCTAGTTAAAAAAAGAACAGTTGGAAATTGTTCTTCTTTACCCTTTTTCTTAGGTAAGATTACATCTGTGGCTAAAAACTCCCCATCATCTGTTGGGATATAGTAAGAATAATAATTGATCTTATCTTTCCTTACTTCACTATATCCATCGTACTGTCCGAATTCAGAAACCTTTTCATTTAGTTCTGTCTTTTCTTGGGCATGAATTGAAATGGTTAGACAAAACAGAATAAGGAATACAGATAAAAAAGTTGAATGAGAGATATTATTCTTCATTTGATGATTGAGTTTAATCTAAAAAAAATGGTTTAGTACTAGTCGGTAAGTATATTATAGCTATCAAAATAATTGATTGCATTAAATTAACTGATTTGAAGGAATATTCATAAATACCTGTACTACTAACAAATGCATCTAACTTTTAATTAATATTAAGTTTCTTTCCTTCAATAATTCAATACCTTTGCCACCGAATAAATTGGAAATTAACTTATAATAGAACAATAGATGAAATTTAACGAAATACCTTATTCAAGACCAGCAATAGAAAAATTTGAAGCAGACTTTACTCAATTGCTTACTTCTTTTAACAGTGCTAAAGATTTTAAAAGTCAACAAACCGCATTTAAAGCATTATATCAATTGAGAGATGAATTTGATACCATGTATCAGTTAGCCAATATTCGATATACTTTAGATACAGCAAATGAGACTTATCAAAAAGAGGTGGATTACTTTGATGAGGTTTTGCCAACAACAGAAAAATTGATTACTGAATTTTATGAAGCACTAGTGAATGCTACCTTCAAAAAGGAACTTACGGATCAATATGGTCAACATATTTTTGATATGGCGCTTTATAAGTTAAAAGCATTTGATCCTTCTATCATGGCAGAGTTACAAGAAGAAAATCGCTTAAAAAGTGAATACACTAAGTTAAAAGGAACGGCTAAAATTGACTATAAAGGTGAAACGTATAATTTGGCTGGAATTGGTAAGTTTTTAGTGGATAATGATAGACAAGTTAGAAAGGAAGCTTCTGCAGCGAGATGGAAATTCTTTGCTGACAATCAAGCTAAATTTGATAATTTATATGATGAACTAGTTGCCGTGAGACAAAAAATGGCCAAGAAACTAGGTCATGAAAATTATATTGATCTTGGCTACATTAAAATGGGCCGATATGATTATAATAAGGAAATGGTTCAGAATTTTCGTCAGCAGATTATTGATCATATTGTACCCATGGCAGGCAGATTAAGAGCAAGACAAAAAGCCAGATTGGGCTACGATACATTATACGATTACGATATTGATTTTAGTTTTATAACCGGAAATCCAGCGCCAAAAGGAAGTCCGGAGGAGATTTTAGCTAAAGCAAAAACGATGTATGGTGAGCTATCGCCAGAGACAAATGAGTTTTTCAACTATATGCTAGACCACGACTTAATGGATGTCATCAATAGACCTGGCAAAGCAGATATGGGTTATTGTTGGGAATTGAGCTCATATAAGCATCCATTTATCTTTGCCAATTTTAATGGAACATCTGGCGACATTGATGTTTTAACGCACGAGGCAGGACATGCCTTTCAATATTTTAGCAGTAGAATGAACGAGGTGATTGAGTATAAATGGCCAACCTCTGAAGCTTGCGAAATACATTCCATGTCAATGGAATTTTTGACATATCCGTGGATGGAATCATTTTTTGAAGAAGATGCAGACAAATATTTCTTTTCTCATTTAAACAAATGTTTGTTGTTTTTACCTTATGGCTGTGCTGTAGATCATTTTCAGCATATTGTTTATGAAAATCCGGATTTTACACCAGATCAGAGAGCTAATGCCTGGAAGGAAATGGAAGCTTTGTATTTGCCGGATAGAACCAATAGTGATGTGCCAAGTTTACAGAGCGGAAGATTCTGGCAAAAACAAGGACACATATTTGAAAGTCCATTTTATTATATAGATTATGTATTGGCTCAAATTTGTGCTTTCCAATTTTGGCAAAAAAATCAAAAAGATAAAACAGCTACTTGGAAAAGTTACTTAGAGTTATGTAAAGCCGGTGGAACAGCACCATTTTTACAGTTAGTAAAATTAGCGGGGTTAAAATCACCTTTTGAAGAAGGTTGTGTAGCAAGTGTTGCTGGAGATATTGAAGCTTACTTAGATAGTATTGATGACAGTAAGTTTTAATTGTAATAAATGAAATTGGGTAAGCATGTATTTTAAACCTTACATAGAAATTGTTGCCAATTTAAAAGCAATGTTAGATTTCTCTAAGTCAATTGATCTTTCTAGAGTAAATGAGCTAGAACAAATTGTATTTAAAGACAGCCTTGAGGTTACACCACTCATGTGGTTTAGTTATAAGCATTTAGTGAAATGGAAGAAGAAAGCCATCTCTCCTATTTTTCCATATTCTTTGCTCACGCATTTACAAATACAGTTAGCCTCACATTCGTTGTTTCCGAGTCAGCCATTGGGTATTTTACACAAACGAGAAACTATTCAACAACTAGGTTCATTGAAACTTGGAACTTGGGACTTTGAAACAAGTTTAAGAAGTTTTAAGCCAATTGAAAAAGGCTATGAAACAAGCATAATAACCAATCTTTTTATTGATGGGGTTTTAGTTTGGCAAAGTGAAACAATAGGATTTATAAAAGACGAGGATGCTAAGCCGGTAAAGAAGAAGCCTAGAGACAAATTTGATGCTACCGTATACAAAAAAGTGACCGGTATAAAAGTGAATCCCCTTAAAGCCAACCAATATGCATGGATAAGCGGTAATATTGATCCTATTCATTTTTCTACCTTAACAGCAAAGTTAATGGGACATCCCACTTCTATAATGCATGGGATGTGGAGTGTAGGTAGAATTGCATCTGCATTAGCAATAGATAATTTTGAAGGAACGACTATAAAAGTGAAGTTTATTTCGGGATTTTATTTGCCTGGTAAAGCCGACATTTTGACCAAGAAGGAAGATGGTGTGACGAAATTTTGTTTGTATAACGCTGAAAAAGACAAGCCTTATTTGATTGGTGAAGTAGATTATTTTAGCGCATAAAAACTAGCGAAAAGTATCGTTTATTTATTAAAAACTAATCATTCCCGACTCCAATAACTTCCTCGCAAAAGGCATATTCATTGGGTTGGTTAGAGGCTATGATTAATAATCTACTTGATTTAATCTTTTGAACTTCATCCAAATACCAATTACTCCATTGATCGTCTAAATTAGAAGTTGGTTCATCTAATAGAATAATTGGATTCTCCGTATACAATGCAAAAGCCAATTTAAGTCGTTGCTTCATTCCTGATGAAAAATCCTTAACCAATTTATTTTGATGTGGATCCATTTCTATGGCTTGCACGAATTTTTCATAATTCATTCCATCTACATATTTTTTGAATTTGAAATGAAATTCAACATGCTCCTTTAAGGTGAGATACTCTAATAATTCCATATAAGGAGCGGCATAATTGACTAAAGAGGATGTGTCTGTCCAGAATACTTCTTCTTCTAATTTATTATAAAAAGAAACCACACCGAGTGTTGGTGTTAATCCGCCCGAAATTATTTTTAAAAGTGTAGATTTCCCGGCTCCATTTCTACCGGTAACAGCGTAAGATTTGCCTAATTCAAAATCTTGATTAATATCTCTAAAGATCCATCCTGCCTTATTGCTTCCGAATCGTTTCCCAATATTTATCAATTGAATTTTCAAACTATAAATTCTTATTGAATGCCTCTAATAATACCTCTTTCAGACCCAACTACAAAACCTAAAATCTCTACTTTAAACTTTGAATCGGCCACTTCTTGCTTAATTTTTTCAATGGCTTGGGTAGTATTCATGCCATTGTTGTATAAATAACGATAAACATCTTGAATGTGGTGAATATCGTCGTTTGAAAAACCATATCGTTTTAATCCTACCGAATTTACACCAGAATAAAAAGTTGGACTTTTGGCTGCAATTACATAAGGTGGCACATCTTTTCTCAATAAAGTACCACCGGCAACAAAAGCATGTTTACCTATTTTTACAAATTGATGTGCCGCTGCCATTCCACCGAAAATTACAGAATCTCCAACCTCAACATGTCCAGCTAAATTAGTTGTATTGGCCAAAACACATTTTTCTCCAATAATACAATCGTGCGCCACATGCACGTAAGCCATTAGCAATGTATCGTTTCCTACTCTAGTTGTATTGCTATAAATGGTACCTCTATTAACGGTAACACACTCTCTAATCGTTACCCTATCACCAATCTCTACGGTGGTGTATTCTCCGTCGAATTTTAAGTCTTGAGGAATGGCTCCAATAACGGCTCCAGGAAATATCTTACAGTCTTTTCCAATCCTTGAGCCTGCATAAATTGTGACATTCGGACCGATATTGGTTCCATCTCCAATTATTACATCATCATCAATAAAACTGAAAGGTCCTATTTTAACGTCTTTGCCAATTTGCGCATTTGGATGTATACTATTCAATAGTTAGATTTTATTTCTTCGATTACGGTTTAAATACTTTAGCCATCATTTTAGCTTCTGTAACCAATTTATTTCCGACGTAAATCATTCCCTGCATTTGATTTATGCCTCTTCTCTCCTCACCAATCATTGACATTTTAATGACCATTGTGTCGCCTGGGCGAACAGGATATTTAAACTTACACTCTTCAATTTTTAGGAAATAAGTCATGTAACCTTTAGGATCATCCTTTCTTTTTAAAACCATTACACCACCCGTTTGTGCCATAGCTTCAATTTGCAAAACGCCTGGCATAATTGGATCTTCAGGAAAATGACCTGGAAAGAAAGGTTCATTAATAGTGACATTTTTAATGCCAATAATATGTTCGTCAGTTAGCTCTACTACTTTATCCAATAATAAAAAGGGATATCGATGTGGCAATAACTGTTTGATCTCTTCTAAGTTAATTAAGGGCTCTTTATTGGGATCAAAGGTTGGAATTTCCTTTAATTTCTTTTTCTCTTTGATATATTGCTTCAACTGTCGAGCAAATTCCACATTGGTAGCATGACCCGGTTTTGAGGCAATAATTTTCCCTTTTATCGGCATACCAATTAACGCCAAATCACCAATTACATCAATTAATTTATGTCTTGCTGGCTCATTATTATGACGCAAATCCACATCATTAATAATGCCTTCAGTATTAATATCATTAATAGGAATATTGTATTTAGCAGATAAACGCTGCATACTTTCCGCATCTAAAGCTTCATCAGCAATAACTAAAGCATTGCTTAAATCTCCACCTTTTATCAATCCATCTTTTAAAAGCGGTTCCACTTCATGTAAAAAACAAAAAGTACGAGCAGATGCAAATTCCTTTTTAAACTGACTGAGTTGTTTGAGTTGAGCGAATTGTCGTCCTAAAACATTAGAATTATAATCAATCATTACAGTAATGTTATAATGATCGTTAGGAACCGCCATCATTTCAACATCTTTTACCGGATCGTAATAGTTGAATGTTTCTTCTAAAACAAAATATTCGCGCGGTTTTTCTTGAGTTTGTATACCGGCCTTTTCTATCAATTCAACAAAAGGCATTGAACTGCCATCTAAAATTGGTATTTCTTCGCCATCTAAGTCAATTATAACATTGTCAATTTCTAATGCTACTAATGCTGCGAGTAGATGTTCAACAGTAGCAATCTTAATTCCATTGTAACTTAAGGTGGTCCCTCTTTCTACATCAACTACCAAATCAACATCTGCGGCAAACTCCGGTTGTCCCTCTAAATCGTTTCTTCTAAAGATTTTACCTGTGTTTTCTTTGGCAGGTAAAAGGTTTAAGGTTACATATTCACCGGAATGGATTCCTCTACCTGATATACTTACTTTTTTCTTTAATGTTTGTTGTAATTCCGGCATGCTTTGTTTTATTTGCGGAGCAAAGATAATATTTCTTCAATCTCTGACAGCCTCTTTTGTAATTCTGGCAATTTTCTGTAAATAGATTGACTTCTAAGGGAGTCTGTAAAACTAAATGCAGGAATTCCATTTATCTTAGAACCTGGTGTTTTTACGCTTTTTGAGATGCCACTTTTTGCATTTATCATAGTAAATGGTGCAATAGAAATATGTCCTACAAAACCAACCTGACCACCAATCATACAGCCTTCTCCAAGTTTAGTACTGCCAGACACACCACTTTGAGCAGCAATTACCGTATTGTCTCCAATTTCTGCATTGTGTCCTACTTGAATTAAGTTATCCAATTTAACACCGTTACCTACAATTGTACTGCCCATCGTAGCTCTATCAATGGCACAGTTACTGCCAATTTCAACGTTGTCTTTAATAACTACATTTCCAGCTTGTGGAACTTTGCTGTAGCTACCATCTTTTTGAGGAGCAAATCCAAAGCCATCAGCACCAATTACGGTTCCTGAATGAATTATGCAATTGTTGCCAATGACACAATTATCATAAATTTTTACACCAGCATGAATATCACAATTACTGCCAATTTTTACATTCTTACCAACATATACTTGTGCAGCAATGCTAGTGTATTCACCAATAGTAGCCTGCTCATCGATAAAAGTAAACGGACCAATATAGGTATGTTCTGCTATTGTGGTTGTTTCATCTATTAAAGCTTGTTGATGAATACCTTCTCCTCTATTTGTTTTGTTATAAAGTGCTAATACTTTTGAAATAGCTTGATAAGGATCATCCACTTTAATTAAATGAGTGGCTAATTTTTCTTTGGGTTTGAAATCTTTAGTCACCAAAACAGCACCTGCTTTTGTTAAGTAAAGCTCGTTTTCATATTTCATGTTGGCTAAAAAGCTGATGTCGTGTTCAGTGGCATCTGATAATTTAGCCGGCCCCCTAACGAGTAAATCAGGCACATCAACGTCCTCTATTCCAATGGCGTTTAATATTTCTTTTACTGTTTTCAATTAATATTTATTCTTGGATAAGCAATGTAATGTTTAGTGATGGTTTTAGATAATGTTCTAATATCTAAATCATCTGAAGCTTTGGAGATATCCATAACTCTTCCATCTTTAAACAAAATAGAAATGTTTTTAAGCGTGGTTTTGTAAGCATTATTTTCAGCCTTCCCCTTAATCACCAACTCTTTCACTTCATTAGCACTCCAATCGGAATTAGAGATTAAATCGCTTTTCGTTTTTTCAAATGCTTTAGCAATTTCCTCTTTAGTGCCTATTTTAGTTTTAAATAGATTTCGGTAATAAATTGACTGACTCAAAAAAGAAACAATTTTATCGGGATGTGTTCGCCAACTTTTAATAGCTGCCATTATATCGGCATCATCAATATCGGCAAAAGTCAATAAAAGCTCTTCATCCAATTTTTGATCTTTTGAAGGTTGATGGCTTAATATTTTTTGCAAGGAAGCTGTTACACCAAGCTTTTGATTGCTTTCTTTCGCTAATCGTTTAACCCGTTTTATCAATAAAACCAACATATTTTCTGCTGCCAAGGATGTTTTATGTAAATATACTTGCCAGTACATTAGTCTTCTCGCCACTAAAAACTTCTCAATAGAATAGATCCTTTTTCTTCCACTACTAAATGTCCGTCGTGTACATTGAGCATATGTAAAATTCTATCATAGCCAATCACACCTTCATAAACTCCGGTAAAAAATCTATCTCTATTGAGATAATCTAATCTATCTACATCTAACTGACTAGAGACTAATTCGTGGAGAAAATGCTTCTTGTATTCTCCTCTAAAAATTTTAATAGCTAGATCTAATTTCCCTTTAAACGTTTTGTTTATCAGATTTAAAATCGCCTCTGTAATGGTTTCATGGTGAAAAGGCAATAAACTTCCTTCTAGAGAATGCGAATAGGGTCCATGACCAATATCATGAAGCAAAATTGCCAATTGAGCCGCTTCGGTTTCTTTGTCGTTGATTTTAACGCCCTTTTGCTTTAGTACTTCAATAGCACTGGTCATTAAATGAAAAGCGCCGATAGCATGCTGAAATCTAGTATGCTCTGCACCGGGATAAACTAAATTCGTAAAGCCTAATTGTCTAATTCTTCTTAATCTTTGAAATATAGGATGCTGAATAATATCAAATATAATTCCTGATGGAATTTGGATAAAACCATACACCGGATCATTTATTATTTTTCGTCTATTCACTTTACTTAATGCGTTAATGTGACAATGCGTTAATGATTAAATTTATTAATGTGCTAGTTTCATTCACTCATTTTCTCATTCACCCATTGATGAGAGTGTTAACTATTCTAAATTAAAACATCATAACTTCACTAAAACGGCAAGTTCCAAAAAAAATGGCAATATTCGCAATGATGATTGCATTTAACATAATAGCGTAATACAACCAACAATGAATATAAAGATACTATGGGCAGATGATGAAATTGAACATCTAAAAGCTCAAATACATTTTCTTGAAGGTAAAGGATATCAAATTGATGCCGTTTCTAATGGATACGATGCTATTGACAAAGTTAAAAACAACCATTATGATCTCGTTTTTTTAGATGAGCATATGCCGGGCATCAGTGGTTTAGAGACTTTGCCACAGATTAAAGAATTAAAAAGTGATCTTCCGGTGGTCATGATTACCAAAAATGAAGAAGAAGATATATTTGATGAAGCCATTGGTTCTCAAATTGCAGATTATTTGATTAAACCGGTTAAGCCCAATCAAATTTTATTGTCTATAAAAAAGATTATTGATAACAGAAGATTGGTTACTGAAAAAACCAATTCAGCGTATCAGCAGCAGTTTCAAAAGATTTTTATGGCCATCAATAACGAAATGGACCAGAAAGAATGGGCGGAACTTTATAGAAAAATGATTTATTGGGAGTTGGAATTAGAAAAGGCCAAAACCCAAGAAATGGCTGAGATCATGACCATGCAAAAGTCAGAAGCCAACAAAGAATTTTTTAAGTTTATCTCGAGAAATTATCAATATTGGTTGCATCATCCGAATGATGCGGAAACACCAGTATTGTCTCATACGCTATTCAAAAAGAAAGTTATTCCTATCATCAATGACGAAATTCCAACCTTCTTTATTTTAATCGATAATTTGAGATACGATCAATGGAAGGTCATTGAGCCTATCTTTTCTGATCACTTCAAAAAAGTAAAGGAAGAACATTTTTACAGTATTTTACCAACTACAACTCAGTATAGTAGAAACGCCATATTTTCCGGTTTAATGCCTTCTGAAATTGAAAGAAAATACCGTGATAAGTGGATTCACGATGAAGAAAATGAAGGTAAAAATCTATATGAAGAAGAATTTGTAATGGATCAATTAAAAAGGTCAGGTGTCCATTTAAAACAATCCTACACGAAAGTTACCAATAGCAAAAAGGGGAAAGATTTAGTTGATAATATCTTGAATTTGATGAATAATCAGTTCAATGTAATTGTCTACAATTTCGTCGATATGCTATCTCATGCCCGAACAGAAATGGAAGTGTTAAAAGAATTGGCTGGCAATGAGTCTGCATATAGATCACTAACCCTTTCTTGGATCGATCACAGTCCGTTGTTGCAAGCATTGCAAAAACTAGAAGGTAAAAAGGCAAGGATTATTGTTACTACAGATCATGGAACAATAAGAGTTCAAACGCCAAGCAAAGTAATTGGAGATAAAAACACGACTACTAACTTGAGATATAAGTTGGGTAAAAACTTAAATTATAACGAGAAAGACGTGTTTGCCATCACCAATCCGGATGATGTATTTTTACCAAAATCAAATTTAAGCTCATCTTACATATTTGCTAAAGAAGATGTGTTTTTTGCTTATCCAAACAACTATAACTATTACGCTAATTACTATAAAAACACTTTTCAACATGGAGGAGTTTCTTTAGAAGAAGTAATTGTACCTTTTGTCGTTTATGAAACCAAATAAGTAGTTATTTTTGCCAAATGGAATCAAAGGAATTTACTTTGGAATCACTGGATAAGATTGATGAGCTAGCGGCATTATTGTTAGCTAGCTATAATGATTATAAAGTATTTACCTTAGAGGGCGATCTTGGCGCCGGAAAAACAACTTTAACGCAAGCTTTTTGTCGTCAATTAAAAGTGGAAGATGAAGTCGTTAGCCCAACTTATACCATCATCAATGAGTACAACACTCAAAGTGGTGATACCATTTACCATGCCGATTTATACAGGTTAAATACCGTTGAGGAAGCGTCCGAGACAGGAATTGAAGATTATCTGTTTAGTGGCAATTACTGTTTTATAGAATGGCCACAAATATTAAAACCCTTATTGCCTCTTAAATTTGTTAAATTAGTTATTCAAAATCATTCTGACCAAAACAACAATGGTCGGAAAATAATTGCAGAAGCTCATGTCTGATTACTTTGAAAGTACCATACAGAAATTAAAGAAAGAATATTCTTTATCTACTCAAGAATCTTTACTAGAAGAAGAAACAGGTAACCAACAGTTATTTATTGGTTTGCCGCATGAGTTAACGTATCAAGAACGAAGAATTTCTTTAACACCCAATTCAGTTAAGTCATTGATTGATATGGGACATAGGATTATTATTGAAAGTGGCGCTGGAGATGCTTCTAATTTTATGGATGACGATTATGTAAAAGCTGGAGCTCAAATTGTACATGAAAAAGAACAGGTTTACGGTGCTGATATTTTATTGAAAGCGGCTCCTGTTTCTGAAAAAGAATTGCCTTTATTGCAAAACCATCAGATCATCATTTCTCCTATCCTTCAAACAGAAATGAGTAAGCATGTGTTAAAATCAATGATGGAAAAAAAGATTACCGCTTTAGCATTTGAGTTTATCAAAGGCGATCACGATATCTATCCATTTATTAGAACATTAAGTGAGATTGCAGGCTACCATAGTATTTTGATTGCATCCAAATATTTAAGCAATGAATATGGTAAAGGAATATTGTTAGGCAGCATAGCCGGCCATCCGCCAACTAAAGTATTGATTATTGGTGCCGGAGCTGTAGGCGAAGCTGCAGCTCGAGCCGCAATAGGTTTGGGAGCGGCTGTTCAGGTTTTTGATGATGATATTTACAGGTTAACTCGTTTGCAAAACATTTTAGGACATAGAATTTACACTTCTGTATTGGATCCAATTGCACTGAAAGCAAAAGTTTCAAGAGCGCATGTAGTGATTGGAGCTTTGCGAGCAGAAAATGGGAGAACACCAAAAGTGGTAACAGAAGAAATGGTAATGAGCATGAAGAAAAGTGCTGTAATTATTGATGTTAGCATAGATCATGGCGGTTGCGTTGAAACGTCAAAAGTTACCAGTCATAATGATCCGGTTTTTACAAAACATGGTGTCATTCATTATTGTGTGCCGAATATCGGTTCTAATGTATCCAGAACAGCTTCTTATGCGATAAGTAATATATTATCGCCAACCATAAAGGAAGCGGCTAAATTTGGTGGTATTGAGAAGTATTTAAGATATCACGAGGGCTTTAGACATGGTGCTTATTTATACAAAGGAGCTTTAACCAAAGAACATTTAAGCAAACGATTTGATTTGAAATTCACCGATTTGGAGCTAATTTTGAGTGCGGCTTTTTGATGTGCAGATTGGTAGATTGGTAGATGTGCAGATTGGATGATGTGATGATTAAAAAAATGCTTCGCATTTTTTTGCTTGAATCTTGCGTCTTGTGTCTTGAAACTCAAACCCTTCCTTCTGCCTTTAAAACCGACTTTACCATGTTCACAGCGGTAAAATGACCCACTGTCATAAATTTATAGAAGTAGTTTTCTTTTCTGCCTAAAGCTTTTAGAATTTCGTTGTCATCCAACCCCGTTGAATTAAGCCTTAACACTTCATTGTAAAAGGCTTCAAACAATTCAAGCTTTCTTTGTAATCGCTTCTTCCCTCCTTTTAATTTAGGATTATGGGCACAAAACAAAACGTCAAAATCTAACGCTACTAATTTCTTCAAGGAGTTAATTTGTATTTTAATATCTTCATTAGATTCAAAGTATTTTATTCTGTCGGCCACATAGATATCGCCGGAAAATAACCAACCTCTATTAGCTTCATAATAAGCCATATGATCATCCGTATGTCCCGGCGTATGAATAGCTTGTAGTTGGTAATTATCTAATTGAATAATTTCTCCATCTTCAATAGATTTTACAGGAGCTTTTCTTACACTTCCACTGATTACTCTGCCTAATGGCGAAACGGTAAATCCTACAGTCATTAACTTAGCACAAATCGGATGGGCGTAAATTTCAGCATCAAATTTCTTTTGTAAATAGGCCGCATTTCCTGTATGATCTTCATGATAATGCGTCAAGAAAATCTTTTTTATCGGTCGATCTTCGATGATGACATCAATATTTTCTCTACTATTTCTTTGAGCCGTATCTACTAAATTTTCACCGAATCTATATAAATAAACCGTTTGCATATTGGTGCCAAAATGATAAATACTGAACCGATAATAGGTCAATTCATCTAACTGATATTTCCACCATTTTGCTTTCACGAAAAGGCAAAATACATTAATACAATAAATTAATTGTTAACTTAACTTCATAAACTAACCAAACCACCTAATTTAAAATTTCAACATGAAAAAAGGATTAACCATTGCTGCAATTGTTTTAGGAGTATTACTGCTATTAGTATTGATTAATCCATTACAATGGTTTTTAATAAAAATGAAAATTGAAGAACAAATTGGGATTAATGTCACCAACGAAATCCCAATTTACGCGAAGGTAAATGAAGATGTAATTATAAAAATGTTGGATAAATTAGAAACCAATATTCATGTCAACCAACCTTTGACCATAAGCTTAAATGAAAATATTGAAGTGCCATTAAAGATGTCGTTACCGGTAGAATTAAAAACCGATGTTTTTATGGATGAAGTGTTGGACTTGAAATTCGATTTACCTTTAGATGTAGAGCTCTCGCCCGAGGAACTAGGTTTAAGTGACTTAGTGATTCCTTTCAATCAAGCGCTATATATTGAAGATGAATTAGAAGTCAATTTTATGTTGGATATGGATACTAAAATTGAAACCAAAGTATTAGGCATAAAAATGAAAATACCGGCTAAAGGCAAAATTCCTGTCAATACAATTATTCCTATTCGACAAGCGCTTCAAGTGAAAGACACCATTGTGTTATCACCTATTGATTATAAAGCTAGGTTAAAAACGATTATTCCTGTAAATGTGCAAGTTCCAATTGCTCAAAAAGTAAATATCAATGGAAATATTACGGTTCCTGTAGACCAAACGGTAACGATTCCATTGAAAAAAGTAGTTTCTGCACCGGTGTTGCAAGATTTCTCAGCCACCGTGGAAGTAACAAATGCTGTTCCGGTAGGATTTGAAAGCGATTTAAATATTACAGCTGGCTTTACAGACACTATGATTGTAAAAATGGGTGAATTGATTATGGAGCCTGAAAAAGTTAAAATTGTAAGAGAAAAGAAATAAATAGTATTTTCAACTTCAATTAATACTGAACAAACTTCCCCTAAAATTGTTTCCGTCAAAAACTAACTACTATGAGAAAAGTCTATCTTCTATTATTATCAATTTCATTTTTATTTATTTCTAGTTGCTCTATTAATGGGGATGGTTTACCGGAAGAAATTGATGCTAACTTATGTGCAGGTCAAACCCCCATTGTTTTAGCCCATGGTTTCTTAGCCTCAGGAGATACTTATGAAAAACAAATCCAAAGGTTTATTGCCAATGGAGTTTGTAAAGAGCGAATATTTACGTTTGATTGGAATAGTTTCGGCGCACAAAATAATGTACAACGATTAAATATATTTATCAAAAGAATACTAGAAGAAACCGGTGAAGATCAAGTCTTCTTGGCGGGCCATTCTGCCGGAAGTGGATTAGGATATAGTTTGTTGAATGCAGCCAATAGAGCTGAAAATGTAGCTAAATATGTTCACTTGGCAGGAAACCCTCAAAACAAACCTGCCGGACCAGAAGGAAATGTGCCAACTTTAAATATTTATAGTGATGCCGATAACGCTGTAACTGGTGGCGATATTCCCGGTGCTCGAAACTTAAATTTGATAGATAAAGATCATTATGAAGTCGCCACAAGCATTGAAACATTCATTGAAATGTATGATTTCTTTTATGGTGAATTACCTTCTGTAGTTGATTTATTTGATCCTTCATCATTAATAGAAATAAGTGGCAAAATTTTATCTTTTGGGGAGAATCTTCCTGCTGTTGGCGCTTATCTGGAAGTATATGAGTTAGACGAAGCTACCGGATTTAGAATAACTCCTGAGCCACAATTTTCGAGGAGAGCTTTAGCTGATGGATTTTGGTCGCCAATTGAAGTGAAGAAAGGTGCTTACTATGAATTCTTAGTTTACACCGGCTTACCGGGAGATCGACCTGTACATTATTATAGAGAGCCATTCACCTATCCAGACCCTGCTGTTTTTATTAGAAGCTATCCTCCTTTATTAAGTGTTGGATCAATCTTTTTAGGTGGACTGCCAAAAACCAATCAAATGTCAACGGTAGCATTTTTTGGGGCTTCACAAGCTGCTGTTAATGGAAGAGATGTCTTAAAATTAAACGATGTTGAGCTTTCAACAGCTAACTTAGCATCTGCAGATCAAACATTAACTTTTCTGCACGATAATGGAGATGGTGTTTCAACTTATAAGGTCCTGACTTTGCCTTTCCATTTTTAAATGAGTAGATGCTTTTACCTACAAGTCCATGGAAACTATCACTATGGAATTTAACAATAGAAAGATTGAATGAGAATTGGCCATCTTAGTGATGGCGTGAGCGTTGCTGTATTTAATTAGACCACTAAATGATCCCCTGAATAAGAAAATAATAGACGCATTGATTTTCTTTTGAAGTCTTTTTTAGTTCATCAGCATCAATGTTGAATTATAGAGTTTGACTTAATTGGTCTCTAAGTTTGAGGTATAATATGATTAAACTCATATTGACCATATGTGTTCTCATCTAAGATAATAACGAATATCTTCTCCTCAATTAACTTTCGGTTATTTTCAATCTAATATTGAATTGATAAGTCGTCATTATACTTTCCTCTTTAATCGAAATTAAATTAACTCTGTTCAAATGGTATTTCTAATCCATCTTGAATAGTATGTTTTAAAATGTATAGACTGTAGGAATGTTAGGCAGGCGATGGGAGGCATTAATATTATTGAGTATTGCTACTGTTTTACTTCCATTTCTTTATTGCTCGCCTAATATTGAAATTGTAGTTCTATCTTTCGCATTTCTTCATATAAATACGCATTAAATCCCTGTTTTCACATCACCGTAATATGAAGAATTTTAACATCCCTTCTTTAAAAATGGATCTTAATCGAAATCTACATCAAAACATCGTCATTTACTAATGCGGTAAGATTCGCAATATTTCAAACCCTAAAATCTTATTCTAACGTAATAATTAAAAACTCTTCAAAATTTGCTAAAGATTTATGTTACCATCAAATTCAATTTGAGTTCATCATTGTTTATGCTCAATTCAATTGAACAATAATCTTCATAACATAACATATGGGGGGATTTGTGACTTGACTTCAGCCAAACTAAACCATAGCATTCCAATAAGTAAAAACAATCTAATTTCATACATATTTACTATATAGATTATGAAATTTAATAAATTTAGTAGCAATATAAGTTTATTTTAAGATCAATCCAATATCGAATTAATATAATCAACAAATTGTAATCCATTATATATTAGTAGCAAACACTACCTTTGTTACTATGATCAATATTGGAGAATACAACACACTTAAAGCCATCCGAACTGCGGAACAAGGCATGTATTTAGGGCATAATGAAGAAGAGACAGTTTTATTACCCAATAGATATGTGCCGAAAGGTTTAGATATTGATGATGAAATTACAGTATTTATCTATGGAGATAACTACAATAGACCTATTGCTACAACGCTAACACCATTAATTACCTTAAATCAATTCGCTGTTTTAAAAGTAAAGTCTATTGAGAAATTCGGTGCTTTTATGGATTGGGGAATTGCCAAAGACTTGCTAGTTCCATTCAATAATCAGTATAAAAAGTTTGAAGAAGGTAAATCATATATGATCCATTTGTATTTGGACGAAGTGAGCGATAGATTGGTAGGTTCTGCCAAAATAGCCAATTTTCTAATGACAGAGATTATAACCGTAAATGTAGGCGACGAAGTGGATCTAATGGTTTATGAAAAGTCAGATTTAGGCGCCAGCGTAATTGTCAATAATATTCATAGAGGTTTAGTTTTTTGGGAAGAGATATTTCAAGAAGTAACTATTGGAGATACGATGAAAGGTTATGTCAGTAAAATCAGACCGGATAATAAAATTGATATTTCTCTGAATAAGTTCGGCTATAGAAAAGTAGAACCCAATGCAGAGAAGCTTCTCACCTATCTAAAACAGCACAAAGGCGAAATGCCATTCACAGATAAAAGCGATCCGGAAACCATTTACAAAACCTTTAAAATGAGTAAGAAGGTTTTTAAAAAGGCGTTGGGAGCGCTATACAAGCAAAGGCTTATTAGTATTGAAAATGATGCCGTTAAACTCGTTTAAGTATATATTATGATTGAATTTTTAACGGCTACATTGGATGCGCTTTCTGTTCATAAAGTAGGTAATCATGCCGAAGATGAAGGTGTTAATTTATCAGATAAGAATGTTGAATTGCAAGATGAAATTTTAAAAAATCTACTTTTGAAGTACTTTTTTTCTTCGTTCAAAGAACCTGAGTTTTATGCCTTTTCCTTTTCAAGTGAAGACATAAAATTGAATCCACTTTTTAATTATGCTACAGCCATTTTTGACAATCCGGAGCAATTACACCAACAATCAGCATTAATCACTCAATATTTGTATGATCGTTCTTCGCATCCTAATATTAAATCAGGCGATCTATTGGTGGCTTACATTAAAGAGGTTTTAATTGAAGATGAGGTCGCTGATGCCATTGCAATTTTTAAATCAGAATCGAAAGATGATTTTATTCAGTTGAAAGATTCAGGGAATGGATATGTGGTGGATTATGATAAAGGCGTCAATATTGAAAAGTTAGATAAGGGTTGTTTGATCTTTAATACTGAAAAGGCAACCGGTTACAAATTATGTGTGATTGATAATTCCAATAAATATAAAGAAGCGGTTTATTGGAAATCTGACTTTTTAAATGTGAAGCCAAGGTCAGATAGTTATCATGCAACGGCCAATTATATTCAAATGACGAAATCGTTTGTTAAAGAAAGATTGAAGCCATTGTACGAGCTAGACAAAACAGATGAAGCAGCGATTATGAATCGTTCTAAAGACTTTTTTCATCATCAAGAAGAGTTTGATCAAGCTACTTACGAAGAGAATATTTTTAAAAACAAGGAATATGTGGCTGATTTTCAAGAGTATAAATTAGACTATCAAGAAGAAAAATCTATTCCTTTACCTGATCATTTTAACATCAATGAACAAGCCGTAAAAAAGCAATCACGAGTTTTTAAAAGTATTTTGAAACTGGATAAGAATTTTCACATCTATATTCACGGCAGTAGAGATATGATTGAAAAAGGGACAGATGAGAATGGAAGAAAATTTTATAAAATTTATTTTGAAACGGAAAGCTAATATTGAAATAATTGAAGGTTTCATTCATTAATAGATAGTATATAATAGATAAGCATAAATAACAAAGAGATATGAAGGTAGAACAATGGGAAATTAGTGAAAGCATAAATTTAGAGGGACAAACATTGCAATTAATTGGAGCCGGCGTAAGAAGTGTACTTTTTATGAAACCTTATGTTCTAGCTTTTTATGCTACTGAAAGTTATCAAGACTACCCAGATGTTATTGCTTCCGAAAAACCTAAAAGTATGCAATTGATTATTAATTCGGATATGATTAATTCCGCATTAATTGTAATGGGATTGAAGGAAGGATTAGGAAGAACTACTTATGGTCAACTGCCTGAGTTAAAACCTAAGTTTGAGCATGTATTTGGTTTATTAGAGCAATTGAAGATTAAAAAAGGAGATAAAATTGATTTGTTTGCCAATGAGCAAAATGAAATTGTTGTTTATCTAAACGGAGAAGAACAAATTAAAGAAGCTGACACAAAAGTTATAAAAGCCATCTTTGGAATTTGGTTTAGTAAAGAGTTTGACAAGAAACTAAGAAATAGCTTGTTGGGCAAATAGTGATGATTGCCAAGTGTTGAGTAAACAGCAAAAATTTATTTGCAAATTTTTACCTTGATTTTTGAATCTTGAGTTTGAGTCTTGAATTTTTATATCGCCCAATCCAAATAAACGGCTCCCATGGTATAACCAGAACCAAAAGCGGTAAGGATTAATTTATCACCTTTTTGCAGTTCATCTTCTTTTTCTGTCATGCATAATGGAATAGTAACAGAAGATAGATTTCCAATTTTCTGAATGATGGTTACCACTTTATCTTCCACTCCCAATCGCTTGGCAATGGTATCAATTATTCGCTTGTTCGCTTGATGTGGCATAACGAATTTTAAATCCTCATTGGTTAAACCATTTCTTTCCATGATGTCTCTCGAAACACCTTCCATGCCTAAAACAGCCTGTTTAAAAACCGCTCTCCCATCTTGACTGAAATAATGCCAATTCTTTTCAACATTTTCAACTGTCGCCGGATGAACCGAACCACCACCCTTAAATATAATATCCATTGCGCCAGATGTCTCAGAACGCATTAAAGTATCTTGTATTCCAAAACCATTGTCTGATGCTTCCACGAGCACAGCAGAAGCGCCATCCCCAAATAAAATACAGCTGGCTCTATCTTCATAGTTTGTCATAGAGCTCAATT
The DNA here is from genome assembly GCA_041393015.1 of Chitinophagales bacterium. GTDB lineage: Bacteria > Bacteroidota > Bacteroidia > Chitinophagales > JADIYW01 > JAGQYH01. The sequence continues at coordinate 453,025 of JAWKKV010000002.1, read as the reverse complement.
TTTCAGCACTTATGATGACTACTTTCTTATATTTTCCTGATAAAATGTAAGCGTTAGCAACATCTAAAGCATATAGAAAACCTGTGCAAGTGCCATTCAAATCGTAACAAAAGGCATTCTTTACACCACATGCCTCTGCAATTAAGCATGCTGTTGGTGGAAATTTATAATCAGGAACTACTGTCGAGCAAATAACAACATCAACTTCTAAAGGATCTAAATTGACTTTTTCTTGTAAAGCTTTAAAAGCCTGGACGCCTAAATAAGAAGAACCTAAATTTTTCCCTTTTAATATTCTTCTTTCTTCAATGCCTGTTCTTTCTTTGATCCATTGATCATTAGTATCAACTAATTTTTCAAGATCAAAGTTGGTGAGCTTAGTTTCCGGTAACCAAGTGGCTACCCCTTTAATCGCTGCTAATGTTGGTTTTTCCATCAAATAGATGTTTATTGTTTTCTAAATGTCCAAAATGATGTTAATTATTATTCATTTAGGAACAATTGGCTTTTTAAAATTGTATAGTTGTTATGAGCAAAATGATGTTAGTTTTTATCGTTCCCATCTTTATAGTTTCTTGTTTAGGATTTCAAAACAATGCTAAACAAAACGCTAAGGTAATTGAAAATGCCTTTCCAAAAGAGCAAAAAATTCATAAAAGTGATGAAGAGTGGAAAGCTGTCTTAGATCCGAATGTTTATTATATCACAAGAGAAGCAGGCACCGAGCGAGCATTTACGGGGGATTTACTTAATATAAAAGATAAAGGGATATACACTTGTTCTAATTGTCAATTGCCATTATTTTCTTCCGAAACTAAGTTTGAGTCAGGCACAGGATGGCCAAGTTTTTATGACACCTATAATAATATTAATGTAGCTGAAATAGCAGACAACTCATTTGGATGGAACAGAGTTGAAGTTTTATGCGCCCGATGCGATGCTCATTTAGGACATGTTTTTGAAGATGGTCCAGCGCCCACAGGATTAAGGTATTGTATTAATTCAGCTTCTTTAAATTTCAAAAAAAAGTAACTGACTAATTTTTCAAACATATTAAAAAATGTGACCAATTGAAAATTAGTTCGTCTAACAATTGTTTTTAAATCAAACAACTCCGACTTGAGCCTTGCTTAAGAAATCCGTATACTAGAAACAGTTCATTAAAGAGAAGAGGAAAAACTTCTCTTTTTTAATTTTAGTATAAAAAACAAACCTATTTCAATCGTTCACATAGGAAATCGTGCAACTAGCCCAATATCTTCCCTACAACATCAGACTCGTAAAACTTACCTAAGTGCAAACGCACTCTTTCTTCTAAACTACCATCTGCTAACGACTGCTCTCCTACTTTAGTAAAGAACTCTACCGATTCTCTCATTACATCTTTCTTCGTTATTTCTATATCAGTTAAAATCTTTTGTAGTGACTTTTTACCATTTTCCTTTAAAAAATGTTCGACAACAAATGCATTGATTTCGTTGGCATAATCAGACTTTAAAAAATGATTCGTCATCGCTTCAACAATTGGCTCAAAACTCTCAAATTGATCAACATCCATCTTTTTAACCGCATAGCTAATTGGTTTTTCATTGCCTTTTCGCCAAATGGTATCACTTATCTCTTTTATTTTTCTTTCATTCACAATATCAGCGATGTATTTGCCACTTTGTTTGGTTAATTTAGAAATGTTTTCAGAAATAAATTTTCTAACATTTTTGTCTACGCTATCTTGTAAACCACTCAATAAACCGCCTCCCATTTTAAAGAAAGAGGATGCGCCCGGAATTTTACCTGCTAATCCTTCTTCAGAAGTAAATGACTTAATACCATCTGATAAAGTATTGGCAATCACTTCACCATAAAGTGGATTGGAAACGGCAGCATTGATTAATTTTTCTCGAATTTCCTTTAAACCAGCAATTTCATTCACTAATTCATCATAAGAATCACGATCAACAATATCAGATAACTTGGCATCACTCGATTCTAAATGTTTAATAACAGCATCTCGTAAACTTTTAGCATATGCCTTTACAGGTTCCGCAACCTTATCTCTATGGTCAAAATTCCTTTTCTGAAAATCAATAATTTCCTCTTTTGTAATGACATCATTCAACTTTATTTTGGCTAATCTATCCCAAATAAAAGCGGTTTCACCTTCAATAGTTTTCTTTAAATTATCGCCTGTTAACTCAGCTATAGTATAAGCCACATGTGCTTCAAATAAATCTTTAGTTTTCTTATTCATACTAGTTATTTCTTTTAGATTTGAAATTATTCTAACCCATGCAAGGTAATTAAGTGATCTTAATTATTGGTCTTGTTGGTATAATAAAATTATTATTTCAATCGATAGTTTGTTCGGCAACTCTAATTTATAATCATTATCAATAGCATTACTAATATTTAGAAAAAGTCAATAATCTTAATTCCATAGTGATTAATGAGGAAGTTAGTTAAATTTGCGCCCTCGTTTAACATTTATATATGTCAATGATTAATATAACATTCCCTGATGGAGCCGAAAGGCAATATGAAGAAGGCGTTTCAGCAATGGAAATTGCAAAAGGAATTAGCCATGGTTTAGCTAGAAATGTCTTAGCTGCAAAAGTTAATGGAGAAGTATGGGATGCCAGTCGTGCCATAAAATCTGATGCGAGTTTAGAATTATTGACGTGGGACAATGAAGCAGGTAAAAGTACTTTTTGGCATTCATCTGCTCACCTTTTAGCAGAAGCCTTAGAGGCATTATATCCGGGCACTAAGTTTGGTATTGGACCTCCTATTGACAATGGCTTCTATTACGATATTGATACAGGCGATTTAACTTTATCTAGCAGTGATTTCGGAAAGATTGAAAAAAAGATGAAAGAACTGGCTCAAACCAAGAGCGAATATGTTAGAAAAGAAGTTGGTAAAGCAGATGCTATCAAATACTTTGAAGAAAAAGGTGATGAATATAAGTTAGAGTTATTGGAAGGCTTAAATGACGGAGATATCACTTTTTATACACAAGGTAATTTTACAGATTTATGTAGAGGGCCTCATATTCCTGATACTGGTGGTATTAAAGCCATCAAATTAATGAAAGTGGCTGGTGCTTACTGGCGTGGTGATGAAAAGAGAAAGCAGCTGACAAGAATTTATGGCGTAACATTTCCAAAGCAAGCCATGCTTGATGAGTATTTAACTTTATTAGAAGAAGCTGAAAAGAGAGATCATAGAAAACTAGGAAAAGAGTTAAACCTTTTTACCTTTTCACAAAAAGTTGGTGCAGGTTTACCTTTATGGTTACCGGACGGTACATTTATCAGAGAGAAACTATCAGAGTTTCTTAAAGATGAACAAGTAAAAGCTGGCTATCAACAAGTCATTACCCCTCATATTGGAAATGCCGAGTTGTATAGAACTTCCGGACATTTAGCCAAATATGGAGCGGATTCATTTCAATTGATCAACACACCAAACGAAGGAGAGCAGTACATGTTGAAACCAATGAACTGTCCACATCATTGTGAAATTTATCACGCTTTCCCTCACTCTTATAAAGATTTACCGGTAAGAATAGCTGAGTTTGGAACAGTATATAGATACGAGCAAAGTGGAGAGCTCCATGGTATCACTAGAACAAGAGGCTTTACGCAGGATGATGCTCATATTTTCTGTACAGCAGATCAGATTAAAGACGAAATCAAAAGTGTAGTAGATTTGATTCAATTGGTATTTGATCGTTTAGGTTTTGAAAATTTTACGGCGCAAGTTTCTTTAAGAGACAAAGTAAATAGAGATAAATACATTGGATCGGATGAAAATTGGGAAAAAGCAGAAAGAGCCATTATTGAAGCTGCTGCTGAAAAAGGTTTGCCAACCGTTGTAGAATACGGAGAAGCTGCTTTTTACGGACCTAAGTTAGATTTTATGGTAAAAGATGCCATTGGAAGATCTTGGCAGTTAGGAACTATTCAAGTAGATTACAACTTGCCGGAACGTTTCGATTTGGAATACATTGGTAGCGATAATGAAAAGCATCGCCCTGTAATGATTCATAGAGCACCATTTGGTTCTTTAGAAAGATTTATGGCGATATTGATTGAACATTGTGAAGGTAATTTTCCATTGTGGTTATGTCCACGACAAGTTGCCATTTTACCGATAAGTGAGAAATTTATTGGCTATTCCAAAGAAATTATGTATACTTTGGAGAAATATGACATCCGTGCCTTTGTAGATGAAAGAAATGAGAAAGTAGGCAAGTTAATTAGAGATGCGGAAGTAGCAAAAATTCCTTACATGATTATAATTGGCGAGGAAGAAGAAAAAAATGGAACAATTTCTGTTAGAAAACATAGAGAAGGTGACTTAGGAAGCTTTGAAGTTGCTACCTTTGTAGAAACCTTAGAAAAAGAATTATTTAAAAATCATTAATTAAACACATTTGGCAAGAAGAAGACAAAGACCTCAACCTAGAGTTGAAGAACCGCAATTTAGAATTAATAGAAGAATTAGGGTACCTGAAGTACGAGTAGTAGGTGATGATGTTGAAGTAGGCGTATACTCTACGGATAAGGCACTCGAAATGGCTAATGAGTTGGGATTAGATTTAGTAGAAATATCTCCTAATGCTGCCCCTCCCGTTTGCAGAATTACCGACTATAAAAAATTCCTTTACGAAAAGAAGAAGAAGGAAAAGGAAATGAAGGCTAAGGCAACTAAAACGGTGATCAAAGAGATCCGATTTACTGCCAATACCGATGAGCATGATGTTGCTTTTAAAACTAAGCATGCTGAAAAATTTTTAAAGGAAGGTGCTAAGGTAAAGGCATATGTCCATTTTAAAGGTAGAGCCATCATCTTTAAAGAAAGAGGAGAATTGTTGTTGTTACAATTCTATGATAGCTTAAAAGATATTGGAGATTTAGAACAACTGCCTAAGTTAGAAGGCAAAAGAATGACCATTTTTATCTCTCCTAAAAAGAAGAAATAATACGGTTATCAATAGTTGTTGATTACTATTTAGTCTTTCCCAGTTTTTCAATAGTACTTTTGCCGCTCATTTTTTAATAGGTGTTATAGATTAAGAAATTGTGGCTTTTAATGATAATTAGATTATAAAAGTAAAAATACTTACTTTTGCACCTCAAAATAGACAGTCAATGCCTAAAGTAAAGACAAATTCAAGCGCGAAAAAGAGATTTAAACTTACTGGTTCTGGTAAGATTAAAAGAAGAAAGGCTTTTAAAAGCCATATCTTAACGAAGAAGAGCACAAAGAGAAAACATAACTTAGGAAAAGCAACTACCGTTTGCAAAGCAGACGAGAAGAATGTGAAGTTAATGTTGAACATTTAATCGATTTAGTAAAAGAGAAAATTTAGAATAACATGCCTCGGTCAGTAAATGCAGTAGCGTCAAGAGCTAAAAGAAAAAAAGTACTTAAGCAAGCCAAAGGATATTTTGGTAGAAGAAAGAATGTGTATACAGTTGCGAAAAACGCAGTTGAGAAAGCAGGACAATATGCTTATAGAGATAGAAAGAATAAGAAAAGATCATTTAGAGCTCTATGGATCTCTCGTATTAATGCGGGTGCTAGAGAACATGGTTTAACTTATTCTCAATTGATCAATAAATTAGACGAAAATAACATTTCACTTAATAGAAAAGTGTTAGCGGATTTAGCAATGAATAATCCTGCTACATTCAAAGCTATTGTAGAAAAAGTTAAGTAGATTATTTTCACATAAGTTATATATCAAAAGGTCTTCCATTCGAAGGCCTTTTGTTATTTTAGGCTTGGCAAGATTTATGCATGTAAATCTTTGTATTTCAGTCACTATCTTTGAAATATCTGAATTGATAATTTATCTCAAAAAGCATGAAAAAATCATTTTTAATCCTCTCCGCGATATTGTTCTCCTTTGTTTCTTATGGGCAACATTTAAAAGGCTATAGTATTGGTCATTTATTTCACCCATTTCCAAATTACAAAGTCAATCAAGAAGCCATAAATCTATTCGATCAATTAGAACCGGATGTAATGCGATTTCCTGGTGGATCAATTGCCAATAAATATCATTTCAATAATGTGGGTTACGGTTGGGAAAAACCAAATAAAAATCTAACTGAGAATTTTATTGTTGAATACGTTCGTGTTATTAAAGCAATGAAAACTCGACCTAAAACGGTTTTTGTAATGAATTTACTAGATCATTACAAAGGAGCCAATGAAGCCGAGTTGATTAAGGAAAACATGGATGCATTACATTATTTAATCAATAATGGTATGGATGTTATTGCTGTGGAATTAGGTAATGAATTCTATCTCTATAATGAAATAGTGGGTATTCCGGGCATTACGGTTAATCCAGAACTAAACAATATTGATGATATTGAAAATGGCAATATAGAGGATGATGAAGATACTCCACCAAAAGTAAATCCTAAAGAAAGTATATTAATCAAGTGGTTACGAACGCTTACCGGAAAAACTTCAAGCAATTCCAACACCAAACAATTGTATGGTAAATCATCGGTAAACACAAAATCTGTAAATAGTGACAAATTTGAGCAATTTGAACGCTTAGCAAAAATCTATTCCGACAAAATACATGCCGTTGATCCTTCCATTAAAACTGGAATTCCATTGGGAAATTTTCAAAATAAAAAACATACAGAATACAATACATTCGTTTTAGATCATTTCGACTTTGTAGATGCATTTGTCGTTCACTTTTATGGATCTTTTAACAAGGATTGTAAACAAGGTGACTTAGATTGTGTTAAGAAAGGGTTGGATTGGAGTATTAGAACTTCTGTTATTCCAAGACTTAAATATTTGAAAGAAAAAACGAATAAGGAGATATGGGTAACGGAATGGAATGCCATTAAATTCGGACATTGGGGCGATGAGCAATCTTGGGCGCGAAATACGCCAGTTCATTTGGAATACATTAAAAAGTACATCGACATTTTTGATGAATATGGCGTTACGATTTCTAATTTTCATAAGCTAGCCGGTCATATGGAAAATGCTGCTTATAATGCGATTGATGTTGACGAAGGCAAGTGCTATCCTACTCCTGTTTTTGATGTTTTAAAAAAATACTATTAGTAAAATAAATAGTTAATGCTACTACCTGTTATTATTCTTTTAGTTCTTGATATTTATGCTTTTCAAGCCTTAAGAACTGTTTTAATTGATTCACCAACTTTGAAGTTAGTGGTAACCATTGCTTATTGGATAACTAGTTTTGCCTTATATATTGGCGCTATAACGGTAATGCAAAAAGATTTTAACACCACTACCCTAGCGATACGATTAATTTTTGGAGCCATCATTACCTTTGCCGTCGCTAAGTTGTTTGTCGTACTATTTTTATTGGCAGAAGATAGCGTTCGATTGGTTAAATGGGGAATCAGTCAGTTTTATTCCCAACCTAGCACAGGATTAAAATATCCTGGTATTTCTCGTTCTCAATTCATTAGTAAAATAGGATTATTAGCCGGAGGCTTTATGTTTGGTACGTTTGTTTGGGGAATGGTAAAAACCGCTTATAATTATAAAATAAGAAAAGTTAGTGTTGGTTTATCTCAACTTAGAAGTGATTTTAAAGGATTAAAAATTGTTCAAGTGTCAGATATGCATTTAGGTAGCTTTATTGGAACAGACGCCATCGAACATGCCGTTAGTTTGATCAACGAGCAAAATCCAGATGTAATATTCTTTACCGGTGATTTAGTCAATTCTCATTCTTCTGAAGCAGAAGCATTTATTCCTGTTTTATCTAAGTTAAAAGCAAAATATGGTGTTTTTTCTACCTTAGGAAATCACGATTACTATGGCACAGAAGCTGATCTCAAAAGAATTAAAGCAATCCATAAAGAATGTGGTTGGACGATTTTAAATAACGATCATAGAGTGCTTGAAATTGATGGACATAAAATTGCCATTGTAGGTGTGGAGAATTGGGGAGAGTCACACTATTTCCCTAAAAGAGGTGATGTCAATATCGCTTGTCAGAACTGTGAAACGGTAGACGCTAAATTGCTCTTAAGCCATGATCCATCTCACTGGAATTATGTGGTGAGTGAACAACATAAAGATATTGATATTACTTTCTCAGGTCATACACATGGCTTTCAATTTGGCATTGAAATTCCACAATTGAAAATCAAATGGAGCCCATCTCAATATGCTTATAAACAATGGGCAGGATTGTATACAAGAGGTAAACAACACTTGTATGTTAACCGCGGTTTAGGTTTTATTGGTTTTCATGGCAGAGTGGGCATTCCACCTGAGATAACAGTAATGGAAGTAGTTGGAAAAGCCTAGTTTTTGATCTTTCCATTTAATGTATTGTGAATCCCCTTGAGCTTCTTACCTTTGTAGCTCTTAGAATATTAGATACATGAAGCACAAAACTATAATTGAGCCCTTTAAAATTAAATCTGTTGAATCCATTAGAATGTCGACAGAAAAAGAACGTAAAGAAAAACTCAAAAAAGCGCATTACAATCCATTTTTACTAGATTCTTGTGATGTGATCATCGATTTTTTAACGGACAGTGGCACTTCTGCCATGAGTTCTGAGCAATGGGCAGGGATTATGCGTGGTGACGAATCGTATGCGGGTTCTAGCTCTTGGTTAAAAATGGAAAAGGCTATTCGAGATCTTACCGGACATAAGCACATTCTTCCAACCCATCAAGGTAGAGCTGCAGAGAGAATCATCTATACTCATTTAGGAGGGAAAGGAAAGACCTTTATCAGCAATACACATTTTGATACCACAAGAGCTAATATTGAATTTTCAGGTGCAGAAGCCATAGATATTCCGATACCTGAATCAAGCGACACTGCTTTGATTCATCCTTTTAAAGGAAATATGGATACTGAAAAGCTTGAAAAACTAATAGAGAAAAAAGGAGCTAAAAATATAGGTGCCGTTATTTTAACGGTTACGAATAATAGTGGTGGTGGACAGCCGGTAAGTATGGCTAATGCTAAAGCCATTAGTAAAATCTGTAAAAAGCATAAAATCTTGTTTTTATTGGATTGCTGTAGAATTGCCGAAAACTCCTACTTCATCAAACATAGAGAAGACAGTTGCAAGAATAAAACCTATAAAGAAATTGCTCAAGAAATGTTTGCCTTAACCGATGGTGGCGTAATGAGTGCCAAGAAGGATGCATTGGTGAACATGGGTGGTTTTTTAACTTTAAAAGATAAAAAATTAGCCGATGAGTGCATGAGTTTGCTCATTATCACAGAAGGTTTTACCACTTACGGAGGTTTGTCAGGGAGAGATATGGAAGCCTTAGCGATTGGGTTAGAAGAAGTTTTTGATCCTTATTATTTAGATTATAGAATTAAAAGCACAACTTATTTAGGAGAGAAATTACATGACATGGGCGTTCCAGTGATGATGCCTATTGGTGGCCATGCTGTTTATATTGATGCCAAAAAGTTATATCCGCATATTCCAGTGCACGAATACCCAGGTCAGGCATTGACTAGTGAATTGTATCTCAAAGCCGGAATTCGATCTGTTGAAATTGGCTCAGTGATGTTTGGTAAATACGATAAAAATGGCAAACTAATACCTGCTGCAATGGAGTTAGTACGAATGGCTATTCCAAGGAGAGTTTATACGCAAAGTCATATTGAATATGTGATTGAAACCTTTGAAGAAATATTAAAAACAAAAGACAAGGTAAAAGGCTTTGAAATTATTGAAGAAGCACTATTTTTGCGCCACTTCACAGCGAAGTTTAAAAAGTTGAAATAAGTATTAGGACTTTAGCTCAGTTGGTTTAGAGCGCTACCTTGACAGGGTAGAGGTCATGGGTTCGAATCCCATAAGTCCTACTTATAAAGTCTCAAGATGCAAGATTCAAGCGCAAATGCAAGTAAAATTACTTCGTAATTTTTGTATTGAGTAAATCTCCAAATAGCTTTACAAATCCTAAATGGTTTTAGTTTATAAGACTTTGAATTTGCGTTTGAATTTTGAATTTGTATTTTACTAAGACGATATCACCACTTTACTAGCAATCAACTCAGCTTTCTCACGAATAACTTGTTCTGACTCATCATTGCTGCTATAAAGCCCTACTCCCATTCTTCTGTACAATCTAGTAGAAGGTTTACCGAATAATCTAACATCCGATCCAGGAGTAGAAAGCGCATCTTCTAAGCCTGTAGCAATCGGTCGTGTTCCAGATCTAGATCCTAAAATTACAGCACTTGCTCCTTTTTTCACTTGAACAATTGAGTGAATGGGTAATCCTAAAATTGCCCGAGCATGTAATTCAAATTCATTTAAGTTTTGTGTACCGGCCAATGTAACCATGCCTGTATCATGTGGGCGAGGCGATAACTCTGAAAAATAGATATCATCTTTCGTCATAAAGAATTCTACCCCCCAAATACCAGCGCCACCTAATTCTTTCGTTACTTTTGCCGCCATTTCTTGAGCGGCTTTTAATTGAGCATCACTAATTTGAGCAGGCTGCCAACTTTCCATATAATCGCCTCTCTCCTGTCGGTGTCCAATTGGCGGACAAAACATCACTTGGCCATCCAAAGTTGTGACGGTTAACAATGTCACTTCCATATCAAACTCTACAAAACCTTCAATAATCAATTCAATTCCATCGCCACGAGATCCCGTAATCGCATTTTGCCATGCTTTTTCAATATCTCCTTCTTCTTTTACTAAGGTTTGCCCTTTACCGGAAGACGACATCAAAGGTTTCGTAACACATGGAAACCCAATTTCATGAACCATTTCGGTCAATTTTTCAAGATTATTGGCATATCTAAAATCCGGTGTTTTTAATCCTAGCTCATTAGCTGCTAAATCTCTAATAGCTCTCCTATTCATAGTGTAATTAGCAGCTTTTGCACTTGGAACTACGTGAATACCTTGCGCTTCATAATCATAAAAACGCTCCGTTCTTATAGCTTCTACTTCAGGAATAATGATTGCTGGCTGATGCTTGGCAACAATTGTATCTAAAGAATTTCCATGTAACATATTAATCACTTCCTTTTCGTCTGCTACTTGCATGGCCGGAGCATGATCATAATTATCTACTGCAATTACATATTGTCCTAATCTTTTCAAAGAAATTACAAGTTCACGTCCTAATTCTCCTGACCCTAAAATCATTATTTTTTTCATCAATTCTATTTTGTATAATTTGATAGGATTACTAAATCCTTCAAGTATAATTGTTAAAGGCTAATGTATTAAAGATTTATCTTTCTTGCTACCTAAACTTATACCAATTTCAACACTTGAGTTGAAAATCAATTACTTTAGTGATATGTATCACATTCTTTGTTGATTTGATTGCTAACTTTATGCTTAAATACTTTTATGAAAAATTTTCTAGCTGTCGCTTTACTATTATTTTCCCTTAACTCATTTGCTGGTGGCCCTTGGGTAAAAGAAAAGAATGATGGCATAATCATTAGTAGCTTAAGCACCGTCATTTATAAATCAATGTCATCTTCAACAGGTAGTGGACTTACTTTACCTAGAAGAGTTAGCGACATAAGTCAACAAAATTATTTGGAGTTTGGAATCACTAATTCACTTACTCTAATCGCTAATTTAGAGTTGAAATATGTTGGAACATCTAGTAAGTTATATCCAACAGATGATTTCGGATTATCTATTCCAAGTGGAAAATTGTTTGGTATTGGCAATAGTTCTGTTGGATTTAAATATGGCATTACCAAAGAAAAATTTCTTTTTAGTCTTTCTTATACCACAGAATTTCCAAACATTGGAGAAAAAGAGGCTTTAGGATTACGAACTGGCGCACCTACCTGGGGTTTTGTTCCTGGGATTCACTTAGGACAAGGTTTTGATAAGCGAGTATATTATTTTGTAGAAGGCTATTTTGTGGCAAGAAATGAATGGAGTCACGAGTGGCGAGTAAATGCAGAAGTTGGCTACACCTTCAAAAAGCCTTTAACAATGGCTTTGTTTTTATCTGCTAGACAATCACTAAACAATGCCATTCCATCCGATGATCCTAGCTTTCAACAAACAGGACTTTTCTTAAATAACCAAGAATTTATTGCTTGGAATTTTAAATTCATGTATGATATCAATGACCGAATGGGCATTATGACCTCTTTAGCAGGTGGATTTACCACTCATTTAATCGCTAGAACGCCAGTTATTTCTGCCGGATTTTACTTTCAGTGGGATAAAAAAGAATCAAATTAAGTATAATTGCTTAACCTAAATTAGAAGTGCTTTTATAAGTAATGTAAGTAGATTTGCCAGATATATAAGTAATGTTTATTTATGGATTTATCTGCTTACGACTATCATTTACCAAAAGAATCAATTGCTCAAACACCTGCTGCAAATCGACCTGATAGCAAATTACTAATTCTTGAAAGGGCTACCGGTAAAATCACACACGCTAAGTTTAGCGATATCTCAAGTATTATGGGTAAAGGTGATGTTTTAGTGCGAAACAACAGCAAAGTTATCTATGCAAGATTATATGGAAAAAAGATTACGGGAGGCAAAGTAGAAATTCTTTTAATGGAAAAAGTGTCCGACCAACCCGAACGTTGGACCTGTCTTTATACCGGAGCAAAAATTAGAGTAGGATCGCAAATTTATATTGATAATAAATTGGGTGTGGAAATTAAGTGCACTATGATTGATAAAGGACTTAATGGACATTGTATTGTAGAATTTAACATGTCTATTTCCACTCAATTAGAAAACATAGGGAATCTGCCATTACCGCCTTACATTGAAAATAAAAACAATTTGGATGATCGATACCAGACTGTCTATGCATCTGTAGATGGCAGTATTGCAGCGCCAACTGCCGGACTACATTTTGATCAAGCGCTTGATGCTAAATTAAAAGATAATGGAGTGGTTTTTACAGCTGTAACGCTTCATGTAGGTATCGGAACCTTTACACCAATTAAGGTTGAGGTGATTGAAAATCATAAAATGCATAGTGAGAAGGTTCATATTGATGAAGCAACCATTCAGACCATCAATAATGGGAAACGTTTAGGGAGAAACATTTATGCCGTTGGTACCACTACAGTAAGATCTTTGGAGGGTGTAGCTTCAAAATGCGGTAAATTATCACCATACGATGGAGAGGTTGAATTGTTTATATATCCGGGGTTTAAATTTTCAATTGTAGATAAACTCATTACCAATTTTCATCTTCCCAAAACTACTTTAATGGCTATGATTGCTGCATTTATTGGTCAAGTTCATGAAGATCCAGATAGAGGACGTCAAATATTAGTTGAAACATACAAACAAGCCATTGAAAATGATTATAAGTTTTATTCTTTTGGAGATTCTATGGCGATTATATAAGTCTTGTTTTTTATGGACAAGTTGTCACCGGATTGCCGCACAGCATACTTGATTTTACCCATCCACTAATACCATTATATTCTACTTCTACCCAATACAAGTACTTATCTACAATCTTAATACTTGTTTCCTTTGGTATCACACCAACTATATTTCCCTTATCAGGATCACCTAGGATTTCTGTCTCTTTGCTTGTTGAAACACCAATGAGAGAAGAATGTATCCATCCATAAGCATTAGGAATATCAACTTTATTACCTTCAACTCCCATTATATTTATCACCTTAAACCATCCATATTGAGCCTCTGTAACGGTTAAAATAAATTCATCATCATCAAGATTTAGAATTGTTTTGCCTTTTGGTTCCTCTTTTATATCCGCACCATTTTCACCAAAGTAGGTGACATAGACCTCCAATGTTGAAAATGTATCACATTCAACATAGTTTGCTCCATTAAACTTCAACATTGTATTAATTGTTAATACTTCATCTTCATCATCACAATCTCCATATTCTGTCCAATAACTTCTTCTTTCAGTAATTCTTTTATCTACAAAAATATCGTAATAACTATTCGATTGATTAGGCGTTATATGGAGTGTATTATTGTATTCCGTAGAGGTTCCCACACAATGGGTATCCCACTCAGCACTGTAATTTTTTACATCATAACTGTTTAAAACCTTTTTTAGGGAATTACCTGATTGTACAAACAACGAAACATCTGTATAACTATATGGATTCGGTTGAGACTGTGTGTAATATTGACCTTTTATTCCAAATGCATGATCATTGTCTGAAACCTCATATATGCTATTGTCTATTTCTATTTTAGATAACATTACAGCATCGGAAGTCCAACCACGATCTATGTATTTATGAGTGATTTCTCCGGTTTCAACGCTTACTACAAGTATATAGCAATTGAGTTCTAAATAATCATCCTCTTGAATTATAATTTCAGGAATAACAACAACTGTTTCATTGGCATTGCTTGGGTTGGTTTTTGAAGAAACAAACTCGTAGTAAATTTGTGATTGATCTAAATTCAATTGATTGATGACCGAATTGATAAGCGTTGAATCTTGGGCAAAAGCAGTTATGCCCATTACAATTAGTATGATGAATAATCCGAATCTCATTTTCATAGAGCTATAATAGTCCTTTTACTCTTTCCATTCTATGGTTAAATAGTTGCTTTTTATTGCTATGTTACTTGTCATTTTTATGCCATCGGTTGTAGGTGCAAAAACAAGGTAAATGGGTGTATTAATATTTTCAATTCCCATTCTAATGCCTGCATCTACGTCAAAGATAGTTTCTACCGTTCTGGTACATCTATACTTCCCATTTTTGATTTCAACTTTATTGAAGTTATGTTCTTCCTCCCCTTCATAAAACATTGGACTAGAAGCTTCTCCTGAAACAAAAATGAGACGGTCAGGATTGAAAAGTTCTACTGCAATCATATTCTCCAAACTAAATTGTTCGCGCTCCACTATAAATTGACCTTCCGCTGCTTGTTCCAACAACAAGTCATCGAAAGCAGTATTCACAACAACCGCCATGGGCTGAGGAAATTCAAAGATGAGATTAAATGAAGTTTTATCGAGCACTACCCTTCCTTTTGAAGGCTTTATTATTTTACCGTGCTGTTCAATAAAAACTTCAACTTGCTGTATAGACTTGTCTTTGGGAGAAATCGGTTTCTCCGCTTGTTCAATAGTATTATTCGCTTTTTTTGAACTCGTACACATTGGCGTTACAAAGAGCGTAATAACTGACAATAACATTATTAATAGTTTTCTCATTAAATTTTATTTCTAGAATTAGCGTTTCAATTTATACAAAAATTATTCTATTTACTGTAGTGCGTCATTTTAGCGCCAAAATCATTGACAAACATATCATCAAAATCATCTGCTTTTATGGCCAATTGAGCAATCCCATCTAGTATTTCATCTTTATTATCAGAATACAAATCACTTATATGGATTCGATAAGATAAAAAGATTTGATTGTCAGAAATGGATAGCCGATGTTGTCCGGTATCGGTAGTTAAAATATAGTGGTATAATTCAGCCAAGTTTTTACGAGGTAAATCGTTTAAAGGTGAAGTGGCAAAAAGGTAGTTATTATCATAAACAAACATTCTTATTTCTGCACTACCTTGATGAAAATACCACCGATCTCGACCTGAGCGAGCCAATACCGGATTCAAATTTAATTTAGTAATGGCTTCTTCTACTTTGATGGTAAAATCAGATAATGGATTTGCCTCAAATATTTTCTCATCAATATCCTTTCCGCAATTCGGACAATAATCCGTTTTTTCTTCAATTAAACCATTGCAGCTATGGCATCCAATAGTGTATTCGCCAGATAACTCGTTGACTATTTCAAGTTCTTCTCCCAATGTTTCCATTGGAATAGCAAAACCCATATTATCTGCATCTGAAAATTTAGAAGTAACAATCCCAATCAACTCGCCTTTTTCATTTATTACAGGGCCACCACTATTTCCTGGATTAATAGCGGCATCAGTTTGTATAAAATTTCTGCCGTCTATAATTTGTTTTGGATTAGACACAATGCCTTCTGTTACTGTAAATGGCATACCAAACGGATAACCTAACACCAAAACTTTATCTCTAGAAGCCGTTTCGTTAATGTGTTTGGTAACGATGGTTTCAGTTGGTTTTGGCAAGTCATCTGATTTCAAGAATGCAATATCCTTTCCTTGATTTACATAAATTACTTTGGCTAGATATCTGTTTTTTTCTTGATCTTCAATACTTACTTCTAAACTACCGGCTACAACATGATAGTTGGTGACAATTACATCATCTTGGAGGCTGTAAAAACCTGTTCCGGAGCCATTAGAGGTATTGATTCTATAAACTGAATTTTCTATATTTTTTATGATTATCATCGCTTAGTTAGTTTTAATGTTAGCCATCATTTGTTGCATAATAGCCATTGATTGTTGCATTTGCTCTCCCATTATTTTGGATAGATCCATGCCAAAATCGTTTTCAAATACTTTGTCTTCCATAATAGCTTCCATTCCTTTTAACAAAATGGGTGCCGCTTGATTCCAATTTAAACCACTGGCTTGAGCCATCGCATCTGAAATGGGTTGGCTAATTTCTTCATCAATCAAATTATAATAGAATAAACTATAAAAGCTCGACAGCAATACAATGGAGGCATCTTCAAATCGAGCATTGGCAATCATTTCCTGCGCATCGGTATAGCTATCTTCCCAATTTTCTCTAATATTTTCTTTTTTACCGCTGTATTTATACGGTATAAAAGTTTCAATATGATAGAGATCATCGCAGAATTTATCTTCAGAGTAGCTTTGTAATTTTTCCAAACTCGCTTTCCCATTCAATAACCTAGCTTCAAAAGGAATATTTCTATCAAAAAGTCCGTCTACTGCCTTTTCTATGATTGTTCTTAAATAGCCTTGAGGCTCAGCATAAAACTCTAGTTTTTTCAGTGTAATGTTTAAAGTGTACCAAGCATTATTGGCGTGTCTTTTTTCGGTATAATGATTCAGTTTTTGCAAACCTTCTTCAATTATTTTTTGAGCATTGGTATAAGCTTCTTGTTTCAACTCATCTGCAAAAGGAGTTATTTTTGGTTCTTGAAGATGTTCTGCATCAAACTTTTCAATGAACTCATCATCGTAGCTATCAGCATAATAGCAAATCTCCCTCAATACAGAATAGATTTTATACGGCTCACATAAATTAAGCGGACAAGAAAAGGAGAAATAAACTAGATCGCCTTCTAATGCCACATTGGTTAGATTAAGTGGGTACATTCGAATTTCTGCCAACCTGCGCATTAACGGCACTTTCTTCGCATTTTCAATATTTAAAAACGGACATTTTACAAGCAATTCATTGTGTGTTTGCGTAATGCTAATGATCACAGAACCGTGCGCTATTTTATAAGTATCTCCATCTTTTTTACTTTGCAAATGGCTACTTACATAATCCAGTATTGTAGGTAAAACTTTGTCGTACGCTTTAGAAGAGAAAAAAGCCACAGCTTCGTCCCATTTTTCATCCTGACGTGTAGATGCCTGTTTCTTATTTATAGGCGGGAAGTAAATAAAATTTTTATTCATTGGGTAATGCATTTGTTTTACAATTCATTTTCAAAAAAATAAATTATTTGAAGTGAATTTTAAATGGGTTAAAATTGGATGGATACTAAGCTGCTTTCTGAACTACTCTTTCCAATTCATTAAAAGCATTTTGCTGTGAAGAAGCCAAAAGTAAATCCTTGATTTTTCCAACAATAATTTCTAGTATGTTTTGTCTGGCTTTTACACTTTTTCCAAAATAAGTATGCATAATCTTGTTAGGAATAACATAGCTTACTTTAATAGTATTTTCGTTAGCAAAGTATAATTTTACAGCATGCATGGAGCTCTTTTTTACAATAATGCATTTTGATAACTGCCCGTTTGTATCAACTCTATGTTCCCATGTGTCATATTCTTGAGAACATTCAAACGATGATTCCTTTTTTAAAAATTCATAGAGCTTATCTAGTGATGCATACTCTGGTTTTACTGAAATTAATTTTTCCATTGTTATTGTTATTGTTTTTGATTTATTCTAATTAATGATAGAACAATTCTAAACGTTTTGTCAGCTATGCTATAGCTTATTCCATAAGTGGTATTATGTACTTCATAAGTGGTTGAACAACGAAGGAAAGTTTTAAGAAAGTCTGTACTCTAAATATGCAGGACTTAGAATTGCTTTATTTCAATTTCCATTTTGGTGGCCGTCGATATAGAATTATCTATTCACCATTGTTATCGCGAAAGTTATAAAACAAAAAAAGTCCTTCCTTTCGGAAAGACTTTCTTTTGTTGTGGGCAATATAGGATTCGAACCTATGACCCCTTGGGTGTAAACCAAGTGCTCTGAACCAACTGAGCTAATCGCCCTACTCTGTTAGCGGATGCAAATATAGACCACTATTTGAAATAATCAAATACATTTTTATTTCTTACTCCATTTTTGTTAATCCTTAAACTTAAAGCAATATTAGAATACTCTAACATGGTCATGATAAATAGTTCTACCTTAATTCTTTTTAGCTGCTTTTTTACATTTACTAGATTAGCTAAGCAATAAATAGGGAATAAAACGTTATAAACTGGTGCTTTAATTATGTGACTTTTAAATCTCAATCTGTTACTTTGAATGCTATTAAATATTTTATTCTACTTCATGTGTTTATTGGTTCAACCCAATTTACAAGTGCACAAAGTCACTTGAACAACATATTAAAAACGTACGAAAAGCCTTATGCTATTAACTGGAAGACGGATGTGCCTATTGCATCAATAGGTTTAGGTCTTACACTTAGTCAGTTATTTACGGCAGATCATGCTCTTTTAAATTATGACTATGTGCTGTCACTTCAAAACAAGGAAGTAAATGAATTTGATGAATCTGCCATCAACAATTATTCTTATAAGGCGCAAAAGGCAAGCGATATTCTTTTATACACCTCCATGAGTGCTCCTATGTTACTGCTAGCCGACCCATCAATAAGAGCCGATTGGAAAAATACCTTACTAATTACATCGGAAACCTTTTTAGTAGGAATGGGATTAACCTTGTTAGCAAAAAATTTAAGTAACCGTCCACGACCATTTTTATACAATGATAATATTGCAGTAGAAGATAAATTAGGTGCCGATGGCACAAATTCATTTTTCTCGGGACATACTTCCATGACCGCTTTATCAACCTTTATGATGGCAAAAATTATTACGGATCATCATCCTCACACAAAACTAAAACCATTTATTTGGGCTACGGCTACAGCTATTCCTGTAACAACAGGTATTTTACGCTATCAAGCAGGTAAACATTTTTTTACGGATATCATTGCCGGCTTCACTGTAGGAGCACTAACGGGCTATTTTGTGCCTTTTATTCATCAGTCTATTAAACAAAGAAGAGATATAAAACAGCATTATAGTTACGACTACTTTGGTGATAAAATTTATTACTAGGAATTTTTTCAGTGTTCATAGTGTTCAGTATCTTTCCGGCAACGCACTATGAAGTCAATTTACTTTTTATTTGTCATCACATTATTTATTACCTCTTGTAATACCTTAAAACAACCGTATGTTGCTGTTGAAAAGGAACAATGGGCAGAGGCTTCATTACCCACTGATATTCCCATCAATCATACTTTTTATTTAGTAGGCGAAATAGGCAGTTCAGATATTGATAAAAATCCAATTCAAACCATTCTTAAAAAAGAATTGGCATTAGCAAACAACAATAGTACTGTGCTATTTTTAGGAAGTCAGTTGTATCCTAAAGGTTTAGCTAGTAAAGGAAAGAAAAGGCGCCCCGATGAAGAACGAAGGCTCCTAAGCACTTTTGATCTCTTAGAAAACTACCAAGGCAGTTATTTTTTTATTGCGGGGGAACACGATTGGGAACACAGAGGCGATAAAGGATTGAAGGCCGTAAAAAGAATGGAAGATTTTACGGAAGATCATTTAGATGCTAAAGACTTCTTTTTACCCGAAAATGGTTGCGGCGATCCTATAAAAGTGAAGGTGGAAGACGATGTAGTACTGCTATTTTTAAATACACAATGGTGGTTGGAGGATTGGAAAAACGAAAAAAAGATCAATGAAGGTTGCGATGTAAAGTCGAGAACAGAGTTTATTGATGAAGTGCACGAACTCATTTTAAAAAACAAAAACAAGCAATTAATTGTGGTAATGCATCATCCGTTGTATTCTAATGGTGTACATGGCGGTAACATTCCTTTCAAATATCATCTTTTTCCTACTACAGAAATCAATTCAAAAGCCTATGTTCCAATGCCGGTACTGGGAAGTTTGGCAGCCTTGCATAGAAATATTTCGGGCACTAAACAAGATTTAGCCAATCATCAACATCAGATGCTCAAGCAAGAAATTACTGCCATGCTAATTAAATTGAAAGACATCATTTTTGTAGCAGCGCATGATGAAAGTCAACAATATTTTCATCAACTTGATCAACATTTTGTGGTGAGTGGCGCAGCAGGAAGAGACGGCTTCGCGAGAAAAGGTGGTAAAGCAGAATTTGCATCGGCCCAACAAGGTTTTTCTAAAATTTTAGTTTATGAGAACAAAGATGTTTGGCTAGAATTCTACGGCTTAAAAAATAGTAAGTTGGAATTGTTGTATCGTGAAATGATTGTAAAAGGAAAGTCTAATTTGGAAGAAGTATTATCAGAAACTGATTTAATGGTTGATTGGACGGATTCAATAACTGTTTGTGCGGGAGATATCTATACTGCCGGCAAAGCAAAGCAATTTTGGTTTGGAAAAAACTATCGCGACATTTGGGATTTGTCGATTACAGTGCCGGTGTTAGACATAGAAAAAGAAGGTTTATATCCACTCAGAAAAGGCGGTGGGCAGCAATCCAATTCAATGCGATTGGAAGACAGTGAAGGCAAGCAATATGTTTTTAGATCCGTTATGAAAAGTGCCTACAAAGAAACGCCTGAATTTTTACGTAATACTTGGGGACAAAATATTGTGCAAGACATGATGTCCGGTTCGCATCCTTACGGTGCATTTGTAGTGCCTACTTTATCAAAAGCGGCTAATATCTATTATACCGAACCCAAATTGGTTTACATTCCCAAACAAAAACAACTCGGCATTTACAACGAAACATTTGGCAATGAGTTATATTTGTATGAAGACCGTCCGGCGGGTAACAGAAAAGATTTAGATGGTTTTGGCAATAGTGAAAAGATTATTGGAATCAACGATTTGCGCCCAAAGTTAGAAGGCAGTTACAAACATCAAGTTGATCAAGAATGGGTATTGCGATCAAGAATTTTTGATATTTGGCTGCACGATTGGGATCGCCATGATGACCAATGGAGATGGGCCAGTTTTAAAGAAGGTGAAAAAACGATTTACCGTCCCATTCCAAGAGATAGAGATCAAGTGTTTTGGACTTTTGATGGACCACTCCCCTTTCTTACATCCAATTTTGTATTAAAGAAATTCAGAACTTTTAAATATCACTTAAAGCAACCCAAACATCAAAGTTTTAACGCTAAACATTTCGACAAGTATTTCTTAAATGAAATGGCGGCAGAGGATTGGATAGCGCAAGCTAGTTTTTTACAAGAGCAATTAACTGATAGCGTAATTGAAAAGGCTTTTGAAGCATGGCCGGACGAGGTGTATGAAAAAGGCGGTGATGAAATTGTGGCTAAACTTAAATCAAGACGAGATGATTTATTGATTATCGCCACTAAAATGCATCAGTGGCTTTCTAAACGAGTTAATGTTTTAGGCACCGAAAACGAAGATCGGTTTGAGATAAAACGGCTTAAAAATGGCGATACCAAAGTAACAGTATACGATCTATCAAAAGAAAGAGAAAAGAAAGACAAATATTACGAACGCACCTTCCTTAAAAAGGAAACACAAGAAATTAGAATTTATGGTTTAGGGGATGATGATGAGTTTGAGATTGAAGGAAAATCTAGAAAAGGCATAAAAATTAGAATTATTGCGGGTACGGGTGATGATACACTTAAAGATGTTTCTAATGTAGTTGGATTAAGAAAATTCACTAAGCTTTACGATGAAAAAGAAGGCATTAGCTTTAATAAGAACAAAGAAATTGAAAATAGAACCTCCAACCAATACGACGTAAACGATTACAATAGAGAAGAAACTTTTAATTATAATACTTATAATCCTTTAGTCAATTTTGGCTCTAACTTCGATGATGGCTTCTTTCTAGGCGCTGGTATGTTAGCTACCTTACAAGGCTTTAGAGGTGTGCCATATAAAGCTAAGCATAATATTGGCTTTAGTACTGCTTTTCGAAACGGATCCTTTACTTTTAATTACAATTTAGATAGAAAAAATACTTTCCATAGAATTGGTTTCGATTACGTATTCAACACCACTTTACAAAATCCCTTTTATGTTAGTTACTATGGATTAGGCAATGAAACACGCACCATTACCAAAGCAGAAATTAGTGATGAGGAAGAGCGAGAAAAATTCCATTTTGTACGTTTGATCGACTATCAAGTTTCTACAGGAATGAAGAGAACTTGGATAAACAATAGATACACTATTGAATTTGGTCCTTCATTTCAAAGTTCAAAAGTAGAGGTAATTGATGGTAGAGTAAGTGAAGCGAACTATATTGGATTAACGGCAAACGATAAAGAACGTAAAAACTTTTTAGGCGGCTATTTCAAAGGTATGATTGATGTTACTGAAAAAACAGATGCTCGAGTTACGGATGGTATAAAAATAAATTTCGACGCAGTCTATTATAATCAAATTAAAGCCATAGACAATTTCGCTAATATTGGTGGGAACTTTAATTATTATGTAAGTTTCTTTAAAAAAATGTCAACGACATTTGCCATTCGAACCGGTGCTGCAGTAAATTTTGGTGACGTTCCATTTTACAGGACTAATTCCTTAGGTGGAAAAACTAATTTAAGAGGCTACAGACAAAATAGATTCTCAGGAAAATATATGTTCTATCAAAATTTAGACCTCAGAATTAAGTTTTATTATTGGGAAAACAGAATTTTTCCTTTTGAGTTTGGTGTGTTAGGTGGATTTGATTATGGACGGGTTTGGGAACCAAACGAAGATTCAGATGTTTTGCATAAGGGTTATAGTGCGGGTATCTGGATATCACCATTTAAAGTGGTTAATCTTACCTTTAATTATAACATTTCAAAAGAAGCAAAGTTGTTTAGCTTTGGATTTGGCTTTTTCTTTTAAAACATAACGAGTATGGAAAATGAAAAACATCAACAGGATATAGTAGATTTAGTTCGTGAATATGTGCAAACAGAACTTTCCAAAGTTGATTCTAATTACCTCTACCACAATTTAAAACATACAGAGCAAGTGGTGAGTGCTGCTAGTCAGTTGGCCGATGATTTCAACCTAAATGCCGAAGAAAAAGAAATGCTGATAATAGCAGCATGGTTTCATGATATTGCCTATTCAATGGTAAAAACAGGGCATGAAGAAAAAGGAGCTGAAATAGCAACTGTTTTCTTAAAATCACATCATTACCCGGAAAACCGTATTGAAACCATAAAGCAATGCATTTTATCAACTCAAATAAATGTAAAACCAAATACATTCTTAGAGCAATTGATAAAAGATGCTGATTGTGCACACTTAGGTAAGAAAAATGCACAAAAACGTTCTGATTTACTTAGGATGGAAAATGAATTGATTGAAGGCAAAAAAGTGAGTGATCTTGAATGGCTGAATGAAAACATCAGTTTTTTAAAGCGTCATCAATATTATACCACGATAGCTAAAACAAAATGGGAAGCTGTCAAAATCAAAAATTTAAAACAACTTGAAAAAAGGCTAGATAATACTAAAAATGGTGAAACACCTTCTAGTTTAAAAAGTAAGCAAGCAGCGGCTTTGAAACGGTCGCGAGGTGTGGAAACGATGTTTCGAATTACGTTGCCCAATCACATCAAATTAAGCACCATTGCTGATAATAAAGCCAATTTTTTATTGAGTATTTCAGGAATTATTTTATCCTTATTGCTTGGTGAATTAATTACAGATAACAAACCGGTACAATCATTTTTAATGCCAACCATGTATTTTTTGGTGGTTTTGGTCATCACCATGATCTTGTCTATTCTAGCCACTAGACCGAATATTACTAAAGGCAAGTTTAGCAAAGAAAGTATTTTAAATAAAAAATCTAATATTCTCTTTTTTGGGAACTTTCACGCCATGCCATTGGAGGATTTTACGTGGGGAATTAACCAATTGATGGATGATGACGAATTGCTCTATGATTCTTTAACCAAAGACTTGTATTATCTGGGTATCGTGCTGCACAAAAAATATAAATATCTGAGATTTGCCTTTAACTTTTTTATGTTCGGAATTATTTCATCGGCTATTTTTTATGCTATCATGCAAATAATTTCGTAGTTAATTATGATTTTACACTATTCCATACTAACACTTCTCTCCTTTTTATTTCTATTGACTAATTGTCAAGATAAACCCATAGATAAGAATGAAATGCTAATCAGTGATTTTATTTATAACCTCAATAAGTATGATGAAAAATATAAACTGCCCAAAGCCTTAAATGAAATCTCAGGCATTGCACTATTGTCGAAAAATGAATTGTTCGCTATCCAGGATGAAAAGGCCATTTTGTATACTTATTCTTTGAAAGAGGAAGAAGTAACCGACAAATTTAACTTTGGCGTTGATGGCGATTTTGAAGGCTTGTGTTTCCATAATAATACGGTTAGCGCTGTTAGTTCAAATGGTGATTTTTATAACATTTTGATGTCTGATCATCAGCCAGTTTCTGTTGACACACTTAGCATTTTAAATCATAAGATAGGTGAAATTGAAGGCATTTGTTTTGATGCAAAAGCCAATAGCTATTTAATTGCGTTCAAAGGACAAACCAATGCTGATAAGCACAACGAGAGAAGTATTTATAAATTAGATCATAATCAAAAACTACACCAACAACCCTATATTACCATTGGTAATCAAGCAATTAGAAGTTATTTAGACAGTGTTTCCCCATTAAATAAAGGACTGGAAAAAGTAAAGAAAAACCTATCGCCTTTGAAAGCTTCTTTTCTACCCTCTGATATTGATATTCATCCCATTAACGGAGATATTTATGTATTGAGTAGTATTAATGAATTATTGATTGTAATAGATGCCAATACACTTCAAATTAAATACATTGGACAGTTTGATGATGATAAAATACCACAGCCGGAAGGAATCACTTTTGATCAAAACGGAACGATGTATATCTCTTCTGAGAAAGCAAAAAATGATGAAGCCGTAATTGTAAAATACAAGATGAAGTAATTGCTTACTGATTTATCACTTCTACTCTTAAAGCTCTTAGTCCATCAGCACCTTGCAACTTTTCTAGTTCCAAGTCTTCAATTTCTTCTTTGATGTATCCTTTACTAATGAGGTAGCCTAAATATTCTAAATATTCTTTTTTATCACTTTCTAACAGATACACAATTGAAATTTTGCCGGCTTGAGACAAACGCTCATTCGTGCCTTTTAAAAGAGCTTTGTCAATTCTTTTCTTTAATATTTCATACCGCACATTATAGGTGCCATCCACATCAAACTGTTTTTCATCCATTCTAAAGCGAATGCTTAAGGGTGAATTGAAAACAAAAATAAGTTGCGCGGTTTCTAAAGGTATCGGCAGTTCACTTTTTAATCCATCTACAATTCTTGTAATCTCGCAAATGTTTACCAATTGCCACAGTCTAAAGTTTTTTAAGTGAAACGCTGTAAACTCCTTGTTTTTAAGGATGGACTGACCTAAATAAATGTTGTATTCAACACCATCCGTTTTGTATTTTTCAAAATAATGCGGCAACTGATCTTGCATTATCTGATCTTCTTTATTTAAATAAGTTGCAATGGCAGTGTTTAGCTTCGTAACACTTGTTTCGTAATCACGTCTACGATTATAAACAATACCTAAATCATGGTCCAGGCTTTTGAAATAATCGTCCATTTTAGCGTTTGGAAGTTCATCGTATTCTTGAACCAATTGGCGTATCAATGGATGTACTTCATTGTTTAACAAGTCTAAAATATACGATTCAAGACTTGAAGTGTAGTTTTCTTTAATTTGGCTTAAAGCCATTTCTGTTTTTTCTAAATAGGCGGCTAATAAGTGAAAATTTATGGTGCTGTCGATAAACCTTAACACCACAAGCACCCGCTCCAAATTATCGATCAAATCTAATTGAATCGATTCATTTCTTATTTGCGAAGAGTTAACTATATCTGCTTGACCGTATAAAGGATAAACATCTTTAAAAACGATTTCTTCTATTTCTCGATTTTCATCATCGAATTTCTCTTTGATTACGTGCTTGGTAGCCACTTCTTCAAACTTCCATTCTACACTTGGGTGAATAGTGGTAAACTGGTTTTTAATATATTGACTGATACCATTATTCAAATCACGTAAATAGACATCATTGGCAATATTTAGGATATCAAAAATAGGTTCTAATCGCGTGATATCCAGCTTAGAAAAACTATATTTCTCTTTTGATGCAATTTCTAAAATTGAGGTAACTTCTTTATTGCTATTTAACAATGGGGCCAATAAAATACTCTTGTACCCTTTTTTATGCAAACCTTCTTCGGCAACTGTTCTTTCTTGTATGCTTCCGATGTCATCAATTATCACGGGCAATTTGTGACAATAAGCTTTTTTGTATGCATGGCAATGATTTTCATTTAAAATAGAATGCTTCAATTTTTTAAAATCCTTGCAGCCGGAAAGACTAACTTTATCATTATTGTAAAAACCTTCAAAATAAACCTCTGCAATTCCAATATCAATATCATTCCTATTGAGGTAATTTCTGATATGCCCTTTTATGACACTTAGTAACTCTTCATGTTTTATATCGGTTTTTCGAATAGCATTATCTTTAATAGAAGATTGTATTTCATGCTCTGTAATATCGGTAAAAACACCAATGCCAAATCCGGTAAAACTAAACTTATCTAAAGGTAGATATTGTAGTATTTTTTCATCATCATTTAAATTGTTTAGTAAGTCATTAATTTCTGCACGACTTAATTCAGGTTGGTCACCATCGATATGAATTTGAATAAAATCATCTCTAATAACTAGTTTATAATGTCGTTCTAACTCGGTTTCCGTATTTCTAAAAGTAATTACATCGGTAAACAAGCTTTCAATATTTAAGCCATAAACTTTATTCAATATAAAAGCTGCCACTTGCTGAATGGGCGTAATTATGTTTGCTGTATTACTGATATCAAACCTTACCAACCATTTATTGTCATTTTTAAGAGCAGCCAAAGAGGGTGAAGTGTAAACATAATCTTTGGTGAACGGAGGACATACGAAACTGTGCTCTCCTTCAAAAAACATTGAAGGCAATAAGATATTAGTAATTTGATCAACTTGTTGCTGTTCTTCTACACTAATCGCTCCATTATTATTAGCAATTCTAGCTTCTAAAGCTTCAATTTGAGGAATCATAGTAGCAGTAATCTCACAATTCGTGTGTTGCACCCTATTATTCATTTTCTGAATAAATGGAAGAAAACTAAATCTGGTTGTATAGGGCTGTACTAATAACTCATTGAACTGATTTATCAAAATATCCATTGGAAGGTATTGCAAACCTTCTTTATTGTTTTCTATGTTGAGTATCGGTGGTTTCATTTGCTTATTATCTATTGGTCGGTCCTAGCACTTAATTTAACTCTAAAAGTTTAATTTTAGTTCTGTGCGATTCCATATTATAAAGCTATAATTACCTTTCATCAGATATAAGTTATTAAGCTTCTTTGGCTTTCAAAATGGCCGTAATCATTTATAGTACTTAAAAAAGTACCATTTTTAGTGCTTACAATTTTTGTCACACCGCAATTCACAAACCTTTTATTGAATTGCATAAAATATTCATCGGGTAAATTTAATTGTCGCTGTGTGATGGCAGATATAATTCCACCGGAAGTAAACACCATGGCAGTGCCTTCTTCTCCTACTTTTTCAATTAATTGATACAACCCATGATTGCACTTGTTTTGAAATTCACTCCAGCTTTCGGTATAATCATCGTCGTATTCACCACTCATCCAACGCTGCATAGCTTGTTCAAACATGAGCATAAAGTCTCGTTTCGGATTCAGCTTTCTTGTCATATCGGCAATCATATACCATCTTCGCTTGTAAGATGGTTTAAAACGCTCTATGATTTCAACATGGTCGTATTCGTTCCAATAAGTATGTTGGGTATGATTGGCAAGTGTTCTAAATTTTTTCTTAAAATAATCTAATGTCTGCACATGCCTGTTTAAAGTGCCCGATTGAATTTCATTAATCTCTTGTACCCTATTTCTAAAAGAACGTCCAAGTATTTGCGCCTGTTCCTTACCCTTGTCGGAAAGGTTATCATAGTTAGAACTACCAATTGATGCTTGTCCGTGGCGAACCAAATAAATAACACTCATTTATAAACCTGTATTTTATGCAAAAAAAAGCCCTCCTCTAAAAACAAAAGGAAGGCTCTAAAATATTTAAATGAATATTAATTAGCTAATAAAGCATCTAATTTACCTTGTAATACATTCTTAGGCGCTCTACCAACGTGTCTGTCTACTACTTGACCGTTCTTAATATATAATATTGTTGGAATACCGGAAACAGAATATTGATTAGCAATATCTCTTTCATTATCAACATTCACCTTACCAATAGTGGCTTTGCCTTCATATTCTTTCGCTAATTCGTCAATGATGGGTCCAATCATTTTACATGGTCCACACCATTCTGCCCAAAAATCTACCATTGATACCTTATCTGAGTCTAGCACTTCAGATTGGAAATTGTCGTTTGTTAATTCTAATGCCATTTTATTTATTTTTTGTGTTGAATTAAAGTCTATAACGAAGATCATTCTTTAAAGTTCCAAAACTAAGAATTGAAGCTCATTTTTTGTGTTACAAAATGTCAACAATTAACATTTGTAAGTGTCGAGTTTCAAGTTACGAGTTTGGAGCTAAATGTTTCTATGTCTATAAAATCAATATTAAATCCACAAAATTTTATCCTTTTTACTTAAAACTTAGCTCTTTCAACTTCAAAAACTATCTTATCACAATATCTTTAATCACATCTTTGCCTACAATAGAAATGATTTTTTGCAGCAACGGTTCTTTCAATAGAAACAGTTCATTCCGCAAGGGTGCTGAATTAGTTCTTATAAATAACTTTTGTTCGTAGACATATCGTTCTGATATTTTTCGGTCAATAGCCGTACCTAACAGTTCCGGTATACACTCTAACACTTTGGTTTCCTTAATTTTATGACCCAAACCCATATCTTCGATCATATTTTCAAAAACCTTTTTTAATGGCTCTGCTCCGTCTCTTCTATCTTTAATTGCCATATGATATTTTCCCTTCTGTAACCTTAATTAGCTGATGGTCTAAGTTATGCATTTTTAATAAGCTTTCTATTCTGTCTTCATGGGTATCGGTCATAAATACTTGTCCAAACTCCCCAGATTGAATGAGTTCAATCAACTTCAAAACTCTATGCTCATCAAATTTGTCAAAAAGATCGTCCAAAAATAAAAATGGCAATTTCTTTGTCTTTTCTTTTATAATAGCATATTGAGCCAGTTTTAAAGCAACTAAATAACTTTTCTGCTGACCTTGAGAACCAATAGATTTAAGTGGTTGTCCATTAATTAAGAAATCTAAATCGTCTTTATGAGGACCAAAATTACTTCTCGCCGTAATTAAATCCTTTTTTCTATTGGAACTTAAGCCATAGTCCATCTTAAACTCATCTAACTGAGATTGATAGTCGATACTCACATCTTCTGCATTTTTTACCAATTCTGCATGCACTCGATTAAAAATAGGTTTGAAAGCTCTAATAAATTCCTTTCTATGACTAAATAGTAAGGATCCTAATGAAATCATTTGCTCATCCAATACCGAAAGTAAAGTTTCATCTGTCCTGCCTTTTTTTCTAAAATCCTTTAAAGTTGCATTCCTTTGACGAACCAACTTTTGATATGGTAAAAGCACGTTTAAATAACCCGGATTGTATTGTCCAATACAGGCCGACATGAACTTTCTCCTTAACTCACTGCTGCCCAAAATGATTTGATTATCGTCAGGAGCGATCATCACTGCAGGAAATTGACCAATAAAATCCGTTCGTTTAGCTATTTCTACTTGATTAACTTCTAAACTTTTTCTTCCTGAATTAGGCGCTTTAATTACTATTTTAAAACTTTTGTCATTTTCTTCCAGTTCACTTTCTATTCTGAAAAAATCAGTATTCTCTTTCACTACATATTGATCGCTATTGGTAAAGTAACTTTTTGTAAAACAACTATAATATAAGCCGTCCATTATATTGGTTTTACCGGCACCATTTCGACCTACAATACAATTTAACTGCGGATGAAACTCAATTTGAGCCTTATCATAGCCTTTAAAATTTGTAAGATGTAGCTTTTTAAAATGCAATTTTCTATAGGCTTTTAAAACTGTTTGAATAGATTTTAGAATTCTAATGACAAAACTAGAATACAATTACAACATTATAGAATGCAACTGAAAGATTACTTAAAATTTCATATAAATTGTCCAACTAAACAAACATTTACCGCCTATAATACAGTGATTAACATTTGTGCATTAAAAAATTATGTTCAACCGATAAATTACAAATAGGAATTGTACCTTTGTGCCCAATTTTAAAGAATTGTAATGGCAAAAGATAAAGGCATAGACTTAGACGATGAAGTATTATTGGAAGAATCGCATGATTCTATCGAACATTTCATAGAAAACAATCAAAATATCATTTTAGGCGTATTGGGCGTAATCATTTTGGCAATAGCCATATTTGTAGGTTATAAACGCTTTATTGTAGCCCCAAAAGAAGCAGAAGCAAAGAGCGTTGTATTTTATGCTCAAAATTGGTTTGCTGCTGATTCATTTAAATTGGCTTTAGAAGGCGATGGCGCTAACTACGGTTTTTATGATATTATTGACGAGTATAAAGTAACGAAGATTGGAAAAATGGCTAGATATTATGCTGGTATTTCTGAGCTTCAATTAGGTAATTACGACGCAGCCATTACTCAATTATCAAAGTTTAAGACTTCTGATGATAACGTTCAAGCAGTTGCTTATGCAGCAATTGGTGATGCCAATGCTCAATTAGGCAATATGGATAAAGCTATTACTCAATATAAGAAAGCTGCTGAAACAGCTACTTTAAAGTCAGTTTCTGCGGCTTATTTCTTTAGAGCTGGAAAAGCTTATGAAGTAAATGAAGATTACAAAGGCGCTAAAGAAATGTACAAAAAAATTGTAAGCTTATATCCTGATGCTAATCAATTCAATTTGAGTCAAGCAGATCAAGATCTTGCTAAGAAAGCAACTAAGAATTTAGCGAGAGTAGAAGCATTAGCGGAATAAGATTCTCATAAAATAATTATTAATGGCATCCAATCTTAAAAATCTTTCTGACTACAATGCGGAAGAAATTCCTTCAGGTAAAGGAAAGAAAATAGGTATTGTCGTCTCTGAATGGAATAATGACATCACTTTCGCATTACACGAAGGATGTGTTGAAACATTATCTAAACACGGTGTTGCAGATAAAGATATTTTCACCAAAGTTGTTCCTGGTAGTTTTGAATTACCATTTGCTGCTAAAGCAATTTTAGTAGAAGAAAAAGTGGATGCCGTTATTTGTATTGGTTGCGTCATCAAAGGCGAAACCGATCACGATATTTATATCAATCAATCAGTTGCTAGTGCGATTATGCAATTAGGCTTAATGACAGATAAGCCATTTATCTTTGGCGTGTTGACACCTAATACACACGAACAAGCAAAAGATAGAGCCGGAGGCAAACACGGTAACAAGGGTGTTGAGGCTGCTATTACTGCATTGCGAATGATCCATATCAAAAAGGAACAGCGTAAATCAATGGGATTTAAGTAGATTCAATTTACAAGCCAATTCCTTTTTTAATTTAAATTACACCTTTTTTTATTGGTTGTTAACAGGTTATTTTATACAATTATCTAAAAATGTATGACCTTAGTCAAAAAGTTTTAGAATGCAACTTTATACCATAGATACAGGTTTTTTTAAATTAGATGGAGGTGCCATGTTTGGCGTAGTGCCTAAGTCAATGTGGCAAAAATTAAATGAACCTGACAAAAACAATATGTGTAGTTGGGCCATGCGCTGTTTGTTAATTGAGCAAGGCAACCGTTTAGTGTTAATTGATACTGGAATGGGCTACAAGCAAGATGATAAGTTTAAAAGTCATTATTATCCTCATGGAGATGCTACTTTAAAGAAATCACTCAAAAAACATGGCTTCCATCCTACTGATATTACCGATGTGTTTTTAACCCATTTACATTTTGATCATTGCGGTGATGCGGTAGAATTGGATAAAAACGGTAAACCTCAACTAACTTTTCCAAATGCAACTTATTGGTCTTCCTCTAAACATTGGGATTGGGCATTGAATCCAAATCCAAGAGAAAAAGCTTCCTTTTTAAAAGAAAATTTATTGCCTATCTCTGAATCGGGACAGTTAAAGTTTATAGAAAATGAATCACTAGGTCTTGAAGGATTTTCTACGCATTTTGTAAATGGCCATACAGAATCAATGATGTTGTGTGATATAGCATACAAAGGTCAAGTTGTTTCGTATGCGGCCGACTTAATACCAAGTAGTCACCATATTAAAATGCCTTATGTAATGGCTTATGATATAAGACCTCTAGACACTTTGGAAGAAAAAGCTGTTTATTTAGAGCGAGCATATGAAAACAATCACATATTAATGTTTGAGCATGATAAAGATATTGAGTGTGGAACTTTAAGAAGAACCGAAAGAGGCATTATATTTGATAAATCTCTTAAGCTTAGTGATCTATAGTATCTATATATGAAAGGAATTGCTCTTACATTATGCTTTTCGTTGTTCGTTGTCTTGTTATTTGGGCAAAGTAAAGAGCGTGAGTATAAGCAAAAACTAACTGAAAGAGCTTCCGAATATTATAAGGATTATAATTTTGTAAAAGCAATTGAGGTTTATAAAGAACTCGATAAGCTTGGTAGTACAACTGCTCCACGTAAAATTGGCGATTGTTATCGGCAAATGAATGATCTTGTAAATGCTGAGGTTTATTATGAGCGAGCAGTTCAGCAAGACAATATCAATGCTGACTATTATTTCTATTATGCGCAGGCTTTAATGAGCAATAAGAAATATGCCGAGGCCAAACGTTGGTTTGAAACTTTCAAGGCAAATGAGAAGAATAGTACAAAAGCAGACGTTATGATCATCGCCTGCGAAGAAGCGATCAATAGAGTTGAAAAACACAGTCCATTTCAATTAATCAATTTAGATATTAATAGTACGGCACAAGACTTTGCTCCTTACTTTTATGACAAAGGAATTCTCTTTACTTCCTCAAGAATTGAAAGCTTTATCAGAAAAAAAGATGCATGGACGAATACAGGTTATCTAGATGTCTACTATTCTCCCTTAAATTGGCGCGATACGATTCCCGGCGTTAGTAGAATAAAAGG
This sequence comes from Chitinophagales bacterium, assembly GCA_041393015.1. Lineage (GTDB taxonomy): Bacteria > Bacteroidota > Bacteroidia > Chitinophagales > JADIYW01 > JAGQYH01. The sequence continues at coordinate 419,392 of JAWKKV010000002.1, read as the reverse complement.
AAGTGTAAATACTTTTAATTTTCATGATGGTCCGGCTTGTGTCAATAAAGAAGAAGACAAAATCTATTTTACAAGAAACAATGTTGTATCTGGTAGCGCTACAAAAAGTAGGTCTGGTGATATTAAGTTGAAGATTTTCTCAGCAGAAAAATCAGGAGAAGGATTTAAAGATATTCATGAATTAGAGTTTAATGGTGACGAGTATTCTAGTGCTCATCCATCTGTTAATTTCAATGAGCAAATCATGTATTTCACTTCAGATAGAGCCGGTGGATATGGCGGAACCGATATTTACTATAGCACTTATAATACGAATAAATCTAGGTGGAATAGAGCTGTAAATGCCGGGCCGGTAATCAATACGGAAGGGAATGAACGTTTTCCATTTATTCATGATAGTGGTTCTTTATATTTTGCTTCTGATGGTCATTTAGGTTTTGGTGGCTTGGATATTTTTGAAGCCGTTCCACATGATAGCTTGCCCTTTACTTTTACCGAAATTCAAAACTTAGGAACACCTTTTAACACCTCAAGAGATGATTTTAGCTACATCGTCGATCAAAACAAAATAACCGGTTATTTTGCCTCCAACAGAGACGGTGGTAAAGGGAATGATGACATTTATATGTTTACGAGTGCCACCATAACAATTGATGTAAATGTGGCAACAAATGATACTGCCAATGCTTATACGTGGATTACTATATACGATATCGATAAAAAAATAACTTTAGATAGAAATTATACTGACTTAAATGGCAACTTTTATAGTAGATTAGAACCTAATTCAGACTATATGATTGTTATAAAAAAAAATGGATACCTAACAATCAAGCATCCATTAAAAACTTCTTTATCTGAAAGTCCTATTGTATTGTCGTTTGATATGGTCAAAGAACAAGAAGGGCAGCCTTTAGAAAACGAATAGCCAATATTTTTCTACAAAATCTGCTCAAAGAAATCAACTATTGAGGGCCCTATCGATACGTATATGGTATTTAAAGTAAGTTCGCCTAAAAACACACCAGCAATCATTCTCCAATATTTTACTTTTATAATCCCAGTTACATAACAGATTAAATCAGTAGGCACGGGAGGGAATATAGCCCAACAATAGATGAATGGCACTTGATATTTACTACTTAGTTTTTGTTTCATCCAAGCAGACTGAATTGGATATTTCTCCTCTAAAAAATCACTAAATCCTATAGAATCTGAAAAATAATATAGAAGCGTAGCAGAGAAAACTACTCCTGCCATAGAAACCGCTAACACTTGAAGAGGATGATGTGGGAACATTACAATACCTAACAATACAAATGGTGTACTTGGCACAAGAAAAAAGCCTCTAATAAAACTAACCGCTATATAAGCAATCCAGACTTTATCGCCATATTGATACATCCAATTAGATAGAAATTCAGTTTCAAAATAATGATTCTGAAAAAGGAAAAGTAATGCAAAGCCAATGACCAATGCAATCCACAAACCGTAGAACACTCTTTGTAATATTTTTATCACTGACATCTAGGACAAATATAATTAGATTGTTGAACTGTGTTTCTAAATTTCATCAAAGTGTTAGTAGTTAATTATAGTAGCGTCTGTCAATGATTCCATAAATTGGATAATATCAGTAATCTCACTTTCATTTAATCCTAATGAGTCAGTTGGCAAGGTTTGGTTCTTATAACTAAGGTTATGCCCTACTCCTCCTCCATTATTGTAGAACTCCATCACTTCTTCTAAAGTATTGAAAACACCATTATGCATGTACGGCGCCGTCATGGCTATATTTCTTAAAGTGGGCGTTTTAAAAAAATACATAAATGCTTTATTGGGATAGAAATCATATCGTCCATAATCGGTATCCATTAACCAATTACCTTTTTCATCCATCATTGGCACGCCTATATTCTCCAATTCAGATTCTTTATAAAAAGGCGGTGCCAAACCGGAAAATGTAGGAGCAAAATGACATGAGCCACATTTGGCTTTTCCCATAAACAAATTAAACCCATTTTGTGCAGATAGCGACCAATTAGATGGTTCGCCACGCATATATTTATCAAATGGTGATTGATGAGCGGTAAGACTTCTAATGTAAGTTGCTAAAGCATCTGTAACGGAATTCAAATTAATGGCATTCGAGACCATATCATGATACAAAATTGAAAACATTCGTACATAGCTGCTATCTTCTTTAATCCTTTTTACGATATCTGTTGTGCTTGATTTAAATTCTTTTGGATTGTTAAACACATGCAACATTTGATCTTCTAAACTAGCAGATCTTCCATCATACATATATTTACTTTGGTAACTAGCATGTATTACTGTTGGTGTATTTCTTTTAAGGCTAGTATTGGTAAAATTTGAATTAGAAAGTTTTAATCCATCCGTAAAAAATAGATTTGGCTGATGACAACTAGCACATGAAAAGGAACGGTTATGACTTAACAACGGATCATTAAATAGCTTTTTCCCTAATGCAATCTTTTCAGGTTGAAATGATTTATTAATCCCAGAATTCCCAAAATAAGTAGCTTCTAAGAAATGCTCATCATAAATATTGGCTGCTTTTTGATTGACCGGCGAAACACCTAAAAAATTACTCGTTAAAGGAGTGATAATTAATTTATATTGATTGATATAATGTATCAGGCTTAGTTTGTCATCATAATTAGCTAAAATTGAAGGCAATTCTAACAATAGAGTATCTGAAACAATATGATCTAAATACTGATGAATAGATTTGATTTGCACTTCAAATACTCTTTTGGATAAAGCTTCACCATTATTTTCAAAGTCGGTTATCGTTAACGTTTCTAAACGGATTATTAGATTTGCTGCTGCATTAATAACGCTTTGCTCATCTATTTGAGTAGAGTTTATAGTTTTATTGTAATAGTCCAATTGATGTTGCATCAACAGAATTTCATCATTGAGACTTTTAAAATCAATTTCTTCATCCGCTAATATTTCTGCAATTACTTGAAAGCCATGAGGTGAAACAATTTGCGCACCCGGCGTACTTTCATCTTCCCGATAAACAGGCGCACCATTGATTAAGGCATATAGACTATTGTCGAAATACTCCATTAAAAAACCAATGGAATGAAAAGAAAGCAAGCCATCATCATATTCCGTAGTAATGAATCCCTTTTCGGCAGCTTCTTGTAGCTTTACAATTGAATTTTTAAAGGATACAAGCGATTGCTGGTAAGCTTCCTGATATTGTGAATGCCTATCTAGTTCAATATTTTCATTCTGCTGTAAAACAGTTGTATGGCAGCCAAACAGTATGAGTGTAAATGCAATAAGTGAATATTTTAGACTAGATTTCAAACCATTTTGGTTAACTATAGACATTCAATTTATTTCTTTTCTAACAAATAGAATAACTTTCCTTTGTTCATACTTTTAAATCTCAAAAGCCAAGGATTTGTCGTTACATATTGATCCAGATCTACGGATTTGCCAATTTTATACTGCTCTATCATTTTATTCGCTCCTTCCACTTTTTTTGTTTGAAGCTCTTGAAGCCATTGATCATTATCAACTAACGCTTTATCCCAATTGGCTTTAGAAATATCTTGTTTGCCTGAAAATGAAATAGAAGATAAAACTACATCTTGCATATTAACATCTTCCCAATTGCAGTTTTTAAACGATACATTATTAAAAAGCGACTTTGAAAAGTTGGCATTTAGAAGATCAGTATTGCTCAAATTAACTTGAAACCAGGCAGAGTTATTGGCCAATAGGTGGCTCATATCGCCTGAAATAAAATTCGAACCTTCTACGTGAGCATTCTTTAAACTCGCATTTTGAAGCTCAACACCATCCCAATCTGACCCTAAAAGTTCGGCTTCATCTAATCTTGCATAAGGTAAGCGAGCTTCAGCCGCATCTAAAAAATTCAGATAAGCCCCTTGCAAATCAGCATCTGCAAACTTGGTATTTTTGAAAATATCCAACTTGTCATCATCAGAAAGTTTAGATGTCAATAAATACAAAAACAATTGTGCTCTTTCCGGGCTTAAAGCTCTTTCTGTTAATTCATCGTTCTCTAAAAATTTGTAGGGTTTTAAAGATTGAACGTGTGTTATTACCCGTGTTTTAGTCGCATTTCTTATGGTGCCTATCGAATTCATTTCGTCATCAATTTGATCCATAATATTCGACATTTCTAAAGTAACTGTTCCTCGCCTAGTAGCTTCTGCTAAATTAGTTTGTTGATCTAATCTAACATTTTGTTGTGCTAAAATCTTGTTTTGCCGAAGTAAAATATTGGTTTGAAAAAGCAAAATCAAAGTAGGAAGAATAGCCAAAAATAAAGTTACTACACCTATTCTCGTTAAACGCCAGAGCAAACTTGCAGTAAGATCTGCTAAGGTTTCCGTTTGGACGCGATTCTCCGGTAATTCAGTATATAATCTTAAAAAACTATTTTTCAACCATTTACCGGCAAAAGCACTACTGAATTTTTTAGCAAACCATATAGAAGATTTTCTTCTTTTTTCTTTGGTGGCATCTATTTTTTCTAGACGAAGTTTAAGCGCTTCATTTTCCTTTTTTAATAACTCAAATTCTTCTGGAGTAATAGACATACAATCAATACTTATTTAGAAATGCATCGTGTGAAAGCGGTAAATTTAATTATTTACAACTAAGATTTTTTCACTTTGATTAACACCATCAATAGTTACGCTCACAATATAATTTCCATTCTTTAAATTCAACGGCAAACTACAATTCATATTTGTTACAGAAATACTTATTGAATTGGTATACACTTTTGCACCAGACATATTGTAGATTTCAATCTGAGCATTGGTTGAATTACTGTTGTATTTATTGAATTTAATTTGAATTGATTCTGAAGTTGGATTCGGTAAAATAGTATAATGAAACAATTGATCGGTGACTCCTTTTTCATCTTCTACAGAAAAACCTACTCTTTCTCCTTGTGGTCCGCAATTAATGAAGGACGCTATTTGCTTGCGTGATTGCCACGATTCAGGAACGAGTGCTGCCGGTGCGGCTAACCAAACATGAAATCCACCATCAACTGCTACAGTTGTAATATTCATACCTTGCGCCTCTGCTTTTTCTTTGAATAAAATGGCATCAGGATATAAAATTTCATAAGTTCCAATAAACAGCAAAACAGGTGGAAAGTCATTCAGGTTATTCAATAATAGTGGAGATCCATAAGGATTATCTAATTGATGTAAATTATTTTCTCCCACGTAATCAATACCGCCTTGTTGAACCCCTTCAACAGAAAGCATTAAATCTAAATCGTCGTAATCTGGCATTTCTGGGTTGTCACCTTCCAAATCGAGCCAAGGAGAGATAAGAATTAACTGTGCCGGCAAAGGTTTGTTCTCATCTCTTATTTTTCCTGCTAATCCTAGAGCTAATCCACCACCTGCAGAATCACCCATAAAAACAATTTGATTGGCTTCAAATGATTCTAACAACTTATTGTATACAGCCATACCATCTTCTATCGGTGCAGGGAATATATGATCAGGCACTAATCGATAATCAACTACATAAACAGGGCTGCCGGCTTTTCTTGCTATATCAATTGCCATATCCCATTGAAACAAAAGCATTTCATCTCTATAAGCACCGCCATGGAAGTATACAATTATCTTGTCATTCTTAATCTCTCTCGGTTGAATAATTATTGTCTTTACACCATTGAAAAAAACTACATTTAAACTCACTCTTTGCTGCGTTGCCAATTCAGATAATTGCGCTTTCTCGCTATTGGACCCCGCTGAATCTTCACTTTCTGTTTTGGAAAAAATTGAGATTAATGCATGTGTAAAATCCATTTTTTTACTTGGACTATTGGCATACAACTCATCGGATATTTCAAAGTATGGTGGGTTTTGACAAGGATAATCGTTATTTTGAGCATATGCCTGAGTCAGCACAAACAGGAACAATAAAACCAACTGTATTTTCTTCATAAAATCTAAAATACAATTATTGCGTAATATTCAAGTTTTAAAAGCGACTTCAAAGCAATTCAATTTAATTATCTAAGTTCTATTAATTCATCAACGAATCTATTTTTGAGATTGTACTATTATCAGGATAAATTCTTTTAAGCGTATTGACATTATATTCAAAAGGCTTTTCTAACTGCTCAAGTATGGCTTGATCACGTTTATAAACATCCGGTAAATAATACAAGGTGCCATCCGGAAACAAACCAGCCGTGTAATACAAAATCTTTACTACTACGTCTCTTTTTAAATTAACAGATTTTGTTTTACGTGTTGCGATTACTTTCTCCATTTTATCTCTATCCCATGCCTTTTTATCATCCAACAAAATCTCCGCTAAGGTTAAAGGATTCTCTACCCTAATACAACCATGGCTAAAGGCTCTTGAACTTCTACTAAACAATGTTTTACTTTGAGTGTCATGTAGATATACGGAATATTGATTGGGAAACATAAATTTTACCACTCCTAACGTATTACTCGGTCCTGATTTTTGCCTAATAATATATGGAAAGTTGCCGGTAGACAGCGCATTAAAATCTACTGAACTTGCATCTATTGCTTTTCCTGAGCGATTTAAAAGCTCCATATTGTTTCTTGATAAATACGAACTTCCTTGATTCTTTAACTTTGGTAACAATTCATTGGTTGCTATAGAATAAGGCACCGTCCAAGTAGGATTGAAATCAATATATTTCATAGGAGCCGTAAAAATGGGTGTTTTGTGATAGGGTAATCCGGTTACAACATTACATTGATAGATTAATTGACCTGCTTCTAAAACAGACAGCTTAAATGCAGCTATATTCACTTCTACGGTATAATCTCCTACCTCATCATGTAACCATCTTAAGCGTTCTAAATTCACTTTTAACTTATCAATCCTTTGTTGTGGAGTTAAATTCAATAATTCTGCTGTAGCCTTACCGATTACGCCATCTGGCTCTAAACCGTGTGAATTTTGAAAGCTAACAATAGCCGCCAGCAATGTTGAATCGTATACGACAGAGTCTTCAGGAGTTTCATTCCATTTACAACAAAGAGACAATCGTTCTCTAACCAGCGGTAAATATTGGTTAGTATCACCCACTTCAATTTTATCTTCTATTTCTATATCAACCCATTCAATATCTAATTGATTTGAATAAAAAAGTATAGCATTCATCATGGCTTTGTACTCTATATTTTTTGGCCGTAATTGATCTATGCCATCAAGTAATTTTCTTTCTTTAATAATTTCAAAAAAAGATTTTGCGGTTAACTCTGAAATAGTACGATTGGGATAGTTCCAATTATCATCTATTGAAGCAGGATCTACTTTCCCGATCAATAGTTGAAAACCATACATAAGAATAGCATCTGTCAATAATATATCATGCTTGGCAAACAATGCTTGTTTTTGCTCTTCCACTTCCGCATCTAATAACTTTTGCTTTACCCTCTCTAAGGCTATCTTATGGAAATCTTCCGGCAGTAATCCATCTAAATAAGATAACTCAAGTGCTCTGTAAGCATCTTTAATATTTTGCGTATCTGTCCAGATAAATTGCCCATCATTTAGCTTATAAAGCAGCGGTAAAATATTGACAGAAAACAATTTAGTTGAATCAATCTTTAAATCTGAATTATTGTCTAATTGAAGGGACACTAATGCCTTTTGATTTAATTCATCCAATTCTGTCCAATCAACTCCTTTTATCACCTCTACGGCAACACTATCAATCATTTGATCTTGATGAGGAGTTAACGGATTAAAATCAATATCCGGTTGAGTTGTTTTTTGACGGCAAGAAAATAGAAGTGTGAGTGATACAAACAGCAGTAGCCAATTTTTATTCATAGGAATTAATCAGATTTATAGAATTGTAAAATTACAAAAGAAAATACTGGACTAGCTATGCCATGGATTATTATAAGGTAGTTAATCCATAATTTTTAAAGTAAATACCAGCTAGATTACTTCTAAAAACGGTTCAAACAAATATATCTGATAAGAATTGTTAAAAACTGCTTTTTTACTTGTAACGTCAGTATATTTATTTTTTTAACTAAAGGATATAAAATGGAAATAGTATTTGAATACGACGACATTAAACAAAGCGACACATTAGAAGCATTGGTAAAAGAAAAGCTAGACAAATTGGCTCATAAATATCAAATGATTGTTAGAGCAGATGTGTTTATAAAAGAAGAAAATACTAAATCACCTGATACAGGAAAGATTTGCAATATAAGATTGAGTTTGCCTGGACCTAGATTGTTTGCGGAATCAAGTCATAATAATTTTGAAAGCTCAGTATTAGAATCTGTTCAGGAACTGGAGAGACAGCTAAAGAAACGCAAAGAAAAGATGAAGAGTTATTAGACTTCGATGAACCTTTAAAATAAAATCCCTTGTTTGCGCAAGGGATTTTTTATTATACGCTATTGCTTACTTGATTGTTTGGATGAGTCTTTCCTTTAAAGACTTACTCCCTTTTTTGCCAATATAGTAAGCCCAATAATAAAACAATTGATAAAATTATCCATAAACTATTTCTTCTGAAGAAGTTACTTTCTAATTCAGCATCCCCAATCACAACGGTGTTCGCCCAAAAATAAGGATGATCTTTAAATAGGTTGTTTTCTTCGAGATAATCTAACTTCGATTGTCTTAAAGCAGAGGAAATGTTCTTTCTTTTTGTCCAATATTTGTACATACTAACGATTAAGCTTTGGGCAGATTGATCGTTGACTAACCATAAGTTGGAAACGGAACTCAGCGCTCCACCGCCTGCAAAATCTCTAGCCAAACTAAATACGCCTTCTCCATCCCAAACTTTACCATAATTGGTTTCACAAGCATTTAAAACTACCAATTGATCTGTTAAATTATAGCCGGCCAATTCGTATCCTTTCAAAATGCATTCTGAATTTTTATTACTACAAAAAAACATTTGGTTTTGTCCATTATCTGTAGTGTCCGACTTAGCATGTCCGGCGACATGAATAACATTTGAGCTTTCAATAATGGATAAGAAGTCTTGTTTTTTATCCACTTCATTAAATCTACCTTTCCAATAGCCTTTAATTTTTTTCCTTTCTATGGCAACACCCGCTAATGGGTTGACATCATCTTTATACTCGGCAAATAACAAATTGCCTTTTGCTGCTATTTTGGTTGACTTCCAAAGAGAGGCCGATAAGCCATACCGTATATTTTTAGCATGTAACCAATACGGTGCATTTTTATAATTCGTTTGATGATCGGGAGATGCTGTAATTAAAGATTCAAATGGTAAAAAGGAAATGATACCATCCGGCACAATGATTAAGTTGCTGTTTGTACTTTCTTGAATAGCTGTTGGAATGATTAAATTATAGAGCTGATAAGAATTGTCGAAAAACTCAGGCATGCCTTTCATAGACAAATGCTGATGAAAACTAATATGGCTATCTAATGTTTGTTGTAAAACAGAATCCAAATCCAATTGTTGAAAATAAATTTCTTTTCCATTTGAATACAATTGATAGATATATTCACTACCCACAAAGTATTGCAGCCAATCTGTTTTATTTGCTTTTATAAAATTTTGCCATTGCTTTAGCGTAATTACTTCACTCCTTTCATAGCTTTTATCTAAAGCTCGCAATTGATCATAATACTCTTGTTGAAGTTCATCCAATTTTAATTTGTCATGTCTATTATCCTCTTCTATAATTTTTCTTTCTAATCCTTCAATCTCTAACTGTATTTTATGAATAGACTCCAATTGATTATTCGTTTCATACAATTCTGATTTTATCGAGAAAGATTTAGCTCTTTCGTTAAGCATTAAAGCTTTATTCCTTTCTAAGAGATTAAAAACATATTGAATTGTATTTGATTCAGGCTTTTTCTTATAATTCTCAAATGCTATTGATAATATTTTTTCAGTTAACGACCTATAATGCCCTACTAAATATAAACTTGAAGCTCTCCATGAATTATTAATCCTCAATACATTTAAAAGAGAATCAGCTTGTTTATAATAAGCTAAAGCATCAAGTTGATGTCCATTGGTTTTAGCAGCTATATCACCCAATAGTATATAATAATCTACTGCATAGGCAATGTTGTACTTAATGAGTGTATTTAACTGTGATAGAGAATCTTTAGAAAACCCATCAATTAATATTTTTAGTGCCTGAGCATGTTTATTTTCCTTGGCAGCAATCTTTGCTTCTATTGTCAATAGAAGAACAAGTCCCTCTGCATCAATATTCTCTGAATTCTTTAGTAGAATATTAGATGCATTTTTAAGGGTAGATTTAGCGCTATCAATTGATCCTTTTTCAATAAAAATCTGTGTTCTATATAAATTAATTAATGCTATTTGTGTACTATCTGATTGATAAGTAAATGGAAAAATTGTTTCAGCTTTATCAAGACAATTTAAAGCTTTATGATAGGAATGCTTTTCCTTATAAGATTCACTTTGATTTAAATAATCTATCATCAGCCTAGTATTGCTAGAAAAACTATTGCTTTTTTCTCTTTCTCTTATTAGCTTTTCTCCAATTGCTATAGACTCATCAATTCTATGCCATTCTTGAAATATAGAAGCTAACAAACTTTGACAAGCTAAATAAAAATTTGTTGAATACTTACCAGGATATTTATTGGCTAGTGCGATTGCTTCTTGGATGTAATTATGAGCAATTTCATATTCTTGATTTTGATTTTTCAAAACGGCTAAATCATAGAATAATGGAGGAAGCCATATAGAGTCTTGTATCGCTTTCTTCCAATGTTCAAGTGCCAAACTAAAATATATTTGAGCTCTTATAGGTTGTCTAAATTGAAGCAAAGCTAATTCGCCACCTAATCTATAATTAGTAAAAACATCAAACAAGGAATCCGTGCTTGCGTAATAATTAAATACTTGACTAATTTTAGTAAAGCATTCTTCAGCAAGTTGATAATCGCCTTGACTATCAAAATGTCTTAATCCATACTCCAACCACTTGTAATCACTATATTGTAGTTGTTCAACATCGTTAATTAAGGACTGATTTATTTGATGTCGAATGGTTACTTCCATTTTTTCGTATTGCCCATATTTTCTATAAAGCCCCACTAAATAAAAACTAGAAATCTTGGAATTTTCTTCATTATCAAGTTTCAGCAAACTTTCAAGACATTTAATATTATCATCCTTTAAGCATTTAGTAGCTATATCAATTGATATAGAATCCCACAACTCATAGGATTTACTCATTGATGATTGACTAAAGGTTGAAGTAACCAACAATAGCCCAATACCCAATAAAATTATTTTGATGTTAAAATGCTTCCCTTTCAAATTAAATGCCCCCTTTGTTTAAAATTAAGAATATGTAGTCAAAAACTTTACTTTCTCGAAAAGAATCATACTCAATCCATGTTATTAAAGATTTATTTAATTTATTATCTAAAAATTTCTATTTATTACATATTATAGTTAGATTTAATCTTATGAAAAACATCAAACTAATAATTGGCTCGTTTATACTAGCAGGATTCCTTTTAGGCTTTTCCGCTAGCAAAAAAGCCTTACAGAACAAAAACGCTCACGCAGAAGCCGCCATAATCAGAGTTACTGATGCACATGCTTTGGAAGCGTTGTCTACATCAAAATCAATTGTAAATTCAAAAAAAAGCGACAAGGCTGCTTTTCGATCGGCCATCTATCATTTAGCAGAAGCCTCTTTGTCTTCTAATCCTCAAGTACAAGCGGAAGCTAGTGCCCTTTTACAAGAAGCTGTTAGAAAGCTACAGCAAGTTGATCCTGATGGTTACAATATTAATATATACTACAAGTATTTGGATGATGTAGAAATATTTGTAAACGATTATGAAATGAATCAACCTTTCGTTAGCGCTACTGATGCCAATGGAAAGACTGAATCTTATCCTTACTTAACAAAAGGTGAAATTAATTTTAGTCAAGTTTCAAAATCAAGCATACAAAACTCGCATGTAATAGAATTGGCCATTCCAGGTTCCAAAGAAAAAACAAGGTTGTATATAGACTACGATGATTATAATCATTCTGAAATGCCTAATCAAAGAGGGCATCAGCATAATATCATTGATCCAGTAAAATAATTTCAATCAAAAAGAAAAACTATGTTCAACTTAAAAATATATTTTCAATTTATTACTCTTGTTTCTTTTATAGCCTTTATTAGTTGTGATGATAGTATAACTGATCCTAACAAGCTAAAAGAAGCGAAAGTACCTGATTATCATACTAAAATCACAACACACTATCACTCTCCTTGTGAAAAAGTGGCGAATACAAAAACTACAGATGCAAATGTTTCCGCTAGAAATATTAACGCTTTAGTTAGAAGTAAAGACAGTTACCTATACAATCAAAATGTAAAACTTATCATTACACCCCCAGATTGTAGAACAGGAGGAACTGTAGTTGAACCTAAAAAAAGTTATACAACTCGTGTCGTAGGCTTTACTATGCTACAATTTGATGAAGCTAACAACAAATGGGTAACTACACCGCCTGAATATGTAGCCTATCATCCTACAAATAAATAAGAAAATAATTTAGGCTAATCAATTTGCAGTTTAAAACTAACTTTTGGAGATTGGTTGCTAATAGCATGGCTAATTTTGATATGATACCATCCATTATTGCCTTTTGATACACCATAGAAATCAGTGTAAAAGGTTTCAGCTTTCCCTAATCCATTTGAATTTATTCTATTGTCACTGCTTTCAAAGTAATCGTCAGGAATAAAATTCGCATAAGCACAGTTACTCTTTACGCCTATTACAGGATCAAAATTACTGCTAACATCAAAAAGTCGTATTGTTTTTACCATTTTACCCTGAGGGACGTAAAAAGAAAGCCAATAGCCACTGGATTCGTTGAAATCAAGTTCTACCTGATATATTTTTCGCAAATCTATTTGTGTCGATGTTGGACATTCTTTGCTGATATTGGTTAATGTAATTGGATCATTATTCTTATTCGGATCGATCGGATTGGTCTTTACTCTAACAACCCTACCTAGCTTATTATTACTTAAGTTTTCTTCATTGCTTAGTTTAGAGACTTCTAATTCAACAACAATGATGGTATCCTTTGGATTAACAGTAGTAGAAAGTGTTTTATTTAAATTTTTGCCTGGCGCTAAAGAAGGAATCATCCATGCTACATCGTTTTTTCTTCCATTAACATCATAAACTATTTTAACTTCTTCGTTTCCCGGCGTAGCAATATTCCCTTCATTAGTAACTTTTAAGGTAATATCATATTTTTCATCTATTCGATTTACAATTTGAATATCAGTTATGGAAACATCTGAAAATTTAATCTCTTCCGGTGAATTTTGTTCTTCAGGATTAGGATTTATATTGATACCACAGTTGGCCAGTGAAATTGAATTTCGAAGGGTGCCTCTTATTTGTGTTGCCATCATTTTTAGCTGTTCCTCTGTAAAATCTTTTTTGCAAATAGCCTTTGTGTACGACATAATATTTTTCACATCAGGATTGTATTCTTTGCCTTTGGCATCTTTTAGACTCGAATTTTTAATATACCGACAATCATCACTCACCCTTTCAGTAAGATTAGGATCAGCTTTCGTATCACAAAATTTATCTCCGGCGGTTTTACAATTCGATTGATCTACCAACTCAGCACTTTTTTTATTGTCATCAGAATAATGTGTATGTCTTAAAAACAACCAGTGACCGATTTCGTGCTCTGGTATTCCATGCATTAAATATTCCTTTGTAATTACTAACATACTCTCAGGATGTTTTTCCGACTCCTGTCCCGGATATAATCCGCCCACACCGGACATTGAGTTCACTAGATAAATATTCAAAACATTGGGCACGTTATACATGTCCATAATGTTTTCTAAATAATTAAAGTTGTATTTTTCTCCGGCAAAATCAAGTTTAGGAAAGCTATATAGTTCTGAATTTTTTATATAGTTTATTTCACCACATTGAACGAATTCAATACCGGCATCTTCAAATAGATTATTCAGCGTTAACTCAACAAGAATTTCGAAATGATCGGGATATGTTTTATTGCCATTTCCATCATTTCTAAGGACATCATGAAATTTTATAGGAATAACAACCCGCGACAATTCTTTGATTTGTTTTATCGTCATTTTGGGAATTGTGCTCTTATCTGCGATTTCATCAGCTCTTCTATAATTACCTACTTCTTTTGGATTAGTATATTCATTGATCAAAATTGCTTCATCATCATCGTTAAGCTCTCTGACGTTGTAAAAAGAATCTACTATAACCGAAGTTGTGGTTTCGAAAACGGTATCGATTAAAGTATTTTCTTCATTAATAGGATTTCTTGAACGCTGCTCATTCTCTTTTTGTTCTGTAGTAGATTCATCAGCTAGTTCTTCGGTATTATTTTTAGTATCATCAGTTCTAGTTTCTGAATGACTGTCGGCGTTCTTATCATCTTTAGAATTTCGACTATTCTTCTCATCAGATTTATTAGAATCTTTTTTAGAATTTCCACTTTCAGAATGATCTTCCCTACCCTCAGAATGGTTCTTATCATCTTCCGCTTCGTCTATTTCATTCGCTTTATTTTCAGTACTAGATTGTCGTGGTTTGTTTATCCTTTTTAATATTGTATCTATAGTTGTAGTTAATATGATATAATCTTCGGTATAAAGCGTATCTATCTTTTTTATAATAATTGTATCCACTGTCACTAACTCCAGGTCAGGCTTATCACATTTACGAAACAATAGTATAATTAGAATTATAATGACAATGGCTAAAATTGGATAAATGATCTTCTTTTGCATAATAGTTAGGTAAGTAAAATTATAGAGACTGAAAATAATTATTCAGTTTACTAAATATAGAGATTAAATTTTTATATCATGTATAAAGTGATTGGAATATAGGTATCCATCCCCTTATTATGATTAACCGCCTTATAAGTAACCTTAAAAAGTCGTAATTATAATTTGCCCTTAATTGTATTTGCAGAATATGAATAAAATGGAGGGGCTAATTCATCAGCGTCCTCTATCCGCGTGTCGCTGAAGATTTAGCGGAGGCACAGAGAGACTCTGATGGTGTGATGTAATTATTGATTTTTCTTCAATTGAAATAAAATTTAGAATGGCTTGTTTGATCAACTGAAAATATAAAAAAACAGGCTCTTAATAAAGTGATACGAACTTCAGAAGTTAAAGTAATTCCGTGTTGATTTTTTTATTTCCTTTTCGTATCAATGGAATGCCACTAGCAAGTCCAGTAGATGTAAAAAGAGAACCAAACATAATCAATGAAATTTCACCGCCTCTAAAATCTGTTTGATTCTGAGTGAGTACCACACTTCCATATGTAATTAGTCCACTGCCTATACCTACAAAAAATGGCAATAAAATACGTCCTCGTTTTCTTTGATTTAAGCCTATTTGGTGTTGATCTACTTTAATTTTAAAGTTGATATCATTTTTAAGATTCTGATTAATGGATATTTCTGAGCGCAAATAATTTTCAAAACATATTTGAAAAGAGACATCCCGCATCTCTTGAGCCGAAGCACAATTTAAAGACATGATAAAAAGTAACACAAAGAATAATCGCATAGAATTCTATTTTTTTTTTAAAATACTTTGTTAAAGATTAGATGTAAAATAAAAAGCTTAGCTCTTTCGAACTAAGCTTTTTCGTACCTCGGGTGGGAATCGAACCCACACTCCCGAAAGAACTGGATTTTGAATCCAGCGCGTCTACCAATTCCGCCACCAAGGCAACAAAAAAAGAGGTTGTGAAAAACTAAGTATTCGATCATCTCTCCTACCATTGTTAAACCTTCTCTCCTTTTATTGGTAATAAATTTTAACGGACTGCAAAAATATGTTTTTAATTGATATCTAAAACATCTTGAGCCATTTTTATTTTTTTTTGTTTACCCACATGGATCTACGCCTGAACCTGAAAAGGCTCTAAAAATATCGTTACCATTAGCAAACAACACCAAAACAAGTAATAATCCCATTCCAATCATTTGAGCGGCTGCCATAAATTTTTCATTCGGCGGTCGTCTGAAAATCATTTCATAGATCGTAAACAATGCATGTCCTCCATCTAAAGCCGGAATTGGCAATAGGTTTAAGAAAGCCAACATAATGGATAAGAAAGCGGTTAAATTCCAAAATGCTTCCCAATCAACGGTTTTAGGAAAAAGTCCACCAATAGCGCCAAAACCACCAATTTGCTGGTATCCTTTGATATCCTTATCGAACATCAATGAAAATTGATCGATATACATATCTAATTTTTCCATACTCTTTTGAACCCCTTTCACCATAGAAGTTCCGAAACCATATTTTTCAGTTTCTATTTTAAAATCAAATCGAGGTCCAAAACCAATCTTATCTCCTTCTCCTACTTTTACATTTAATGGAATAGTGTCATTTCCTCTAAGTACATCAATGTCAATAATTTGATCAGCTTTACACATCAACAATGGTGGGATATCTTGAAAATAGGCCACTGGAGATCCATCCACGCTAATAATTTCATCGCCTTTTTGAGCACCTGCCTCACCAAATGTTCCTCCAGGAATTAAAGTATCTACAATCGCTAATTGGGCCGGACTTAGAAATGGCGTCGTTTTTAAATTTTTAATCAAATCACCATAAAAAGCTCCTTCAATCGGTAATTTAATGGTTTCCCCATTTCTTAAAACAGTTATTTCCTTCGCCTTTTTAATCAGCATCATGTAGGTTTCCTCTCCTGCTTCATTAACGGGTTCATCTTCTACATAAGTAATAATATCGCCACTTTGGATACCAATTGATTTGGCTTGTTCACTGGCGTGAAGGCCGTAGGTCATGTTTTCTACCGGAAATGATTTTTCTCCCCAATGGAAGATGACAAAACCGTAAATAACAAAAGCCAACAATACATTGACAATAATACCTCCTAACAAAATAATCAATCTTTGCCAAGCCGGTTTAGCTCTAAACTCATAATCCTTTACCGGCTCTTTTAAGGCTTCCTTATCCATCGACTCATCCATAATACCGGCCATTTGAACATAGCCTCCTAAAGGAAACCAGCCAATTCCATACTCTGTATCGCCAATTTTCTTTTTGAAAAGAGAGAACTTCATGACTTCCGGTAATGGAAATAAGAAATCGAAGAAAAGATAAAACTTAAGGACTCTTACTTTAAACCAACGAGCGGTTATATAATGGCCAAACTCGTGCAATACAATCAGTAATGACAAGCTTAAAATGAATAAAAATATCTGAATGACGATTGGAGGCATCTAATTTATTTTTTGAAGGTGCAAGAATACGAAAATTGCATGGGTTGAACTTAAAGACTAGGTTATTTTCAATATAATTAACTCTATAGTGATGAGTGATTAGTAATCAGTGATGAAAGTTCAAAAGTAAAAAAGTGTTCATTTTTAACCAACTTTAGGCACTCGTAACTTTAAGTACTTTAGTCACTCATTTTAATACAAAACATCAGTGCCTAATTGCTCATGTAATTCATTTTTAGCCTTTTCAAATTTTTGGCGAAAAATCAACATCTTTTTTTGCCGTTCGTAGTCGCTTTCTGTTTTTAGATTTTCATCTAACATTTTAAGCATATCGATTAGCCGTTTCGACTTATACCGCATAGCAACTTCTTTGGCTATTCTATTTAAGTCCGCGTCAAAACTAGTAACAATGACATCGTGCATCTCTGTCCAGTTATGGCTAATTTCATGACTTGGAGCTAAAATATCTAAGCAAACATCTCTAATTTCTTGCTCTTGATGCGATTTAAAAGCATTCATCATATCCAATTCATTTCCATTGGCCAACGCTTCTTTATATGCCTTTTGAATATAGCTGTAAACACTGTGATTGAGTTCTAAGTCTTCCAGAATCTCTAACACTAAGCTCGTCACTGTTTTTCCGTCCGCTAACTCTTGACCGCCGTATTGTAATAGAATTCTAATAATCTCTCTTTCTTGAGGTTCAAAATTTTGAACTACTTCTTTTTGCTGATGATCAAATGATGGATCAACTGCCTGCTCTAATTCGTCAATCGGTTGATAACCTTGGTCTTGTTGCCCTGCCTTATTTTTTACATCACTTCGTCTAAGTTTATTGGTTTCACTGATCAATAATTTCTCATTGATCTCTAACAACTGGCTGCATTCTTTAACATAAACAGCTCTCTTAATACTATCCTTGATCTTGGATATGCTAAGCGCAATATCTTTGATGATAGCTGCTTTTTTTAGAGGATCATTCTTACCATCTTCCAATAAAATCGTTAGCTTAAATAGAACAAAATCTTGCTTTTCTTTATCTAAATAAGCTTTGAAAGCTTCCGAACCAATGCTTTGTAAATAAGAATCCGGATCTTCTCCATCCGGTAATTGAATCACTCGAACGTTGGCATCTTGTTCTAATAAAATATCAACGCCTCGAATAGCGGCTTTTATTCCTGCTTTATCACCATCATATAAAAGCGTAATGTTAGGTGAAAATCGTCTAATTAATCTAACTTGATCTGGTGTTAAAGAAGTTCCTGATGATGCCACTACATTTTTGATGCCTGCTTGATGCAATGAGATAACATCGGTATAGCCTTCTACCAAATAGGTTTCATCGAGTTTTCGTATTTCTTGTTTAGCCTGAAAAATACCATAAACCAATTTACTTTTATGATAAACATCCGTTTCAGCAGTATTGATATATTTTGGCGATTTCTCGGTCTTCTTCAAAACTCTTCCACCAAATGCCACAGGCTTTCCAGAGACATTATGGATGGGAAACATCACTCGACCTCTAAAAAAATCAAACACCTTACCGTCGTCTTTCTTTTTTATAAGTCCGGCTTGGATTAAATACTCTTCGTTGTAGCCTTTCTTGATAGCATCTTGGTAAAGATCATCCCATTTATCAGGACTATAACCCAAATCAAAAGTATCAAGCGTTTCTTCTAAAAATCCACGTTCTTTAAAATAGCTCAACCCAATGGCTCGTCCATCATCACTATTGAGCATTCTATCTTTAAAAAATTCAGCAGCATATTTTAAAACGATGAAAAGACTTTCCTTTTTGTCTAATTCTTTTTTTTCTTCTGGACTAACTTCCTTCTCTTCAATGGCAATGCTATATTTCTCAGCCAAAAATTTTAATGCTTGAGGATAGCTATAATGCTCGTGCTCCATTATAAACTTAATGGAATCACCACTTTTACCGCAGCCAAAACATTTGTAAATTCCTTTTGCCGGAGAAACAATGAAGGATGGTGTTTTCTCATCGTGAAATGGACATAGGCCCAAAAGATTAGCACCACGCTTTTTTAAATGCACAAATTCCCCAACTACATCTTCAACATAAGCTGCATCATTAATTTTTTCTATGGTTTCTCTTGATATCAAGTTAGTTGTTCGGTTGTTCGGTTGTTCGGTTGTTCGGTTGTTCGGTTAGGGGCAAGTTGTTTTAATTCTTAGAGACTTGCATTGTAATTTTTTGACAAATCTTTAAGTCAATACTTTCTGACTTTACTTACCAATCTTACTCGACTCTCTATTCTTACTTCCCTTTCAACTCTGTATAATATTTATAAAAATAAGGTATCGTTTCTATGCCTTTAAAGTAATTGAAAAGTCCATAATGCTCATTGGGTGAATGAATATCGTCACTATCCAATCCAAATCCCATCATCATACTTTTTACATTTAACTCGTCTTCAAACATGGCTACAATAGGAATACTGCCACCACATCTTTGTGGAATAGGCGCTTTACCGAAAGTAGTTTCCATGGCTTTATGAGCGGCGGCATATTCAGTAGAGTCAATTGGCACAACAGCCGGTTCCCCGCCATGATGAGGAGTAATTTTAACTTTTACCGATGGATGAGCTAGCTTAATAAAATGATCCATAAACAACTTAGTGATTGTTGCAGAATCTTGATTGGGTACTAAACGCATAGAAATTTTCGCATAGGCTTTAGAAGGTAAAACGGTTTTAGCACCTTCGCCAATGTAACCGCCCCAAATGCCATTGACATCTAAAGTTGGACGAATAGAAGTATGCTCCAGAGTGGTATAACCCAACTCTCCACGAACTTCATCTACACCTAATGCTTTTTTGTAGGCTTCTATATCAAAAGGTGCGCTATTCATCGCCATTCTCTCTTTGTCAGATAAGTTGACCACATCCTTATAGAATCCAGGAATAGTGATATAACCATCGTCATCTATAAGAGAAGCAATCATTTCACACAAGGCATTAATTGGGTTCGCTACTGCTCCTCCGTAAACCCCGGAATGTAGATCCTTATTCGGACCGGTTACTTCAATTTCTAAATAACTTAAGCCACGTAAACCTGTTGTGATGGAAGGAATATCGTTAGCAATAATTGAGGTATCGGAGAGTAAAACCACATCGCAAGCTAGTTTTTCCTTATTTGCTCTAACGAAATCGCCCAAATTATCCGAACCAACTTCTTCCTCGCCTTCAATCATCACTTTAACGTTACAAGGCAAGGCATCATTTTCCAACATCATTTCTAAGGCTTTGACGTGCATATACATCTGACCTTTATCATCACAAGCGCCACGAGCATAAATCTTCTCGTCTTTAATAACAGGCTCAAATGGTGGTGAATCCCACAAATCTAATGGATCTGCCGGTTGAACATCATAATGTCCATAGACTAAAATGGTTGGAAGAGAAGGATCAATCAGTTTCTCTCCATAAACAATTGGATGTCCGGGTGTTGGACATATTTCTACATTATCTAATCCACCAATTTTAAGCTTCTCCGCTAAGAAAGCTGCTGCTTTAGCCACATCTTCTTTATACTTTGAATCAGCTGACACTGATGGTATTCTCAAAAGATCTAATAACTCATCTAAATATTTCTGTCTATTTTTTTCAAGACTTTTTGCTATAAATTCCATAATTCTGTTTGTACTTCAAAAGTACGTTGGATTAAGGACTTATCTAAATCTAATCGATTGAATTTTATAGATGTTTAACGAATACTAACTTAAAAAAAATTCTCTAGCAAAACCTACGCACGACAAATCGATTTAGTGAAGAAAATCATGAATTAGTAAATAGAATCAACTTTTCGACTGAAGCAATCTTATGAAATTGCTGTCGACTTTGAACAGATTGCTGCTTCACAAAACGTCTCGAGTCAAATTTTATCGCAAAATCGACCTTATTATAGAGTCACTAACAGTAAGTTACATCCCTTTAATCTCCGCTCCAAGATTTGCTATTGAATCTTTTGCATCACCAAAAAGCATTTTAGAGTTATCCTTAAAGAATAATGGGTTTTCAATACCAGCATAACCCGGTTTCATACTTCTTTTTAAAATAATTACTTGTTTGGCTTCTACAACATTTAAGATAGGCATCCCGTAGATTGGACTTCCCGGATCATCATTAGCCGCTGGATTTACAACGTCATTTGCTCCAATAACTAAAACTACGTCTGTATTTTTAAACAATGGATTGGCATCATCCATTTCTAACAATTTAGGATAAGGAACATCAGCTTCCGCTAAAAGAACATTCATGTGACCCGGCATTCTACCCGCTACAGGATGAATTGCATATTTTACGTCAACACCATTAGATTCTAATAATTTTTCTACTTCGTGAACAGCGTGTTGCGCTTGAGCTACCGCCATACCATATCCAGGTACAATAATTACTCTCTCTGCATAATTACACATAATGGCAACATCGGTAATATTAGCTTCTTTGTGCACTTGTTCTCCGGCAGCAGCGCTACTTTCACCAGATCCGCCACCAAAGGCTCCAACTAATACGTTCCACAATGATCTATTCATCGCTTGACACATCAATACGGTAAGAATAGTACCGGCACTACCTACTAAGATACCGCCAATAATCATTGCTTGGTTGTTGAACAACAATCCTGCAAAAGTAGCGGCAATACCCGTAAATGAGTTCAATAATGAAATAACAACCGGCATATCAGCTCCTCCAATAGGCATTACAAATAAAACACCGTAGATTAGCGATAACACCACAATGGCATATAAGAATAATACATTACCAGTAGTGACTAATAAATAGCCCAAAACAGCCATTGCAATCAACACTATTAAGTTGATGATTTGCTGGCCCGGCAATACTTTATCTTTAATCTTTCCTTGCAATTTACCGTATGCTATTAAACTTCCTGTAAAAGCAACACCGCCAATCACCAATCCGAACCAAAGCGATAAAAATTCACCAATAGATCCATTTTCTCTAGCTGCCCAGCCGCCATATTCCGCTACTGCAATAGCTACTGCAGTGGCACCTCCCATTCCATTGAAGAATGATACCATTTCCGGCATGGCGGTCATCTTAACCGTCTTCGCCATATAGCCACCAACTAAGCCACCTATGGCAATAGCAGCAAACACTATAGCGTATTGCAGCACGGTAGAATCAGAACTGTATCCGTAAATTACAATGGTGGCGAATGTCGCCAATCCCATCCCAAAAGCAGCCCAAATATTACCTCGCTTAGCAGAATCTGGTGAACTCTGTAGTTTTAAACCTACTATGAAAGCAACTGCAGATAACAGATACATTATCTGCATGATATGATTTAAAGTTCCTTCTAACATTTCCTTTAATTATTGGCTTCTATAACTTTTTTAACTCTCTCATTTTTAATTTCACCTGTATGTGTGATACAAGTTCCGGCAACGATATCGTCTTCCCAATTCAAATTCAAATTGCCTTCTTTATCTACAATCAATTTTAAGAAGTTGATCATATTTTTACCATACATAAAACTGGCATCTACCGACATTGAGCCCGGTAAATTTGAATCACCAATAATGGTAACCTCATGCCTAACGATAGTTGCATCATTTTCTGTTAATTCACAGTTTCCACCTGTTGATGCAGCCATGTCAATAATGACTGAACCAGGTTTCATAGCTTCAACCGTTTCTTTTGTAATTAACAAAGGTGCTCTTCTTCCAGGAATTTGAGCAGTACAAATGACAACATCTGATTTAATAGCATGATCTTGAATCATTTGAGTTTGTTTCTTCTTAAACTCTTCTGTTTGTTCAACAGCGTAACCACCAGCACCTTTATCTTCCGTTGCGCCTTCCACTTCAACAAACTTGGCACCTAAACTCATTACTTCTTCTTTCACAGCAGAACGCACATCAAATGCTTCTACTACGGCTCCTAATTTTCTCGCGGTTGCAATGGCTTGTAAGCCAGCCACTCCAGCTCCTAATACTAAAAGTTTTGATGGTTTTATACTTCCGGCGGCAGTAATATACATTGGAAAAAAGTGCGGTAAAGCATTTGCTGCTTTTAGAACAGCTTTGTAACCTGCCACTGATGCCATTGATGATAACACATCCATCGCTTGCGCCCTTGTCGTTCTTGGAACGAAATCCATACTAAAAGTAGTCAAACTACAAGATTGTGCGTGGCGGATCAAATCGTGATTAGCCAATGGCGACAACATCGACATAACTACCTTTCCCGAAGGTATAGCAGACATATCTTCTTTGCTCACCTCATTGATTTGCAAAACAATATCAGCTCCTTGTAAAATAGAGCTTCTATCTTTTATCTCACCACCAACTTCTTTATAGTCAGCATCTGTCTGAAATGCTTTAGCACCGGCGCTTGATTCTACCCAAACAGCCACATTCATTCCAATTATCGTTTTTACCTCTCCCGGCAAGAGGGCAACTCTGTTTTCTTCTCCGGGTTCTTTTAAGACTCCTATTACCATTATAGTAGGCGATTTTAGCCAAACAAATCTAAAAAAAAATATAGACCACCACTCTTTTAAATCCTTTCTTTATGAACAGTTAATGTAAATGACATTTAAAGTCTCAACAAATACTGATGATTAGGCCAAAATGAATGTTTTTAATTTTAATTAAGTTTAAGTATCATTAGTATTGAATCAATATTTAAGTTTGACTCGTACAAGCAAGGTAATATTTAGATCTATGAAACCAATCAGATACATTTGGCCTGGGCTTTGGCTACCTCTTTTATTCCTTTTAATTATGTGGATAGTTGAAATTATTGAATATATATTAGGAATAAGATTAAGTTACTTAGGTGTATTGCCAAGAGATATCACAGGTCTTAAAGGTGTATTCCTCTCTCCTTTTCTTCATGGTGAATGGAGTCATATAATATCTAACTCTCTTCCTTTCTTTGTTTTGTCTGCCATTCTATTTATTGCTTATAAAAAAGTAGCTTATACCGTTTTTATATTGATCTATCTACTAACAGGATTGTTTGTATGGTTGTTGGCTAGAGGTGGAACATTTCATATTGGGGCTAGTGGGTTAGTATATGGTTTGTTTGGGTTTATATTTTTCAGTGGCATATTTCGAGGCGATATGAAATCCATCGCTTTATCGCTTATTATAGCATTTTTCTATGGTGGAATGGCTTATGGTGTTTTCCCAGGTAAAGAAGGCATCTCTTGGGAATCACATTTAATGGGCGCCGTATCTGGTGGATGGCTAGCTTATCTATTTAGAAAAATAGATAAAGCTAAACAACCAGAATGGATGGAAGAGGAAGAACTTATACAAGAAAAAAGAAGCTTTGGAGATTTTATAGAGAAGATTGATAAATATAAATAATAAACCAATTGGATGTTAAAATACACCTTCTTCTCCGCCTCCATCATCATCATCACCTCCATTTCGTCTATTGGCTCTTTTATTGAACATCGCTCCCATTTTTCCAAAGCCATAGCTAAAGGTTAACCAAAAAATTCTTGTTTCTCTTTTGTTTCGAAATTCCGAAGTAAAATTCTCTCCAATGGTATTACCTGTTCTTTCAACTGAATTGGTTAAATCATTAGCTGAGAAAGTTATAGAACCTTTCTTTTTTAAAATATCTTGCTTTAAAGAAATATCTAACGTACCAAAACCATTTTGCTCCCCTTGTGAAGTAATTTGAGGTCCACGATACCTACCGATAATTTGCGCTTCAAACCCTTTGTATCGCATGGTAGTTGTAGCTTTCCCACCGTAGGAAATATTTTCATTGTTTAAGGAGAAATTTAAGGTTTCTCCTCTAATGTAGTTTTTAGAAATATTGAAATCCATTTCCAAATCCCACCATTTTAAGACTTTAAACTTACTGACAATTTCCCAACCAAATTCATGTGATTTTCCAATGTTATCGTAACTAGTTAACACTATATCCTCTTCAATTAATGTGCTTATTCTCGTAAAAAGATCGGTTGTTAATTTGTAAAATAGGCTTGAATTTAAAGTCACCTTATCAAACACTTTATTATACCCTAATTCAAATGAGTTAATAAACTCAGGCTGTAAAAACGGATTACCTTCTCTTGGATTTAGTGGATCTGTATAATCTCTAAATGGGTTAACGATTCTAAAACTAGGTCGATTGATTCTTCTAGAGTAACTTACTTGTAGTTCATGAAGTGATTTTTCATCCTTGCCAAAGCTCTGTCGTAAGAAAACACTCGGATACCAGCCAAAATAATCTCTTTTAAAAGTTTGAGTTCCTTCAGAAAGGGATTCAACGTTAGCATTTATAAATACTTCTTCTAATCGTAAACCAACTTGATAACTAAACCTATTAATTTTATGAATATGATTGAAATAGACGGCATGGTTTTGTTCTTTGTAATTAAATACATTTAAAAGTGCTTCATCTAAACTAAAATCATCGTTTTCAAAAAATTTAGAGCGAGAAGTAAAATCAGCCTCTCTCCAGTTAAATGAACTATTCAAACCAAACTCTTCTGTAATATCATCATTTATGGGAAACGTAAAATCTACTGGAATTTCTAATGAATGCGATATAGCATCAACTTCCGTTTCTTGAGCTGTTAAGAAAAAAGAATTACCTATAACAATGGAATCTTCCCTGAAGCCTCCATCAAAATTACCACGGAACACAGAATAATTCGCACCATATTTTACTT
The DNA here is from genome assembly GCA_041393015.1 of Chitinophagales bacterium. Classification (GTDB taxonomy): domain Bacteria; phylum Bacteroidota; class Bacteroidia; order Chitinophagales; family JADIYW01; genus JAGQYH01. The sequence goes on along the minus strand of JAWKKV010000002.1, from coordinate 393,375 downwards.
CAGCACTTTCTTCTTTAAATTTCACCGTATGATAAATACTTCCACTTGAAAACACACCAGTGCCATTAAATAAAGACTCTCTATTGGAGTCGTAAGCAGTGCTATCCATTCCATTAAAAATATTAGTTGAAAGGATGGCATCACGATTAAATTGAAACATATTGGTGAGAACGCTAAAACTTAGTGTGTTCTTTTTATTTGGATTATATGTCAACCCAAGTCTTCCAAAGTGAGACATATTATCATTATCTGACTTACTGGTTTGATCTAAGACACTTTCAACACCTTCGCTATTGGTTGTTCTTTTAAGAAAGCCGTTTCTATACGAATCGGTATATCTGAAATTATAGTTAGCCGTTAAGCCAAATTTATTTTTCTTGTAATTAATAAATGTTGCCGCATTGTATTTATCCCAAGTGCCATATCCTGCACTAATGGTACCATTAATACCTCTTTGTTTTTCCTTTTTCAATATGATATTGATAATACCTGATGTTCCATCTGGATCATATTTTGCCGATGGATTGGTTACTACATCAATTTTTTCAATTGATTCTGCTGGAATTTGCTGTAGTATCAATTCAATATTTCCACTAGCCGCCAAAGAACTTTCTCCATCCACTAATATTCGAACATTAGCATTGCCTCTTAAACTTATGTTCCCATCGGCATCCACACTAACAGATGGCAATTCGTTTAACACGTCAGATGCTGACTTAGATTTAGTAATGGCACTTTTATCAACATTATAAGTTTTCTTATCTAAACTAGTTTGCACAACAACTTGCTCTCCTTTTATTTGAACTTCTTTCAGCAACTCAGTATCGGACATCATTTTAATTATGCCTGTTTGGTGAAATGGATTTTCTTTTGAAAGTGTTATGGTTTTGTTGATTGTCGTAAAACCTATAAAACTAATTTCCAAATTGACAGGCTGTCCGAACGGAATATTCTTTACCATAAATTTTCCTTCAGTATCTGTAATTACCCCATTAATCATATTATTGGAAGAATCTTTTACTATAACATTTGCATATTCTATGAAAGAATCATCTTCATTACTAAGAACAACACCTGTTATACCACCACTGGTTGGGGCACCTTGGTTGTAGCCTGGTGCTCCGGGAGGACCTTGTGCTAAAGCGTACTGTGTAAATCCAACTAATAGTAGAAAAGGAAGTAAAATATATCTCATTGTTATGATCTTGGCTAGCGCAAAAATATCAATTGAAGTTTGTAACGAATCCTAAAGGGTAAGATTATGCCGTTAATTATTGTTAACCTATTAATTAGGTGAAGTTAAGAGATTGGCATATTTTTGGCACAAATACAAAAAACGGAATTATGAATACTAAATCAATGACGCTTTGGATAGCTTGCTTTGCAATTATTCTTAGCTTTTCAAGTTGTGATGTAATAAATCAATTAATAGCTGCTCAAGGAATAAAGAATGGCACTACAGCAGTTGTACAAGGCGACAATAGTTTACCTGGCGCCCAAAAAGGTGGTTATGCTATTACCAATACACCTTATAAAGCTACTGCAAATCGAAATGGTGTAAGATATAAAGATCATATTTTTCAAGATGTAAAGAAGTCGCATGTAACGTATGCAACAGATGTTAAGCAATACAATGGTCAAACAAAAGACCTTATGATGGATATTTATACGCCTATTGGAGATGATACTAAAAATAGACCTGCAGTTATTTTTGTTTTTGGTGGCGGTTGGTTCATGAAGACTTTAGACGGCATGCAGCAATACGGAGAAGGGTTTGCTATGAAAGGTTACGTTGGAGTAAGTGTTGATTACCGAATAGGCTTCCCGAATGCTACAGGAATGGCTACTTGTAAAAACAATTACAGTGGATTTAATGAGGCTTGGTATCGAGCAGCACAAGATGTAAAAGCAGCCATACGTTATTTAAAGGCTAATGCTGATCAGTTAGGAATTGATGAGAATAAAATTTTTATTGGCGGTCATAGTGCCGGAGCATTCACTACTCTTAATGCAGTTCATTTAGACGATAAGGATATCCCACAAGCTTTAGTTGAAAGAGAAGGCACTTTAAACAGCATTGGTTCTTATCAAAATCAGTCTACCACAGTGGCTGGAGAGTATATTTTAGCCGGAGGAGCTATCAATACTTTAAACTATGTAGATAAAAACGTTCCTACATTTATTATGCAAGGTACTTGCGATGAATTTATTGAAAATGGTGCAGGTAAAATTTATAAGTGCAATACCAATCCATCTATTTTTGCAGGACAAGCTTTAAATGACAAATTAAAAAGTAATGGAGCTTGCGTAGAATTCAAAGTTGTTTGCGGCGGTGATCATGGTTTTGGTAAGTTATCAATGGAAAGCCAAGTAGCTTATGTAAGCAGCTTTATCTACGACGTTTTAAAAGGTAACTGTAAAACATCTAAAACAGGTATTAATGCTCCTAACAAAAAGTGTGAGCAAGGCGATCCTAGTGTTTGCAATTAACTAAAAGATATACCCATAGAAGAGGTTGTTTCGATTGAAGCAACCTCTTTTATATTTTAGCTTTGTATTTTGTCAATATAAAATTATCCAAGCTCTATTACATTATACTTATATTCATCTAATTAAAGATCAACTATGAAAGCATATTACATTGTAAAATTTGGCCGTCCGGATACAGCATTTGAGCTAAGAGATATACAGTTACCATCTATTAAGGATGACGAAGTTTTAGTAGACGTTGAGGCGTTCGGAATCAATTTCGCAGATGTTATGGCTAGAAAGGGAAATTACAATGACTGTCCCCCATTGCCGGCAGTAGTTGGTTATGAATCCGTAGGTAGAATTAAAGAGAAGGGAAAAAACGTTACCAATGTTGAAGTTGGAGATAGAGTAATTGCTTTTACGCGATTTGGCAGTTATTCGCAAGCCGTTATTACTACAGGTGATGCGGTGTCTAAAATTTCAGAAGATTACGATACAGGTAAGGCCTTAGCCTTGGCCACGCAATATACTACAGCGTTCTATGCTGCTCATGTGGTTACTAATATTTTACCGGGCGACAAAGTATTGATTCAAGCTGCGGCCGGTGGCGTTGGTACGGCTTTAACACAATTATGTAGAAATAAAGGTTGTACTATTTATGGAACAGCAGGCAGCGATAAGAAGTTAGAATACATTAAAGTGAATGGTGTTGACTACCCTATCAATTATAGAACGCATGATTTTGCCAAAGAAATCAAAGAACCAATCGATATAGTTTTTGATAGTTTAGGTGGCTTACCATTTAAAAAAGGAATGAAACTATTAAACGAAACTGGTAGAATGGTAGCTTTTGGCGCTGCTGCACAAAATGACACCAATAATATTTTAGGTAAAATCAAATTTGGAGTTGACTTTGGCATCTTTTCCCCTATTCAATTACTAATGAAGTCGCAATCCATTATCACCATTAATATGTTGCGAGTAGCGGATCATCGACCGGATATCATGAAGTACTGCTTAGAAAGTTTAGTGGAGTTGGCTAAAAATGGAGATATTGATCCTCATGTTGGAGGTATGTATCCTGCTTCTCAATTAGGCGAAGTACACCAAATGATTGAGGATAGAAAAACAATGGGTAAGATTGGCGTTTATTGGGAGAAGTAATTTACAAGCGCAAGTTCAAACTCAAACTCAAACTCAAACTCAAACTCATATTCAAATTCAAGTTCAATTCTTAATCAGTCATCATTAATGGATAACAAATCAAAATACAGTCAATTGATCAAGCGATGGTCAAAGGAATTAGGTTTTGATTTTGTTGGTATTGCTAAGGCGGAGTTTCTTGAAAAAGAAGCACCAAGATTAGAAAAATGGCTTCAACAAGGTAGGCAAGGTGAAATGCATTACATGGAAAACTATTTTGATATGCGGCTTGACCCAACGCTTTTAGTTCCAAATGCTAAGAGTGTAGTTAGTTTTATGTATAACTATTTCCCTGCTGATCAACAACGAGAAGATGCTCCGCAAATTTCTAAATATGCTTATGGCAAAGACTATCATTTTGTCATAAAAGATAAACTCAAAATACTTCTTCAAAAGATACAAAGCGAGATTGGAGATGTTGACGGAAGAGCATTTGTAGACAGCGCCCCTATTTTAGAACGACCTTGGGCAGCAAAAAGTGGTTTAGGTTGGATAGGGAAAAATTCTCTTTTGCTCAATAAGAAAAATGGTTCTTTTTATTTTCTCGCCGAACTGATTATTGATCTAGAATTAGAGGTTGATGGACCGGTTACTGATCATTGTGGAACTTGTACAGCCTGTATTGATGCTTGTCCAACTGATGCTATTGTAGACCCTTATGTGGTGGATGGTAGTAAATGCATCTCCTATTTTACAATAGAGTTAAAGGATAGCATCCCATCGGATTATACAGGTAAATTTGAGAATTGGATGTTTGGTTGCGATATCTGTCAAGATGTTTGTCCTTGGAATAGATTTAGTAAACCACATAAAGAAGAACAATTTAAACCTGACGATCGATTATTGAATTTTAGTAAGGTAGAATGGGAAGAAATTACCAAAGAAGTGTTTAATGAAATCTTTCGAAAATCAGCCGTAAAGCGCACTAAGTTTGAAGGCTTGAAGCGGAATATTGAATTTTTGAAGACTTGATGATGATTGAAAATCGGATGTCAGATAGAATCGAAATTAAAATTATCGAATTACCTTTACTCAAAATAATTTAATATGAATAGAGTACAACAAGCCTTTGTCGAATTTTGGAATTCCATCATAGAACATTTGCCTAAAATGGTTCTGGCGTTAACGGTGATTATCATTAGTTTATTTATAGGAATCGCCATCAAAAGAACCATTAACAGTTTTATTAGAAAAAAATGGGATAAAAGCATAGTTGTTACTTTCATAGGTGAATTTTTTAAATGGTTTGCTTTACTTATTGGAATTGCCATAGCCTTTAATCTATTGGGGTTTGGAGGCATAGCAAGTAGCTTGGTGGCCAGTGCCGGTGTATCAGCAGTTATTATTGGCTTTGCCTTTAAAGATATTGCAGAAAACTTTTTGGCAGGTATCTTACTCGCCGTCAATCGCCCCTTTCAAATAAAAGATATTATTGAGAGTAATGGTGTTAAGGGTCCGGTTCAGAAAATTGACTTGCGAATAACACATGTAAGAACTGCTGATGGCAGAGACATTTATATTCCCAATGCCATGATCATGAAAAGCATTCTTATCAACTATACTAAAGACGGTTTATTGCGACATGATTTTATAATAGGCATCGACACTTCTGACGATTTTAACAACGTTAGAAAAGATATTCTAAGTTATCTCATTAAACAAAAAGATATTTTAAAAGATCCAACACCCAACGTTATGGTTGATAGTATTGGTGTTAGCAGTGTAGATATAAAGGTTTTATTTTGGGTCAATATTTTTACTAGTAAACCCATTAATGACGAGCAAGGTATTGGCGAACCGATTAAGAGTAGAGTCATTAATGATGTAAAGGAGTTGCTGCTTAAAAAAGGGTATTCGTTACCATCTAACGTCATTGAACATAAGATGTATAAGGCAGATGAAGCTTTGAAGATTGAAATAAATAACCCCACACAAAACATATAGAGCAATGAATTGGGATAATACTTTAACAAGACTGCTACAAATCAAGTTTCCTATCATTCAGGCGCCTATGCTAAGTGTCACGTCACCTCAAATGGTGGGCGCAGCAGCTAATTTTGGCGTATTAGGTTCTTTACCATTAGGCGGTTTACCTCCCGAAAAATGCAAAGAACTTATTCAACAAACCCGTCAATTAACCAATCAACCTTTTGCTGTAAATCTTTTTGCGCATAGTCTTCCCGAAACTAACACTAATGAAATTTCTAAAATGCAACAGCTTTTAGAACAAATTGCAAGCGAGTTCAATATTAAAATAGAGAAGGAAGAAATTGACAAAAGTGATTTTTATACGGCAGAAGATCAAATAGAAGTTATCCTTGAGCAAAAGATTCCCATTGTCAGCTTTACGTTTGGTGTATTGAGTGATAACAGTATTGAAAAATTAAAATCAGAGGGAGTTATTTTGATTGGCACTTGTACGTCTGTAGAAGAAGGTGTTTTCTTAGCTAAAAAAGGTATTGATGTGATTTGTGCGCAAGGCTATGAAGCCGGTGGGCACAGAGGTTCTTTTATTTTCGACAAAGGATTACCCAAAGTTGGTACCTTTTCGTTGGTGCCACAGTTGTTTGATGCCGTTCAGCAACCGATTATTGCTGCCGGAGGAATTTACAATGGTAGAACCACGAAGGCAGCTATGACATTGGGAGCTTCAGCCGTTCAAATAGGCAGTTGCTTAGTGGCTTCTGATGAAAGTTTAGCAACATTAGCTTACAAAAATGAGTTAAAACATGCTTCCAACAATACAACGGTTACACGCTCTTTTTCCGGAAGATGGGCTCGTGGCATTAATAACTCATTTATTGATAAAATTGAACATTCAGGTTTAAATATTCCTGATTATCCCATACAAAATAAATTAACGGCAAAACTTCGCCAATTGGCAAAACAAAAAGATGAAACTGCATTGATGAGTCTTTGGGCCGGTCAATCTGCATCTAATGCTCAACAAAAATCTACCGCTCAAATTTTAGAAGAGTTAGTAACGGCAATTGAAACTATTTGATGAAATGTGAATGATAAGATTTCTCAAAAGATTACAACAACCATTACCTACTTTTCAAAGCATTGGTTTGGTAACAACTATTCCATTATTAATCCAATTTATAATTTGGCTTTTTGATAAAACTTATCCTATAAAATCCTATTTAATTCCAGTCACAATCGGGGTACTTGTAATAACAGGTATATTGGGTTCAACTACAGCCGTAATATTTAGTATTTATAATAAGATTAGAAAAAAAGATATTGTTGATTATAAAATTGAAATAATAGATCTACCTGAAGATTTAGAATTTGAAGAGAAATATTCGTTTCAAAGACGTGCATGGAGAAATGCGATTTACTTCGAATTATTGATAGTTATAAGTTTTTTAATGTTAACAATTGTAATAGTTTCTACGAACTAAATTAACCATTATAAAAGCAACTTCATCTTGTTTAAGATATTTATTTTGGCATTAAGTTTGGACTATCAAAAGAAAAATAAAAGAGATGAAATACACTTTAAACATTGCGATACTATTGAGCTTAAGCTTATTACTAATCAACTGTTCTAGTAAGATAAGTCCTAATGTTACCACAGACGAAACTGTTTCAAAAGGAGATAATAGCATGGTTTCTTTAGATTGGAATGGTACTTATATTGGAACATTGCCTTGTGCTGATTGTGAAGGAATACAAACGGTTATTCAAATTCATAACAACCTTACTTATAACAAGCAGACGCAATACTTAGGAAAAAGCAAGGAAATATTTGAAACATCAGGTCAATTGAGTTGGGACAAATCCGGCAGTAAGATAACTTTAGACCAAGACAACACTCAATATTTGGTAGGTGAAAACGTACTTTTTAAATTGGATTTAGAAGGCAATAGAATTGAAGGTGATTTAGCTAGTTTTTATCAATTGAAAAAAGCAAACATTGAATTAGCCGGTAAAAAATGGCAATTAGTTGAATTAAATGGCCAACCAATTGAAGCCAATAGTAAGCTACAGAACATTCCATTTGTTAGTTTTACACAAGAAGAGAGTAGAGTGAGTGGGAATTCAGGTTGCAATAGTTTTGGTGGCACTTATGAACTAAAAGAAGGCAATAGAATTTACTTTTTCAAATGTTCTCAACCAAAATGGTTTGCCCTGATATGGCCATAGAAGACCAGTTTTTAGCAATGCTTGGAAAAGTTGACAAATTAATTTAACCGAAGATGAATTGATTTTGAACAAAAGCTAAAATGGCACCTTTAGCAAAGTTCAAAGCGGTTTATTTTGAGTAGGTTGAAGAAAATTCTAAAACAGAATAAATAAATTCTAAAAAATAATGGCTTTACATAAATCAGATTCATCAGTACAAACTAATGCAGAGATTCCAATTATAAAAGAGCTTAGTAGAAACTCTGAATACAAAGGAATTAAACCCGCTAATAAAGAGAAAATTTCAGTTGAGAAAGCCTTTGTAGAAGTAGATGCGATTATCAAAAGCAGTAATAAAATAACTCATGTTTTTGAAATCTATTCAAGAATTGGGGAAATTAAATTCAGGAAGTAATAGAAAGATTAGTCAAGATATTTTAAAGCTAATTTTAATAAAACAAAATTATCCTACAATAAAAACAACTGGTTTTAATTGATAAAATAGTTGAGTCTTCACTTACAAAATGGGTAAAAATGGCTGCCGAAACTTTTAACATTGAGATAATTGTAACACCAATTGAAGAGTTATTAAAGCAACAGATTAAGAATAAACAAAAAGACCAATATCGATAATTGATTACTTAAATCAACCAACATGCCAATCCGAAAAGAACATTATCCGATTTACTCACTAGCAATTTCTTTGAAGGTGATTTAGCTAGTTTTTATCAATTGAAAAAAGTAAACGTTGAATTAGCCGGTAAAAAATGGCAATTAGTTGAATTAAATGGCCAACCAATTGAAGCCAATAGTAAGCTACAGAACATTCCATTTGTTAGTTTTACACAAGAAGAAAGCAGAGTGAGTGGGAATTCAGGTTGCAATAGTTTTGGTGGCACTTATGAACTAAAAGAAGGCAATAGAATTTACTTTTCTCAAATGTTCTCAACCAAAATGGCTTGCCCTGATATGGCCATAGAAGACCAGTTTTTAGCAATGCTTGGAAAAGTTGACAATTACAATGTAACCGAAGATGAATTGATTTTGAACAAAGCCAAAATGGCACCTTTAGCAAAGTTCAAAGCGGTTTATTTTGAGTAGATTGCAGGATACTTTATATCCTAAAACCGGCTTTCAATTCAATGACAGTTCCAATTTTTATTATTGGGATGTTTGATTCTAAAAATTTGTCAGACCAAATTTTTACACCATCATTTACTTAGATTCGACAGCCAGATCTACAAACTTAAATTCATTGCCATCAAACAAACCTAAGTCGCTTAGTTTTAAAGAAGGGATTACCAAAAGCGCCATAAAGGATAAAGTCATGTACGGTGCATGTAGCGTAATACCTAAAGTTTTAGCAAATTGATCAATAGCCGCATACGATTTGCCAACGGTATAGCCATCTTTATCAGACATAATGCCTGCAATCGGTAAAGGCAAAACTCGCTCCTCACCTTTCCCAATTACCGAGATTCCGCCCTTGTTTTCAATAATGAGATTAACAGCTCTACAAATAGATGCATCATCTACGCCAACGGCAATGATATTATGAGAATCGTGTCCAACACAAGACGCGATGGCACCTTCCTTTAAATTAAAGCCTTTAATAAATGCATTAGCGGGTGTTTGATCAGAATATCGATTTACTACTGTCATTTTCAGTACATCTGATGAAGTGTTTGAAACTAAGTAGCCATCTTTAGCCAATGCTATTTCAATAATATCTTTAGTAATCAATTCACCATCTAAAGCCTCAATTACTCTTATCTTACTTCCTTTCGCTTTAATTTTAAAAGCTTCCGGTTTCTTTACAGAAGTATTGAAATTATTAATGTTCTCAAATAGAACAGGTTGAATATTAGACTGACCATTTTCAGCGACTAACGCACCATTTATATAAGTTTGTAATACTTCAAAATGATCTAAATCTTTAGCCACTATAAAATCAGCAGCATCTCCAACATTTAAACTTCCAACATCCAACTTGTAATGTTCAATCGGATTCAAACAAGCAGCTTGCAAAACCTTAAACACATCTTTTTCTTTAGCCACTGCACGCGCTGCCAATTGGTTAATGTGCCCAACCATTAAATCATCCGGATGTTTATCGTCAGAACAAAACATCATTTGCTCGTAATTTTCATCCAATAGATCAATCAATGCCTCAAAGTTTTTAGCAGTACTTCCTTCTCTAATGATAATTTTCATCCCATAAGATAGTTTCTCTTCAGCTTCTTCATAAGTAAAACACTCATGATCAGTAGATATACCGGCATCAATATAAGTTTTAGCCTTCTCTCCTCTTAAACCCGGCGCATGACCATCAACTGGCTTTCCGTGCTTCTTTGCATGTGCCAACTTTTTGTGAACTTCTTCATCCTTAAAAAGCACGCCGGGATAATTCATCATTTCTGCTAAATATTTGATCTCAGGTCTAGCCAATAACTTATCTATTCCATCCGAATCAATAACTGCTCCTGCCGTTTCAAAAGTAGTTGCCGGTACACATGAAGGCGCTCCAAAATTGAACTTAAAAGGTACTTTTTTACCATTCTCAATCATAAAGTTGACACCTTCAACCCCTAAAACATTAGCTATCTCATGAGGATCTGAAACAGTAGAGACAGTACCATGAATCACTGCCATACGAGCAAATTCAGAAGGCACCAACATAGAACTCTCAATATGAATATGAGCATCAATGAAACCTGGCATTATGAAATGCTCTACTTTTTCATCTATTGGCTCAATACTTTTTATTTTACCATTTGCTACAGTTACCGCTCCTGGATAAATTCTCTTATTTTCAATGTCTACTATATTCCCTTTTACTTGCATCTCGTATGAATTAGGCTACTAAACTATTTTTTATTTTTCTTCCTACCTAAAATAAATTGATATTAAAATATCTTTGTCTCATAATTCTGACAATTAATGCAAAAAGTATTTTTAATAACGCCTCCATTTACGCAGCTTAACACGCCCTATCCGGCTACTGCTTATTTAAAAGGCTTCTTAAATACACAGCATGTTGCTAGTTGTCAATCTGACTTAGGCATTGAAGTGATTTTAGCATTATTTTCTTCCAACGGCTTAACAAATCTATTTGATCAAATAAATAAAAATCAGCCTACTTTATCTAAAAATGGGAAAAGAATTGTTGCCTTAAAAGATGCTTATATCAGTACGATTGACCCCGTAATTAGTTTCTTGCAAAATCAAAATCCAACAGTAGGCAATTTGATTTGTACAGAGAATTATTTGCCTTCGGCTTCTAGATTTGATGAGATCTCAGATTTAGAATGGGCTTTCGGCAATATGGGTATTCAAGATAAAGCACGCCATTTAGCAACCTTATATTTAGAAGATATCTCCGATTTAATTATTGAAGCTGTTGATCCATTGTTTGGATTTAGTAGATATGCGGAGCGATTATCACGTTCCGCTAATTCATTTGATGAATTGTATGAAAGGATTTGTGGCACTGATACTTTTATTGATAGCATAACCATTGAACTACTAGCCAAACATATAGCCATAGAGCAGCCTACAATAGTCGCTTTAACAGTTCCATTTCCCGGTAACCTATATAGTGCCTTGAAGTGTGGTCAATGGATCAAGAAAAATCATCCTGATATTAAAATCGTTTTAGGCGGAGGATTTGCCAATACAGAATTACGATCATTAAAAGACGCTCGAGTTTTTGAAATGGTAGATTTTATCTGTTTAGATGATGGTGAAGCCGTATTACTAAATCTTTTGGAGCATTTGGAAGGCAATCGAACTTTAAAAGATTTAAAAAGAACATTTGCTTTGGTTGATGGCAAAGTGACTTATTGCAATGGCTCTAAAACAATGGATGTTCTGCAAAAAAATGTTGGAACGCCTGATTATAGTGATTTGCCTCTAAAAAAATACTTATCGGTTATTGCGATAGCCAACCCTATGCATCGTTTATGGAATGATGGCAGATGGAATAAAATGACGTTAGCTCATGGTTGCTATTGGGGCAAATGTACTTTTTGCGATATTTCTTTAGATTATATAAAAAATTACGAAGCCACTACTGCAAAGCTTTTGGTGGATAGAATGGAGGAATTGATTGCTCAAACAGGAGAAAATGGATTTCACTTCGTAGATGAAGCCGCGCCACCTGCATTAATGAGAGAAGTGGCATTGGAGATTCTCAAACGTAATTTGACAGTTTCTTGGTGGACAAATATTCGATTTGAAAAGAGTTTTACGCTAGACTTATGCAAACTATTAGCAGCATCGGGTTGTATTGCTGTTTCAGGGGGTTTGGAAGTTGCTTCCAATAGGTTATTAAAAATGATTGACAAAGGCGTTAGTGTAGAACAAGTGAGTAAGGTGGCAGATCATTTTACCGAAGTAGGCATTATGGTGCACGCTTATCTGATGTATGGCTTCCCTACGCAAACAGCTCAGGAAACTATTGATTCACTTGAAATTGTGAGGCAATTATTTATGCTTGGTGTTGTTCAGTCAGCGTATTGGCACCAATTTGCCATGACAGCACACAGTCCAGTTGGCAAAGATCCTGCAAAATTCAATGTTGTAAAAGTTTCAGAAACTGAAGGCGATTTTGCCAACAATGATATTATTCATATTGATCCCACCGGAGCGGAACATGAAAAATTTAGTGAAGGATTAAAGAAATCGTTATTCAATTATATGCATGGTATTTGCTTTGATTATTCGCTTCAAGATTGGTTTGATTTTAAAGTGCCCGATACCACAATTGATCCCAATTATATAGAAGATGTTTTAGAGGAGTTTGATGTAAAAACACCACTCGACAGTTCAAAGATTATCTATTTAGGACTGCAACCTACTATAAACGTTATTGCTAAAAAGAAGCGTGGCAAAGAAGTGCAGATTTCCGAATTGTATTTTATTACGAAATTCACCGAGTTAACCGTCCACTTTGATTTGGCTATTGGAAACTGGTTGTTAGATTTACTCCCAAGGATTTCAGTTACCCAACAAAAACCTTTTACTTACAAGCAATTTAAAGATGAATTTGAAAATCTAGAATTAGGTGATTTCACATTATTCTGGCACAGCAATGCGTTTCAGCAAGTAAGAGATATTGGACTCTTGATATTATAACTTACACCCATTCTTTGGGCTGAAAGAGTGCTAAAGCCTTAGCTTCATCTGAATCCTTCGCTGGTTGATGATTGTACAACCAATTGGCTTGTGGAGGCAGCGACATCAAAATTGATTCGATTCTGCCGTTTGTTTTTAATCCAAAAGATGTTCCTCTATCATAAACCAAATTAAACTCCGCATATCTACCTCTTCTGATAAACTGCCATTCTTTGTTTGAATCGCTATACGTTTTGGCTTTATTCCTATTGACAATTTCGCAATAAGTCGGCGCAAATGAGTTCCCTACAGATTGAACAAATGCAAAGAGATCGGCTTTCGTTTTATTATCATTTGGTCTTAAATGATCGAAGAAAATTCCTCCAATGCCTCGCATTTCTTTTCTATGCTGAATGTAGAAATAGTCGTCGCACCATTTTTTAAATTTTGGATGATAAGCTGTATCGTGCATATCACAAGCCTCTTTCATCGCTTGATGGAAAAACACACCATCTTCTTCTATAACGTATGCCGGTGTTAAATCAATTCCACCGCCAAACCATGCATCCGATATCGGTCCATTTTCTTCTTCCGACATTTCAAAATATCGAACATTCATGTGAATGATCGGCACAAAAGGATTATGAGGATGTATTACTATGGACACTCCAGTAGCGTGAAAGTAATTGGCATTTCTAGTTTCGCTTTTTATTACTTCCGGTAATTTACCATGAACATGCGAGAAATTAACACCTCCTTTTTCAAAAACAGCACCATCTTGAATCACTCTGGTATCTCCACCGCCACCATCTGCCCTACGCCATTCATCACTTAGAAACTTCGCTTTTCCGTCCACTTCCTCTAAAGCTTTGCAAATGCTATTTTGTAATCCAATAAAATACGCCTTTATATCTGATAATTCTGTCATTTTTTCAATTTCAAGTTTCGAGTTACAAGTGACTAAAGTGGTTTTTTATCCATCAAGAGCAGTTGTCCATCTTACAAATTTGTAACTCGTAATTTTAGGCACTCGTAACTTTTCAATGAATCCGATCGCCTCTTACTTCTAATTCAGCCATTATTCCGGCTTCATAATCTAAATATTCCCGCCACCTTTTTAAAACTTTCTCTTCTGTAGAATAATGTTTAGCAATGTTTAGAAACAGCTTGTAATGGCCAGCTTCTGCAATCATCAAGTTTCGATAGAATTCTCTTAGTTCTAGCTCTGAAATATTCTCAGACAACAATCTAAAACGTTCGCAACTTCTCGCTTCTATCAAAGCTGAGAATAAAAGTTTGTCTATTAATCGACCTTCTTCATTGCCACCTTTTTGAACAAATTCCATCAATCTTATAACGTATTCGTCCTTTCTTTGTCGGCCAAGTTTTAGATTTCTTTTTTTTAATTCTGCCACTACCATTCTAAAATGGCTCCATTCTTCTGCCACAACCGGCATAACTTGCTCTACTAAATAAGTTCTATGCGGAAACTGCTGAATCAACGAAATACAAGTTGAAGTAGCTTTTTGCTCACAATAAGCATGGTCTGTCAAAATCGCTTGTAAACTAATTTCAGTAAGATTTACCCATCTTGGGTCAGTTGGTAATCGTAAGCCTAATACACTAACATTCATTTACTCTATATTGTCATTAGTTGGAGAAACGGGCGCACTAGAAGCCACTGTAGAAGTTGGAGGCGATTGAACAATCATAGCATCTGTAGCATTTACGCTTTCATATAATGCATCTTCCACGTCATCCATATCATTTCCTCTTCCTGCTAACATCAAAGAAAGCATCATTATTAAACTAGTACTTATTATCGTTAATAGTAAAATTCCTGAATTAAAATCTTCGAATTGCAACTCTTTTGGAATTGCATAAAATAAAAGAATCGTAATCAATCCTCTCGGAGCAATATATAATTCAGGAAAAATAGATGTTTTCGCAAACACTCTTAAGTTTAGATATCTTACAATATATAAAATAGCCAATACCATTCCTGTAATGGCTAAAACCATTGGATCAGAAAGCGTATTGAGTTGAATGGACATCCCAAACAAAACAAAAAATACGGTTCTGATAAAGAAAGATGCTTCTATAGTAACCACTTTAAATTCATCCAATAAAACATGAGCTAAGCCATCGTTATCTTTATTAAAACGAGTTAAAGGACCTCTAAAAAACACTTCTTTATTGTTCAAAATCAATCCAAACATCAAGATTAACAATAATGGTGAAAGATGATTAATCTTGCCTAATGCATATAGAAAAGTTAGAATACAAACCATTAACACTAGTTTTCCATGTCCCTTTATATTTTGGAATAGAATCACCATCAAATAGCTAAATATCAATGAAATTACAGCTGTAAGTAAGGTAGATAAAGTTTGCTCTTGCACAATTGTCCATGAACTTGCTCCGGCGGCACCTGACTTAATTCCTCCTAAAAGCACGTAAAATGCCATAATGCCTAATATATCGGAGAAGGTAGATTCATAGATCATAAACTCCTTTTTGGCTTGCGTTAAATTGGCTACAGAAGGAATAATAATAGCACTACTCATAATAGATAATGGAATGGCGTACACCAATCCAATTTGGAATGGCATAGACAACATAAACTTAAATAGATAAGCTATACCAGCAGAAGAAATTATAAAAACGATTAAGGCGACTAAAAAAGATTTGATGAGCAACCACTTCTTTTCTTTTTGAAGTTTCAAATCAAGCGCAGCTTCTAACACGATCATTATCAAACCAATAACGCCCATTACTTCTAAAAATATAAATTGGTATTGTTCCGGCATTGACATACCAAAACGCTCCAACCCCATTTTAATAGTGATGCCTAAGGCAATTAAAAGAATAACACTAGGAATATTAAACTTATGAGCGATAAGATTAAAAAAGTAAGATAGAATCACGATAATGGATAATCCCATTATAAAATGATAAGAACTAAATACTTGTGCTGATGCTAAAATCATGGTGTCAAAAATAACTTATTAATGGGAAAGTTATTATTGTCATTCTAATAATTTAATACTTCACTGTTAGGTAAGTAGGATTTTATGCTTCCATTGGATATTAATTCAAAAATAAGAAATACTGTAAATAGAACTTATTTATCGTTTCCAACGTAATTTTGAATTATGGCAAAAGTTGTAGTTGGCATGTCGGGAGGTGTAGACTCAAGTGTAGCGGCTTATCTAATGAAACAAGCCGGACATGAAGTATTTGGTCTGTTTATGAAAAACTGGCACGATGAAAGCGTTACCATAAGCGATGAGTGTCCATGGGTGGAAGACAGCAACGATGCACTTATTGTAGCTCAACAATTAGGAATTCCATTTCAAACAATAGATCTAAGCGCAGAATACAAAGAACGTATCGTAGATTATATGTTTGCCGAGTATGAAGCAGGCAGAACTCCTAATCCTGATGTATTGTGCAATAGAGAAATCAAGTTTGATGTCTTTTTAGAAAAAGCATTGGAGTTAGGTGCTGATTTTGTGACTACAGGACATTATTGTCAAAAAAGTGAGATGATAGATGAGAATGGGAATAAAGTCTATCAATTATTAGCCGGAAAAGATGGCAACAAAGATCAAAGTTACTTTTTATGTCAAGTTAATCAAGAACAATTAGCTAAGGCCTTGTTTCCTATTGGCGCCTTAACAAAACCGGAGGTAAGAGTTATTGCTGAAGAAATTGGTTTAGCGACCGCCGATAAAAAAGATTCACAAGGCTTGTGTTTTGTAGGCAAAGTAAGACTGCCTGATTTTTTACAGCAAAAATTGTCTCCTAAAAAAGGTCATGTTATATTGATTGAGGACAATAGCCAATTCAAAGATTTCCAAAAGGATCTTATTAATCCATATTATAACGATCCATCAGCAGATTTAGCTTTACTAAGTCGTTCTTATGAATTTTCTGAATCCGATGGGAAAATCATTGGAGATCATAATGGAGCGCATTTTTATACTATTGGACAACGTAAAGGTTTAGGAATTGGTGGATTTGAGAAACCATTATTTGTGATACATACCGATACAAAAACAAATTCTGTTTATGTTGGTCATAGTGATGAACATCCCGGCTTATATCGACCTGCTTTATTTATTCCAACGGAAGATATTCATTGGATTCGTGAAGATTTAAGGCTTGAAGCAGGCCAAACGGCGAGTTATCAATTAAGAATTCGGTATAGACAACCGTTAGAGGAGGCACTACTAATTCAAAAAGAAAATGGATTATATATTATTTTCAAGAATTTTCAAAGAGGCATTGCCAAAGGTCAGTTTGCTGCATGGTATCAAAATGGAGAGTTGATTGGCAGTGGTGTTATTAATTGATATCTCCTAATTTTAAGTACTTCAGCCATTTTCTCTTTTTTATTCCTTCCAAATGAAAAATGAACAGTCATTTTGTTCATTCTTCAAAATGTTAAAATACCTTATTGTTTAACATTTTAGTTTTTTCATTAAACAAAATAAAGAATTAGCTGTTCAAGTCTTTATTAATCACGAAAAAATTAAAAACAATGAAGTACTTAACAAAATTCTTATTTATCGCTTTAATCTCATCTACATTTTTATTTCAATCATGTGACGATGATGATAACATTACTACCATGAGTAATATTACAACAACAGCTGTTGGAGATCCTGAATTAAGCACATTAGTAGCTGCTTTAACAAGAGCAGGCTTAGTAGATGATTTAAACGCTACTGGACCTTTCACCGTTTTTGCTCCAACCAATGCCGCATTCCAAGATTTATTAGATAATAATAATTTTGGATGGAATTCCTTAGATGATATTGATGATGCTACTTTAACAGCTGTATTATTGTACCATGTAGTAAGCGGTTCAGTAAAATCAACTGACTTATCAACTGATTATGTTCCTTCTTTAAGTGATGGAGCTGCAGGCACAAAAGCTGACATTTATGTAGACATTACAAGTGGTGTTGTTCTAAATGGTTCAACGACTGTTACAACAGCAGATATTATGGCAACCAATGGTGTTATTCACAAAATTAACAAGGCTTTATTGCCACCAACTGTTGTAGATATCGCTTTGAACAATTCTAATTTCACTTCTTTGGTAGCGGCTTTAACAAGAACTGGAAATACTACAGACTTTGTAAGTGTACTTTCAGGAACTGGTCCTTTCACAGTATTTGCACCAACGAACACAGCTTTTCAAGCGTTACTAGATTCCAATAATGATTGGACAACCTTAGCAGATATTCCTGAGCCAACTTTAGATGCTGTTTTAAAGTATCACGTAGTAAATAATGCAAATGTTTTAGCGGGAACCTTAACCGATGGTCAAGTGGTAACGACTTTAGGTGGAAGCACTTTTGAAATTGACTTATCAACTGGAGCGCAGATTGTAACAGGTTCGAATGCCACAAATGTAAATATTATCATCACTGATGTACAAGGAACAAATGGTGTGGTACACGCAGTAGATCAAGTTTTATTACCATAACCCCTACTCTGTAAGTATAAATTTACTCCTTACGAAAAAGCGCATCTGCCACACCGGCGATGCGCTTTTTTTATTATATACTTATGTTATTTACCATTACAATTAAAACGAAAAGTTCATTAGCAATTAGATTTATTGATGCATTCTTGATAGACATACTTTTAATCTCTTCATAAAGCTTTCTGATTGAAGGCAATCAACAGGCTTTAAATTTTCAAGTGCTGGAATTTCTCCATCAATCCATGATAATGAACTATCACCCAATTTCCCGTTAACGACTATAGCTATATCTAGATGATTATCTAGTTTTTCAAGTAATTCAATTTGGCTAACAGAATTAGTCCAAAGTTTGGAATCAACAGTAACTCGATTTCTCCAATCTTCATCTCCTTTATAAAAATTTTCTAATTCCATTATTTGATTCTCTTTTAGGTCAATCAAGTTTAAAACTAAATATTATGCCTAGAAATTTAGATTAGATATTATTAGTAGTATAACTAGATTCAAAAATAACAGCTATAAATTACAAGGTCACGAGCTATAAGCTCGCGCCAACAGAGATTTTAAAATAAAAATTAAACAGACGGGATGTCATTTTATTTGGCAGTCAAGAAAGTCAATTCACATGGACAAATATGATTGAAATCTATCAGTAGATTGATGAGGCCAATGAAAAGGGTAATTAGAAATGAGGTTTTCTCTTCTTACAAAGACGACTTACTAAGCTTAGACTTTACAATACTCAATCCAATACCAAAAGCCATCGTTAAGGCTCCCAACCAAAGTATATTGATCATAGGGAACTGAATAGCTTTCATAATAATGAATCGAGGATATTTTTGAGTTACTGTCATTTCAATTTCACCTGTTTCCGGTAAAATCTTTGTAAATGCAAATGTGATATCTTTTTCTTTAATAGTAATAGGTATTGCTCTTGCAATTCTATCTTGAATAAGATAAATCGGCTCAATTTGAAAGATTGTATCTAAAGTATGGTATTGAATTTTTGCCCCAACCGCTAAATCTCCTTCCATTAATTCTATGCCTTCAACATTCGCTCTTGGATTGATAGCATCCAAAATCATGGCACTTCTAGATAGTTGAGTGGTATCTCCTACTTTTATAATGAATTCATCCACAACAACCGAATCTGGCACTCTACCGGCTTCATTAATGGGAGCACTAGTAATATGTGTATAAAGATCTGAGGTCAATGTTCTACGGGTAGAAGGATTCGCCACATTTCCCATATTCTTGTCAATCTGAACATTAGGTGTTAAAACAAATGGCTTGCCTTTACCATCTAACGGTTCATACTTCACCTTATAAAAAGTAGATGTACTGCTTAATGAATCGCCAATATAGGTAATTCTATAGCCATTCATAGTAGAAGACTCATTGATGTAAAGCAAAATATTCTCTGCCTTTTCTTGATCTGAGAATCCATCTCCATAATCAATGGCAAACTGATTGTACGACACCACTTGTTGTCTACCTTGCGAAATCAAGATACCAATCATCATTAAGGCAAAACCAATATGAGATAACGAACCGCCATAAGAGATTAATTTCCCTTTTAATTTGAAAAATATATAATACGCATTGGCAACCACTGCAAAAACACTAGTTACTGTCCATAATAAATAATCTAAACGATAAAACTTATAGGCAACAATTATCCAAATAGAAAGCGCAATCGACAGGATTACTGGAATCAATAACGGCTTTAGCCATCGTTCTGTACTGGTTTTTTTATAGTTAAAATATTGCCCAATAGCTAATAAAAATCCTAAAATGATACCTACCCAAATAATCTTGTCATTATAGATTTTATTGATGTCTGCACCAATGGCAAAGTTGCTACCAAAAATTTTGTTAACAACTGGTACGGAAGTCATTAAAGTGATATAAATGGTAGAGATCACAAATATGATACTTCCAATAAACAGCCAAAATTCTCTTGAGCTACCATCTTCTTCTTCCTTTTTTCCAGGCATCTCTTTTGAACGAGCAATAAGAAAACCAATACAAGGAATAATGAATACAAAAATCATTAACCTCAATTGTGCCGA
This sequence comes from Chitinophagales bacterium, assembly GCA_041393015.1. Taxonomy (GTDB): domain Bacteria; phylum Bacteroidota; class Bacteroidia; order Chitinophagales; family JADIYW01; genus JAGQYH01. The sequence continues at coordinate 372,882 of JAWKKV010000002.1, read as the reverse complement.
CATACCTTCATCTGTAAAGCTATGCACACTACTATCGCCTAATACACCACTTTTTGTTAAGTAAGACGAATAGAGTACCAATAAAAAGCTTGTAAAAAACATGATATATGTAGCTCGCAAAGAATACTTAGAATGTTTGTAAGCCAATAACGTATGTAAGCCGGCAATCATCATCAACCAAGGCACCAAAGAGGCATTTTCAACTGGATCCCAAGCCCAAAAGCCACCAAAACTTAAAGCTTCGTAAGCCCATGCGCCTCCCATTAAAATACCTACACCTAAAACTAAACTTGCCGCTAGCACCCATGGTGTAACCGGTTTTACCCAATCCGTATAAGAACGAGTCATCAACGATGCTAATGCATAAGCAAATGGAACGGTACATAATGCATAACCTAGAAATAGCGTTGGTGGATGGATGGTCATCCAATAGTTTTGTAACAATGGATTTAAACCCGAGCCATCTTCCGGCACAAAATTAGGATTCATTTTAAAGATAGGCAGATTCATAGAATCTCTCAACAATTCAAATGGATTGCTACCAAACTTATATCCAAAAACATAAATACCCAATAGCATACTAGCCAACAAGGCTTGTACTAATGCCATACTTATCATTACTGGTGCTTCCCATTGCTTGGAACTAAAAATGAGGATAACCCCTAGAATTACATGCCAAAACATCCAAAGCAGTGTGCTTCCTTCTTGCCCTTCCCAGAAACTGGCAAAAAGGTATTTCATGGGTAATGCCTGACTACTGTGCTTCCAAACGTATTTAAATTCAAAGAAATGGAATTTGATCATCATTAACAGCAAAGCTGCAATACCAATGACGGTGACAGCATGCAATAAAAAACTAACACGACCTAAAGAAATCCAGGCGGTTTTTTCTTTCGCATAAGTACCAAATAAATAAGAAACAAAGCTGACCATTGCAGCTATAAAGGCTAGAATTACTAAAAAATGACCTAACTCACCGTAAATAAGATTACTACTTTCCTCCATATCTATTGCTCACTAGTGGCGGTCTGAATCTCCGTTTCTACGTACTTAGAAGGACATTTCATTAAAATTTTCTTGGCATGAAACTCATCATCTTTTAACCTCCCGATCACCACAATTTTCTCTGATCGTTCAAAGTCTCTCGGTTTCACGTCATTATAGATGACTTTCATCGTATTAAGACTATCGTCTGTCATATAAAAAGAAAATTTATTGGCATTTTCGTGTGGATTATATTCCATTTCCATGTCCTTTTCCAATACACCAACAATATTAATTTCTTTACCGGCTAATGCCTTTTTAGATTCAAACGTGCCATAGCTACTCAAACCACCCAACATGGTTAATAAGGCGCCTAAACTAATGGCAATTACTACTAAAATTACTATATGAATTTTTTTCATTCGTTAGTTTTTAACGACTTATTATATAACTATTATTTCGATCAATAAATTCCATGTAAAATTACGTCATTTTACCTCAAAAGTTAGTTAAGGTATATTAAACAGACGTGAAGAATTGACCCTCAATTGTTAAAGTCGACACCTGATATTGGAGATTAAAAATTTTGATTTTCCCATTCTTAACTTACATATGCTTTAAAATCAATTAATCCATTAAATTTGTTCCAAACAAATTCAACACAGTGGTTTTATTAGTACTATTTTTCGTTTTAGCGATTGGTGTATCCTTTTTATGTAGCATATTGGAAGCCGTTTTATTAAGTATAACGCCTAGGTATGTAAATCAGAAGGAACACGAAGGCAGTAAGATTGCCGTTCATCTTAAAGAATTCAAAGAAGATATAGACAAACCCTTATCTTCTATTCTTACCTTAAACACAATTGCTCATACTGTTGGTGCCATTGGTGTTGGAGCACAAGCATCTATAGCTATAAAAGCAGAAGCTTTACATCTTTTCGGTCTAGATATTTCTTGGGAAGGCATTATTGCAGCATTAATGACCTTATGCGTTTTAATTTTATCAGAGATTATACCAAAGACGATTGGTGCCAACAATTGGAGAGCATTAGCACCTTTTACCGTTAGAACCATAAGAATATTAAATTTTATTCTTTTGCCATTTATTTGGGTAAGTCAGTTAATTACCAAACGTTTGAAAAATGAAAAAGGCGTGAGTGTTTTAACTAGAACTGATTTTTTAATGATGGCCGACGAAATTGAAAAAGGTGGAATAATTGATGTAGAAGATTCTAAAATCATACGAAATGTTTTGCATTGGAATGAGATTCCTGTGAGTAAAATTATGACACCTAGAACTGTAATACTTGCGGCATTAGGTAGCGATACGATTCAAAGTTTGTATGATGCACACGAGTTAAGACATTCAAGAATACCTATTTACAACAAAGATATTGATGGTATTGACGGCTATGTTTTAAAAGACAAAGTATTAGAATCAATCATCAATGGCAAAGGCAACGAACCGCTTTCCTCTATCAAAAGAGAATTCTTGGTTTTTAAAAGAACCGATCGAGTGGACGATACATTCAATGCCTTAATGGACAAAAGAGAGCATATTGGCTTGGTGTTGAATGAATTTGGTGGTGTAGAAGGTATTGTTACTTTAGAAGATATTATGGAAACCGTTATCGGACAAGAAATTGTAGATGAATACGATACAGTTGCCGATATGAGAAAATTAGCCCAAGAGAAAGCTAAAGAAAGGTTGAAGTGATTACGTTAGATGAAAAGCTTCAATGTAAAATTAAATTGGAATCAAAGTACCTTTTTTAAGGTTTCAAAATATTTGATGGTTATTGGCTTAGTAGGTCTGATATTAATTGACATAATTGATATACCAGTCAAAAGAATGCCTTTACCAATAGTTATTGCCTATTATGATGTGCTACCAAGATGGCTTACAAAATCATTTTTAATTCCATTAGCAGCGCTAGTAATAGGATATGCATTTAGTTTTGTAACATTAACTACTAAAGCAAAACTCGAAGTAAAATCAGACTCAATTTTAATTATTAGCAAAACCAAAAAAGAGCCAAATAAGACTATTTTCTTTGATCAAATTTATAGAATTTCAATTGTTAAATCTTATTTCTCAATATTCCCGTATAGAATTGAATTTGTTTATTTTGATTTAAAATGTCATAGAATAATTGCTAAAAATTTAAACCAATGTGTTGAAATTGTAGAGGAACTTTCAAAGGTTATTCCAGATAGGATTGAGCTTGAATTATTAGAAATGCAAAGTCCTGAAGCTATAAATTAAATGATAAATCAATTAGCATCACTAATACGATATAAATTGATGCTATTTATATGGAAAATACTTCGGCAAGCCTCTGGATAAAGGCTAAACCAATATCTCTCTACAATTGAGCTGTTAAGTTCGCGATCCTAACAGGTCAATTGTTGGTAATCTCAAACCCCAAACTTTCCAAATCCTTCCAAAAATCAGGATATGATTTAACCACCACTTCCGGTTCTTCGATAATAATTGGACCAAACTTTAAACACAATGGCGCAATAGCCATCGCCATTCGGTGATCTTCATAAGTAGGAATAGTTGGCGTTTCTTTTAAATGAAAATCCTTGTCAAAACTAAGTTTCCAATTCTCTTCGTCTAATTCTTCGAATACCACTCCAAATTTTGCCATTTCATTTCGCATGGCTTCTACTCTATCCGTTTCCTTAATTTTTAAGGTCTGCAGTCCTTTAAACTCTCCTTCAATGCCTAATCCACCCAACATCGCTATTAAGGTTTGTGCTAAATCCGGACATTCTAAATAATCATAATAAAAACTATCCGCTAAACTATCTTGGTTTTTAGTAATGAGAACCGTTTTATCCTCCTGGTTAAAACTAGATTCTACCAACATTAAATTAGCCATTTCAGCTATTACTGAATCCCCTTGCACGCTTGCTTCATTCAAGCCTTGAAGTGTAATCTCAGCAGTATCCGCCAATGCTGCTATTGAATAGTAATATGATGCCGCACTCCAATCACCTTCTACATAAAAAGATTTGGCTATGTATTCGCCTTCTTTTACAACAATAGAATTATCATTCCATTCCCATTCAGCACCAAAGTATTTCATTAGGTTTAAGGTCATTAGCAAATAAGGGCGAGAAACTAAAGTACCCGTCCAAGCCAATTCTAAACCACCTTTTAAGGTGGGCGCTATCATCAATAAAGCAGATAAATATTGACTGCTTACATCACCGGGCATCGTAATTTTTCCGCCTTTAATATCCGCTCCATTGATTGCTAGCGGTGGATAACCTTCGTTTTCTAAATAATCAATCTTAGCTCCTAAGCCTCGCAAAGCTTCTACCAACACACCAATCGGGCGTTCTTTCATTCTTTCGGAGCCCGTTAATTCAAACCTTCCTTTCTGACAACATAAAAAAGTAGTTAAAAATCGATAGGTTGTTCCACCGGCGCCGGCATCAATGGTATGTGATAAGTTATTGAGGATATGATCTAAAGTGACCGTATCCTTTGCGCTAGAAAGATTCTCTATAATAAAATCTTTATCACAAAGCGCCCTAATTATTAAAGCTCTATTGCTTATACTTTTAGAACCATTCAATTGAATACTTCCGTTAATTTGTTTGTTTTGGGGTGGAGATATCTTTAATGTTTTCATATGGCTATTAAAGATTTGAGTAAAATTCTAGTGCATTTTTTAAATCTCCTTGACTTAACTCCACATTGATAACAGGTGTTCCAATTGAACTAATTAATGCCGACATCACTTTAGCTCTATCATTCTTTTTATCTAATAACATATATTGCCACGCTTCTCCAAGAATGTTACTATCTATTTGATAATCAATATATTTAGATCTCAATACATTGATGATCTCTTTAAGTTCATTTTTAGACAAGCCCACTTTCTCTACAGATAAAAAAGCTTCCATAATCATGCCTATAACAATAGCTTCTCCATGTAACAAAGGTGTTTCATCATGCTCTAAAGAATACGTTTCAATTGCATGTCCGATGGTATGTCCAAAATTCAATGCTTTTCTAATACCTTTTTCAAAAGGATCTTCCTCAACAATTCTTTTTTTAATCAATAATGAATCATACAATACTTTATCCATTTCCAATTGTCGCAAATCTTCTACTGCTCTCAACATTTCCCATTGTACTTTGTCTCCGATCAAAGCATGCTTATAAATTTCTGCAAAACCGTTGTTGTACTGTTGATTGGATAGTGTTTGATGAAAAGCTTTTGAAATATGAATTCGCTTTGGGTTTTTAAATAAGCCAATTAGATTCTTTCCATATTGAAAATCAATGCCCAATTTACCACCAATGGAAGCATCTACTTGGGCTAAAACAGTAGTAGGAACATTTACAAAATCAATACCTCTCTTATAACAACTAGCAGCAAAACCGCCCATATCTCCTATTACACCACCACCCAAATTAATAAATAAGGCATTTCTATCCACTTTTAGATCCAATAATTGCTTCCAAATGTTTTGACAGGTATCAATGTTCTTATTTACCTCACCAGATTTAATTTCAATCAACTGTACTTCGTCCAAATGGCATTGTGCCTTAAAGATAGGCCAGCAATCTTTTTTGGTGTTTTCATCTACTAAAATGATAAATTGAGAATACTGCTGTTCATCAATCCAATTTTTAAGATCACTTAAATTTTCTTCAACCGTAATGGAGTAATCGTGTAATGTTACTTGCTTCATGTAAGAAATTATTTTGTTGTTCTATCAACAACATCTCTTTTGTGCTCTATAATTTTATCTAAACTCCAAGCTTCCGGCTTAGCAATAAATCCTTGTTTGGCGTGGTTCCAAACTTCTTTAAATAAAGCAGAATGACGATATTGATGCAAGTAAAAAGATCCTTCCCAAATACTATATGTGAAAAATACATTTGGTGAGCTCTGATCCTGCAAGATCTGTAAATATTGACAACCTTCTACCGCTCTTATTTTATGAGAATTTTCCTCCATCAAAGCAACAAATTCGTCCACTTTATCTTTATCAAAAGTCATTTTAACTAGTCGTGTCAGCATTAGTATTCTATTTTTATGGTATCTCCTTCGTTCAAACCTAACAATTCATTTGCACGACCGCAATTTAATGCAATCTCTAGCATATTTTTACTATTGAACCTCGCAAGTTGTTCACCCTGTGGTACATCACTATAATAATCGTGCAATTTATGGATCATATCGTTTCTTCTCAAAATAATGGTAAAATTGCTGTTTTTAAGAATTGGTTCCACCTCAGTTCTAGAAATATTAGTAATTACATTTCCGTAGTGATCAATTTTTCGAACAATACCTCTTATGTTGTTATCGTAAATCACAGGACGCAACATTAAACGCTGTTCAATTTCATTAATCGGTCTTCCTAAATCAGATAAACTGCCATTATAAACCAAAGTTCTAATGGCTCTACAATAAAGATCATGTGGCGTTCGTAAAGTAATTCTTTCGTGATCGATCATTACCGCGGCTGCAGGTCTTTCATCAAAAACCATAGAAAGAATACCATTGTTAGGAGCGATAAAAAAATGATCCTTATAACTACAAACTATGATTTGTGGCTCCTTTTCACTCATTTCAAAAACCCTTACTACATGTATGGTTTTTTTTGGAAAATGACTAAATGCATTCTTCAATACATATGCTGCATCATCAACCGCATAGGGCTCAATTACATTACTAATATCTACCACTTGAACAGAAGGACAAGCAGAATATATCTCACCCTTAAAAGCAGGAACGTAATAATCCTTCTCTCCAAAATCAGATGTTAATGTTATTATAGCCATTTAATTGAACAAGTTGCAGTAATGTAATCTTTCTAATTATAAATTTTAGTAGTATTGAAGATATTTAAAAACAATTTGATTAATAGGTTTACAACTTAAGTTGTGGTTCCCTTGTTAAAAGTGCTAAATTAACGGATAAAATATAAAATTTCATTGAACGAATTAACTATAAAATTAGATGCCATTGATCCTATTGACTTCTTTGGGGTTAACAATGCAAAGCTTAAGATTTTAAAACAATCATTTAACAAGTTAAAGATATTTGCAAGAGGCAATAGGTTGATAGCTGCCGGCAATGAAGAAGACTTATTGGCTTTTCAAGATAAGGTTGATCAGATCTTAAAAACGTATGAGAAATATGGCAAATTATCTAAAGATCATTTAGAAGATATGCTGGATGGAGAAGATCCATATGAAAAGGAATTTCCTGAATTTAAGGATGATGTTTTAGTATATGGCACAAGAGGCACAATGGTTAGAGCCAAAACAGCTAACCAAAAAAAATTAGTAGAACTTTCTGAAAAAAATGATGTGCTTTTTGCTGTAGGTCCTGCAGGAACAGGAAAAACTTATACAGCAGTAGCTTTAGCCGTTAGAGCGTTAAAAAACAAATGGGTTAAAAAGATTATTTTAACTCGGCCGGCAGTTGAAGCCGGTGAAAGTTTAGGCTTTTTACCGGGAGATTTAAAGGAAAAAATTGATCCTTATTTACGACCATTATACGATGCCTTAGACGACATGATTCCACCGGATAAATTGAGCTATTATATGGCGACAAGAGTAATTGAAGTAGCGCCACTGGCTTTTATGAGAGGGAGAACTTTAGATCATGCTTTTATGATTTTGGATGAAGCACAAAATGCGACGGAAGGTCAGTTAAAAATGTTTTTAACTAGAATTGGTCCTTCGGCCAAATGCATCATCACCGGAGATGTCACTCAAATTGATTTGCCTAGAAACCAAGAAAGCGGTTTAAAAAAGACGATAGATCGATTAAAATCAATAAAAGGAATTGGAGTGATGAAACTGGATAATAGAGATGTTGTTCGTCATAGATTGGTAAAAGAGATCATCAAAGCGTTCGAAAAAGAGGAGTAATACCTTTAATTATCAACAATTTAACATCATTTTAGGAGAAAACGTATAGCATAATATAAAAGCATATCTTATTTTTACAATCAAATTAAAAGACCAAATTTTATTAACTATGAAAAAATGGAGTTCAATTAGCGTATTAATGTTGTGTATGACAACAATCTTATTCTTTACTCAGTGTAAACCTGACAGCAAAGATGAGGCGAAAGAAGAAACTACAATTGAAAATACTGATGCATCTGCAGAAAGTACTCAACCTGAAGTTTTAACACCGGAAGATATTGCTAAACAAAAAATCGAAGGTTTACCAACTACAACTGTAGAATGGGTAAATACTGAGCACGATTTCGGTGATATCAAAAAGAATGAAAAAGTAAGCACTACTTTTAAATTTAAAAACACAGGTGACAACCCATTAATTATTGCTGAGGCAAAAGCTGGTTGTGGATGTACTGTACCAAGTAAACCAGATGAGCCTGTTCAACCAGGTGAAACAGGTGAAATTAAAGTTGAATACAACGGAAGTGGAAATGGTAAAGTAACTAAGTTTGTAAACGTTATTTTAAATACGGAGTCACAAGCTGAGAAGTTAACTATCACTACTAATGTTTTAGCTGAAGAAGGTCAATAAGCCAATTCAGAAAAAAATAAAGGAATATAGCCTGCCGTAATGGTGGGCTATTTTTTTTTAATTACTTATTATTTTTATGAAAGACTACCTTTCACTAATAAAATTCAGCCATACCATTTTTGCTTTGCCATTCGCTTTAATTGGCTTTTTCTTAGCTGTATTAGCACATGGCTATACTTTTTCGTGGAGAACATTTCTATTAATGTTGTTATGCATGATTTTTGCCAGAAGCGCAGCAATGGCTTTTAACAGATACATTGATAGAGATATTGATGGCAAGAATCCAAGAACGGCAGTAAGAGAAATTCCGGCAGGAACAATTGATGCTAAAAATGCACTTTATTTTGTTCTCTTAAATTGCTTGTTGTTTATTGCTTGTACTTATTTCATTAATCCCATCTGTTTTTATTTGTCGCCAGTAGCCTTGTTAGTAGTTTTGGGCTATAGTTATACTAAACGGTTTACCGCATTGTGTCATTTAGTATTAGGACTTGGATTGGCTTTAGCTCCTATTGGTGCCTATCTTACCGTAACGGCACAATTTCATTGGCTTCCTATTCTTTTTTCTTTTATAGTGCTTACTTGGGTCAGTGGATTTGATATTATTTATGCATTACAAGATGCAGATTTTGATAAATCAAATCAATTGCATTCTATACCTTCTTTATTGGGTAAAGTGAAAGCGCTCCGAGTATCTACCCTTTTACATGTTATTTGTGCTGCTTTGGTTATTATAGCCGGTTTATATGGTGGTTTTCAAGTGTTTTATTGGATCGGTGCCTTTGCATTTATAGTGTTGTTAGGTTATCAGCACACCTTAGTAAAGCCCAATGATCTTTCAAAAGTTAATATGGCTTTTTTTACCAGTAATGGTATAGCAAGTATAGTATTGGCTATTTTTGTGTTGTTGGAACTAATTATTAAAATCTAACCGTTATTCAGCTAATGTCGAAATATCTTGGAATTGATTATGGAACAAAAAGAGTTGGTTTAGCTTTAACCGATGATCTTAAAATTGTTGCTTCACCATTAGAAACTATCGACACGGCTAAAATTATTGACCATCTAAAGAAGTTAATAGTTAAAGAGAATGTTGAGTTAATTGTTTTAGGTGAACCTAAATATTTAGATGGCAATATTAGCGAAACCACCAAAAAGGTTTACAAATTCCAAGAGGAATTAAAAAAAGCATTTCCAACCCTTCCTATTCATTTAGAAGATGAAATGTTTACTAGTAAAATGGCTTCTGATACTTTGATTTCAGCGGGTATTAAAAAATCAAAAAGAAAAGACAAAAGTCTATTAGATAAAGTAAGTGCGGCATTAATTTTGAAGTCGTATATGGATAAATTATAGAATCAATAAGAAAAATAACATGACATTACCAATAGTTGCATACGGAGATCCAGTGCTTAAACGGAAGGCAACTCCCATTGAAAAGGAAGGTGCTGATTGGCAAACATTAATTGAGAATATGTTTGAAACCATGGAAAATGCAGAAGGCGTTGGTTTAGCTGCTCCACAAATAGGTAAATCTATTCGTTTATTTATTGTGGATACGGTACAATTGGAAAATCCTAAAAAGAATCCTGATTACAAAGGCGTACGCAGAGCATTTATCAATGCCGAAATGCTTGAAGAAAGCGGTGAAGAATGGAAATATGAAGAAGGTTGTTTGAGTATTCCGAACATTCGAGAAGATGTATCGAGAATGCCGGTCATCAAACTAAAATATTTAGATGAAAATTGGGAAGAACATACTGAAACATTCAATGGCATTAATGCAAGGGTAATTCAACACGAATACGATCATATTGAAGGCATTCTATTTACCGATCACATCAACCCATTAAAGAAGAGATTGTTGCAACGAAAACTGGATAAAATCTCTAAAGGCAAAGTTTCGGTTGATTACAAAATGAAATTCCCTGAGTTAAGGATGAAAAGATAATTGTAAATCTATCAATTTCAATCAAATGAAAATCAACATCAGAGCAGCTTTTTTAAGCTTCAAATTCATTCCACGTCCATTCACCATTGGATATAATAATATTAATCCAAAGCTTATTTTTCACGACGATGAAATAGAATTTCGAAATGTATTTACCACCAATAAACTAAGATATAATGCTATTGAAAGTGTTGATATTTATACCATATTCAAAACTAACAACATCATTCTAAAACCTAAAAACTCAATTTTAACCCATTCTTTTAATGTCAAAGACAAGAGTCAATTTCAATTGGCTTTACAATTTCTTTCGGATAAAAACTGCCCGTTGTCAGAGAAAGCTTTAAAGGCGATAGCAAACTAGCTTCTACTTATACAAACACTATATGTGAACCTTCTGTATTCGCACGTTCATAAAACTCACCCACAGTTATAATACCATCTAAATCTTCAATCAAGTCTTCTCTTTTTAAATGGAACATTTCTACCGCTAATTTACAACCCCAAAGTTTTCCACCCGAAGCCTTAATTATCTCTAAAAATTCAGATACAGGAGGAATATCAAGTTTTTCCATTTCCTTCTTCATCATTTTAGTAGCTACCGCTTCCATACCTGGAATGCCCCCGACCATAGTTGGTATATGCATACCTGGATTTCCCACAGTAGGCATCTTCATTTTATCCATTTTCTTTTTATTAACGGCATCTAATCCAAAAAAGGTAAAGAATATCTCCGACTCAATTCCTTCCATTCTAGCGCCATTCGCCATTACTAAACATGCATAAACACTATCTAAACTTGCTTTAGATAAGATGAATAGCATTCTTTTTAAATTTTTATCCTTTGTCATTATTGAAAACTTTTAATTTTTAAATACAGCTTGCAGGTTTAGGAATTCCGGAAATTTTTGCTGCCTTTTTTAACGGTCCTTCTGGGAAAAGGGCATAAAACTCTTTAATGTCCACTACGCCGCTTTTACCAATACTTCTTATCGATAATCGTGTTTCCTTTTTATATTCATCTTGAAGATATTTAACTACCTCCCAATGTCTATCAGTTAATTGCCCAACTCCTTCTTCATTGGCAATTTCTTGTGCGATATCTTTTGTCCATTGATTTAGGTCTAATAAATAACCTTGTTCATTTACGTTTACCGATACTCCTGCAATAATTTTTTCCATGTTTATTTTATTTTTTATTCTTTATTTTCTTTCCTTTTAGAGACATATTTGCGCCTACAAATGGTATCTTTTTAGCTGGTAAAATCATCTTCCAATACACTTGACGAAAGGCTAATTTACCCCAATGATTTAATTTAGATTCCTTTAATAAATTTAATGGACCAACTTTATTAAAAGGAAATGTTCCTTCAACAGGTTCTTGCTCGTAATTAAAATCTATCACTAAAGCTTTCCCATTTCCTGTTTCAATAAAGCAATTAGAATGACCATCAAACTTTGCGGTCATTGGTTCTCCTTTCATGTAATTCAAAATATTCTCTACCAATATTTCAGCTTCAAAGTGAGCTACAGAACCCGCCTTAGAGGCCGGCAAATCGGTAGCATCTCCAATAACAAACACATTCTCATAAGCTTTTGATTGTAAGGTTTGATTGTCTGTAGGAACAAAATTCAAATCATCTCCCATGCCTGAACGAGCAATAATTTCGCTTCCCATGTTAGTTGGCACAGTTACTAAAAGATCAAATGGAACTTCCTTGCCACCATAATCTACAATCACCTTTCTATCATTATCTACCTTCTCAATATAAAAATCTGATACAACCTCAACTCCTTTCTCTTCTAAAAGATAAGCTAATTTTTTTGAAGCTGTAGGTTTTGTAAAAGCACCATCTACCGGAGTAACATAGGTGATATTCACCTTGTCGCGCATATTTTTCTTTTTGAAGAAATCATCTGCTAAAAAGGAAAATTCTAGTGGCGCTACCGGACATTTAATTGGCATTTCTGTAATATGAACTACCAAATTTCCACCTTCCCAAGCTTTTAATTTGTCTCTTAAGGCAACTGCTCCTTCAAATGAATAAAAATCAAAAATATCTTTTCTCCAAAGTGGTCCTAATACACCTTCCGTTTCTTGTGGAGCAATCTGTGAACCCGTTGCAATAATTAATATATCGTAATCTATGGCACTTCCACCTTTTAAATGAACTCTATTCTTTTCTGCTTCAATAGATTCAACAGGACTATGAATATATTTTACATCAGCATGTAGAAACTTATCTGTTCGTTTCTTTACTTGTTTTTCGGTATACTCATCGAAAGGAAGAAATAAAAAGCCCGGCTGATAATAGTGAACATCATCTTTGTCAACTATGGTTATTTGCCATTCATCTAAGTCTAATCTCTTTCTAAGATGATTCGACATTATTGTTCCAGCTGAGCCTGCTCCTAAAATCAAAATATTTTTCATATTTCAAAATTAGAGTAATGATGAAGTATTAGAACTTTATAAAATCAGTTGGCTAGATGATATTTGTCAATACTTAAGATAGCTTGATAGAATTGGTTAAATACTTATTTAATCGATAAAATTTACACTATTAATCTAACATATAATTATTTATAATTATATTACATTAAGTATTCTATAATTTGTCTACAACAAAACCGTCTTAAAATGATTAATACTTCACACATTAGTTCAGGATTTGATATTGAGTTTCAATTAGGAAGTGGTTGGTTTCTAACCGCCATGCGAGGATTGCATGAAAGAGGATTGTTAATACCACCAGGTTCATTGCCTGCAATTTTTGATGGTATGGAAATAACGATTGATTTTGTAGATATCATTTTTGATGACACGAATAACGACCTAGATATTACAATGACATTGGGAGGCATAATTCCATTTCATGTTTTTGCAGCCATAAGTTTAAGTGATGATGGAAAAGAATTGGTATTAGCAACCAGTTTAAATGGATTAACAACCAATGTCCCGTTCGATGCCTTGAGTGGTTTAGCAGGAACACCGGAAATTGTTAAACTTCAAGGGGATAATGACCATGAGCACGCCATGGCTTTACTAGCAAATTTAGATCTTCGAGCCAGTAGTCAAAATGGAGACCCATTGCCGGATGATGAACATGTGCCAAGAGGAAATGCTGCCGCAGCACAATCATTCTTGCCCATAGATAAACATGTTGCGTTAGGTGTGGCGAGCACGACGCTATCGAGATTTGCCAACGATATCTGGCACAGTCAATTGAGAGAGGATGATGGAAGTCACCCTTTCCCTCAAAAAAAGGATAGCCAAGGAGATTGGACTTCTGTTAGCATGAGTATTTCAAATGGGAAAGTTAGAGTAATACTGAGAGCTGTAGCTGAAATTGACACTCCAATTATTGATATTATTCCTGATCCGGATATTACTGTAACGGTAGATCTAATCCCAAAATTAGAGAACGGAAAACTAAGCTTTGAACTTAAAGTAGATACGAATATTGATTTTGGCTTGCTGGGTGATCTCTTAGCCGCTATAGTTGGTGGTATTATAGGATTTGTGATAGGCTTGTTTACCGGCAATCCGATTGGAGGTGCCATTACAGGGGCTACTATTGGTGTAGTAGTGCTGGAAGTAGGTGAATTTGTGGCAGGTAAGGTAATTGCTAAAATAATGCAGGCGAAGCTGGATGGGAAACCATTACCTCAATTTTACAGCTGTAAAAATGAAGTAATTCATTTAGCTACTTTAAAAGATCAAGGACAAGGATTAAATCTCGGATTTTTAGATACTTTACCGACTTCAATTCCTATTTTTTCTGACAAGCCTGACCCACTTCATACTAGAACCGTTTTAATATCTAATTTATTCGATGAAATTTCTATTAATGACAATGGGTTTGCAGTAGAAGGTACATCAAATATTACAGAGCGATATTTACCTGTAAATGCTACTATTATAGATAAATCTCGGACTGCTGATAGTTTAACTGCTTTAAAATACGAAACTGCAAATGGTACGGAAGTAGAATTGGATTTAACAGAGATATTAAGTAGAGCCAACCAAGATGATGTTCCTGAGCCATTGTCTGTTTTTGAATCTGAAGAAGATTTAGTAGAAAATAAACAAGATGGAAAAATACCAATTGCATGTATGCATCCGGTAGCCATTCATAGAGAAGATACGATTATAACTGATATTAGATTTGATACCGGTTTAGAATTAAAAACGGAGGAAACTATCATGTTGCAAGACAAAGGCGTTCTAATCCTTCCTCATTTGCAATTGATTCATCCCATTGATGGCAATCCATATTACAGGGCAAAAGCAGATGAATCTATCGCCAACAATTTTGAAAGTTTACCAGAGTTTTAAGTAGAATAGTCCAACATTATTTATCTGCTACTTTTAAATCTATCTTTCTACAGAATACTTTCAAATATTAACTTTGCACGGTAAAGTATCATTGATGAAGGAAAGTCATACTGAGATAGATAAAATTAATGAAGAAGAAATTGAAAAGTGTATTTCAATTTTAGAAAAGTTAGTGGAAGATACTAATCAGATTTTTGAGATTCCAAAAGATAGACGGGTAGCTTTATTAAAAGTTGCTGGACAGCTTTCAAGACCGCAAAAGGAAGAACTAAAACGACGAAGAAAAGACGGAAAAAAGGCAGCGAAAAGGAAGTTAAAAGAACGAGACAAACACGCTAGGAAAGCCACAGGAATTAGAAGTGCAAGAGAAGCTCATATTTTTGAAGCACCCAAAATGTTGGCGGCAGCCAAACTAGAAAACTTAGAACAACGAATCTTAGAATCACCAAGAAACTGCTACGTTTGTAAAGAAGTATATTCCGTACTTCATCATTTTTATGATGCTATGTGTCCCAGCTGTGGCGACTTTAATTATGCCAAGCGATTTCAAACGGCAGATCTTACGGATCAAGTGGCTATAGTAACCGGTTCAAGACTTAAAATTGGCTACCACATTACTTTGTTGATGTTGAGAGCCGGTGCTACTGTGGTAGCCACTACTCGATTTCCGGTAGATTCAGCCTTGCGTTTTTCAAAAGAAGAAGATTTTCATGAATGGAGTGATCGGTTAAAAATTCATGGATTAGATTTAAGACATATTCCAAGTGTAGAGATCTTCTGCAATTTTATTGAGCAACAATACGACCGATTAGATATTCTAATCAATAATGCAGCCCAAACCGTAAGGCGACCGGCTGGCTTTTATCATCACTTAATGCCTAACGAGATTTTAGATTTTGAAGCCTTACCCGAAACGGCGCAGCATTTATTATCGGATCACCAATATTGTTTGAATGAGTTGAGTGCTTTTAGCACCAAAATATCCTCCAAACAAAATAATACATTACCGGTTTCATGGCAAGATGCAGAACCCGGCATTGGTATTAGAGCATCGGCTAAGTTGTCGCAAATCCCTTACAGGTTTGACAATTCATTGTCATCCGAAGAAATATTCCCTGAAGGAGAATTAGATGCCGACTTACAGCAAGTGGATCTTAGAAAAACCAATAGCTGGCGGTTAAGATTAGGGGAAATTGAAACACCTGAAATGATTGAAGTCCAGTTGGTGAATGCCGTTGCTCCATTTGTTTTATGTAATCGACTATCTCATTTAATGAGAAAAGAGAACACAGGTAAAAAGCACATCATCAACGTTTCAGCGATGGAAGGAAAATTTCATCGCTTTCACAAAGAAGATAGACATCCGCATACCAATATGGCAAAAGCAGCCTTAAATATGATGACACATACTTCTGCATCTGATTTTGCTAAAGATGGAATTTATATGAACGCAGTGGATACCGGTTGGGTAACCGACGAAGATCCAATTGAATTGGCCAAAAGCAAAGAAAAAATTCACGACTTCCAGCCGCCGTTAGATATTGTAGATGGCGCCGCCAGAGTGTTAGATCCATTGTTTGACGGCATCAATACCGGCAAACATTGGTGTGGTAAGTTCTTAAAGGATTATCGACCTATTGATTGGTAGCGTAGCTTAAATTCGAAATCAGAAATATTTAAATTCTAAAAAAAAATACCTTTCGCTAGTGCGAGCGTCCGCTCGTTCCGCAATGAATTGAAGCGTCCGCTTTATGTACAAGAGATTTTAAATTCTTCTCATATAAACACTAAGCAAAGAAAAAAGTCACCAAGGACATAACAAATACAATACATTGAAACTCGTTAAGTATAAGCCTTTGTAATCGTTGTGAAACAACCTTAGTGAACCTTGTGGTTAAACGAATAGCTATTGAAATGTAAATTTGTTAGGCTTTCTTCCAATTTCTTCCATTTTCTTTAAATTTGGTGCTGAATTATGCAACTATTCTTTCAAGAACCAACAGCTATAGTTTAAAATAAATAGAGAGCACCATGAAAAAAAAACTCCTTATACTGGCAAGTATCATTCTTTTAGAAAGTTTGTTCATACCTCCGTTTGTTCTTGCGTACCATAAACCAGAAGACTGCGGATGCTCAACAACCGCTTACATGGAAGCGCATCTCTTAGCCTACCCACCGAAAGATGACATTCAGTTAAAAGAGCTCACCACAGAAGAGCTAAATGAAGTCAAATACAAGCTTTGTTTAGAAGTCATATTGGCGGATTTTTCTGGATTTAATGCAAGTTACTTTATAGGCTACATTTTAGATGCCCTTGGTGTACCGAGAGATGCAGAAAATGCCAATAAGATTATCTCGGCTTTCTTCAAAAAGTACATGTCAAAGCTTATTTGCCCAAAAGACCCAAAAGATTCCAACTCGAGGGAAAAGCATCTTTTTAAACAAGCGTTATTCGAGAGTACTATCGACCTGTACGATGAAATTCTTTTGGATGATGAGCAGTACCAATTTGATTTTAACAGTTATGAAACCTTAACCCGTGAAAATGTGGGAGAAACTTATGCAAAAGACAATGAAAAATACATGGGCAAAGGTGAAACGCTAATTGATTACATCGATAAACTTATTGAAGAAGAAATTTACGACAATGATGAATTGGAAAGCATTCGAGAAGCGCTTGTAGATAGAGGCGCCAAAAAGTATGAAGATTTAGATTAAAACAAATAAACCCCAAACCCCATGGAAAAAACATCTTCATCAACATGCATTTAGAATTTGAAAAGGAATATGATGCTCTTTATAAATCTTTAAACGGATTTAACCCAGAAGATGAAGACTGGTTTTTACCTGAACTTCTAAAATTGATAAACAAATACGGAGCTAACACCGCCTGCGAATTCGCAAAAAACAATGCATCAGCCATATATGTAACCGAACTGCTCATAAAAGCCGGATTGAGAGACGTTGACAAAACTTTATTACTTGAATATACCAAGGGAGATAATGAAGATGATGTGTACGGGGCTGCTCTGTCGTTAGCAATATGCGGCTACGCTGAGGGTTTTGAGTTACTAAACCAATTTGCTGATGGAAGCCATAGACTTTCAAAAAACATTCATCCTATTGCCGATATAATTCCAGATTTGGCATTTATCAATGATGAAAGAGCTGTTAGATTAGAAGAGCGTATAAGAAGGAAATTCGCGAAATAATTCACGGTGCAAATTGCTATTCATTTATATAAGAAATATGTATAAAACCTTCATTGGGTCCTTAAAAAAACACCAATTAATCACTAAACATTAATCATTAAAATGTATGCCAATAGGCCCAAGCAATCAATACAAATTGAAAAGCTAATCTCACCCAAAGTCCCCAAATAGGTACTTTCATTCCGGCACCTTTTTGTTGTAAATGGTAGATATTAGCAGGATAAACAGCAATCAATAAAGCAATTACACCCCAAGCGGCCCAATGACTTGTAGCAGGAATTAATAAAGCAATCCCTAAAATAATCTCCGCTAGTCCGCTCGCTTCATTGATAAATTTCTTGTTTTTAAAAAATGGTGGAATAATTCTATAATAGAATTTTGGGTCTTTAAAGTGATTTACTCCGGCAGCAAAATATAGTACAGCCATTACTACTAAACTAATTTGTTTTAAGATCATAATTATTGATTGTTAGTTTTAAAAGGATGCCGCAACGTGTATTGTGGACTTCCAAAATAAGGCTCAAAAAACAACATCCCTTTATTTACTAATTTATTTGTTCCTCTTAAATAAATATGCATTTGTTTGAAGTTGCTCCGATTGTACTTTTCATTTCTGTGGCTGTTCTTCCTAGATGTAAGATAGTTACTTTAATTGAATACTTACTTCTACCAAATCTAAAAGCATTCTATTATAGAGTTTGAACTCACCATTTACATCGTAATCAATTCCCATATAGTTAGCATCTAACGCTGTGCCGTCTTTCAGAATAGAGATAAAACCGACTAATCTATTTTCTAAAAAATAGCCCATCACAAAGAAATCATCACCCCATAATTCTGCCATTTTAGTGAAATATTTTTGGCACAAATTTCCTAAGTTGAGATCAACCTTTTCTGCTGTGTTTAAATACAGTTGATACAATTCACTATCTAAAGAAATAATCTGCGAACGAGTAAGTTTTTTAGTTTCAAATACCGAGCTATCCTTATAGACTTTCCTCAATCTAACTCTATACTTACTGCTTAAATCTTTTGTATAATCTTCAAAGTTGTTCCAACTAGGCTTTATCGTCATAAACATATCAGGATCTACAGGATATTTGGCATATCGCTCTTGATTGATATATTGATGAATCATTTGATCCTTGGCATCGTAAATATTATTCACCATGTAGGCAGTAACTTTCTTGTTACAAAATTGATGTACTTCTTGAAAACAATCTTTGATGATCTTTACGCCTTCTTCTAATTGTATACTACTATCTAAATAAATGCCCTTATCTCCGGTAAAATAAATATTGCCGGTCGTCAACAGTTTCCAATTTATGAAATCTAACACTCGATAGAATAACTTAAAAAACAAATCTTTCCACCAATTCCTATCTACTTCTTGTCTGAAAAAATTTTTGACATAAGCGCCTTTAAAATTGATCAATTGAAAACAGATAATTCCAACCGTGAGATTGTTCTTTATCACTAGAGCGTAGTAAAAATCAATTTCATCCTTATGTTCTTCCTCTAATAAAGTTATGTATTGATAATTCATTGAAGTTGGCAATTGATCGTGGACTAAAGCCCACTGATCAGGTTCAACTTTACTAATTGAATTAAATATTTTAATTTGATGGTTCAAAAAGATGCTAAGATTTCCAAAAGTAAAGGAAACCTTTTTTTATTCGTAAAGTTCAATTAGTATCTTTATTTTTAAGTTACAGCTTAAAAAACAAAATTATGATAGGAGGATTTTTAGCAGGATTAGTAACCGCAAATGCATTTGAATGGTATATGCACAAATATATGTTGCATGAGCATGCTCGTAAGAAAGACAGCTTTTGGAGATTTCATTACATGGATCACCATAAAAACGCCATCAAGCAAAATTTTGAAGACAGTGATTATGAGCAACCACTCTTAAAAGCATGGAATGGTCAAAGTAAAGAAGCTATAAGCTTGTTAGGGGCTGCAGCCATTGTTTCTCCACTGTTTCCAATTGCACCGGGCTTTACGTCTGCGCTTTGGTTTTCAGCAGCCAACTATTATGTCGTTCATAAAAAATCACATATGGATCCGGCTTGGGGTTATAAATATTTGCCTTGGCACTACGATCATCATATGGGGCCAGACTCAGAAAAAAACTGGTGTGTTACCTTTCCTCTATGGGATTATGTAATGGGCACTCGTGAGTTATATAAAGGCACTGAACGCGAGAAAAAGGACATTGCTAGCGGGCGTAGAAAACCACCTGTTGCTGAACCAAAAGAAGTAAAACTAAGGAAAGTAGCTTAAGCGCTTATTGCTCAATAATTTTAACTGCTTCTTCTACCATTGATTTAGAGCCAATAATAATTGGCACTCTTTGGTGCAATTCAGTAGGTTTAACTTCCAAAATTCGTTGCTTACCTGTTGTTGCTTCTCCTCCGGCTTGTTCGGCTAAAAATGCCATTGGATTACATTCGTACATTAAACGAAGCTTACCGTTAGGAGAATCCGTCATAGCAGGATAAAGAAAAACACCACCTTTTATCAAATTTCTATGTACATCGGCTACCATGCTACCAATGTATCTTAATCTGTATGCCTTTGATTTCTTATCGGTAGAATCTTGACAGAATTGTAGATAATCTTGTACCTTTTTACCAAAGCTGAAGTAATAACCTTGGTTGATTGAATATGTATCTGATTTAATTGGCGTGGTAATATCAGGGTGTGATAAGCAGAACTCCCCTATCGATGGATCTAAAGTAAAACCATTCACTCCTTTACCGGTAGTATAAACCATCATTGTTGAAGATCCATAAATTACATAACCAGCCGCTACTTGTTGCGTGCCAGGTTGCAAGAAATCTTCTAATGTACAAGGCTTTCCGGTGGGTGACACGCGCTTAAAAATTGAAAATATAGTACCTATTGATACATTTACATCAATATTCGAAGAACCATCCAAAGGATCAAACAATACTACATATTTAGCATTCTTATTGCGTTCATTGCATTCAAAACTAACCAATTCATCTTCCTCTTCACTCGCTATTCCACAACATTCGCCACTAGTCATTAAACTAGCTTTTAAAATATCGTTAGCAAACATATCTAACTTCTGTACTTCTTCTCCTTGTACGTTTTTAGAACCATTGGCACCAATAATATCCACCAATCCAGCTTTGTTAACTTCTCTGTTAACTACTTTACAAGCGACACCTATATCTCTTAAAAGTCCAGACAATTCACCGGTTGCATATGGAAAATCCTTTTGACGATCGATGATAAATTCATCTAGAGTTGTAATTCCTTTTGTATTCATTGATTAGATTTCTACTGTAAATATGGTTCAATTTTTGGATTAGTGAAAAATATTGATGTCGGTTTAATATTTAGAAAATCTTACAGTCATTAAAAATAGGGAGGAGTTCAGCATATTTGTATCTGAAAAAAGTGAATAGTCAAGACATTTATATAAGACCGGCACAGCAAAATGACCTTTCTGCTGCTTATGCTTTGATTAAAGAGTTAGCCTTATTTGAAAAAGAACCAAATGAGCCCACTAATTCATTTAATCAGTTTAAAGAAGATTTCAGTAAAAATCAATTTGAATGTTTAGTGGCTATAAATTCAGAAAATATTATTGGAATAGCATTGTATTTTTGGGGTTATTCTACATGGAAGGGAAAGATGCTCTTTTTGGATGATTTAGTGGTAAAAGAAGAATTCAGAAAAAATAAAGTAGGCAGTCAACTCTTTAATGCTATTATGAAAGTAGCCAAAGAAGAGTCTGCTAACTTAGTAAAATGGCAAGTATTAGATTGGAATACACCTGCTATAAAAATGTATGAAAAAGTAAATGCAATTTTCGACACAGGCTGGTGGAATTGCAAATTAGAAAAGGAAGAAATATTGAATTATACTGAAATTTAGACTAAAAAATAGGATAATAGACTTATGTCTTGCATCTTACTTCTAATGTCTTAAGTCTTAAAATTAAATAAATGAAAGTTTTTAAGTTTGGAGGAGCGTCAATAAAAGATGCAGCAGGAATAAAAAATGCATGTCACATCATTGATAAATATGGTGACAAAACACTTTTAGTGGTTGTTTCCGCTTCAGGTAAAACCACCAACGCATTAGAAGAAGTTACTAATGCTTACTTTAACAGCACAGGCAAAGCCTTAGAGCTAATCAATGATATAAAACAATATCATTTCAACATCTGCAACGATCTTTTCCCTAAAGACCATAAAGTTTACGATGATCTTCAAAACCTTTTTGTTGAATTAGAATGGCAATTGGAAGAAGATAGAATGGAATCTTACAACTATGTTTATGATCAGATTGTGTCTACTGGTGAGCTATTGTCAACTACTATCATCAATCATTATTTAAATGAAACCGGCGTTGCTAGCCATTGGTTAGATGTAAGAGATGTTTTAAAAACAGATGATACTTATCGAGAAGCCAAAATTGATTGGGAGCAAACCGATGCTTTAATTAAATCGCAAGTAATTCCGATTTTAAAATATAAAATTGTAATTACTCAAGGGTTCTTAGGTTGCACACCCGAAAACTGCACCACTACATTAGGTAGAGAAGGTTCGGATTTTACCGCTGCAATATTTGCCAACGCTTTAGATGCTGAAAGTCAAAGTGTTTGGAAAGATGTTCCTGGTATTTTAAATGGTGATCCAAGAATATGGGAAGATACAGAGCTCATTGAAGACATGACTTATCACGAAGCTATTGAAATGACTTTTTACGGCGCACAGGTGATTCATCCAAAAACCATTAAGCCATTACAAAATAAGCAAATACCGCTTTTGGTAAGATCGTTTATCCATCCGGAAGATAAAGGCACTAAAATCTACAATCCTATTAAAGAGCCTATCTACCCTCCTGTTCGAGTGATTAAATACAATCAAGCATTAATTAGTTTATACACTAAAGATTTTTCATTTGTTGAGGAATCGGTAATGAGTAAAGTCATTAAAGCATTTGCCAAAGTAAATCTTAAAATCAATATGATGCAAAACGCTGCTATTTTATTTCAAGCAGTGGTTGATAACAGCACACCTAAGTTGGACGCTTTAGTAAAAGACCTAGAACGATTTTTTGATATTCACATTGATAAGAATCTAACATTATTAACAGTGAGGCATTACAATGATGGCGTCATCAAGAAATCAATAGGTGAAAAAAATGCTATTCTCGAGCAAAAAAGGGCTACAACCTATCAAGCACTATTGAAATAACTTTGTTTTTGGCAGTTATTATTATGATTGTAGAAAAAATCTTTTAAATATCTCTTTGTCCTTTTGAAAACCATGTATATTTGCAGCAAAATTCAAATAAATGTCAACTGAAAATATTGTAAAGCTATTAGGAGAAGATAAAGCTAAAAGTTTATTAGATCATAAATGTTCTACTATTAGTAAAGACCTTTTGCACTTACCGGGTGCAGATTTTATTGATAGAGTTTGGGAAGGTTCCAATAGAAACCCTCAGACGTTAAGAAGTCTAGCTCAAATATATAACACAGGAAGATTAAGTGGAACAGGTTATGTTTCAATTTTGCCTGTAGATCAAGGAATTGAGCACACCGCTGGTGCTAGTTTTGCTCCAAATCCAATTTATTTCGATCCGGAAAACATAGTAAAATTAGCTATTGAAGGTGGATGTAATGCCGTAGCTTCTACTTTTGGCGTTTTAGGTTCTGTAGCAAGGAAATATGCTCATAAGATTCCTTTTGTAGTAAAGCTTAATCACAATGAGTTGATGACTTATCCAAATTCATACAATCAAGTGATGTTTGGTACAGTGAAAAATGCATGGGACATGGGTGCTGTTGCAGTTGGTGCTACCATTTATTTTGGTTCAGAAGAATCAAGAAGACAATTGGTAGAAATTGCTGAAGCATTTGATTATGCGCACGAATTAGGCATGACAACCATTTTGTGGTGCTACTTAAGAAATAATGATTTCAAGAATGATGGTATTGATTATCATACTTCAACAGATATGACCTCACAAGCCAATCATTTAGGAGTAACCATACAAGCAGATATCATCAAGCAAAAATTACCAACATTAGATGGTGGTTTCAAAAAGATAGGTTTTGGTAAAACTCATCCAAAAATGTACAGTGAGTTATCTAGTGATCATCCAATTGACTTATGTAGATATCAAGTAGCCAATTGCTATATGGGTAGAGCAGGACTTATTAATAGTGGTGGTGCTTCTAGCGGAGCATCTGACATGGCAGAAGCTGTAGAAACTGCAATTATTAATAAACGTGCTGGTGGTAGTGGCTTAATCTCCGGTAGAAAAGCATTTCAACGACCAATGAAAGACGGAATTGAGATTTTAAATGCGATTCAAGACGTTTATTTAGATAAGGCAGTGGATATTGCTTAATATATCTCAAAAAAATTCTATAATTTCAATACTTATTAAGGATTAGCATCAAGCATGCTTATATCCTATCTATATGAGTTGGTTTAGCAGACAATGGAAAGGTATTACGACCAGGAAAAAGAAAGAGGTTCCTGAAGGAATCTGGCATCAATGCACTGATTGTAAAAAAACACTTTCTGTGAAAGAACATGCAGAAAGTTTAAATACTTGTCCATATTGTAATCACCACGATAGAATTGACCCCAACCACTACTTTAACATCATTTTCGACGACATTAAGGATTGTATCTTATTGTTTGACAACATCAAATCAAGCGATTTTCTTGAATTTACCGACTTAAAACCATACGACCAACGTATCGTTGATACAGAAGAGAAAACAGGAGAAACCGATGCTATTAAAGTAGTAAGTGGTAAAGTTCATGGGCTCGATCTTACTGTAGCTTGTATGAATTTCGCCTTCATCGGTGGATCCATGGGATCTGTTGTCGGAGAAAGAATTTCTAGAGCCATTGACTATTGTATTGAACACCAACAACCATTATTGATTATTTCTCAATCTGGTGGCGCTAGAATGATGGAATCTGCATTCTCGTTAATGCAAATGGCTAAAACAGCCGCCAAATTAACGCAACTGGCGCAAGCCAAACTTCCATTTTTCTCGATGATGACAGATCCAACTACCGGTGGCGTAACAGCTTCTTTTGCAATGTTGGGTGATATTAACTTTGCAGAACCAGGCGCTTTGATTGGTTTTGCTGGACCAAGAGTAATAAAAGAAACCATTAAAAGAGATCTACCTGAAAATTTCCAAACAGCTGAATTTTTAATGGATAAAGGATTTTTGGATCTTATCGTTCACAGAAAAGATTTAAAAAACAAATTGGCCAAATTGATTACTTTATTTGATAATTCTGTCCAAGTGGAAGAAGATGATAAAGAAGAAGTAAAGAAAGCTAAAGTTGCTAGTTCACAACCATGACTCCTAAAGAGCATATAAAAAATTTATTGGTGCTTCATTTAGCTTTACTAGCAGGACAACTTATGATTTTAGGCATGATGAGCTTCTTTGTAGTGGAGTCTATTACTTTTGAAGTAAACGAAACCAGTCAATTATTCTACATAATTGGTATTGTAGCTATTATTGGTGGCCTATTTCTAAGTGAATTCCTTTTTAATCGATTAAAAAGTCAAATATCACCTGAATTATCTCTTTCTCAAAAATTGGAACAATATAGATCAGCCTTTATTGTTAGAGATGCGTTAAGAGAAGGACCGGGATTAATAAACATTATATTTTTTGCTTTTATTGAATCCAATGTAATTTTCTTGGCTGGAGCAATACTAATAATACTAATTTTTCTATTGACTATACCTAGCCAAAATAGCATTATAAGTCATTTGAATTTAACTCGATCTGAGGCAGATCAATTAGTCTGAAACTAATCTATATAGGGTCTATCCAAAATTGTTTTGGCAATAATGGCTTGTCGAAGATCAAAAGACTTTGCAATCTTTTTAGGTGATAGATTCTTAGCTTTCTTATAATCTTGATGAGATTCTACCGCTAACTTTGCCATCATAGCTTTTCTTCGTAAAACCTCCTCTTGTTGAATTTTGGCTCTTTTCTCAATTGCTGCACGCTCCTTTTGCTTTCTAGTTCTTTCTTCTTCCAATTGTCTTTGACGAACTAATTCAAACTCATCCGTATCAAAAACTTCAACTGGAGGAGGAACCGGTTGCTTCTTGGGTTGCTCTCCTAATAACTCGCCCAATAAATCTTCAAAAGTAGCAGGTTGTTTCGGCGGAGCAGGTGCTTTTTGCTCAACTTGTCGTTGCTGCGGTTGCCTTTGTTGTGGCTGACGCTGCTGCGATTGTGGTTGATTAACAGGCTTACCTTTTGGTTTATTGCCCTCTTTGTTTTTATTCATAGCTTTAGCTACAAAATAAATAACACCAATGATCACATAAACTAAAATGCTTTCCATATCTACAAATATCTTAAATTAGAAGCAATTAATACTACCAAATTGAAAAAACAACGAGATAAAGATTCATTTATAAGTAAACCACAGTATCCCGGTGGTAAAACAGCCCTTATAGAATTTATTGACAAAAACCTCAAATACCCTAAAGAAGCCTTAGAACATAAGATTCAAGGCAAAGTTTTCATTTCTTTTAAAGTTGACTTTGATGGCAGTATTTCAAGTGTTAAAATAATTAAAGGCTTAGGTCATGGTTGTGATGAAGAAGCCATAAGAGTTATAAATCTTTTAAAATTTACAGAAGCAAAAAACAAAGGCAGTAAAGTTTCTATTGAAAGAAAACTAGCGATTCATTTCAATTTACCAAAGCCAAAGGAAGTGCCGCCATCCAATACTGTAAATTATACCTATACTACTAAAAAGAAAGAAACACCACAAAAGACAACCTACAATTACACCATCAATTTGAAGTAGTAAATTAAGTTAAATATTAAAATGTTGCTCTTCCATTCAGTATCTTAGATTCATATATTATTCTAATATTTATCTTAATTATAAATCAAAAAATTAAAGAAAATGGCAACTATTAGACTTGGAGATATTGCTCCAAATTTCACAGCAGAAACTACTGAAGGCAAAATCAATTTTCACGAATGGTTAGGTGATAGCTGGGGTATTTTATTTTCACATCCGGCAGATTACACCCCTGTTTGCACAACAGAATTAGGAACTGTAGCTAAATACAAACCAGAGTTTGACAAACGAAATGTAAAGGTGGTAGCCTTAAGCGTAGATGGTTTAGCATCTCACCATGATTGGATAAAAGACATTAATGAAACCCAAAACACTACTGTAAATTTTCCAATTATTGCAGACGAAGACAAAAAAGTAGCTGAGTTGTATGATATGATTCATCCAAATGCCAATTCTAATCTAACAGTTAGGTCCGTCTATGTTATTGGTGCTGATAAAACAGTAAAATTGATTATCACCTACCCTGCTTCAACCGGTAGAAACTTTGATGAGTTATTGAGAGTTATTGATTCTCTGCAGCTAACGGCCTATCATAAAGTGGCAACGCCGGCTAATTGGAAAAATGGTGAAGATTGTGTGATATCACCTGCAGTATCAAATGAAGAAATACCTGCAATGTTTCCAAAAGGGCATAAAGAGATTAAGCCTTATTTGCGAATTACACCACAACCAAACATCTAAGTTGAATTGTCATTTGATTGAATTCAAAAAAAATATTTTAGTTAAAGTGAATTGGTATGTCTAAATATCTTTATATTTAATACTAATTAATTGACTAACTATTTATTACAATGAAAAAAGGAACCGTAAAATTCTTCAATAATTCAAAAGGATTTGGATTTATTATTGATGATGAAACAAAAAAAGAAATTTTCGTACATGTCTCAGGCTTAATTGATGAAATTAATGAAGGCGATATAGTAGAATTTGATCTTAAAGATGGTAAAAAAGGAATTAATGCTGTAGATGTAAGAATCATACAATAATTCCAAGACAACTTTTAAGTTAAAGCCCGACTGATCCGTCGGGTTTTTTTATGCCCAAAAACTGTATAACCTATCGCCATCACCAAGATCTAAACCTTTATATTTGACAGTCAATAGCTAAATAATATGAATGCTAAAGCAATAGAATACTTAATATTAATTGGAACTACATTTTTTATCATTTCAGTTATCTCCTATTTTATTCGTAGGCTTTTAACCAAATTGATTGAAAGAAACAGCAAGCATTTAAGGATCAATTCTACCAATTTTATATTTATTAAAAACTCCATTAGTTTTGTTCTTTACACCTTAGCAGTTATATGGATCTTTATGAAGATCCCCTATTTTAAATCGCTTGGCAACACCTTATTTGCCGGTGCAGGAGTTATTGCAGCTATTGTTGGTTTCGCCTCGCAAAAAGCTTTTTCCAATATCATTGGAGGCATATTTATCTTAATATTTAAACCGTTTAGAGTAGGTGACATTATTGAAATCTCTAATAATAGAAAAGGGATTATTGAAGAAATTACTTTACGACATACGATAATTAGAGATTTTGAATTTAGAAGGGTAGTCATTCCTAACAGTGTAATCAGTGAAGAAACCATCATTAATAGTAGCATTACCGATGATAAAATAAGGAAACACATTGAGTTTGGTATAGCATACGATGCAAATGTGGACTTGGCGATGGATATCATTCGAACAGAAATAGAAAACCATCCTTTGTGCATCGACAATCGAACCGATGAAGAAATAGCCGCCGGAGAGCCTAAAGTATTGGTTAGAATGATTAGCCTTGGTGATTTCTCAGTAAATTTAAAAGCGTATGCTTGGGCCAGTGATAACATTCAAGCTTTCAACCTGCAGTGTGATGTGCTCTATTCAATTAAAAAGGAATTTGATAAACAAGGCATTGAAATTCCTTTTCCATACAGAACACTTGTTTTTAAAGATAAAATTCATCCATTGCAAAATATAGAAGCCAATGAAGAGAAAAAGTAAGAAAAAGAACATTCCAACTTCTATTGAATTAAAAGACATTAATTTATCAGATGATTTTTTTTCCAACATTGCATTAATTGAATACAATGAGGAATCTTATGAAAGAAAAACTTTCACCAAACTAGAAGACATTAAAATTAGCGATTTAACAGCAAAAGTAGAATGGCTTAATATATATGGTTTTCAATTCCCTAATGCGATTAAAAGAATTATCTATCAAAATAAATTAGATGAATTTCTTTTCAATCTTGCCACGGAAGAAGACCATAGAAATAAGGTAATTGAATTACAAAATTCATTCTTCTTAAGTATTAAATCTGTTCATTTTGAAGATAAATACACTTTAGAATCTGAACAATTGATGTTTATTGTATCGCCCACTTATATATGGAGTATTCAAGAAAAATCCGGCGATCACTTTGAACATATAAGAACCCGATTAAGAGAAAATAAAGGTATTGCAAGAAAGAAAGGTGCCGATTATTTACTCTATTTAATGATTGATGCCATGATAGAAAACTATTATGGTGCCTATGAAAAATTGATTGAAAGAACACAAAATATAAACCTTTTAGAAGAGGTAAGATCAGATCCGGAATATGCCGCCGTGGTAGAAAACAATAAGAAAAGTTTCTTTTTACTTAAGAAAGCCATTGGAAGTTTGCGAGAAGCCATCAATCAAGTTGAAAATGTTGAGTTGGAGAATTTCAACAATAAATATTTTACCGAATTAAAAGAACAATGTAGTTTTATGATGGATGATATTGATTTTAACTTACAACAATTAGAAAGTAGCATAAATCTTATATTCACGATTCAAAGTCATCGCTTAAATGAAGTGATGCGAACGCTCACCGTTTTATCTGTCATATTTATTCCTCTTACATTTTTAGCCGGCATTTACGGTATGAATTTCAAATACATACCGGAACTAAACTATCATTACGGATATTTCGTTCTATTAGGTATAATGCTCATTGTTGCTTTAATGACCATCTACTATTTTAAACGTAAAAATTGGTTTAATTGAATTCTAAAAGCATTAATATATAACGAAAATGAATATGGATACCGACGCTCATCAATATAATAAAGTAATTATCATTGGAGCTGGTTTTGGTGGAATTGCATTGGCTAAGGCATTGCATAAGAAGCCGTATGAAGTTTTACTCCTCGACAAAAATAACTACCATACTTTTCAGCCTCTACTCTATCAAGTTGCTACCGGAGGTTTAGAACCCGATAGTATTGCTTATCCCGTTAGAAGAATTTTGCGTGGCTTTAAAAACGTTCATTTTCAGATGGCAGAAGTGCTAACGATTGAATTAGACAATCAAATCGTCAATACAACTGTTGGTACTTTTAATTATGATTTTCTAGTAATTGCCACTGGAAGCACTAACAATTTCTTCAATTTTAATCCAGTAAGTGATTTTTTACTGCCCCTAAAATCAATGGCCAATGCCTTAAATATCAGAAGTTTTATCATGCAAAATTTCGAGCAAATTATAGCGGCTGACGATAGTGATGAACAGACTGAGTTAATGAATATTGCCATTATTGGTGGGGGTCCTGCAGGTATTGAAATGGCTGGTGCGTTAGCTGAAATGAAACATTATGTATTGCCTAAAGACTTCCCTCAAATCGATTTTAACAATATGACGATTAGTCTTTTTGAAGCAGCCCCAAAGTTATTGTCAAATATGTCTAATGCTGCCTCCAAAAATGCGTTGAAGTATCTACAGAAGTTAGGTATTGATGTAAAGTTAGATTCTAGAGTGAAGGACTACGATTCGCATACTGTTTTATTAGAAGATGGCAGCAAATTTCAAACCAATACTGTTATTTGGACAGCCGGTGTAAAAGCCAATTTAATTAATGGAATTCCCAATGACGTTTTATTGGCTGGCCGAATTGCGGTCAATGAATTCAACCAAGTAAAAGGTTTTGATAACATTTTTGCCATTGGAGATGTAGCGGCATGTACTGACAAGGAAAATCCTAAAGGCTTGCCGATGTTAGCGCCTGTTGCTATGCAGCAAGCAGATTTATTGTCTAAAAATTTGATTCGTTTAGCAAAAGACAAAGCGCTAAAACCTTTTAAATACGTTGACAAAGGTGTAATGGCGACCGTTGGCAGGAATAAAGCTGTGGTAGATTTACCTAAATGGAAGTTTAGTGGTCCATTTGCCTGGTTCATTTGGATGTTTGTGCACATTATGTCGTTAGTAGGCTTTAGAAATAAAGTAGTAACTCTGGTGGGTTGGATTACTAGTTATTTCAGCTACGATAGGCCACTTGGATTGATCATAAGACCTTATCAAAGAAAGAAAAGCGACTAACTAAATATTTGTTAGAAATCATCAAAACTATTCTAATTTTGTTCTTTATATCGTATAAAAACAGCGATAACCTAATATTATGTTCCTTCAAATTGTGTTACTCATTCTTGGCTTATTATTACTTGTAAAAGGTGCTGATTGGCTAGTCAGTGGCGCCTCAGCTTTAGCTAAAAAGTTTAATGTTTCCGACCTTACCATTGGTTTAACCGTTGTAGCCTTTGGAACTTCAGCACCAGAATTAATTGTGAATGGAATTGCCTCTTTTCAAAATCATCAAGAAATTGTATTTGGGAATATCATTGGGAGCAACAACTTTAACTTATTTATGATATTGGGTATCTCGGGATTGATACTTCCTTTAACCGTTAAATCAAGTACTGCATGGAAAGAAATACCCATTTCATTTTTTGCAGTTGTTATCCTATTTTTTCTTATCAACGACTTTTTCACCCCAAATTCTTTTATGCTTTCAAGAATAGAAGGCGTTTTACTTTTAGCTCTTTTTGGAGGATTTCTTTTCTACGTATACAAACAATTGGGTGTTGAAACCGAATTTATTGAAGAAAATGCTTCCGCAAAATCCAATACAATGCTGGGTATTTATATTGTGTTGGGATTAGGAGGCTTAGTAGCCGGAGGTCAAATGGTTGTCGTTAATGCAGTAAAACTAGCCACAACATTAGGCGTAAGTGAAAAAGTGATTGGCTTAACAATCATTGCAGCAGGTACTTCCCTACCGGAATTAGCCACTTCAGTTGTTGCTGCTTTAAAAAAGAATACCGATATAGCCATTGGCAACATTATAGGCTCTAATATTTTCAACATCTTTTTAATTTTAGGTGTAAGTTGTATTATTCGTCCTATTGCTTACGATGTTCGATTTAATACTGATCTATATTTATTAGCCGGCGGAACAATTTTCTTATTTTTGGCCATGTTTTTAGGAAATAAAAAGAAATTAGATAGATGGGAAGCTGCAATTCTTTTAGTTGTTTTTATAAGTTATATGGTTTTCTTAGTCAGTAATGAATTGTCTGCATAAAATATATGAAAGCTATCCATTTATCAGCAGCTAATAAGTATAATCGTTTATGAAACAAAGGTTTCTATTTATTGGCATTCTTCTATTCTTTATAAGTAGTGATTTTATTGCAAACGCACAAAATGATGCACAATACAACAATACTCAATTTGGTTTAAAAGGAATGTTATTGAGTGGTTCTTTAGTAGCAGGAGATGATGACGCCAGCATGATATATTACAATCCTGCTGCTATTCATTATGAAAAGCAACAAGCCCTTGATATATCTTTACTAGTACCCAATATTGAGCGGATACGATTAAAAAATGCCTTTGGCGTTAGAAGTGATGAAAAGAATATTGATTTTAGATTGCTTCCAAACTTAGTGTCTTTTAAATTGTCGTTTATCAATAATCCTAAAATTGGTATGGCAGCCACTTTGCTGCGAAAAAATGATTTTAACAACACGCTACGGTTCAATACAAGTGCTCCATTAGAAGTTGATGTAATGGAAAGTTATTTTGAGTATAATTATCAAAGAAGTGAGACTTGGCTGGGCCTTGGAATAAGCTATGAAGTAAACCCTAAATTTCATATCGGATTCTCTCAGTTTACCACGATAAAATCGCTTTCTTATGAACAACTGTTTTATCAAACGATAAAAGTAAATCCCGAATCAAATGAGCCTAAAAGTATTACAGAAGACAATTTACAAGCCAATGCCAATGCCTTTCTTGGCCTCATTAGCAAGATTGGTTTGTCTTATAAAAGCGAACGTTTAAATCTTGGAATTACTTTAACTACACCAACCTATGCCTATCTTATTAAAAGCGGAGAATATAGATTAAAAACCATTTATAAAGCGCCAGAAGATGATGCCTTAAATGAATTGTCCAATACGGCAACTACCAATAATGTTAATTTGAAAACTCCTTTTTCTATTGCCGCGGGACTGATTTTTAAAATTAAAGAAGTCAATACCATAAATTTTAGCAGCGAGTTTTTTGCAGGCATTCCAGCATATTCTATGATAAAATTTAATGAAATAGATCATGAAGGACTTGAAACAAACGCTAGGCCGCTCATCAATTTTGCATTAGGATGGCAGATTAGGCTAAACCAACAGTTTTCTTATTTAGGTGGCTTCAGAACAGATTTCAATTTTAGTAGAGATATTAAAAATGCGAATTATCAGCTTCAAACCAGCGATTGGAATATATACCATTTTAGCAGCGGGATCAACTTTTTATATAAGAACAGTAAGTTTACTGTGGGGCTAGACTATGGTTTTTCATTTGAAAAAATTGATCCTTATACCAATCTTTCTACTTTTAATGAGCCCAACATTAGAGTAAATGCAAACAATGCTAGAATCAATTATCAATCCTATACCATACTACTAACGTATGGCTTTTTGATTGACGAAATAAAAGATAAAATAGATAAGAATAAACAAGCTAGAAATTAAGATGATACTCCGTTTATAAAAACCGAGCTTGCATACTAGCGTCCGGCAACATACAACTATCTTTCTTGCCAAACCATCTATATCTATTTCTAGCAATCCATTTATACACTACATTTCGAAGCGCCGCTGGAAAGATTAAAAATACTTGTAATAAATTCCACGGAAAGCCAAGATGTTTAGCCACTTTAATAGCTGCTGTAGATTCCGTGTAAGCTTTACCGTTTTCTATAAAAACAACACTATCTATCGTATCTCCTTTAAGATTGTATTTTTCTAATAAAGATTCACCTACTTCCGATTGCAAACTTGCAAACTTTAGAAGTTCATTTTTATCGCGTTTAATGGTGAATTGAACACTAGAGTTGCAAAGGTTACAAACTCCATCAAACAATACTATTCTGTTCCAATCTGTCATTGCTTTATAAATTGCTTACTGCCAGAAACGCCTTTATCATTATCGGTTAATTGAATGATGTACATTCCTGAATTTAATGCATTAACATCTAAAACACTATTTCCATTCCATTGTTGACTATAAATAAGCTTTCCTAACATATCCATAATCTGAATAGTCCCATTACTAACGTCAGCATTTACTTTGATAAACTGTGAAGTTGGATTGGGGAATATATCAAAACCCAATTGTTTAATAACGGATTCATTGGTGCTCACCACTACATATTGATCCGGTAAAGTTTTACCTAAAACAGGGTTTAACATTAACGAACCATCAAACTGAGTATTCGTCCATCCTAAACCAAAATCTAAAAATTGATAATCGGAACCATCGGTATTTACATCAAAACCTAGTGTTAGAATATCATTTACTTCAACGCCCATTCCCACATAAAAATCTCCTTCTACCAAAATATTATCGCTACTATCAACAATAAATTCAGGATCAATAGGAATGTATCTGAATCGATTAGGTTGTTCAATAGTGTCGCCTAATGGAAGATCTGAAAAATTGATAAAATCTCTTCGGTACATCAATTCTTCTGTTGTGCTATCTGTCTCTAATGTCTTCCATACAAAAAGGGAAAAATTTTCATTGTTGGCCGTAAATGCTTCTTCTGTGTAATTCACAAACATCACTTTAACTGCTTGAAGTGTATCAAGATTTTTTACATTGTATTTCACAACTGTTCTACCATATAAAGCATCTGCTTGTTGCGGCGTTAAACCATAACCTGCTTCTGCATTGCCATCATCATATGCCAAATAATTACTAAACACTTGGTTTTTGATGACTCTATTATTTCTAGCACTCACATCATTGGAGGTATCTTCTGCAGATACCAAGAAGCTATAATTTACGCTTACTACAATGGTATCATCCGTAAGGTCTTGAGGAATTTCAAAGCCATTGTAATCTACTCTAAAATTTAGCGTTGGACCAATATCTCTAGAATTACCTGTAAAACTGGCTAAAACAGCTCCTGTATTAACCACTTCAGCCTTATAAAAATCAATAATATCCGTTGTTGCCTGGACAAAGTTGTTCCTTATAAAAACACTATGACTATCAATCAAATAAGTAGAATCGTATTGATAATAAGGCATTACGTAATATGGAGCGAGCAATGATGTTGGCCAATATTGATAAGCCATTTCAGGAATACTAGTTTCAATCTGTGGATCTCTATTTCTATCTACTTTTACATAATCTAAGTGCCAGTGATCATAAGCTCCTGTTAATCGCCCGATAGCTTTAAAACGCATTTGAAAATCGTTATGTAAAAAGCCATCCTCTATTTTTAAAAATACTTGTCGAAAGAGTCTATTGGTATCTGCCGGTTTAATCCAAGCAGTGTCCCAAACGCCAGCAGTATCTTTAAATTCCACTATAAAGTAATCTTGGTTTTTAGCATCGCCTAAATCAAAATCAGGCGCCTCTCCTAATCCTTTTTCTTGATAAAAAAAACTGAGGTAAACATCATCCAAATTGGTTAAACCACTTAAATTAATTGGCATTGAAGTAAGTACATCTGCTAAACCATAATCATTGGTAAGAATACTATAAGGTTCTCCCTGAGCATTTAATCCATCGAAAGTTGCTACACCAATAGTTGGAGGATTCACCGCAAATGATGCATTGATATAAACCAAGTCATCTTCCCAAAGATTAGCATCAGGATAAACGTCTAAAGGATAAAAGTCATCTAGAAAAGGTAATTCAATAGTAGCTTGCCGAGCAGAAACTATACGCTTTTCAGCATTTTGCAATATAGGATTGGAGGGCAAAGGCAATAACTGCTCTTGTGCATTTAAAGCAATTACAAATGATAATAGAATAACTGTAAAAATATATCTCATGTGGTTTTTATTCTTTAAAGTCAATTGCCGCAATGAAGCCCAATTTTATAATTTTACTCAATGAGATTCTTCGGCTTCGCATCTGAATGACGGTTTGTTTTGTTTGTCATGCTGAGCGTTAGCGAAGCATCTCATGAAGTTGATTTTTATAAATACTATCACAAACTTAGTACTGGTTTTAATTTATATCGACTTTTGTTTGTGTGATATACAAGTCTACTGCTTCTCCTATTCTCATTTTCGTAAAGCCATCATGCGGCGGACTTTGATAATAAACGAAAGCTGAAAGACTATCAGATATAATGCCTTGTGCTTTTATTCTACCAATGGTTAAATCATGACTTTCTAACACCAGTTGTGCTTCCAATAGAGTCATGCCTAAAATATCGGGCACAATTCTACCCGTAGAGCCGAAACCGTCACAAAGTAAAATATCGACCTTCTCTCCTTTGGGAATTTCCGTTCCTTCTGTCACCGACTTTCCATCGTATTTAATGTCTTCTACAAAATTGTCATCCGTATAATCAATACTTCCGCTGCAAGTTACTCTTGTAATCTTCCCAACTTTTAAACCTAAACTTTCAATTTTATCAATTATTGTACGCTTATTAGGATAATCTTTCCATTCCGGAAAAACCACTAACGGTGGCGTTGACCGATTGACTTCTAAATAAATCTTTCTATTCTTCTTTACCTTTTGATCAGCTTTGGGTGAATGCGCAATGACTGATTGAGGAGGTAAATCAGGAAAATAACTGGCTGAATCTAAAATAGCGAACCGTAAATTTTTACTTTTTAAGGTTTCTTGTGCTTGTTTTAGCGACATTTCTTTTAAATCAGGCACCGTAATAGACTTACCATGATCGGTATAGCCACGCAAGTAACCCATTAATGCTAAGAAGAAAATAAGGGCAACTAAAACCATCATTAGAAGGCTTACCCAAAAATATTTTGTGGTTAAAAACTTAATGAACTTCAATGTCTTGTTTGTTTATGGCAAAAGTTAAAATTTGATCAATAAAATCGATTGGTTGGTAACCGTTGATAGCCGCTTGATGAAAAATACAAGTGGCCGGCGTCATACCAGGCAATGAATTCACCTCAATAATAATAGTTTCAACGTTATTTTCATCATAAATCCTAACGAATGCATCTATCCTACAGTATCCTTGTACGCCTAAAATTTTTGCTGCGCGAATTAAATCTTGTTGAACTTGTTTAGAAATGCGTGCACTTACCGCTATATCCTTGCTAAATCTTGCCGGTGTAATATTTTGTCCTTGCCCAGCTAAAAACTTCTCCTCTAAGCTTAATATAGCCTCGCCAGCTAATGCTTCAGAAGGTTCAAAGCCTTCAAACTCAATTTCACCATTCGCCGTATTTCTGGTTACCATTCCACCGGTAATCTCTAAAAAGTGACTCGCTCCTTTTCTTTCAATCAATTCTTCAATTAGAATTACATCTTTTTGTGGAAACTCTTCCTTTAGTTTTAATCCTAATGTTTTCTGTAAGGCTAATGAGACTTCTTCCTCTTCTCTAAACATTGCCTCAGCAAATGCTATTAAGGTGGCTTTGTCATCAATTTTCTTTACAGCAGAGCTGCAACCATCGTCAATAGGTTTCGCAATAATTGGAAAGTTAATCTTATCTAACATTCCCGTTATCACTTCCTCTGCATTATTTTGCCAATCCTTTTTATAAATTAAAAAATCGTTGGCGACCAAAAATCCATTTTCTCTTAAGATTTCTTTGGTTCTGTGCTTGTCAATAGTAATAGCAGCAGAAAAAGAAGGTGATCCGTTGTATGGAATACCCATTTCTTCTAGATATTGCTGCAAGGTGCCATCTTCTCCCGGGCGACCGTGAATGGCTATAAAAACAGAATCAACATGATTTTTAAGCTCATTGAGTGCTATCTGTTTAGGATAAAAACTATAATTCTTTGTTCCAAAAATCTGATTAATACCAACTGTTTCTTCTCTAATCAACTTTATAATTGGATGATCTTTAAAAGCAGTCAGTTTCTCTCTAATATCATCTGCATTATCCTTCAACAATAAATGAATAGGCAATTGATGCAAAATGATCTCTTCATTTTTATGAGATAGGAACAAAGGAATTGGCTCGTATTTAGTAGAAGAACTTAGCTTTTCATAGATATTTCTTCCACTTTCAACAGATATATGTCTTTCAGAAGAATAACCTCCTAAAATGACCCCAACTTTTATCTTTTCTTTTTGATCTTGTTGCTGATGAGCTAACAAATCAGCCAAAACTGTTTTTAATTTTTTATAGGACGAAACATTTCCGCCTTCTCTAATTCTAGCATTAATGGAGGTGGCGATGATATACGTTATAAATTGAGATGGATTTAATCCAATTTCTGCTGCTTGATGAAAAAAGAAAGACGATGGTAACATTCCTGAAGTGGTATTTGGATCGTTTAAAACCACTGTTCCATCTTCTTTGTAAAAGCCATCAATTCTGGCATAAACGTTAAATCGCAAAAGTTTATATAAATCAACACACTCTTTTCTAATGTGTTGAATGGCATCGTCCGGTAAATCTATCGGTGTTACTTTTCGCGACAATCCGGGTAAATACTTAGAACGATAATCGTAAACTTCGTTACTCTTTACTATTTCGGTTGGCGGCAATGCAATAGGATGGCCATTTTCATCTTCTACTACCACACAAGAAAACTCTCTGCCTTTAATGAAAGATTCAATAACAACTTCGTTCTCTTCGTAAACACTTTCTAATGTTAACTCATTGGTATTCTTAAACTTACTATTCAATTCATTAAGTAGAACTTCAGGATGATAAATGATTTCACCGGCTAATTTTAAAGGCAAGCCAATATCTCCTTTGATGTCCATTAGCTCTCTAATCCAATTCTCTTTTTGCTCATCGGATAGTGAATCCCAATATTTCTTTTCTACCTTTTTGATAAAGAAAGCAGTGTTGATGGCTTGATTGAAATATTGACTTTCTTTTGAGTCTATAATACTTACACCTATAGAAGAACCTTGGTTCGCAGGGCGGACGACATAAGGCAATCCAATTTCATTAATTGTTTTAGCCAACCAATTTTCAGCATTCTCACTGTTCCATTCGTGCCGATGGATACTAAAGAAACTTGTTTTATTAAATCTTGTATTTTGAAGAATTTCCTTTTGAAAAGCCTTATTCATGCCAATTCCACTAGGAAGAATACCAGAACCGGTAAACGGCACATTGTAAAAATTCAATAAGCCTTGAATAGAACCATCTTCGCCTTGTACACCATGTAAGGCTAAAAATGCAATATCAATTAAACTAGAAATTTCAGACCAATCTACCTTCTTCCCTACGGATTCAATGGCTTCTGACCAATTGATAGAACTATCTTCAAAAAGGTGTTCGGCATATAATTGAAAGTTTTTATTGTTGGTTTGTAAGGCCACCGGTGGATAAAAATCACGAATGGTTCCTTTGTAAATGTATTGCCAATCCAATAAAATAAGATTGCCTAAACTATCTAAAAATAAAGGCACTGCTTCAAAAATCGACTTGTTAAGGTTGTCAAAAACTGTTCTGCCACCGGCAAAAG
Source organism: Chitinophagales bacterium (assembly GCA_041393015.1). Taxonomy (GTDB): domain Bacteria; phylum Bacteroidota; class Bacteroidia; order Chitinophagales; family JADIYW01; genus JAGQYH01. The sequence goes on along the minus strand of JAWKKV010000002.1, from coordinate 333,207 downwards.
AAATCTCTCTTTCTCTAGAAACGCCACCAAATATGATTCCTACTTTTATCATCGCCAACAAAAATAATTGTATTACGACTATTGAACTGTTAATATTTTACACAATTTGTTGGAAGGTGGATGTTGGATGTCGGATGTCGGATGTCAGATGTCAGATGTCAGATGTCAGATGTCAGATGTCAGATGTCAGATGTCAGATGTCAGATGTCAGATGTCAGATGTCAGATAAGAAATCAGTTTTGAAAGTTTAAATAAACTAAAACATCTTATTTCTATATAAAATTTAAGCTAGTTTCTAATTGTAAATGTAACTATGAGGCTCAGAAAATAGAATTATATCAAAACATCCATTTTCCAACTTCCGTTTTCCAATATCCACTCAAACATTTGTTTATTGTAATTTCTTTATTGATTTTTACACCTCTTATGGAATACCCATTAATTACATACGCCATTATTGGAATTACAGTCTTTACTTCTTACAGGGCTTTTAATGATCCTTATTTGAAGCAACGGATGATGTTCAACCCTTTTATAGTTGTTAGAGATAAGGATTACCAAAGAATTGTCACCTCCGGTTTGATCCACGCAGATTATATGCACTTGTTGGTGAATATGTGGGTGTTGTATATGTTCGGAACTTCTGTAGAGGCATATTTTCAAATGCTTTTTGGTTTTGCAGGTGGATTCCTTTATGCTTTGGTGTACATTTTAGGAATGGTTGCTAGCCATATTCCATCTTTAATAAATCATAAGGACAGTCCGTATTACAATAGTTTAGGCGCTTCCGGAGCAGTTTCTGCTGTTTTGTTTGCTGCTATTCTATTGAATCCTTTACAAGGCATAGGTTTAATTATTTTACCGGGAATTTACATCCCTGGCTTTATAGCCGGCTTCCTTTATTTAGCTTATTCACAATATATGGCAAAAAGAGGCACAGATAATATTGGCCATGATGCCCATTTTATGGGTGCTGTTTTTGGTTTTGTTTTTACCGGACTGCTAAAACCGGCTCTTTTTATGAATTTCTATTACAAGGTTGCAGGATGGTTTTCTTCACTTATTTAATGGTGTTTTGGTTATTCGGAAATTCGGACATATAGATTTCGGTCGTTTGATAGAAATTACCAGATACTAAATACTTATTACTCAATACTTCTTCTCAGCACTTGATGTTGATGAAAATTTGGTATAACTTTAAAAAACATCATAAAACCCTTAGAGATGCTTAATAAAACCACTTCGCTATATTTTATAGCTATTGCCCTATTCACCTTTTCTTTTTCAATTGTCAGCGCTCAAAGTCAAAAGAACGTCCTTATTATTGGTATTGACGGCTTGCGAGGCGACGCTTTTATGTCGGCTTACACACCCAACATTGAGAAATTTATGAATATGGGAGAATATAGCTTTGACGCTGATATGGGCAGCAAAACCAATTGCGTAGCCGGCTGGGCAAGTTTGTCGACCGGTGTTTGGCATAAAAAACATGGCGCTAAAGATGAAGAATTTAAGAAGACCTATTTTGAAGAATATCCTCACTTCTTCTCTTTGCTTGAGAACAAACCTATCAGAACGGCTTCTATCATTACTTATGAGCCGATTACCAGTCATATTGATTGTTGTAGCCAAATTATGTTGAATAGTAAAAATGATAATTCAGCCAAAGAAAAAGCCATTGAGTTAATTAGAATGGACAAATCAGACTTGATTATTTTAAACTATCACGAATTAGATGCTTGCGGACAAGAAAAAGGATTTGGATCTGAGTTTCCTACTTATGTCAATTATATTCAAAAAGCAGACTCTATGTTTGTGGATGTACTAACGGCCGTTCAAGCACACGCTAAGAAGCAACAAGAAGAATGGTTAGTGGTTATTACGAGTGATCACGAGGAGAAGGCACTGAATTTGATGGCTTACATAAATTACAACAAGTTAGATATGCACCACAAATAATGGCTTTTGTAGATACCAAAGGAGCTATTAAGGTTGAAATGCCTGATTATTATTTGAATTTGAATGAAGCTAGCTTAGTTAATATTGTGCCTACCGTATTAGACTATTTAAACATTACCAAGCCTATTTATTTGGACGGATTTTCTAATATCAAACCATCAGAGTTTATTGATGTGGATTAAAATCGAAAAGTAACTTCTACTTTCAGGTAATTATATGTCCATTAGATTCATTAGATTAGCATAAGGCTATAGCTGAAATATATTAGTAAATATTTTCAGTTATTAAGCACAATGTTAAAACCATCAGCTCATGTTTCAAACTATGAATATCTACTTTTTCATTTATAGTGTTCTTGGAACAATTTCAATGATTCTAATTTGCATTCTACTATCATTGATTGGATTTAGCGAGCCTTTACTAGTTATTTTTTTCTTTTCTGTTTTTATATAAACATGCTTTTATTAAAACCTCGAAAGAAGAGAATTAAAAACATTCTTGACATTCATAATGTTGAAAATTGCCAAGTAGATAAGATCTCGATTTCATATCTTTTGGATCATTTAAATATCAAAAGCAACTTAATGAAAATATTATGATGATCATTTAAGGTTGAGAATTCAAATTGCTTCATACTCAATCTTTTTCCCATTTTTAATTACAGAGAATAAGTTCAATAAAATCTTTTCAGAAAAAATTAAGGAGGTTAAAGAAGTAAATCGAAACGCATCATTGACTCTATTAATTCTATTTTTAGTATTCTTAGCAATATCATTTTTGATATAGAATTAAACCACTATGGCTAACAATATGTCCTATGTAAAGCAGTAATTTAATTCGAGTGCTTTCTTCACTTTCGCTGTAGCTATGTGAATACAATAAAAATAATATTTTCATTTCATTTCGCCTTGCTTGCACTTTGGCGCAAGCTTAGCCCAACCTTGCCTGCCGAAGGCACGAAGGCAGGGCCAATTGTCCTTGTGCTTTTTTGTTTTGATTCAGCTTTGTTTTCTTGTCTGCTAATTTTTAAGGTAAGTTTTTCACTTCGTCTTTCAAATATTATTACCTTTAAGAATCGTCGCAAAGGATGCAAACGGCATTTACTTGGGCGTTAGCAGTAATTATAAATATCTCTGAATGGTATTGTTTCAAATAATGATTGTAACCTGTATTGTGATTTTTATAATATTCAAAAGTGGTGCTTTTAAAAGATGTCCAAAATGTCGATCTTTTTTTACCTTAAAAAAAAATACACAAAAATCTCAAGCAAGAGGAAACAATTCTAATATATCGAATTTTAAAACATCATTCTATTGTAAAAAGTGTCACCATTCATGGTCTGAATATGGCGTAAGAGATTCAAGAGAATTTGATGATGACTTTTTTGATTCATTTAAAATGTAACTAATGCTAACAAAAAATAAGACGTCATGCGTTTTTTGTAGCCTTGTTAATTGGGCTGCTTAATTTTCATAATATTTTCTCTCCTCTTTTGGCAATCGTTTTCTCCGTAAGCAAAGCTTAGCCCAATCAGTCAATTGACGGACATGGGCAATTGGTCTCTTTTAATTTTTATTGTTTGGCTCTTTGTTTTAGTTAAGTATAACTTTCTTGTGCTTGCCTTTCCGCCAGCTGGCGGATCTTTCAAATATTATTACCTTTAAAGTTCGTCGCAAGGGATGCAAACGTTATTTACTTGGGCGTTAGTGGCAAATATAATATAAGAAAATGCTTGTAAATAAATTTATACTTATTACTATTCTTCTATTGCTAAATTCGTCATGTCAAAAACAAAACCAGGATACAGTAATTGTTAATTCTGATATTAACTTTCAAAAAGCTAAATCTCAAGCAAACAATACAAGTAAAACAGTTCGTTTTGCATTCGATTCTGATTTAATTCATCTATATAGTAGTGACTCTTTAATAACCAGCATAGAGATTCTTTTAGATACAACAATGACATTAAATGACCATTTTGATGATTTAAAAAAAGCTCTAGATAAGAACAAAACAATTCTTAGTACTTATTGTAATACAACACTTCTGTTTCCAAATGTCGAAAACGATGTTTTTAATAAAAGATCTAAATTTAGTCTAGACTTTTCAACGCAAAAAGAGGTTCTAAATCATTCGCTGGATTTAGAACAAGAGTTATATCCAAAATAACTGCCTTGACAACTATTCAATATCTAAACAAATACATTTTAGATAGAAAAATTAATAACTTAAAGGCTCAAATTTAAATGCACAACGGGTTAAGGTTATAAAAATATATGACTTTAAATGTGGAACTAAATTAAATGATAAAAATGAGGTTCTGCTTGAATGTTTTGAAATTTGGCTAACAAGTCGAATTTATAATAAAGCCACTAACAATATATAAGAAATCATGCGCTTCTCCTTCGCTAAAGCTATGGAGAACGCAGTATATGAATTTTTTTATGCTTCTGCTAATTTTCATTGTAAGTTTTTCACTTAGTCTTTCAAATATTATTAACTTAGTATCCCGAGTACTAGGAATTGTAAGGGCGGCGCACGCTTCTTTCATAGGCGTTAGCGGTTATTAAGAAACATTATTCCACACTTTCTCGTTATATTTGTAGTATGAGCTTAAATCAAAGAAAAACAGAATTGATCAATTGGATTTCTGCTATTGAAAATGAATCTCTCTTAATTCATTTACAAGAGTTAAAAAAAGATGTTATAACTGAGACACCAGCGAAAATTTTGTCACTTCTTGAACTTTCTACTAAAGCTGTAGATTCTGAATTAACCAAACACACAAAAACTGCAGACCTTTTGAAATAATGTCGAATAAACAAATTTATTGGACACCAATTGCAATTAATTCACTCCAAGAAACGACTGAATTTGTATTAAAAATTTGGAATTCTAATGTAGTTGAGATTCTTTTGGAACTTGTTGATGCAAGGTTAGAACAAATTAAATCGAATCCAGAGATAGCTCCAAAGATTCTAAAGACTGATTTTCGTAGAATTATTATTCACAAACATGTAAGTCTCTTTTATACAATTGAAACTAATCGAATAAAAATCCTATTAATTTGGGACAACAGACAAAATCCAGATGATTTGTATCAGAAACTAACAACCGCTAGCAACAAATCCTATATAAAGTAGTAATTTAATTCGGAGTGCTTTCTTCACTTTCGCTGTAGCTATGGGGAATACAATAAAAATAATATTTTCATTTCTCATTTGGCCTTGCTTGCACTCTGGCGTAAAAACCCTCTAAGCCAATTGTCCTTCTACTAGTTTCTTTCCTTTGGTTTTGTTTACTTGGTTGCAAATTTTCATAGTAATCACTCCACATAAAAAAAGCAGTACCTCAAAAGATACTGCTTTTATATATTGGATAGGGTTCAATTTCCAATTATCGTATTGATATTACGCCATTTGCATTTCATGTTTACCTTCGTAAACTTCCTCCACTAATTTAGAGGTAAAGGCATCCATGTCTTTTGGCGAACGACTGGTGACAAGACCTGAGTCTACTACGACTTCTTGATCTACCCAATTAGCACCGGCATTAATCATATCTGTTTTGATTGAAGGGTAAGAGGTGATTTTTCTACCATCTAATACCTTAGCTTCTGCTAATAACCATGGGGCATGGCATATCGCACCTACCGGTTTATGATTTCTAAAGAACGATCTAACGAATTCAATCGCTTTATCATTTCTTCTTAAGATATCTGGATTAATCAATCCACCAGGCAAAACTAAAGCATCGTAATCACTGTGATTGACTTGATCTAATGTTTTGTCAACTTTGTACTTATTGCTCCAATTTCCATCTGACCATGATTTGATATCACCAGATTGATCAGATATTATATGAACTTCGGCGCCAGCCTTTTCTAATGCTTTTTTAGGATCTCTTAATTCACTTTCTTCAAATCCGTTGGTTGCTAATATTGCAACTCTCTTTCTATTTAGATTTTCCATTTGTTTTGTTATTTTGTTTTAAAGGTTAATAATTTTGTTTACCTCTATAGTATAAGGTAAATAAGCCGCCCAAACAAGTTTTAGCCAACCTTTAACTTATATTAGTGCAATTTTGTTAATTTTTTATAATGCTGTTTTACAACTAGTTAGGGTGTGTTAATTATACCATAACTGTAAATAATGTCACAAAATCACGTTTATAAAATAACCTAACTAAAAACTATATAATTTAGCTCTTTATGATAAGATATTGCTTCTCTCTCAACATGTTAGATGTATAGTTGTTACAATGAAGCATGAAATATTTAATAGCCATAATTATAATTACTATGATAAAATCTCAAATGATATTTGATTTTAAAAAAGATGTTGATGTTACTCAATGGAAAGTTGTTGACGACACTGTAATGGGCGGCGTATCCAATGGAAGCTTTAAATTAAACAGTGAAGGTCATGGTGTTTTTGAAGGTCATGTCTCACTAGAGAACAACGGTGGCTTTTCATCTGTTCGTTACTCCTTCAACAATATAAACTTAGAAGGACGCCAAACCATTGTTTTAAAAGTAAAAGGAGATGGAAAAAAATATCAGTTTAGAATTAAAGACGATTCCAACACTTATTATTCCTATATCACATATTTTGAAACTACTGGAGATTGGCAAACCATAGAAATTCCACTAAAAGATTTCTATCCATCCTTTAGAGGAAGAAAATTAAACCGACCCAATTTTAATAGTGATTCAATTGAAGAGATTGCTTTTTTGATTGGCAATAAAAAGAACGAAGATTTTAAGCTAATGATTGATTCAATAGCTTTAAAGTAACTACCTCCCATTCACTATTTATGCTTTTAAGCGAATATTAGCCGTTTTAAGCCATCTTAATAAGAAATGCAGCTCTTTACCTGCCAAGATTCTATACATCCACTTGTTTACCCAATAAATGCAGCCTAAGCCAACAAAGGAAACAGATTAATACTACAGCACACATCCTATATTTCATAAGATATTCATAACCTCTTATATGGCACTTTTAAACGATCTTTGCGTTATACTATTTTAAACACTAAAATAAATGGAGCACACCTCAAAAGCATTAAGTAAGATTGAGTTAAGAAAAGAAATTGCCAACAGCATTACACACGGTATTGGCTTATTGTTTGGCATTGTCGCTATTCCAATCTTAATCGCTATTGCTGCTTCTACAGGAAATATAAAAGGTATTGTTGGAACCGGCATTTACGGTTTTAGTTTCCTAATGGTTTTTGGCTTTTCCACTTTGTATCATAGTGTTAATCATCCTACAGTAAAAAAGGTATTACAAACTTTAGATCACATCAGTATTTACTTTTTAATTGCAGGAAGCTATACGCCTTTTATTTTAGCTTATATGTATAACGCTATGGGCATTACGCTACTGTCCATTTTATGGGGATTAACGTTTTTAGGCATTTTTTATAAGATATTCTTTCTAGGGAGATTTAAAATTATTTCCACTTCTATCTATTTAATTATGGGATGGATGCTATTGGTCGTTATTAAGCCGTTTTTAGCCGACATGTCTACGGCCACTATTGTTTTGTTAACTACAGGCGGAGCTTTATACACCTTAGGCGTTATCTTCTTTCTATGGAAAAAACTAACCTATCACCATGCTATTTGGCATGTATTTGTGTTAGCAGCTGCGGTTTGTCACTTTGTAGCAGTATTGACTTCTTTGCATTAGTCACCAAGTCTTTCAATTACGATAAGCATTAATCAATTAAAAGGCTGCAAATAGAGTTACAGAGCATCATTATTCTATATATTCTGACACTAATTTCGCGAATAGACGCTAATTAATATCTGCTTCCGTTAAAAGTCTCGATCCAAAATAATTTCCCTTCTAATAGAATTGCATCATAGATTTTACAAATTTTAATGCTATCGCATTTTAAAAATGATACTATAATGCATGGTCATTAAATAATATTTTAAATTATTGATATATTCAGTAATCCAAGGGATTACATCTATGGACATCCATTTTAAATCCATTAGCCTAGCTAAAACTGAAGCCCTAATAAAAGCAGACGATAATATCTAGGCCGAATAAATCTGTGTTAAAAACAAATTGGAAAAATATGACACCTAATAATTTACTATAAAATGGACGAATAAGTGCCCCTAGTAACTAAAAACCTCATCTACCAATGCCCACATGGTAGGCTCGTAAGCTTCCTTAGCAGCATATCCGTAACTCTTTATCTTTTTTGAGGTAGTTGGACCAATAGAAACAATTGTTTGATTTTCCTTTAAGGGATGCTTGCTAAAATAGCCTTCTACATTCATTGGACTAGTAAACACCAAAACATCCTCATTTCTTTCAGCAATTTCCGATTGGATGAAATTATCATAGACAATAAGGTCTTCCACCTTTTTGATTTGAACATTCTTTTGAATGCTTCTATTGGAGATTTTAGCACGAATGATTAACGCCTTCTCTCCTTCCGCTTGATCAAACTGTTTAGCAATTTCTTCTAAGCTTCCACCTTCTCCAATAAAGTCAACTGTATGTCCTAATGCTTTTAAAACTTGAGCACTTCCTTTATTGATAGCGGCAATTTTTAGGGATTTCGGTAAGGTTTGAACTTGATCAAAAAAGTATTTTACGCCATTCTTACTGCAGAAGAAAATCCAATCATATTTCGTTAAATCAGTCTGAAAAGGCAAAGCTTTAAAATCAATAAATGATTCTCCAACTACTTGATATTGTGAAGCTTCTAACGATCTCTTAAAGTAATCATTCGAGCCAATATTCTTACTAATAAAAACCGACTTAGACGTTAAGTTTATAAATTTCTGTACAATAGCAGGAGCATCGATTTTACTTTCAAAAGTAAACCTCATACGAACCGGCATTTGATCCCAGCTCTTTGCTTCACTTACCCAACAATTAAAAATTCCGTTCTCTTTTTTGGCATATACCCCTAGAGGAATTTGACAGCCACCTTGAAAAGCATTTAAAATTTTACGTTCAATATTAATAATATCCTGACTGTCTTCATCATCTAATACCGATGCAATTTTTGCCATTCTTTCATCGTCTGTTCTAATCTGATAAGCCAAAATACCTTGTGCTGAAGCAGGAACAAACATGGTTGGATTAAAATCGATACGCACTAAATCGCTCGTATCCAACTCTAACCTATTTAAACCGGCTGCGGCCAGTAAAATAGCATCAAACTGCCCTTCTCTTAATTTATTAATTCTAGTAGGCACATTACCTCTAATATCTTTTAATTCAATATCCGGCCTAAAAGACATGATTTGCGCCTTTCTTCTTGCAGAAGACGTTCCTACAACAGCATTTGCTTTCAATTCTAACTCTAACTTACCATCATGACCTTCTTTTCTAATCAACAAGACATCATGTGCGGCAGCTCTTGCAGAATAAGCCGTTAATGTCAATCCTTCAGGAGATTCTGTCGGTAGATCTTTACAGCTGTGTACGGCTAGGTCTACCTCTATATTCAACAAAGCTTCTTCAATTTCTTTGGTAAAGAAACCTTTGCCTTCTAATTTATCAAAACTTAAATGTTGGATTTGGTCGCCACGTGTTTTAATTATGTTGATGGTTACTTCATAACCAGCGGCTTCTAATTTATCTTTTGTGAAATATGCTTGCCAAAGTGCCAGTTTACTTCCTCTGGTACCTATAATCACTTTATTATCCATAGAAAATTAGTCTTTGAAGTTGTTCAAACCTAGAATGGTTTTTTTAGCGATCTTCATTGGAATACCGATGTACTTTTTTTCCATGTAGTTCATCATGTTTTCCAATACCTTCTTGGCTTCATCATCAAGTAATTCAAGGTCTTTACTAAAGACTTCATTTAACGCCTTTTTTTTCAAAGCTTTCACTTCAGATGGAATATCAATCAAAGCCAATTCTAACTGTCTTTGACGGAAGGTGTTTTCAAACTCTACGATAAAAAGATCTAAGATGAGTTTTGCATTCACCACTTCTTTTTGTCGAAATGATAAATTATGATTAGCCATAGCCTCCAAACTATCTATATCTAAATAATTCACTTCGTAGTGATCAGCAATTGCTGGATCAATATCTCGAGGAACCGCTAAGTCTAAAAAAGTATATTGATGATGAACATCTGTATTTAATTGGTCGAAAATTGATTTGGTTAAAACCAATTCATTGGCGCCTGTACAACTGATAACAATATTAAATGGCTCCTTAAAATTGGGTAGCTGATTTAACTCATATGCTTTACCGCCTAATTTATCAGCTAACTCTTCAGCCTTTTCTAATGTTCTATTAAATACATGAACATTTTGAAACTCATATTTCTTTAAAAAATTGGCTAATTGCTGATTGGACTGTCCGGCACCAATCATTAAAATTCCAGTTTCTTTGCTTGGAATATGCTCTAACAACTGTCGGAATGCAATAGAAACCACAGAAACCGGTTTCTCACTAATCTTTGTTTCATTATGAATTCGCTTAGCAAAAACAATTGCCTTCTCAATTGCTAATCGAATACTATCGCCAGACAAACCATGCTTTTTGCTATTGGCATAAGCTTCTTTTATCTGACCTAATATTTCTCTTTCCCCAACAATTAAAGAATCCATTGATGCAGCAACAGAGAAAAAGTGATCTAACGCTTCTTTACCATTATAAACATTGGTTACAGCAATATGTCTTTCCACTAAATCATCTGTTATAGTTGGATTGATAAAATTGAAAAGATTCTTCAAAAACTGATTATCTACCTCTCGTTTACTCGTAAAAAAGAAAGTAACTCTGTTACAAGTATTCAAATACATCAATTCATTAATTTGAAATGATTCTTTGAGTTCTGTTAACCTCGATTTTGGATAATCGCTATCAGATGAGTCGTCAAGAAGATAGTCCTTCAAGCGCTGCACACTTGTAGTCTTATGGGTTATCGTAATAACCTTAAAATCTTCTATTTCTTTATTAATTGCGTTAATCATTAATAGCTGTAAAAATATCATTCATCGCATCACACTAGAACTGATAAAAATCAGTTCATCCTATATCTTGTGTCACGCTATAATAATAACTGCTTCAAAGTTAAAATGTTCTTTGGTAAAATCAGGAAAAAAACAAGAGATTTAATAAAGACTTTATTCATTTGTTAATTTATATTTCTTCCCTACTTAAACTCCTTAATTTACAACACATTATCTCTTAAATCAGTAACTCTATTTTTCCACAAAAGTTAAAATCTATCTCTAAATCTCACCTTCTCTTCATTCCTTAAAATAGCCATAGAAACACCGCCACTGATGATCCAAGAATGGAAACCATCATTTCGCCTATAATAGGCCGCACGCATCTCTACAGCTTTTATGTTTACTCGACTATCTAGATGTTTTTTAGTTTTTCTAAAAGGAATCCATTTTACTCCACCACCCATATGATGACTTTGAAGGTCAGATAAATCATAATCAGAAGTATAAAATGTTTCCGAACTTAAATGATCGCCTTTTGCCTCAAAATATTGATTGCCATATTGATAATGATATCTATAAAATGGATAAATACTGAAGAATCTATGAACTTTAAGCGGTAATTCTAAAGCAAAAGTATGAGCTTTTAAATCGAAATTATCCCAATAAAAACGATATGAACTTCGTATAATTAACCAATTTGAAGCATAGTAATTTGCTTTTAAAGAAATAGGCAATCTTAATTTATAGTCCGGTAATCGCTCAATATCTATTAAAGACATATCAGAGAAATAAATTCTGTTAAAAGGTGTAGAAAGCAATCCAAATTGTTGAATTAGTTCTACGGATAAAGAAGCTTGTAATCTTTGATTAAAAATTTGGTTGTAGAAAAATGCTGTTTGCCAAGAATATCTCTTATTGCTCTTTAAATCATCAGGTCCAAAATAATCAGATGGATAGAGTTTAGAAAGATTATAATATGGTCCCCAAGTATCCATAATAAAATGCGACTTCACTCCTATTTCTGCTTGCCATTTATCAATAGATTTACTAAAACCAAGTCCGGCATTAACGCTGGCGAAATGTGCTTCATTCGCAGCACCTAATTGAATATTATACGAAAATTGACGTTTAGTGGTCACTTCCTTATCGATAATGGCATTTACTTCAACATGTAAGTCGTTTCTTGAAGCTCCTGAAATAGTGGACGGATCAATATCATCGGTTGAAGCAGAAGAAAAATAACTAATTCTATTATTGAATGAAAGTGTCTTATTATTTCGAAGCGGAATTTTGATGATTATCTTCCCTCCATAATCCTTTAAATCCTCTTGACCTTCTCCACCTAGTACTGCAGAATGCTCGCCATCTTGTGTATAGTAGCTCGCCATAAAATCTATTTGAACCGGTTTTTGCTCAGATGGAATAGCTGAAGTAAAAACAGAATCTTGCTGTTGTGCCTTTAAATTCCCAAACACCAACAAAAGAAATATTATGACCAGACTTCGTTTTATCGCTTAAAATTTATTCTTATTAATTACATCCACATCCACCGCCAATACTGCCATCATTCCCTCCAACGGCACCTTCTCTATAAGATTGAAAATTACTTTCAAAGGATTCTAATGCTTTATTACTGAGCTCCATATCGCTATCATTTAAATAAGTTCGTTGATAAGGTTTTACGGTTGTGCAGCTTGAAGTAAAGATGGTAGCCATTAAAAAAAATGAGATTATTATTTGGTTTGTTTTGCTCATTAAAAACTAAATTATAAATAAATGAGAAGTATCTATCGTTCCTGAAATCGTTTTTTTGCTTTCTCCGATGAATTATCTTGTTTAAATTTCTCCAATTCAATAATTTCTTCATAAGCTTCTTCTAACGACCTGCCCTCTTCTGTTACCACTTTCACAGTATCTACCGTCATTTGTTCTAACCTTTCCACTACTTTTCCCATTAACGCTTGTAAAGTTGCAGGATCGGCATCGTAATATTCGTAAGATTGATAAAACAAACTATCTACTACGTCTAAACTATCAAATATAGCCGGATACAAATATTTTTTGAGATACTCGTCTTTTTGAAGTTGAAGATCATATGTCTTTACAGCTTTTACTTCATTAACATATAATAATGCCAATACTTCAACCATTTTATCCTCTGGAACTGTTGGCAATGCCACTTGACTTTTCTTTTCACATGAAAATAAAATGAAAAGCAAGGATATAAATAAGACGATACTGTAGTTTTGTAAAAACATAAATCTAAATAATGCCAAATCTTAAAAAGCTTTCTGAGTTATCAAAATTGTGCGACAAAAATAACGCTTTATTGGTAGCGGTTTCTAAAACTAAACCAAATGAAGACATTTTAACTATTTATAATGCCGGACATAAAGTGTTTGGAGAAAATAAAGTTCAAGAGTTAGTTGATAAATACGATCAATTACCAAAAGATATTGAGTGGCATTTTATTGGTCATTTACAACGCAATAAAGTAAAATACATCGCGCCATTTGTGCATTTAATTCATGGTGTTGATAGCCTTCGATTAGCTAAGGAGATTAACAAACAGGGCGCTAGCAATGAAAGACGAATAAAAATATTGCTACAAATGCATATTGCTGAAGAAAGCACAAAATTTGGCTTTGATTTACAGGAGTTAACAGACATTTTAGAAACTAAAGAATTACAATCTCTTTCCAACATTGAAATTTGCGGCTTAATGGGTATGGCCACTTTTACGGATGATACTCATCAAGTGAATAACGAATTCAAAAGCTTACACGAACACTTCTTGAATATAAAATCTCAATATTTTTCAGATCAAGTAAGCTTTAAAGAAATATCTATGGGTATGTCTGGCGATTATGAAATTGCTTTACAAAATGGCAGTACTATTATTAGAGTTGGAAGTGCTATTTTCGGTGAGCGATAAAAGAATTTCTACCAACTTACACTTTATATAGAACATGAAGGCGATATTAAGATCAATAGTTGAAGACAACACCACTTTTAGAGGACGTATATTCGATTATACCGTACAAGTTTTAATAATTATCTCATTAATTGCCTTCTCAATAGAAACCTTACCGAATAACTCTAGCTTGGTCATTAAAATTTTAAAATACATTGAGTTAGTTTGTATTGTAATCTTTTCATTCGAGTATATCACTAGAATTTATGTTGCCAAAAATCCTTTAAAGTATATTTTTAGCTTTTATGGTTTAATTGATTTGTTAGCCATTATTCCATTTTATTTACCTACTTCACTTGATCTAAGAGCAGTAAGAATATTTAGGATTTTTAGAATATTCAGAGCGCTAAAAATAATTAGATACAATAAAGCATTGCACCGATTTCACTTAGCCGCTAAAATTGTAAAAGAAGAATTAGTGCTGTTTATGATTGTAACAGTGATTCTAATTTATTTATCTGCCGCAGGCATATACTTTTTCGAATTTGAAGCACAACCAGAAGTTTTTCAATCCATATTTCACAGTTTATGGTGGGCAATAGTTACGCTAACCACTGTTGGGTACGGAGATGTTTATCCCGTAACGCTAGGCGGTAGAATTTTCACTTTCTTCGTTTTAATTATTGGAGTGGGAATAGTTACCGTTCCTGCCGGATTAGTGGCTACAGCATTATCCAAAGCTCGAGAAGTTGAACAAGTTGAAGATGAAAAGGATCTGAATTCCTAATGATTATTCTGATATTCTTCCATAGCTTCTTGTGCTTTTTCAATAGCCTTTTTCTGAAGTTCCATACTCGCTTCTGTCCATTTCATTTGAACATCAACAAATTCTTGCCAACATTCTGCGCCTCCTAAACCCGTTACTCCTAATGCTTGGATTCTCTCAGCCAATTTTTCACCTTCTTCTTTGATGTTGGCCTCTTCTGCCTTATCTATTTCTTCTCCATCCATAGCTTTCATAGCCATTTCAATACTTCTCTCAACTAAGTCGTCGTAGTCATTTATAATTTTATCGCATTTCGTTAGACCTATTTTCTTGCTAGACTTAACTTCTTCTTTGGCAGTTGCTTTTTCTTCTGCATTATTGCTATTGCTGTTACAGCTTATAATGAACATGCTAAATATTAAAACAACAGTTAACTGAGTTGGGATGGAGATAAATTTCATTTTTGTTTATGTTATGATTTTCAAAAAATTCGTCACTAATATATAATATTATATTAAATATTTTACATATATAATTTTTACACTCCATTTCTCGGCACTTACAATTGATCAAAAGTCAGGTTAAATCAATCATTCATCGAAATTATTTGACTTTAAGGCGATTTCTGTTAAAGTTTAAAGCGTTTTTAAATTATCATCAAAACCTAACCATGAATTATAAAAGATTAATTTTAATTATTGGAATTTTTGCAGCAATAAGTAGTTGCAAATTATTAGACAAACTGACACAATTCAATATGGAGTTTAATCAGGAAGTCAGTATTCCCTCTTCGACTGTGATCAACCTCCCAATTAATATTGAAACGGAAGACACAGAAACCAATTCAGAAACTACATTTGAAATTAATGACACTAAAAAAGATTTGGTTGAGGAAATTCTCTTAAAACAAATAGATTTAACAATCACCTCTCCTTCCAACAAAAATTTCGACTTTTTAAAATCGGTTAGTATTTACATTTCTGCTGAAGGCTTAGAGGAGTTAAAAGTAGCTTGGTTGGATGAAGTTCCCGATAATGTTGGCAATACTTTAGATTTAGAAAAAACCAATTCAGACTTAAAAGAGTATATCAAAAAAGATGAATTCAAATTGCGTTTAAATACTACAACCGATCAGATCATTACTACTAATTATGATATCAATATTCATACAATCTTTAAAGTGGATGCCAATATTTTAGGGATATAGCTAAAATCTATTCATTCAAATGCGATTACACCACTTCTATTTTTGTTAGTTATCGTCTAACTTATAACGAAGTTTTCTATGGATAATATTTGATTATAACAAACAACTTATAACTATCTTTGAGAACTTATTGAATTCAAAAACTTTCATTAAGTTCGCTTATATAATTGTTTGAAAATGCAGTACAAAAAAATAGGATTTACAGATGTTGATGGTGTGCTGAGAGGTAAATATGTACATGATTCAAAATTAGAAAAGACCAATCATATTGAACATTGCGATGTAGTTTTTGGTTGGGATTTAAATGATAGATGTTACGACAAAGACAGTGTCACCGGTTGGAATAAAGGATTTGGCGACGCGCTTCTAACAATTGACAAAGCCACGGAAAGAACTATTCCTTGGGAAAATAATACCACTTTATTTTTAGGGGATTATCATCAAGATGAGACCTTTAAACATGTTTGCCCAAGAAGTTTATTAAAATCTATCATTGCCGAATATGATAAATTAGGATTGGTGCCCAAAGTTGGTTTTGAATACGAATGGTTTAATTTCAATAAAACGGCTGACACCTTACAAAATCCTAAAGACCATACAATCACTAAAGGTATGTTCGGTTATTCCTTGTCTAAATTAACAGAACGAAAAGAGTTTTCTCACCAATTATTAAAAGAACTTCAAGCATTTAAAATTAATGTAGAAGGATTTCATACAGAAACCGGTCCTGGTGTATATGAAGCTGCTCTTCGTTATACAGATGCTTTGGAAGCGGCTGATCAAGCAACGTTGTTTAAATTAGGTGTAAAAGAAATCGCCTATCAAAATAATATTATCGCCTCTTTTATGGCTAAATGGAATGCTGATTTACCCGGTTGCGGTGGGCATATACATGTAAGTTTAGTTGATAAAGACAACCAACCGGTAGCCAATTACACTCAGGATAAAAAAATTGAAGGTATTTCCGAACATTTTTTATCCGGTATCATGGAAGGCTGTATCCCACTGTTTCCCTTATATGCGCCTATCATTAACAGTTATAAACGATTAATTGAAGGATCATGGGCGGCCACTTCTTTATGTTGGGGCTTTCAGAATAGAACAACTTCTGTTCGATTGATTCCGGGTAAGGTGGGAAAAAGTCATATTGAAATGAGAATTCCCGGAGCAGACGCTAATCCATATTTAGCTATTTATGCCGTATTGGCTTCCGGTTTATATGGCATTCAACAAAAATTAAAACTAAAATTTAAAGAACAAAAAGGGAGCGCCTATGCTCCTTCCAATAATGTTGCGCTACCTAAAAGTTTAGAAGAAGCAGTAAACGTTATGAAAAGTCATGTTCTTCCCAAACAAATTCTGCCTCCTATATTCGTAGATCATTTTTTAATGACCAGAGAAGCAGAAGTACAACGCTATCAACAAGCAGTGACTGATTGGGAAATTAACCGTTATTTAGAAATTATATAAGATGCGATTTGTAGATTATAATGTAATTATTGAATTTGCTTGGAGTAAATTCAATTCCGCTAAAAAAATAGTTAAAATTGAAGACATCAGTGCAAAGGTGTCAACCAATCATGTGTTCCGAGTAACCTTTGAAAAAGGCAGTATCGTAATTGCTAAGCTCTCTTATTTTGGAAGACATGAGCATTTTATTGACGACCATAAAATCATCAATGTTTTAGCTAACAATCTCCTATTTCCTTTTGATCAATTTATTGCACGCTCTTTGAGTAAAAACAATGAGGTATTTACTTATCGCTATCAAAAAGCAGGCATTGATGTTTGGGCTGTTTTTTACAATCCAATCAGAATTGAAAAGCGTTTACCTAAGGTCTTAAACACTCGACAAATTAAAAAACTAGGTCAACAATTAGGCTTGTTTCATAGTGCTTGTCATGATATTTTGGAAGAATTGCCAAAGTCATCTAAAACCATGGAATCAGATATTAAAGAGTTTAAAAAGCTTTTAAATACCGAACAAGGTTTAATAGAACATGCCATGCATAATGTTGAAATTAAAAAGCAATGCAACCTATTTTTAAAAAACAGCAAGAAAATTGGCTACCACAACTTTGAAAGGTTACCGGTTTTTATTGATTGGAATATAGGTAACTTCTCCGTTGACAGACATTTTAATTTTTATTCTCGTTGGGATTACGACTGGTTTAGAATGAGTCCGCGTGCTATGGATTTTTATTTTTGGGCAAGAGTTGTTCGCGCAGAAGGCGACCAAACTGCATTTAGCTACACTATTGATCCTTTAAATGAAGATAGGTTTTTGATTTTCTTAAAAAGTTATCACGAAGTAAATCCATTAACGGAGGCTGAAATTCTCTTTTTAAAAGAGGCTTATCGATTCTTTATTTTGCATTACGTAGTTAAATTGGGTAATTACTTTTTTCTAAGTAACTATGCCATCAAATTAAGAGAAGAAGCTTTTAATATCTACCTGCCTAATATCGACAATTTTAACAGTGACAAACTCTTACAAATTCTGAAATAAATAAGCATGCGAATAGATTCATTTCATAAGATTGCCAAAAACTACAAGGTAATTTTCTTCGATTCATTTGGGGTTTTACGTAACTACAACGGTATAATACCAGGTGCCCAAAATACTTTTAATCGTTTGCTAACCGAAGGGATTGATTATTTTATTTTAACCAATGATGCTTCTAGAAGTCCGGAAATGTTGGCACAAAGTTATTTTGACAAAGGCTTTAAACATATTCCGGGCGATAAAATTATTTCTTCGGGAATGTTGGCAAGAGAGTTTTTGAGAACGAAGATTAAAAAAGGGAAAGTCGTTTATTTAGGCACAAAAAACTCTGCCGTTTATATTAAATCAATTGGTTTTGATTTAATCAATGTTGAAGACATCGTTTTTACTAATGATGAGATAAACCAAATTCAAGCCATTGTTTTATTGGATGATGAGGGTTATGCTTGGAGAAAAGGGATGAACAATATGGTTAACTTACTGCGACTGAGAAATATACCGGTAGTAGTGGCCAATACTGATTTTATCTATCCGGTTAGCGACCATGATATTGCGATTGCTACGGGTGGCATTGCTTATTTAGTAGAAAAAATTGTCGGTAAACATTTCATTCGATTTGGGAAGCCTGACGTTCAAATTTTTAGTTATGCCTTTGATCACATTAATCAGATAAAAGATACCTATAAGAAAAGTGACATTTTAATGGTGGGTGATACTTTAACTACAGATATTATTGGCGCCAATAAGTTTGGAATTGATACAGCGCTAGTGTTAACTGGTAATACCATTCCCGATCAAGCTGATTTTTTAATTAAGAGTTCAGGAATCATTCCTGATTATATTTGCGAATCGATTGCCGATTAAAGTTACAACCTATGAAAAACATCTTTGATTTAGAAGTTACTCAAGAATTGATAGAAAGAATCAATCAATTGACACCTGAGACACAACCACAATGGGGCAAAATGAATGTAGCGCAAATGTTAGCACATTGCAATGTTGTGTATGAGTTTATCTATACGGACAAACATCCAAAGCCTAATTTTTTCAAAAAGTTTATGATTAAATTATTTGCAAAATCATTGGTGACCGGTGAAAAACCTTATAAAAGGAATAGCATGACAGCACCGGAATTTCTAGTTGCCAGTCAACAAGATTTTGAAAAGGAAAAACAACGATTAATCGACTACATGATTAAAACACAAGCTTTAGGTGAAAGTCATTTTGATGGTAAAGAATCTCATTCTATGGGTCCTCTAACGGTAAGGGAATGGCACAATATGTTTTATAAGCATTTGGACCATCATTTAGCACAGTTTGGAGTGTAACTTTGATATAAATCATCTAAGCAAGGTCTTCATTTTTTCCTATTTAGCTAATTTACAAAGACAACTGTTGAACATACAGTAAAAATCAACGATTCAGCTCCTTCTGGATTGACATCCCATTTGTTTTAGAGTATATTTATTATACATAATTAACCCCCAGCCAAGCGGATATTTAACTTGAAACTTGGTAAAAACATTTGACCCTAATGAGCCGTAATGCCCTAAATTATGGACTTAACCTTGTAAAAGCACTTTTTACATCCTATTCATGTAATAGGCAAGGTCCGAAAAATTTACAATACAATTTCTTTGATAAAGTCAGTAATCCGATATCTCCCGGATCTCAAAAGATTAAGAACCTATTGATTAGATACAAAATCAAATGGTGGAATATTCTCAAAGATTTCAACCTTTCATTCTATACCATAAGTGATTCCAATTTCAAAAGTGCTGATTTGTTTAGAACAAAGTCAGTATTGATGGTAAAAACGCAACCAACCAATTCAATTATAAGGGGTAAACATTCAATTAGACTATTTTAATTAAGCTATAATGAAAAAATTATTTACCCTACATTGTCTACTATTTTTAATAGTTACAAGTTATGCTCAATGTAATTTGATTGTATCCGATACAGAAATTTGTGGAGGTCAATCCTTATCGGCTTACTTTGAAAGCACTTCCAATAACTATGATTATAGAGTTGTCATAAGCTCATCACCAAACGCACCAATAAGTGGAAACGAATTAGGTGATAGCATTAATATAATGCCACCGATTACCGATTTTGAATACATCGTTGAGTTAAGACCTCAAAGAAGAGCTATTATTGGTGGGTGGCAAAATTGCGGCACAAATCAATACGTTACTGTAAAGCCTACGCCACATGCGGCACTCGATTTTCTAACCGGTAGTGTCAATAGCGAAGGAATCATTTTGAAATGTGGCTCAACCACCAATAATCCGAATTTCAACCTACAAATTTCAAACGCATCAACAACTAGCTCAACCAATACTTCCTATACTATTGATTGGGGCGATGGGTCACCTTTAGTTACTACTCCAACTTTTACAACACTAAGTCATATTTATGGTTTAGGATTATTTAATTTAACCCTATCTGTCGATGGTGCTGGCGATGCCTCTTGTATGCCGGCTACAGTTACTTATCAAATATTTAACGGCTCTTCTCCTACTGTTGGCATTGAAGACCCATTTAATTTTATTGGCAGTCAAACACTTTGCCCTCCTATTTTTACAGAATTTGATATTGTTAATACGCAAAATAATGTTCCCGGTACTATCTATGAAATCTATATCGCTGGAGAACTTATTGAGACATATAACCATCCACCTCCAGCGACTTTTGGCTATATGTTCACCGAAACCTCTTGTGGTAAAACAGCAAGTAATGGTATTCCAAATACATATGATATCTCTATTCAAGCGTCTAGTCCATGCCCTGGTCCACCTGATTTTGCAACTTTAGGTCCTATTATCATAGGAGACACCATTCGTCCTGATTTTATTTACTCCCCAAATCCGTTGTGCGAAAATCAAATTATAACGTTTACCAATACCACAACAGGAACTATTGATGCGGTTTCTTGCCTCTTCATAAGCAATGTAGCTTGGGAAATTAGCCCTGCCACCGGATGGACACTAATTAGTGGCAACATGAGTGGCGATGACCAAATTCAAGTATTGTTCGATGATCCAACACAATATGACATCAGTATTGAGGCCATGAGTTCTTGTGACACATTGTCAATTACCAAACAAGTTGTCATTAGTGAAGGCGCAAATGCTAATGCAGAAGCTACATTAGATGATCCTTGTGTTCCATCCATCGCTACTTTTACCAACCTTTCTTCAAATGATTCCACCACCATTTATACTTGGTCAGTTGTACCTAACAATGGATATTCATTTATCAATGGAACCAACTCACATTCATTTGAACCGGAAATTCAATTTAACAACAAAGGGTCTTATCAAGTTATTTTATCTGTCGGAAATCAATGTGGTTCGGGCACATGGGATACTACCTTAAATCTTATTTCTAGAGTAAACTTCAATTTACCCAATCTTCCAAATGTTTGTGCAGATTCATTTGTATTTGATCAGAATGTCAATTTTAATGGTTTAGCGGATTCAATTGTTTGGGAATTTAATGGAGGCACTCCTTCCAAATACGTAGGGAATAATCCACCACCAATAACTTTTTATGATGAAGGCACACATACTATTTCCGTTACTGCTTATAATTCTTGTGGTATTAGAAATAAAGTTGAAAGTTTTGCGATTTCACATCCAGTAACTGTAAATGCAGGTGATGACACGACGGTTTGTTCCACTCAAGCACCATTCCCCTTAGTAACATCACCAAATGGTGGAACTTGGTCTGGTGATGGCATTACTAGTGGAAATATTTTTAATCCAGCATTAGCCAACGGCAACATAGAAACACTAACCTATACTTATTCAGATGGCATTTGCACTATCAGCGATGCCATGATAGTAACCATAATTTCCATACCCAATTTAACGGCCGGCAACGACGAATCCGCTTGTATTTACGATGCTCAATTCGACTTAACAGGTCAATCACCTTTAGGTGGATTTTGGGAAGGAATAGGCATTTCAGATAGTATACAAGGTACTTTTGATCCTGCTATTAGTGGACTAGGATCACACTCTGTGAGTTATATCTTTACAGAAAGTATTGCAGGATGTAAGGACACAATCGCTAAGAATATCACTATTCACGATATTCCTACTGTAGCGCTTAACTTACCAGATACTGTTTGTGCTCTAGAAGCAATCAATTTCAGTTTGCCTTTAGGCAATGGAAGCACTGCCACTGTAGATTGGAATTTTGGTGATGGTAATACTTGGATAGGCAATAATGTGCAGCATAATTATTCATCAGCAGGAGAATATACTATAATTGTTGAAGTAACGGATAATGGCTGTGTCAATAGTGACACAACTTCTATAAGAGTTATTGAAACTCCTCAAGCCGATTTTTCAATAGGTAACAGTAGTCTTTGCAATACACTTACTTTGAGTTTTACCAATACCACAATTGGGCACTATGAATCTGTTTATTGGGATTTGGGAAACGGACAAACTTCAACTGCCGTTTCGCCTCAAAACATAAACTATCAGCAAGGCAGTGGAACAGATACTTCTTATACCATATTTATGGTAGCAACCAATCAATGCGGAAGCGACACAACATTTGAGACTGTAACATTTACGACAGGGACTCAAGTTGGCTTTACCTTACCTCCTATTGACGATCTTTGTGGCTATAGTTTTGTTTATGATAAAACAATTAGTTTCGGTGCAACACCTGATTCTGTAATTTGGACATTTGAAGGTGGTGACATTACTACTTACTCAGGCGTAAATCCACCTCCTGTTAACTTTACAAAAGATACTATTCATACCATTACCGTAAGTGCCTATAATGAATGTGGCGCTTCCACTCAATCACAATCATTCACTATTTCTTATCCAAAAGTTGTGGAAGCAGGAAATGATACAACTATCTGCTTTAATAATATGCCTATCACTTTAATGGGTTCGCCGAATGATGGGACTTGGTCAGGCAATGGTGTAGTAGCCAATACATTTGATCCAAAATTAGTAACTTCTAATCATGAAATTTTGACTTATACCTACAACAATGGTATTTGTTACATTACAGATAGTATGGCGGTGAACATTATCACGATCGATAGTTTAACTGCCGGAGACGATCAAACTGCTTGTATTAATATTGATGAAATCACCTTGGTAGGTCAATATCCAATTGGCGGTTGGTGGATTGGCGATGCCGTAACCGATTCAACATTGGGAACATTTGAGCCGGCCATCAGTGGTGTTGGAGTACATACGGTTGGTTATGTTTATGCAGAACCCATTTTAGGCTGCTTAGATACAGCTTACAAAACTGTTGAAGTGATAGATATTCCGTCTATAACACTCAATTTATCGGACTCCGTTTGTATAAATGAATTGGTCGATTTTACAATTGTAATCGATTCTTCTGCCATAGTTGTTTGGAATTTTGGTGATGGAAATAGCGCTCCCGGAAACAATATTCAACACAGTTATTCTTCCGCTGGCTTATATACCGTTACAGTAGCCGTTACAGCAAACGGTTGCACCAATACCGATAGTAGTTTCATTCAGGTATTAGGAAAGCCAAATGCTGAT
Organism: Chitinophagales bacterium; assembly: GCA_041393015.1. Lineage (GTDB taxonomy): Bacteria > Bacteroidota > Bacteroidia > Chitinophagales > JADIYW01 > JAGQYH01. Next base: position 309,350 of record JAWKKV010000002.1, on the reverse strand, counting down.
TTCAGCTTTGTGAATACAGGTGTGTGTAATACTTTCATACTAGATTATACCAACCAAACCACTGGTCATTTTGATAATGTTTTTTGGGATTTAGGGAATGGACAAACCTCAACAACTGTTTCACCACAAGATATCAACTATGCTCCAAGCAATGGAATTGACACCACTTATAACATAATGATGGTGGCAGAAAATCAATGTGGTGTTGACACATTAATGGATAACATCACTTTTACTATTGGAACACAAATACTTTTTGAATTACCGGAAATAGCTGACGTTTGTGCTACTTCATTTTTGTTTAACGATACCATTAGTTTTAATGGCGGTAGTCCTGATTCAGTGATTTGGGTATTTGAAGGAGGAACTCCAGCTAGCTATTTTGGTGAAATTCCACCAGCAGTAACTTTTTATGAAGACACCACTCATACCATCACCGTTACAGCTTACAATGCTTGCGGTGCGGCAACACTTTCAGAATCCTTTACTATATCTTATCCAAAAGTTGTGGAGGCAGGAAATGATACAACTATCTGCTTTAATAATATGCCTATCACTTTAATGGGTTCGCCGAATGATGGACTTGGTCAGGCAATGGTGTAGTAGCTAATACATTTGATCCAACATTAGTAACTTCTAATTATGAAATTTTAACTTACACCTACAACAATGGTATTTGTTACATTACAGATAGTATGACGGTGAACATTATCACTATCGATAGTTTAACTGCCGGAGACGATCAAACTACTTGTGTTAATATTGATGAAATCACCTTAGTAGGTCAATATCCAATTGGAGGTTGGTGGATTGGCAATGGAATAACCAATGCCAACCTTGGCACCTTTTCGCCGTTGGTAAGTGATACAGGCATCCATCAAGTAGGATATGTTTACGCAGAACCAATATTAGGATGTTTAGATACCGTTTATAAAAATGTAGAGGTATTGCCGATCCCCGAAATAATCTTCAATTTACCGGATACCGTCTGTATCAATGAAGTAGTAAATTTTGATTTAGCAGTGGATCCATTTGCCATTATAGACTGGGACTTTGGTGATGGTAACTCAACATTTGGAAACAACGAACAGCATAACTATGGAGTGGCAGGCAGCTATACTATTACAGTTAGCGTAACAGAGCAAGGTTGCACAAGTACGGACAGCACTACCATCTATGTGATTGGCAGACCTATTGCTTCTTTTAACTATGAAGATGTTGGACAATGTAATACACTATTAATCAATTTTGAAAACACCTCAACTGGTCATTACGATAATTCCGTTTGGACCTTAGGCAACGGAACAACTTCTACTGATGATTCGCCCCAATTTGTTGGCTATCAACAAGGTTCTGAATTTGATACAACCTACTATATTTCACTAAGAGTATCCAATCAATGTGGCAGTAGTTTAACTTCAAAAAACATAACATTCTATCAAAAAAATAAGGTAGATTTTGAATTGCCAATCTTAGCAGATATCTGTGCAGATTCTTTTGTTTTCAATCAAGCAATCAATTTTACAAATACTGCAGATTCTATTATTTGGACTTTTGAAGGAGGAACACCTAGTTCGTTTGTTGGTGAAAATCCACCAGCAGTAACTTTTTATGAAGATACCATACATACTATTTATGTAAATGCTTATAGTGAATGTGGCAATACAGCAAAACAAGTTTCATTTACTATTTCACATCCACAAACTGTTGATGCTGGCGACAATATTACAGTTTGTGCTAAAGATGCTCCAGTTACATTAGGTGGAACACCTGCCAATGGCACTTGGTCAGGAATAGGTGTTATGAACGACATGTTTGTTCCATCCATTGTGTCAGAAGATGCCGTTACTTTAACCTATACTTATGATGATGGTATTTGTGTAGCCTCGGATAGTATAATAGCTAGCTTAGTTTCTATTGACAATTTATATGCCGGACCCACTCAAAACACCTGTATCAATATAGATGAGCTTATATTAACCGGACAATCGCCTCTTGGAGGAATTTGGATAGGAACGGGAATTATTGATAGTATTCAAGGAATTTTCAGTCCATCTGAAAGCGGTTTAGGCAGTCATCAAATAGCCTATATTTATGCTGAACCCATTCTAGGTTGTTTAGATACTGCTTACAAAACCGTGAGTGTATTAAATATTCCAGATGTCGATTTGAATATACCTGATACAGCTTGTTTAAATGAAGCTGTAACTTTCTCAATTGACGCAGATAGTTTATCATCAGTAAGTTGGAATTTTGGTGATGGCCGCACGGCTAATGGTGTTTCTGTTTCCCACAGTTATAACTCAATTGGATTGTTTACTGTAATTGTAGAGGTTGAAAAAAACGGTTGTGTCAATAGCGATACCAGTACAATTAGAATCATTGCCATTCCACAAGCTAGTTTTGATATTGCCAATCCACTAGGTTGTAATATTTTACAAATAGATTTTGTCAATAACTCATCAGGACATATAACAGATGTATTCTGGGACTTTGGCAATGGCGTGACTTCTACTGATAATGCACCTCAAAATATTACGTTTACTCAAGGCACTTACTATGACACTACCTATTACGTAACCTTAACTGTCGTTAACCAATGTGGAGATCATACCGCACTCGACAGCGTATTAATATCCAAACCACCGGTAGCGAAATTTGGCACTAATTATAGTCAATATTGTGAATTAGATTCCGTGGTATTTAACAACATAAGTTACAATTCACCACAAACCTATTTTTGGGATTTTGGTAATGGAAAAACCTCTAATGCCAAAGATCCAAAACCTCAATTCTATGATATTGGAGTAAACGACACAGCTTATCTAGTAACTTTAGTAGCGTCTAATAACTGTGGTTCCGATACTGCTCAACGTGAAGTAATTATCAAAACAACAGATGCTAATGCCTTCTTCTATATAGATCATCTCTCAGGTTGTGAGCCGTTAGATATTACCTTAATCAACTTCTCCTCTATTGGTTCCAATCCGGTTTGGGATTTAGGTGATGGCAATGTGATAAGTTCAGATACTATTGAGCATACTTTTGAGACTGCCGGTTTTTATACCGTTGAATTAGCGGTTAATAATGGTTGCAGCAGAGATACTGCTTATGCTTATGTAGAAGTCTTAGAAAGTATTGATGCGGCATTTAGTATGCCGGATAAAGGTTGTGAAAAGGCCGAAGTAAAATTTACCAATGAAACAGTTGGAGCAATCAATAGTCAATGGCAATTTGGCGATGGAGCAACCTCCAGTCTTGTACATCCTAAGCATATATACAATCCAAGTGGAAACTACAATATAACATTAACCGTAACAGGAGACAATTTATGTACCAATAGTATCACTAAATCCATTGATATTTTGGAAAAACCCATTGCAGATTTTGATGTTGATGCTAATGCTTTTTGTATTGGAGACAGCATTGAGTTTATAAATCTAAGTAATGGAGAAAATTTTGTGTGGGATTTTGGGAATGGTAAAAAGTCTTTCGTTAATAATCCTACAGTAGCTTATTTTGAAGATGGATTTTATACAGTTTCATTAATTACCAATAACGATAATCTTTGCTACGATACTATTACAAAAGTTGGTATTGTTGAAATAATGCCTTTACCAATCGCTGATTTTGATTACTACCAAAATGAAGATCCTATTTTAAATGGTTTGATTGATTTTATCAACTTAAGTGAAAATGCCGGCCAATATATTTGGAATTTTGGTGATGGTAGTGATTTAGTATCTACAGAAGAAAACCCATCGTATGAATACATCACATCAGGTCCATTTTCTATAAAATTAATAGCTCAAAGTGATTTTGGTTGTGTAGATTCCATTACAAAACCCATTATAGTAGAATTCTTTGGCAACATTTTCGTGCCCAATGCCATGAGTCCGGCATTAGGCAGCAATACGGAAGCTTCTATCTTTTTGCCAAAAGGACATGACTTATTAGAATACGAGTTAGAAATCTATTCTACGTATGGAGAGCTGTTATTCAGAACTACCGCTTTAGAAAATGGCATTCCTTCAGAAGGTTGGGATGGCACATTTAATGGCAAAGAAATGCCACAAGATAATTACGTGTGGAAAATTCAAGCCATATTTACGAATGGATATGCTTGGGGCGGACCAAGAGAAAATTCTAAAAGGAAGAGTGCTTTAGGAACATTTGTATTATTAAGATAGGAGTAATTTGAAGGAGTAATCGAAACTCTAAAATCTTAGAAAATACTCAATTCTGAATGAGTCGTTAATTTTTCAAGGAACTTCATTCCAAGAAAAGAGTTGCCATGTGGATTTAATCCCGGTGACCAAACGGCAATGGTATAATTGTGAGGATACAACGCCACTATTCCACCGCCAACTCCACTCTTTCCGGGCAATCCTACTTTAAAGGCAAATTCGCCTGATTCGTCATAAAAACCGCAAGTCAACATCAAAGCATTAATCCGTTTGGCTTGGCTTTTAGTAATTATTTGTTTGCCATCTGAAAATTTACGTCCTCCGTTGGCTAAAAACCCAAAGGCATGAGATAACTGCTGACAATTCATTTCAATAGAACATAAATTGAAATAAAAATCAAGTACCTCAGTAGGCTCATTTTTAATATTGCCAAAAGATTTTACAAAGTTGCATAACGCCACATTTCTATAGCCTTCAGATTTTTCAGAATCAGCAATTTTCTTAGAGTAAGTCAAATTAGGCAAATCGCTTATATCTCTAACAAATTCAAGAAATTCTTCTTTGGCATTATCCAAATGTGATAATAAAATATCGCAGATTACAATAGCACCCGAATTGATAAATGGATTACGAGGAATACCATTATCGGTTTCCAATAAAATAAGCGAATCAAATTTGTTACCAGAAGGTTCAACATCTACCCTTTTCCATATTTTCTCGCCTAGCATTTTATAAGCTAGCGTTAAGGAAAATACTTTAGCAATACTTTGTATGGAGAACTTTTTAAGATAATCACCCATACCATATGAATCGCTGTTAAGGGCTGTCATATGTACACCAAACATTTTAGGATCAACGTTGGCTAATTCAGGAATATAGCTTGCCAACTTACCTTTATCTGTTAATCCATTGGCATAATGGAACGACTTTTCAATGTTTTCTTTATAATTCAAGGGATAAAATTTAATAATTGAATTTCTTTCAACAAAGTTATTGATTTAAATCGCTTCCCTTTTGTTTCAATAAATTCTTTATAAAAAAATAGCGACTCAGATGATATCCAAGCCGCTATAAACAATATAGTAAGCAAAATTCTTACTTAAATCTATTTCAAATCAAATCGATCAAGATTCATCACTTTAGTCCACGCATTGATAAAGTCATTGACAAATTTTTCTTTAGCATCATTACTAGCATAAACCTCCGCTAATGCTCTCAATTCAGAATTAGATCCAAAAATTAAATCCGCTCTAGTAGCTGTCCAAACAGTCTCATCAGTAGTTCTATTTTTACCTTCAAACTCCAATTTATCTTCCGAAATCGGTGTCCAATAAGTATTCATGTCTAGAAGATTAACAAAGAAATCATTGGTAAGAACGCCAGGCGTTTTGGTTAAAATACCTTTGTTTGAATCATCAAAGTTCGCATTTAATGCTCTCATACCACCAACTAGCACTGTCATTTCCGGAGCTGTTAAAGTTAATAGTTGTGCTTTGTCAACAAGCAATTCCTCTGTTGTTAAGGTGTATTTCTTTTTTTGATAGTTTCTGAAACCATCAGCCATTGGCTCAAGAACTGCAAAAGAAGCTGCATCTGTTTGCTCTTGTGTTGCATCTGTTCTTCCTGGAATAAAAGGAACTTTTGCTTTAAATCCTGCATCTGAAGCTGCTTTTTCAACTGCGGCACTTCCTCCTAACACAATTAAATCTGCCATCGAAACTTTTTTGTTTCCGCTCTTAGCATTAAAATCTGCTTGAATTTTCTCGTAAGTAGCTAACACATTCTTAAGTTGATCCGTATTATTAGATGCCCAACTGATTTGTGGTTCTAATCGAATACGAGCTCCATTGGCGCCACCTCTTCTATCAGAACCTCTATAGGTTGATGCAGATGCCCAAGCCGTTTCAATTAATTGACTATGAGGAATACCTGAATTAAGAATCTCTGTTTTAAGTTTTTCAATATCGGCAGCAGACACTAAATCATAATCTCTTGCCGGTACCGGATCTTGCCATAAGAAATCCTCTTTTGGCACTTCAGGACCTATGTAAGTTGACTTTGGTCCCATATCTCTGTGCGTTAACTTAAACCAAGCTTTCGCAAAAGCATCTTCGAATGCCTCCGGATTATCTATAAATCCTTGACATACTTTCTTGTAATCAGGATCAAACTTTAATGCTAAATCCGAAGTAAGCATAGTTGGTTTATGTCTTTTATTCTCATCAAATGCATCAGGAAATATTTCTCCGGCATCTTTAGCCACCCATTGATGAGCGCCTGCCGGACTTTTTGTTAATTCCCATTCATTGTTAAACAACGTTTGTAAAAATGCATGACTCCATTGTGTAGGTGTAGGTGTCCAAATCACTTCTAAGCCTGAGCTAATCGCATCTGCTCCTTTACCTGATTTATATTTACTTTTCCATCCAAAACCTTGTTCTTCAATATCAGCAGCTTCCGGAGCAGCACCAACATTATCAGCAGGACCAGCGCCATGTGTTTTACCAAATGAATGGCCTCCTGCAATTAAGGCTACTGTTTCTTCATCATTCATTCCCATTCGTGCAAAAGCAATTCTAATGTTTTTTGCTGAAGCCACTGGATCAGGATTGCCATTTGGTCCTTCCGGGTTGACATAAATCAGTCCCATTTGCACAGCCGCTAATGGATTTTCCATATCTAAATCCATTTCGCCATCTTCATTCAATCTTCTCGATTCTAACCAACCGCCTTCCGGTCCCCAATAAATATCTTCTTGAGGTTCCCATACATCTGCTCTACCGGCACCAAAACCGATCGTTTCAAAACCCATAGATTCCAAGGCAACATTTCCTGTTAAAATCATCAAGTCCGCCCAAGAGATTTGTTGACCATATTTTTGCTTAACCGGCCACAACAATCTTCTAGCTTTATCTAGGTTTACGTTATCCGGCCAACTGTTTTGTGGCGCAAAACGCTGAATCCCCATACGAGTTCCACCTCTTCCATCTCCAGTTCTGTATGTTCCTGCACTGTGCCATGCCATACGAATGAATAAAGGTCCATAATTTCCGTAATCAGCTGGCCACCAATCTTGTGAATTCGTCAATACAGCTTCAATATCCTTTTTCAATTGATTATAGTCTAACTTCGCAAATTCCTTTTCATAATCAAAACTTTCATTCATTGGATTAGATAAAGCAGAGTTTTGAGCCAGAATATCTAAATTCAGCTTATTTGGCCACCAATCGTCGTTCGTTTTAATGATTGATACCTGTTCCTTTTTATGGTCTTTGCCAAAACCAAATGGACATCCTCCATCACTACTCATGTTTTTTTCCTGAGTATTTTGGCAAGCTCCTAATAGAAAAAGGGCAACTACTCCTGTTAAGATTTTTGATTTCATAGTTTCTTTATTTGATTATCCTGTGAAGATAAGGCGAAAACCACCTCCTTTATTATGATAAATATCAATACTGGTATTGACAAAATCTATACAATTAAAATCCACTATTGAAATTAAAGATAATTCACTTTAGTCTTGATTTAACTGATCAAAATTTTATTATTCCTGTCTTTCCTAAAATGCTTACAATATTAATTTTTATTAAAATTGAAATTAAACACTTGTTTAAATCATTCGTTTAACTACTTTTGTACGAAGTATTAATTGAGATAAGATATGTCTGCCAACGAACGAACTACAGAAGAAAAAATAAAAGTGGCTGCTGAAACCATTTTCCTTGAGAAAGGTTACGAAGCCACCAAAACACGAGATATAGCAGAAGCAGCCAACACCAATCTAGCCCTGGTTAATTACTATTTCAGAAGTAAAAAAGGATTATTCGACATCATTATGACGGAAAAAATGCAACTCTTTTTTGGAGATATCATTTCCGTTTTAAATGATCCAAACACTTCTATCAAAGGAAAAATTGAGGCGTTTGTTGAACACTATTTCCAACTTTTAAAAAAAGATCCCAATATTCCATTGTTTATATTTAGTGAGGTCCGCAATCACCCTGCTGATTTTGTAAAGAAGATGGGCGTTAAAGAAAAACTTCAGCAATCTTTCTTTGTCCAACAATTTCAAAAAGAAGTGATACTTAAAAATTCACTTCAAATTAATCCTTTGCATATTCTCCTAAATACATTATCTATCATTGTCTTTCCATTTATTGCATCGCCGGTAATGATTGAAGTATTCAATTCTGACAAAAACACTTTTGACCAACTCATAGAAGAAAGGAAAAAACTAATTCCTCAATGGATTGAAATGATGCTGACCCAATCTTACCCAAACAATCCTAAAACGATTTAAAACTGAATACAATGAAATTGTTTGTTCTACCAATCATCGGAACCATTTTACTTTCATTCGTTTACACGAGTAATCAAGCACAAAGCCTTACACAACTCACTATTGAGCAATGCTATGAACAAGCCGAACAAAATTTTCCGCTTATAAAACAACTCGATCTAATTGACGAAACGCAAGCATATACGCTTGACAATATATCCAAAGGAATTTTGCCACGCATCAATTTATCCGGGCAAGCGACCTATCAATCAGAAGTTACCTCGTTAGGCATTTCATTGCCCAATGTTGACATTCCTTCCATCAGCAAAGATCAATACAAGCTCTATGGAGAAGTGATTCAACCGTTAACTGATTTTGGCATCGTGAAGCAACAAAAGGAAATCGCTTCAGCAACTTCTGAAATCGAAAAGCAAAAAATAGAGATTGAACTCTATCAAATAAAAGCCAATGTCAATCAACTCTATTTTGGCGTTTTATTAACAGAGGAACAATTAAAGCAAACCAGTCTAATTAAAAAAGATTTAGAATCGGGCATTGAAAAACTCAATGTGGCTGTTGAAAATGGGATTGCCATTCCAACAGATGTGAGTCTTCTAAAAGCAGAATTACTACAAATCCAACAGCGAAATATTGAGTTGTATGCCCAAAAATCGGCACTCACTAAAATGCTTTCTATATTGATTGACCAAACGATTGACGATGAAACCATTTTTGAAAAACCTACTGTTCCTAATCTAAATACTGCAATTAATCGATTGGAATTAAAGTATTACGACCAACAGCAAAACAACCTGAATTTAGAATCAAAATTGATCAATCAAAAAAACATGCCTAAGCTATATGCCTTTGCTCAAGGCGGCTTCGGGCGACCGGCACTTAATTTCTTAGACAATGATTTTAAGCCCTATTACATTGGCGGTCTCAAATTAAATTGGAATTTCAATGGCTATTTCACTTCCAAAAATGAAAAAAGTTTGTTGGCGGTCAAACACGAATCTTTCGACATTCAAAAGGAGCTTTTCTTATATAAAACCAATATTCAATTAGCCGAACAAAATGAAGCTTTAGCGAAGTACGATCAACTCATTAAAGTAGATAACGATATCATTGCATTGCGAGAAGAAGTCAAAGCAGTCGCTCAAGTACAACTGCAAAACGGCGTCATTACTTCGATAGATTACTTGAATCATATCAATGCGGCAGACAAGGCTAGGCAGAACTTGGTGCTGCATCAAATGCAATTGTTACAATCACAATACGATATTAAAACCAACACTGGAAATTAACCGAATAAAACCATCATCATGAACTCAAAATATACATTCTACGCTGCAATCGCACTGACATTGTTCATCAGTTCGTGCGCCAACAACAAACATCAATTTGATGCGTCCGGCTCCTTTGAAGCCATAGAAACCATTATATCGGCACAAGCTTCCGGGCAAATTCTAAGCTTTACGGTGGAAGAAGGACAAGCCTTAACTGCCGGAACGCAAGTGGGATTAATTGACACTTTTGCCTTGTACTTGAAAAAGCAACAACTGAAAGCACAGATCAATGCCATTGGGAGCAGAAGTCCGAATATTAAAGCGCAAACTGCCTTTTTTGACCAACAATTGGCCTTGGCAGAAACGCAATTGAGCAACTTACAAACGGAGCAAAATAGAATACAGAAATTGGTAACCGGCAATGCTGCTCCCCAAAAACAATTGGATGATATCCACTACAAAATTGCAGAAGTCCAAAAGCAAATGACCGTTATCCAACAACAAAAGTCAGCACAAGTTTCTGCCTTAAATACCGCTGCCACCAGCATTGGAAGCGAGCCTTTACCGTTGTACAGTCAAATTGATCAATTGAACGACCAAATCGACAAATGCCATATCATCAACCCTGTTTCTGGAACCGTTTTAACCAAATATGCCGAACCGAATGAGATCACCGGTGCAGGCAAACCGCTGTATAAAATAGCCGATTTATCTATTCTTCATTTAAAAGCATACGTAAGTGGCAATCAATTACCCAAGATTCAATTGAACCAGAAAGTAAATGTGTTAACAGATGATGGTGACGGCGGTTTCAAAACCACTGAAGGCGAAATCATTTGGATCAACGACAAAGCAGAATTTACTCCAAAAACAGTACAAACTAAAGATGAACGCGCCAATTTAGTTTATGCCATTAAAATAAAAGTAGTGAATGATGGAAGCTACAAAATTGGCATGTATGGCGAGGTAAACTTTTAGAAAATGATTCATGTAGCCGCCCATCACCTGACCAAAAGCTACGGCAAAGAGCAAATAAAAGCCGTAGATGATGTTTCCTTTTCCGTGGAAAAAGGCGAACTATTTGGGTTGATTGGTCCGGATGGTGCCGGCAAAACCAGTATCCTTAGAATGCTCACCACTTTAATATTACCCGATAGCGGCGATGCGCAAGTGGATGGAATGGATGTGGTCAAAGATTTCAAAGCCATACGACAAATTGTAGGTTATATGCCGGGCAAGTTTTCTTTGTATCAAGACCTTACCATTGAGGAAAACTTAACCTTTTTTGCTACGGTTTTTAAAACTACGGTGGAAGAGAATTACGACTTGATCAAAGATATTTACGTTCAAATAGAGCCGTTTAAAAACAGAAGAGCCGGAGCACTTTCCGGAGGCATGAAACAAAAGTTAGCCCTCTGTTGTGCTTTAATTCACCGACCGACTATCTTATTTTTAGATGAGCCGACCACAGGCGTTGATACCGTTTCCAGAAAGGAATTTTGGAATATCTTAAAAAACTTAAAGCAACAAGGCATCACCATTATTGTATCGACCCCATATATGGATGAAGCCACTTTATGTGAACGAATTGCCTTACTGCAAGACGGTAAAATACTATCAATTGATACGCCACAGCAAATCATTAAGGATTTTCCAAATGAATTGTTTGCGATTAAATCCGACCAAATGATAAAGCTCTTAAGCGATCTACGAACAGCGCCTTTGATCAAAAGCTGTTTTTCATTTGGCGAATTTCATCACATCAGTTTTGCCACCAATCAAAGCGACAATACCAACGAACTAACTGCCTATTTAACCAACTTGCAACACAGCCATATTGAGATTAAACCGATCTCTCCTACTATTGAAGATTGTTTCATTCAACTAATGAGTAATTGAGATGAGAAATGTAGTGATTAGCACGAACCAACTCACAAAGCAATACGGCGATTTTATTGCTGCCGATGCCATTACATTCGATGTGTACGAAGGAGAAATATTTGGCTTTTTAGGCGCGAATGGAGCTGGCAAAACCACGGCCATTAGAATGTTGTGCGGTTTATCTACGCCTTCTTCCGGGAAAGCGACTATTGCGGGTTTCGACATTTACAAAGAGACGGAAAAAATTAAGAAGAGCATTGGCTATATGAGTCAAAAATTCTCTTTGTATGAAGATTTAACCGTAGCGGAAAATATTCGTTTTTTTGGAGGTATTTACGGTATTCCACCCAAAGAATTGAAACAAAAAACTATTGAACTCATACAGCGATTAGGATTAGAAAAGGAAGCAAAGAAACTAGTCGGTTCATTACCATTGGGTTGGAAACAAAAATTAGCTTTTTCTGTAGCCATCATCCACGAACCTAAAATTGTTTTTTTAGATGAACCAACCGGTGGCGTAGATCCGATTACCAGAAGGCAATTTTGGGATTTAATTTATGCTGCCGCACAAAGAGGCATCACCATTTTTGTGACCACACATTACATGGATGAAGCCGAATATTGCGATAGAGTTTCCATGATGGTAGATGGCGTTTTAGCGGTATTGGATACGCCCACCAACTTGAAAAAGCAATTCAATGCCGATAACATGGATGATGTATTTTATGAACTTGCCAGAGGCGCTAAGAGAGTTGAATAAATAAATAAATAAATTAAAAAACAAAAATCAAAAAGTAAAAAATCAAAAATCAAAAAGAAGCCATTTACAAAAAATGAAACCGAACAATCAACATATTAAAACACCACTTTTGAACTCTCAATTTATTGCGTTTATACGCAAGGAATTCTATCATGTTTTTAGAGATAAAAAAACGTTACTGTTGTTGTTTGGTTTACCCATTGCCCAAATTATTTTGTTTGGCTTTGCCCTCACCAATGAGATTAAAAATGCCAATATTGTAGTTGTCGATTATGCCAAAGACAATGCCTCGCAACAAATGATTGACCGATTTACTGCCAGTCAGCATTTTAGTATTAAAACCGCCAATGTTAGCCATACGGAAATTGAAAACGAATTTAAAAAAGGCGATGTAAAACTAGCCTTGATCTTTCCGGTTAATTTTGAGCAAGACTTGTTGCACGACAATCATGCGCAAGTACAAATTATTGCAGATGCTTCCGATCCGAATACCGCCACTACCCTCACCAATTATGCTTCGCAGATTATTTATGAGTATCAAATGGAACTGCTGAACAATCAAAACTTACCGCTGCAAATCGACATTCAACAACGGATGGTTTACAACCCCGAACTCAAAGGCACCACCAACTTTGTGCCTGGCGTAATGGCGTTGGTGTTGCTATTGATCTGTGTGTTGATGACATCCGTTTCCATTGTGAAAGAAAAGGAAAATGGCACGATGGAAATTCTATTGGTCTCGCCTTTTAATCCCATTATGGTGGTCATTGCCAAAGCCATTCCTTATTTGATTTTATCGTTGGTGAATTTAACGGTGATTCTATTATTGAGTGTTTTGTTGTTGGATATGCCCATTAACGGCAGCATTCCATTGCTTTTTGCAGAAAGCACTTTGCTCATCATCACCGCATTGGCATTGGGATTATTGATCTCCAACGTCACCAATTCACAGCAAACCGCCATGTTAATTTCCTTGATGGCGATGCTATTGCCCACGATGATTTTAACCGGCTTCTTGTTTCCGATTGAAAACATGCCGATGCCATTACAAGTAATCTCTAACGTTTTGCCTTCTAAATGGTACTACATCATTGTAAAATCCATTATGATTAAAGGCTTGGGTATTGCGGCTATTTGGAAAGAAACGTTGATCTTATTTGGGATGATGGTCTTTTTTCTGGTCACCAGTATTAAGCAATTTAAAACGAGATTGGCATGAGGGTATTATTCTATTTATTGGAAAAAGAGTTTCGGCAGATCTTTAGAAACAAATCGATTTTACCGTTGATTTTAGCCTTGCCTATTGTTCAATTGTTGATCATTCCATTGGCAGCAGAATTTGAGATTAAAAACATCAATATTTCCATTGTCGATAACGATCACTCTACGTATTCTCAAGAACTGATTGCGAACATCACCTCTTCCGGTTATTTTCAACTCACCGATTACAGCAACAGTTATCCATCGGCCTTCCAACATTTTGAAACCGATCAATCGGATTTAATTTTAGAGATTCCCAAAGATTTTGAACGCAACTTAATCCGCGAAAGCAACCAGTCGCTTTATTTAGCGGTGAATGCCATCAACGGTACCAAAGCCAGTGTCGGCAGTGCCTATTTAGGAAGAATTATCAACGATTTCAATCAAGACATTCGGTTAGATTGGGCCGATCCTGCTTTATTAGCATCTATTCCCAAAATAGAAATTACGTCGTCTAATTGGTTTAACCCGATGTTGAATTATCAGTTTTTTATGGTACCCGGCATTTTGGCTATTTTAATTACGATGGTGGGCGTGTATATGTGTTCTTTGAATATTGTGAAAGAAAAAGAAATGGGAACGATTGAGCAAATCAACGTAACGCCGATTAAAAAATATCATTTCTTGTTGGGCAAACTCATCCCGTTTTGGATCATTGGCGTATTTATGTTTACCATTGGCTTATTGGGCATTGCCAGAATTGTTTACCACATCGTTCCCGTGGGCAGCTTGTTGCTCTTGTATGGCTATTTAGCTATCTTTTTAGTGGCTTTGTTGGGGATAGGATTACTCATTTCCACCTACTCCAGTAATCAACAACAAGCAATGTCGTTGGCGTTTTTTACCATCATGATTTTTATTTTAATGGGCGGTTTATTTACCCCAATTGAAAGCATGCCCGAATGGGCAAAATGGATTGCTCGATTTAATCCGGTAGCGTATTTTATTGAAGTGATTAGAATGATTGTGATGAAAGGCAGCGGCTTTCAAGATATCAAACAACAAATTGTGATTATGATCGGTTTTGCCTTTGTATTTAATACTTGGGCAGTGTTGAATTATAGGAAAACGAGTTAGGGGGATGGTTATAGAAGTAGCGAGTACTATCAATTTCATGTAAACACTGTTCCATATAGTTATTTAAATATTTTGTCCATCTTTTCTTTAATTGCTTCATATTCATAATCATCAAGGATTATTCTAGATTTAATGTGATCTAAAATGATCGAGTGATATTTTTTATCTGTTTTGAAAAAATTTGTTACAGAAGACTCTAAATCACCTCTTGATATATATAAATTAGCTAATGACTGAACTAGAACATTGAAAAGTGAATACAGTGCTTTCAAAAAATCATCAGGTCTATTTGGATCGAATAATACTCCTTCTAAATTATCACTTGTAACATCAGAGGCCCATTCTGCCTTGTCTACAGATAAAGATAGGTCTAACAACTTTCTATCATTTTTTATAAGAAATCCAATTATAGCAAGTATAGACGCTTACCGTTTTTTGCTTCCATTTGATGCATTCTCGCTAAGGTTTACAGTTTGATAAACTCATCATAGTAGTAGAAAGTTTCAATATGTCAACAATAGTAACTTTATCTTGGGTTCGTTTAAATATTTTATTATAAGTAGCACGATCTGCAAATATTTTTTCTTACTACTTCGCGCAGTGCCAGGTTGTTGTAATAATACAGATAAAATTAATTGACCTGAAAATCATTTTTAAGTTTCTGCCAAGGCTCAAGACCCTTTTCCTTAAAATCTTGACCTTTTTAATCTCCATATAAATTTTGGGATCGTTTTCTTTAAGTAGTCTTTGAATTCTTCTTTGTTCTGGTTGATTTGATAAATCTCTATCAGAAATTGGCTTTTGAAATTTGATGCTTCCGCAATTTGAGAAATAAATAGATTAAAATAATCTTCACCTTCTTTATCAGGTTTTACAATTTTACAAGGAATTAGGAAGTCCAAATCTTCATCAGGCCCTTTGTATGAACCTAATAATGTTGAGGTTTTGACAACCATTAACAATCGAAAAGTCATTTAATTTGACATTATCACCATCTATTTCAAAATCTTTACAACCAATTATAATTCCATTATTTAAAAACCAAAATTGATCCCTTTTATGTTTTAAGAATCATTTTATCTGATCATCAATTTTTTTATTTTTAACGAAATATCTAAAGTTTTGCTCAAACAATCCATGGTTCCCTATACTTGTCATACAGTTTACGAATTGACAATGCAGATATATCTACCAATATTCCGTTTTGTCCATTCTTTATATGTCCATGTTCTTTATATATATCAACTTTACCTTCACTAACAAACCTTTGCCCATCTTCAAATGATTCAATTTGATGTTCAATTTCGTTTTTGTAAAAAATTGATATTTCAAAATCCTCAAGTTCATTTACTTTACTCAAATGTTTTAGAATTTCTTCTTTCCTTTTTTCAGGTTTGTTTAGTCCGAGAAATAGAACTAATTCAATTGAAAAATTGCATCGTCATTAGCATCATCATACTTTTCTCTATATATTCTCCTTAAATTTTTATTATATAACCAATTTTTTCATTCTTGAAATCAGTTACAGTTTGAGACATTTTTGTAAAAATATCCTTAATTTCATCTTTAGAATTGAAATCCTGAATATTTTTTGATTGGATTAAGACAAGTGACTTGGAGATGTCATTTTCGTTTAGCGATTAAATCAATTCCTCCATCATTTGCGCCATCAGTGAATGCATTTTAAAAATCGGTTTATCAAATTTACCATCACGTTAAAAAAATATTTATAGCAAACTGTACCGAATATTAAATCATCGAAATACTATTATCAAATAAATTACCATTAAATACCAATTCATTCTTTATTTCTTCTATAGCTTTTTTAATATAATCCATATTCTTTTATTTCTCAATTCAGTAGGATCAGGAAATTTATCCATATCCTTATTATAATTTCCGCTAATGTAATGAATTCAATCAAACATTAATGTTTAGTATGTTAATTTAATTCAGAAGATCTTAATGAGATACTTCGCTTACGCTCTGTATGACGATAAAAAAACACAAAGTATCTTTGGTGAAGTTTTCGCTTTCACTTTGTATGTCGGTTAAAAAACGCTACGTCATTCAGAGCCTGCCTGCGGTAGGCAGGGCTGCACGGTAATACTAAAATAAAGACGTAAACTCTAATAGCAGCCGAAGAATCTCATCTTCTTCTATCGAAAATAGTTGTTGATTGTAATTCCATACCTTAATGGGATGCTTCGCTTGCGCTCTGCATGACGGTTGAAAAAAGGAGCGTCTTTGGTGAAGGTCTCGCTTGTGCTTTGTATGACGGTTAAAAAACGCTACGTCATTCAGAGCCTGCCTGCGGTAGGCAGGGGCTGCACGGTAATACTAAAATAAAGACGTAAACTCTAATAGCAGCCGAGCTCCTGCGCTTTAGCTTCGGCGCTGGCGCAAGAATCTAATATTTTTCTTCTATCGAAAATAGTTGTTGATTGTAATTCCATACCTTAATGGGATGCTTCGCTTGCGCTCTGCATGACGGTTGAAAAAAGAAGCGTCTTTGGTGAAGGTCTCGCTGTGCTCTATATGACGGTTAAAAAACGCTACGTCATTCAGAGCCTGCCTGCGGTAGGCAGGGGCTGACGGTAATGCTAAAATAAAGACGTAAACTCTAAAGCAGCCGAGCTCCTGCTAGCTTCAACGCTGGCGCAGAATGTAATGAATTCAATCAAACATTAATGTTTAGTATGTTAATTTTAATTCAGAATCTTAATGAGATACTTCGCTTACGCTCTGTATGACGATAAAAAAACACAAAGTATCTTTGGTGAAGTTTTCGCTTTCACTTTGTATGTCGGTTAAAAAACGCTACGTCATTCAGAGCCTGCCTGCGGTAGGCAGGGCTGCACGGTAATACTAAAATAAAGACGTAAACTCTAATAGCAGCCGAAGAATCTCATCTTCTTCTATCGAAAATAGTTGTTGATTGTAATTCCATACCTTAATGGGATGCTTCGCTTGCGCTCTGCATGACGGTTGAAAAAAAAAGCGTCTTTGGTGAAGTTTTCGCTTTCACTTTATATGACGGTTAAAAAACGCTACGTCATTCAGAGGCTGCCTGCGGTAGGCAGGGGCTGCACGGTAATAATAAAATAAAGACGTAAACACTGATAGCTGCCGAAGAATCTCATCTAACTCAACTTAATTAATCACCGTAATACGCTTTTTTAAAATCTTCATATAAATCAACCCAAGAAGGATTGAGTGAATTAACAAGGTCTTCTTTAAACTGTCTGCTTTTACCTTTTATGTATTTTTCCCTACTAATGGCATCCTCTATTGAATCAAAAGTCTCGTAATATATTAAATACGTTGTTTTGTACTTAGCAGAAAAGCTATGCGGATAGAACTTTTCTTTATGCTTCCAAATTCTATCAATTAGGTCGGACGTAACACCAGTATATAGTGTGGTTCTCCATTTATTAGTTACGATATAAATATAACTTGTTTGATACATCAATAATAAGAGTCAAGACACGTAAGAATTCCATAAATACTTTTAGTAAAAATGTCGTTTTCCCAGAATGAGATACTTCGCTTTCGCTCTGTATGACGGTTTAAAACAGGAATGGCTTTGGCGAAGGTCTCGCTTGCGCTCTGCATGACGGTTAAAGAAAATGAGATTGTAATGCAATGATTCACGTTATTCAAAACCGATAAGGTGATAGACAGAAGAAAATATGGTCATTCAGAGGCTTGCCGTGGAATCTCATATTTTTCTTCTGTCGTGTATAGTATCTCAATTGTAGTTCCGCACCTTAATGAGATACTTCGCTTTCGCTCTGTATGACGGTTAAAAGAGCAATCTTTTCAATGTCGGCAGTAATTTCAAGAGATTACTGCCATCCGTCAGCTGACGGATTCATCGCAATGACGATCCTTTTTTTTGGGTGTTGGTCACTTCTTACTGAATTTAACTACTAGTCAACCGTTGTATTACTCCCATAAATAACTATTGGGGCGTCCTGCTTGTTTCTCTTAGGATCATCTAAGCCCAACAATATCCATCTTGGGCTAAAATCATATTCCTCAGAGGTTATTTGGTCTGGATTACCCGTTAATGGAAAATTGATTTTATAAACCTCATTAGCGCCTATTTTTAGTGGAATGAGTACAGCTCTCGGCCATGCCATTTCACTAGAAGCTTTGGATTCTATGATAAAAATATCGTAAACCATCTCCTTTCCTTCTATCCTTTTATTGATGATGGGTTCGCCAATTTTATCTGCGCCTGATGAAAAGGCTACTTTTAAAACTACCTCTTCTTGATAAGCTTTAAATTTATTGATATCAATTGTGTCTTGAGGAAAATACCCCACATTGCTAATTTGGATGGCATACGGCGTTGTTTCAATCACCGGTGAGGTTATAAATTCATCATACAGCACATGAGCCACGCTGAAGCTTTGATAAATACTAATGGGTAGTGTGTTTTGTATGTCGGTGTAATGTTTACCTATTTGATTTTTTTGTTGATAGGATTTTGCAATTCTACAGTCATCGGCTGGCGGTATTCTATCATGAATAACTCTATTGGAAACTATTCCAAAGCTGTCCATTACTATGTATTCATTGCAAGTGCTATAGGTTTTGGTGATAACAGTACTGAAATTTTCATAATGAGATTTGCTGAATACTTTTTTAAAGTCTGAATCATAATAATTTTCAATATTAATATTGCCATTGGGGAAGTAAGTAACTTCTTTTCTCAGTTGAAAATCTTTGGTATAAATATAAGACACGATATAGGTATTCGTCTTATTGTTCTTTATAGCGTATTGGTAATGCAAAGAATCTAAAATATTTAATTTATAATTTCGCCAATCCTCATCATCTGACTCCTTAATAAAATGCATGGTCGCATTATTCACTAAAAACATTCCTTCTTTAAAATATATTTCGCCTAAATCAAGCTCTTTGGGTTGTCCTAAAAAATTATACTTCCCTTCAAAATGAATCGTCATGGTTTGAGCACCTTTGTATAAGATGAGCACTAAATGATTGTCTAGTTGGAATTGAAATTTGATTTGTTTGGCCCTATTGGTGACCATACTCGCGGGCTCAGTGGCACTTAAACAATCGGCAAAAAGAATACTATCGGTGTCGAATCGGCTATCACAAATGGTATAGCCGGGCTGCATATCGTCAGCAAGGTAAAATGAAACATCTATTACTCTTGTATTATTCGGTTGTGCACAGGATGATAATTGAATTGTAGTAAGAAAAACAATTAACAGCTTTACTAATTTTGAGATCTTCTTCATTTTGTATGGATCAATTGGATATGGAATGATTACAATTATTCTGCCACGTTTTTAAATCTAACTCCGGCAGGCAAGCTTGATCCTTGAACATTGAATTTGAATCTTGTGTTTGAGTCTTATTTCACCGCTCTCGTCATCTCTCTTTTCCCTTTTGGACCAGGCAAGGCTTCTAAGGTAAAACCCACGGATTTGAGGGTGCGTTTAACAACACCTTTCGCACAATAGGTCACCAAGATGCCGCCGCTCTTTAACGCTTGAAACAGGTTGCTAAAAATACTTTCTTCCCATAAGTGGGCTTGCGCAGATGGCGCAAATGCATCAAAATAAATTAAGTCGATACTGTTGGGGGCTAGTTGTAAGTCTTCAAACTTGACTTGCTTTTTGATTAAAGTGAAGCTGGGTGTAATTTCGTTGCTACGCTCCCATTCTACCATATGCATTTTATCAAATAAGGGCTGTAGTTGTTCGGCCTTTAATTCCTCCACATAATTTAAGGCAGCAGCTTCTTCTAGCGTTACAGGATAGGCTTCTACGCCTACATAATTGATTTGATTTTGAAGGGCTTCGTTGGCCAATATTGTGGTTAAAGCATTTAAGCCGGTTCCAAAACCTATTTCTAAAATTGTAAGCTTAGATTTAGGTGGAAAGTATTTTAATCCGGCTTCTATAAATACGTGTTTAGATTCTTGGATAGCGCCGTAAATGGAATGGTAATGTTCGTCTAATTCTTTGATGAACAAGCTGTGTGAGCCATCTTCTGTTTTTACTAATTCTCGTTTCATGTGTTGGCTAAATTTTCCATTTGAGCATCGTAAGTTTCAATTATATTCGACCAATCGTATTGCATCGCGATACCTTGAGCGGCTTCAATTAAGGGCACAACGGCCGACATATCTTTACAAATATCCAATAAATTAGTTTGTAATTGGTCTACTGAGTCATATAAAAAAGCTTGTTTCAACGATTCAGGAATATGATTGGGATAAGCCAATCGATTCGGCAATAACGGGAAACAACCTGCTGCCATGGCTTCCATTACACTTTGTCCAAAAAACTCTTGTTGGCTGGTGACCGGAATGATATTGGCTTGTTGCAATAATGCCCTATAATCTGCTCTACTTTCGGCAAAACCAAAATGCAAAAGCTCATTAGAAAATTCTGTTTTTATCTTGTCAAATTCTTCGGGTTGATCTTCAAATCCTTCGCCACACACAATCAATCCAAAGTCGATTTGTTCTGTCTGTAAATGCTTGATGGCATTGTAAAAGTCCAACGGATTTTTATCGTATTCCCAACGGTGATTCCAAAGGATAACTGGTTTGGTAAAATCCTTTTCTGCTACATTGATTTTGAGATCTTCTAACTGAATGCCTAATGGCAAAATGCTGCTATTGCTTTGGGCCAATTCAATCAATTGTAATTCTTTATTATCGGGCATGGCTTTTAACATCACTGCTACTTCTCTAAAAAAGCTATCGTGGTTGTATTGGGAATTAAAGAATGCTTTATCTGCTGAGAGTATAGATATCCAATTCATAAATCCATAGTGGAAGTCGCGTTGCTTTTTAACATCTTCATCGGTCATCGACCAAGGATAACTCAATTGGTTTTCATGAAAGTAAATAGCGGTTGGAATGCCTACTGAGCTTGATTTAGTGAGTGCTAAAAAAGTGGATAGGTTGAGCATGTCAGACGCTAAAATAAGATCAGGTCGTTCTTTTAGTTCAAAGAATTGTTTGGCTAAACTGATGGCGCCGCCGTGCATTCGCCATTTCCAGTTTTTCCCGGTGAGGGATAAAATAGTGATATCGTGTTGGCTATTGGCTTTCAATCCTTCTGCCCAACTTTGATGGGAACCGGTGTAGAAGGGTTCTATTAAAACTATTTTCATTTTATTTATTAATGCTTTAAAATTTAAAGCTATAATATTTTTTCTCTTTTCTTTTGCTTAGTCCAAAAGAAACAAAAGACAAGCTAAATCAATCGCCCCTCGCAAATGCCTTGCTAGCTGCCGTGATTTAGCATGCCACGCTTCTTTCGAGCAGTGTAAAGTATAATCATTATTGCTGTCATTACATTCTACAAGAACTATCATTCTATAGTTTATAATTGATACCTACAGATACAAACATCTGTGCATCTGAGGCTGATAATCATGTAACACATCTCATCATCAATAAAAATCTTAGTGAACCTTGTGCAACAACCTTAGTGAACTTTGTGGTAATATGTCTAACTCCTAAGGTATCGAAAATATTTTTTTACCACGGATTTGAATTTTAAAAAATTAACTTCCTAAATAACATATAGCTTTCTGCAAATGGGTTGGATAATCTACGATTAAACGGATTTCCACGGATATAATCCGAGGCGGATTATTGGTTTCATTGTAAACATTAATATTCATCTCAACACACTATCAGTGAAGTGCAAAGCACTATCGTTTTGCTGTCATTACAAATTGCAGGAAACATCGTTTTAAAGATTATATCTGATGCTAGCAAACAGTCATCCGTGCATCCGTGGTTAAAAAAATCTAACCCTGCTTGCAGCAGGCAAGCACTAAGCACACTATGAAGTCACAAAGGTCACAAAAAAATTATGTAATACATCTTAACATCAATAGAAGTCTTAGTGAACCTTGTGCAACAACCTTGGTGAACTTTGTGGTAAAAAAACTAACCACTAAGTACACAAAGAAGCCACGAAGGACACTAAGAAATAGAAGTTACTTCATAATATTCACCTTTAAAGTGGTTTGTCCTTCTTTGCTATTGATATGTAACAAGTATGTTCCCGAAGGAATAGATTCAAACACATAGTTTTCTTTTAAATAGCCATTGAAATTTACATTTCGAGTATCTATCACTTTTCCGGCAACATCGATCAATTGTAACAAAACATCTGTATTAATACTACTTCCTTTTAACTCCAATGCAAATTGACCTGTATTCGGATTTGGATACAATACAATCGACTCAATTATAGTATTTAAATCAATAGCCGTATTAACCAACCTAATGGTTTGTTTTACATTATCGGTGCCGCACGCATTAGAAACGCCTAAAATGACATCATAATAGCCTCCGTTGCTATATAAATGCTCAAATGCATCACTATTGGTAACAATGGTGCCATCGCCTAACGTCCAACCATTGGTTACATCATTTTGAGAGGTATTTTGAAAAGACACTTCTAACCCATCAATAAAAAACATAAAAGAGGCAACCGGTGGCGGCAGATAGGTAACTACTGTTGTTATCGAACTATCACAGCCATATTGATTGGATAGTGTTTCTGTAAATGTACCTGCATTATTTTCATCGCAAGTAGTTTCATTTAAAATGATAGCACTACTCGGTAATAAAGTAGTTTCCGTGGTTATGATTGAATCACATCCGTTGGCTGCTCCACCATAAATGGTATCTATAGTTGACCCTACTTCTAAAGGATCGCATGTCGTCGCTTGAACGGTTGACCTGCTTGGCGGAATAAAACTCACCACCGTTGTGACAATGCTATCACAACCATTAGAAGCGCCTCCATAAATAGTATCGGTAAATGATCCCACTTCACTCTGATTGCATGTAGTCATTTGAACCGTTCCATTGGCCTTTGGCAACAATGAAGTAATGACAATTACCACGCTATCGCAACCATTGGATGCGCCACCAAAATAGGTCGTCATTACCGTGCCGGCTTCCATTGGATCACAAGTCGTTTCGTTGAGTGTAACAGTAGTTGGTTCACCTAATGTGGTTATCGTGGTCACCGTACTGTCGCAACCATCCGTAGACGTTAAGTTTTGAACCACCGTTCCCGTGTCGGCAGGATTACAACTCGAAGCTGTGAGATTAATTTCATATGCCGCTAGTAACGAAGTGACTGTCGTTACTGTACTATCGCAACCATCCGTAGACATTAAATTTTGAACCACCGTTCCTGTATCGGCTAGATTACAACTTTCAGCGGTTAGATTAATTTCATACGCTGCCAATAATGATGTAACAGTGGTCACGGTACTATCGCAACCATCCGTTGAGGTTAAGTTTTGAACGACGGTTCCTGTATCCGCAGGATTACAACTGGAAGCCGTGAGATTAATTTCATACGCGGCCAATAAAGAAGTAACTGTGGTCACCGTACTATCGCAACCATCGGTTGATGTTAAATTTTGAACGGCGGTTCCTGTATCAGCTGGATTACAGCTTGTGGCAGCAACGGCAATATCATATGATGTTAGTAAGGAAACAATTCTAGTAATTACACTATCACATCCCGTAGTTGTCGTAAATGAATCAATGAATGTCCCTACGAGATTAGAATCACATGAAGTTGAATTGACTGTTGCTTGATAGCTAGCTAAAAGTGAAGTGATGGTAGTCACCACACTATCGCATCCAGTTGAAGAAATTAGATTTTGTGTCACGCTTCCTGTATCGGCAGGATTGCAACTTGCATTCATCACAATTACAGTTGGCAATACAAATGATGCAGTATCTGCCGCTAAAAACATAAGGTTTCCTGCATCAACTCCAGATAAACGATAATGCATAATGCAATCTTTATCAGAAACAGAATCAAAAGCCATATAAGTATTTCCTGTTGTATCTGTTCCAATGCTAGCAACGTAAAACAAAGAATCATAGTTAATTCCATCCTTACTGACTTCAATCACAAATCCATTGGTTCCGCCTTCTGTTAAAGTCGACCAATCTAATTGTGTTCTTGATTCACTGATTCCTGTCGCTTCAAAAGTATTGAGTACTGTAGCAGGATTAATTAATTCTTCAGAGAAAATATAGAACTCAGAATTACCATTCGCTTCAAATTCTAAAATATATCCGTTTCTATATGGTTTTATTTCAAGATCAGTATCATTAATGACTTGATAATTCAACTCATTATTAGACAACTGATTATCTGCATGATTACCCGTATATGCCAAGACAGCCATTTGTGATGGTGCCACCCATCCAGCAACAGTATTTAAAAAGGTTTGATATTCGGAATAAGGTAAATATAAACGACATCTAAAATTACCATCTCCTTCTATCCAAAAATGTCTTTCCAACATCAATTTATCTTGGAAATATATTGGACTATTTTCTTTGTAAACGCCTAAATTAATACCCGAAGCGACATCTCCTTTGATACCAAATAGTACTTCATTACCCAAATCAATAGTTTGCCAATTAGCATTTGTATTCACTAATTCTTCCAAATTTTCATTAGATGACATACCATAAATAGCGCCTAAATCTTCCGTTACATTAATATCATCTATTCCAACGCCTTCTGCTCTCGTTGCTCCATCAGAATAAAAACGATACCTAAAGCTCACATTTGTATTTGATGATAAGCTATCAAGGTTTAAATTATTGGAGGTGGTTTTCCATTCTAAAACATTCTCATCCCAAAAATTTCCTCCTCCATTGAACCAGTTATATGCTTCGGTTTCTGCTTTTAAAGACTGCCAATTCAATCCATCCTCTGAATATTCCAAAGTGAAGTAGTCGTAATCTGTTTCTACATTCAACTTCATGTTAAAAGCAATATTTGGATTAGAGGTATAGCTAGAAAAATTAAAACAAGGACTATATAAATAACTGGCTTCGTTATGATTATAGTAGCTAGATAAATTAGTAACCCATGCGTTGCTTCCGCTAGCGGATTCACTTATAATTGAATTAGTTGGTGTTCCTAACTCCCATGAAGATCGTTTTCCTAAATTGAGTAATGAGATCCCTGTTTCTAGATCATCATAAACCGCTGCTGTGGCATATGGTTGAATTAAAATTTCAGTGTTTAATATGGAATCGTTTAAAGGATATAAATCATTTGAATGTTCTATGAAAGCATCTAAAAAAATGATATCACTTGGGGTGTAAGTTGCCTCTTCTGTAAAAGTGTAAGTAAAGGTACTACCTGCTAAAATAGATGGAATACTTTCTGCAACATTTTGACCTGTACATGTAGCATATCCCACTGGAATATTGGTAATATCATTTAAAGAATTATTTTTCACTTCAATGGTAACCGGAAAACTACCGGTTAGAGAATCACAATACAACTTATTTACTTTAACCGCTAATAATTCTACGTCTTCATTAACATTAAAAACTCTAATATTGTCAAATGACCGCCCAGCGTTTGAGTTTACAAATACGGCAGTCTTATCGCCTTCTTGCCCTATCTTCAATTGAAAATTATCTCCAAAAGTCTGACTGTTTTGCGCAACTAAAATATCGGTTAAATTAAGCGCTTGAATGAATTTATAATTGCCATTTGTCAAATTAGCCCCAAAATCATAAACTTCTACCCAACTTTCCGAATCATCCGCACGAGCCCAAATTTTATCTCCTACTTCTACCGTTTCACCATGATTCAAATAATCTAAATCTAAATAAATAGTAGAATCTTGATAGCCGGTAAGATTTAGATTTAAAATTGCTTCATTGGTCTGAAATCCTGTTCCTGCATATCTATCGAGTGTAATAGCTTTTTCACTTTCAAAGGCAAACTGCGATAATCTACCAACTGACAATCTTCCATCTGATGAACTAGCATAAAAATCCCACTCATCCATATCGTCAATGGCAAAATATTTAGATAGATAATTTTTGGCGCTTACACTTTCAAATCCATTTTCATACGGCAAAGGATTAGGATGCGAGGTCACCACTTTTATTGTTGCAGGAATAGTATCGTTTTCAGTATTGGAATCTAGATTATAACTCGTCCAAATTTTGTAATTGTAATTAATCGTATCTGTAAACGTTTCTGTAGCTGAAAAGGTTATTGTATCGGTACTGTTGCCCGCTAATGTTCCTTCGTAGGTTTCGCATATGGAAGCTCCTCCCTCCATTTTATAACAAACGTCGAATCCAGCAATGGCATTACTTGAATAATTCTTGATGATTACTTCTAACGAGCCGCTATACGGCAATCCTCCATTAAAGGCATATCTAAAGCCTAAAGGAGAACAAAAACTATAAGCACCAATATCATCGGTAAAATTACAATCAACCGAAGAAGATGGTGTAAACAAAAATCCATTCGATCTGAGTGCTTCATTAGATCCATCTAGCGCTACAACTGAAAACCAATAATCATTTCCATTCATTGCATTATCCATTACAAAGAAAGTATCTATTGTAGAATCAATTTGAACATATTCATCTGCATCAACATCTAACAAAAGAACTCTATATGCATTCGCCACTTCTATCTGATCCCAGTTAATTGAAATATGATTATCACAAGCTAATCCATTAATATTATTTACATTTTGCATTATGGTAAATGGTTCACTGATATCTATATAACCATTATAGTTGATTCGCATTCTACATATGTGCGAAGTGATATTAGGAACGGTCCAAGTGGTAAATAATCTTCTAGCTCCATTGCCAGTTCTAATCGTTTGCCAATTCTGTCCATCATCATAAGAAACATCAATAGTATAATTACCTCCAAGCTCGCCTTCCCATCTAATATACTGCGATTCTCCAGGAACCCATTGTTCCCCTCCATAAGGATGCACTAACTCAACATCTTGCTCAAAAAAATCATAATTGAAAGCGAATTTTTGTGGTCCAAAAGGTATTTCTGTGCCTGTAACAGTAATTGTGTAGGTACCTGGTTGTGGATCGAACACAGTTACTTGTTCAATATTGTTAATAGAGTCTGTGCCAGTTGTGGCAGCATTAAAGAAAAATCTTGGAAAAATAACCCAAGGTAGATATGTGCTATCCGGTCCAACAATTTTTAGGTCAATATTATTGATTAGTGGCGTCAAATCTCCCGGTATCGCTTCTACATCACTCCAAGCTAAACCTACATTTAATTTGTTAACTCCAGCTGGCACCGTTATAGTATATGTTTTTACTTCACTGTTCGTAATTTCATCTTCAACATATTGATTGTTACTCAAAACATCATAAGCTCTTTTTCCATTGATTCTGCCGAAGCCATAAAAGAAATCAGGACCAACAAATTTTGTATTGGGTGCATTTGTCATATCATCGGCTGTATTACAAACTAAACCTCTAATTAATGCAGCATCAGGATATTCACTGAATTGAGCCTCATACCATTCATACAATAATGCAATTGTTCCTGCTACATTAGGGGCACTAAAAGATGAACCTTGAACACCGTTGTAACTATTATTTACATCGGTTGTAGTAACCACTTTACCTTTGGCAATTATTTCGGGCTTCCATCGTCCATCTAAAGTAGGACCTAAACTAGAACCACCCACCCAAACTTCAGATTGATCTAACCAACCAACATTAATTACATTTTTTGCGCTTTGTAAACCAATCGGAATACCACTTAAAAAAGGTGATGATGCACAGGTTGGATGATCATTCCCATTGGCTATAGTATGAGTAACTGTTGGATTATCTCTTACCATTCTATCCAATTCAGAACTTTCCAGAACATATAATCCGGACATTTCACACATTTGAATTTTAGGATCATTATAATCGTTAAGCATAAATGAGCTATTGATAATATTCAAGTTTTCATTTGCTATACCATCTTTCATTTCTTGGATAAGATCTCCGTCAAAAGTCCAAAGTTTAATATTGGCATCCGGCGCCATCCCTTTTACACGAACTGATTTATGACCTTTTGCTCCAACTATACCGGCAACATAAGTGGCGTGTTTACTTTCATTTATATCAAAAAAAGTGTTTTCAATATTCTCTACATGGCCGTTTAAATCAACATGCCCTCCTGAGATTCCTCCATCCCATATACCAACGGTAACACCGCTGCCTGACAATCCGGGACCAAAATTTTCAGATTGCAAGACATTCACTCTATTCATCGTAATTGAATTAGCAAGCAAAGGAATAGCCGATCTAGATAATGGACCAATATAGGCAACTGCTGGATGACGGAGAATATCATTTAATTGAGCTGTATTGGCATTAATTTCTAATAATCCTCTAGACTCGCTTACAATTGCAGCCGTTACGCTATACTCTATTTCTAAAGCAGATATAAGTGGCTTGATATCATCACCACTCCATAACTTTAAAACAAAATTGCCATTTTCAGATTCACTAGTGATGGCTTCTAAATATGGATTTGATTTAAGTTCAGCTTGTGGAATAGCTATTTTCTTAATGGCAAAATTATTGAGATATGATGATGTTAAACTATTGGATTGAATACGCGCCCAATAGTTGTTGTTGTCTAAATATCCCAAAAGCTCAAAACCGCTATTTTTAAGCAACATTTGCTTATCCTTCTGTGGGATTGCATCAAACTCAACAATAAAATAATTAAAACCATTGAAGGCTTCTAATTGGCGTAATTGATCTAAATTTTCTGATTTGTTAGATTGATAAACGTAAGACCATTTTTCATTTTGCGCGTAAATGGATTGAAATGCAAAGAAGTATATAAATGAAAGAAGTAGGAATTTTTTCATAAAGAGTTAGGTGTTTCGTACTAAAAATAACAAATAGCCCTGAAAAATGTTGTTTCTTCTATAAAAGCACCTATTTTTTATTGATTTTGGATGAAATTTAACGCTCTACTAGTGAATTCTAGATTTAGGAAGTAAGCTTTTACTTAACCTAATTCAGCAATAGTAACTCCTTTGCCACCCGAGGCATCAGTTTCATATTCAAATTGAGTCACAAATGGATATTCCTTTAAGTATTGTTGAACAAAGTTTTTTAACACTCCTGTTCCTTTTCCGTGAATGATTTGAACCTTATCAATTCCATATACAACGGCTTGATCTAAAAACTGATCTAACAATGGCATGGCCTCATCTTTATACTTCCCTCTAATATCCAAAACATGATCAAATTTACTTTTCTCAACTAATGTATTAGTGGTTTTATTAGTCGTTTTCTTTGGCGCATTGTTTTCAGAGACACAATGAATCAAATGATCTAGTGGAATAGTAGAATTTATATTGCCAAACAATACGGTTGCTTTATTCTTTCTAATCTCAACCACTTTCCCAATTCTTGGACTATCCTCTAGTTTTACTTCAGAACCAACCACAATAGGTGATTTATTTTCTTGAATGGGTTGTCTATCACTTTTATTAATCTTCTTGGCTAACACTTGTCGCTTAGCGTCAATATCTTGTCGAACTTTTTTAAGTCCTTCCCTATTCTGCCCTTTTTCTTTTTGCTCTCTGATGTAATTCTCTAAATCCCTATTCGCTTCGTTGTAGTCTGCCAATAGTTTTTCTTCAAATTCTAGAATTAACTTTTTCTTTTGCTTTTCTAACCTGCTTTTTAAACCTTCATAATTCGCAATCAATTTTTCCAAATGTTCGGTTTGACGTTGATTGTTTTTTCGAATGCCTTTTAAATACTGTTTCTCATTTTGTATTTGAGATAAGGATTGTTCCGAAGTACTTTTCTGATTGCCTAATTTCGCTTTAGCTGCATTTATAATTGCTGTAGGTAATCCACTTCGCTGTGCCACTTCAAAAGCATATGAGGCACCTGGTTGACCGATATGAAGTTCATACGTTGGGCGTAATTTATTCATTTCAAAAGACATAGCAGCATTCTGTAATCCTTCCGTGACTTGTGCTTTATCTTTTAGATTAGAATAATGTGTGGTGACAATACCGTACGCTTTCTGATTTACAAGGTGCTCTAGAATAGCTTCAGCAATAGGTCCACCTAAAGCCGGATCGGTTCCTGAACCCATTTCATCAATAAGAAAAAGAGTATTCTTGTCTGCCTTTTTTACAAATTCTGTCATTTTTACCAAATGAGAACTGTAAGTACTAAGATCATCTTCAATGGATTGATCATCGCCAATATCAGCCATGACAGAAGTAAAGAATTTCATTTTTGCGCCTTCTGCGGCAGGTATATGAAGACCAAATTTCAGCATCAATTGTAAAAGTCCAACCGTTTTCATAGCGACAGATTTACCTCCGGCATTAGGTCCACTGATTACTAAAATATGGTGTTTGTCAGACAGCTGAATATCCAATGGTACAATAGACCGTTTCACTTCTTTTAGATGACTTTCTAAGATGGGATGTCTCGCCTGACTTAAAGCAATCAGTTTGTTGTTGATTTCCGGCTGAACTGCTTGCTGTTTAATAGATAGATTCCCTTTAGCTTGCCATACATCAAATTGGGCAATAACAATATTGAAGTGTTTAAACTCATTTCTCAAAGGAAACAATTCGGCCGTTATCGCCCGTAAAATTCTTTCAATTTCTTTCCTTTCTTTTACTTCCCATTCTGAAATTTCTGCTGCAATAGGTTGCAAAACGGCAGGCTCCATAAAAGTAATGGTTCCGTTTCCGGAGACATCTAAAACTAAACCAGCAATTTGCCTTTTATATTCTGATAGAACAGCCAATACCCGTCTATTGGAACGAAAACTTTCTTTCTGATCGGCTAACCAGCCTTTTTGCAAATAATTCTTTAATTCACTATTGAAAACCTTTTCACTAGTTCTTTCCAGCTTAGATAACTTGCTGCGAATTTTTATCAATTCATCTGAGGCACTGCTCTTTATTTCAACCTTTTCTAGATCGAGGATTTTCTCAATATTCTGATACCAAGCTTTTTCGACTGAAATGGAAGCAAATAGTTCGGCAATAACAGGATAAGCTTCTGCTCTCTCCTTCTTCGTGAAAAATCTTTGCAATTCAAAAATACCTTTGATGACATGATGTGATCGCAATAACTGATCTTCGTTAAGTGTACTGCCTTCAAACTTTAAGGTTTCCAAAACATCTTTAAACCGCACAAAAGATAACGTTGGATAGGCATCGCCTGATTCAATTACTTTTCTGGTTTCGCTAACCGCCTTTAATTCTTTGATAAGATCTTCCTCATCAGAAAAATAGGCTTGTTGAGATAAAAGCGCATGACCTTCTTCACAAAGAGTATATTTTAATAGCTTCGCCTTTATTTTATCAAAGTCCAGTAAGTGTTCTATATTTTCTGGGTAAAGCATTATTGAGTTTAAAGTACTTAAAGTTAAAAGTGTCTAAAGTTAGGATTACTTATTTTTATGTTGATAAAACATTGTTTTTTTTGTTTCATTAATCTTCACAAAACCAATGACATCACTGCCTTTCTTTTACAACAAATTATAATTTAACTATCCTTCATTTTTAATTGAAGCAAAAATATGAATTAAACTTTAGGCACTTATTCTTCTAAATTAGGCATAAGATCGATCGTTCTTTTTTCCATATCTACATGATGAATAGTTACCGTAATAGGATCTCCCAACTGAAATTTCTTTCCTGTTCGTAACCCCTTAAATAACATTTCTCGTTCATTGTAGGCGTAAGTATCGTCGCTTAAAAATTCTGCTTTAATCATTCCTTCGCAATTAAATTGAGGAATATCTACATAAATACCCCAATTTTTAACCCCTGAAATAACACCCGGAAAAGTATCACCAATATGTTCTGACATATACTCTGCCATTTTATATTTAATAGATTCGCGTTCTGCTGTCATCGCAGCTCGTTCCATCGTTGAGCAATGCTTAGCTTGTGCTTCTAAAAT
The DNA here is from genome assembly GCA_041393015.1 of Chitinophagales bacterium. Taxonomy (GTDB): domain Bacteria; phylum Bacteroidota; class Bacteroidia; order Chitinophagales; family JADIYW01; genus JAGQYH01. The sequence goes on along the minus strand of JAWKKV010000002.1, from coordinate 276,805 downwards.
AGTTTTTGACGGTGGTGTTTTACCATTTAACACATCATCTAATATTCTATGCACTAAAACATCAGGATATCTTCTAATCGGAGATGTAAAATGAGCATAAAATTCAAATCCTAAACCAAAATGTCCAATATTTTCAGTGGTATAAATTGCCTTCGACATTGATCTAATGGCCAATTGTTCCAATAAACCCTGTTCTGGTTTACCATGAACATCTGCCAAAAATTTATTTAAGCTTTTAGTGATCGCTTTTGGATTTTCTAAATTGATGTTATAACCAAATTTAGAGGCAAATAATCTAAAATCATTTAGTTTATCTAAATCCGGCATATCGTGAACTCTATACACCAATGGTGTTTTACCATTCTTATTCTTTTCTTCCCCTACAAATCTTGCCACTCGTTTATTGGCTAAAAGCATGAAATCTTCAATCAACAAATTGGCTTCTTTACGCTCTTTTACATAAACACCAATTGGTTTTGCATTTTCGTCTAGTTTGAATTTCACTTCCGGAGAATCAAAATTGATAGAGCCTTTATCAAATCTCTTTTTCCTCAGTTTCTCTGCCAATCGATTAACGGCTAAAACCTCTTCGCTTAAGTCTCCTTCGTTGCCTTCAATTAACTGCTGTGCATCATCATACGTAAATCGTTTATCGGAATAGATAATTGTTCTTCCAAACCATTCTTTAATAACTTCTGCATTATCGTCTAATTCAAATACAGCGGCATAACATAATTTTTCTTCCTTTGGACGTAAAGAGCAAATAACATTTGATAACTGCTCGGGGAACATCGGCAATACTCTATCAACCAAATAAACGGAAGTAGATCTTTTTAAGGCTTCCTTATCTAATTCAGAACCAGGTGTTGCATAAAAAGAAACATCTGCAATATGCACACCAATTTCCCAATTCAAATTCTCTAATCTTCGTACAGAAATAGCGTCATCAAAATCTTTTGCATCCTCCGGATCAATCGTAAATGTGGTAATCTTTCTAAAATCTCTCCTCTTTTTATATTCTTCTTGAGGAATTTCAGTTGGCAGATCATTGACTTCTCTCATTACTGCATCGGGAAAGCTTAATCGAAAACCGTTTTCTACTAAAATCGACTGCATTTCAATATCGCTAGAACCTGATTGACCTAAAATTTCTATGATTTCACCAAAAGGATTTTTTGATTTCTTTGGCCAGTCTTTAATTCTAACAACTACTTTATCATTCTCTTTTGCGCCTGATTCATCGTCAGGTCCAATATAGAAATCAATAGGAATAGATGCATCGCCGGGAATGACAAATGTATATCCATTGGTTTTGGATACTACTCCAATAAAAGCTTCTTTTTTCCTTCTTACAATTTCGATAACAACACCTTCTGTTCTACTTCGCCTTGAAGACATTATTTTTTCAACTTTAACGATATCGCCATCAAAAGCGCGCTTAGTATTTCTTGAAGACACATAAATATCTTGCTCTAAACCATCCACGATTACATATCCCGCACCTGATTTAGTAATATCAATTCTACCTTCGTATTCTGTTATTTCTTGACTTTTATTAAGTTTCATTCTTCCGGGAGGAACAATGATAATTTCTTCTTTTTCCAACAACTCAATAATGGCTTGTTGAATGTTTGATCTTTTATCGTTGGCTAAAAACTTATTTACAATCTGCTTATCTGAAAAAGATTTTGCAGGGTGATTTTTAAATTCGTCTAAAATTAATCTTTGTATATCACTGCTATTTTTTACTTCAGTATTACGTTGTTTTTTTCTTCTGTTTTGTCTTTTTTTACTCATTTTATATATAATTATCTTTCATTTAATTCAAATCTGAACTAAATGTTTGTTTATTTTTTGAATTATAAACTGCTTTGAATTTTCTTCTTAGAACTAACTGTAGAGCCATGTTATTTAGGCTAAGAAAAACTTCTTTTTAATGGAGAGCACTAATTTAATTACATGCAAAAATAGTAACTTCTGTGTTTATTTGTATGTATTTCTTTCAAGAACATCAATAAAACACTTTAATAACTCAATCGAATATGAATTTTTCACAGTCCATTTGGTATGATGATATAGCGCAACAAGTGATGGTTATCGACCAAAGAAAACTACCTTTTATAGAGGAATCAATAGCTTTAACTACACTAGATGAAACCTGCTATGCCATAAAAGATATGATTGTTAGAGGAGCGCCTTTAATTGGTGTAACAGCCGCCTATGGAATGTATATAGCCGCAAAAACAAGGGTAAATCTTACTACAGCATACCATCAATTGCTAGACACTCGCCCAACTGCCATCAACTTAAAATGGGCATTAGATAAACAAATGGAATTGGCCCGAGTCACCAACGAAAATAACTTAACCGAAAGTCTTTTAGCAAATGCACACAAAATTAGAGAAGAAGATATTGAGATGGGCTCACAAATTGGTGACCATGGATTAAAATTAATAAAAGCTATTTATGCAAAAACCAATCAACCCGTTAATATTTTGACACATTGCAATGCCGGATGGCTAGCCACTGTAAAATGGGGAACAGCTACTGCTCCAATCTATAAAGCACATCAAGCGGATATTCCTTTACATGTTTGGGTGGATGAAACTAGGCCGAGAAACCAAGGCGCTAATTTAACTGCTTGGGAATTAAATAAAGCTGGCATTCCTTTTCATGTGATTACAGATAATGCCGGTGGACATTTAATGCAACATGGCAAAGTGGATATGGTATTAGTGGGTTCTGATAGAACAACAGCTGCAGGAGATGTCTGTAACAAAATTGGCACTTATTTAAAAGCGTTGGCTGCTCATGCGAATAATATCCCTTTTTATGCAGCACTGCCTGTTTCCACTATTGATTGGACAATAAAAGATGGATTAAAGGAAATTCCAATTGAGGAGAGAAACGCTGAAGAAGTCACTCATTTAAACACTTTTGAAAAAAGTCAAATCAGGAAATCACTCATCATGTTGAAAAATACACCTGTTGCTAATTATGCATTCGATGTAACGCCTGCTCAATATGTTACCGGAATTATTACCGAAAAAGGCATTTGCGAAGCGAGTGAAGAAGGATTGAGAAAATTGTATTATTGATTATTTATGAACTAATTTTTCGGTATTTTTGTAACACTTTAAATCATTAATATAGAACATCATGGCAGAAATAACTTTAGGAGGTAATCCAATTAACACTATTGGCAATTTGCCAAAAGTAGGCGAAAAAGCAAAAGACTTTACACTTGTTAAAACTGATCTTTCTAAGGCAAGTTTAGCTGATTTTAAAGGCAGCAAAGTAGTGATGAATATCTTTCCAAGTATTGATACCGGAACTTGTGCGGCATCTGTAAGACATTTTAATGAGTCCGCTTCGAAACTAGATAACACGAAAGTGCTATGTATATCAAGAGATTTACCTTTTGCACAGAAACGCTTTTGCGGTGCTGAAGGACTAGAAAATGTAATTAATCTATCTGATTTTGCGATTGGAGCTTTTGGCAAAGCCTATGGTTTAGAAATTTTAGACGGACCATTACAAAATTTACATTCAAGAGCGGTAATTGTTTTAGACGAATCTGGAACCGTGATATATACAGAACAAGTTCCTGAAATTGCTAACGAACCTAACTATCAAGCAGCCTTGAATAGTTTATAATGATTGTTGATTTAAGAAGCGATACAGTTACCAAACCTTCTAAAGAAATGCTTGCTGCAATGATGCAAGCAGAAGTTGGCGATGATGTTTTTAGCGAAGACCCAACGATTATAGCATTAGAAAATCGAGTAGCTAAAATGTTTGGGCAAGAAGCAGGATTATTTTGCGCTTCTGGAACAATGGCTAACCAAATTGCTGTTAAAGCTCAAACTCAACCTATGGATGAGATTATCGCCCATGAACTTTGCCATATCTATTATTATGAGACGGCAGGTTATGCTTTCAATAGTGGAGTTTCAATAAAATTATGTAGAGGAAAAGGAGGATTGATTAGTGCAGAAGATGTTTTAGCGAATATTCAACCCGATTATGATTGGTTGCCTAAGACTACATTTGTTACCATTGAAAATACTTGTAATAAAGCCGGTGGCACTTGCTACGATTTGGCTACCATGCAAGCTGTTTCAAAAACTTGTAAAAAAAATGGTTTAAAACTTCATTTAGATGGTGCTCGTATATGGAACGCAATGGTAGAAATGAAATACCAAGCATCCGATTTTGGGTCTTTGTTTGATTCCATTTCTATTTGCTTCTCAAAAGGAATGGGTGCTCCCGTCGGTTCTGTTTTAGTAAGCGATAAAGCGACAATTAAAAAAGCTCGCAGAATTAGAAAAGTGTTTGGCGGTGGCATGCGACAAGCTGGGATATTAGCTGCTGCATGTTTGTATAGCCTGGATCATAATTTCGAATTGCTTAAAAAAGATCATCAACGTGCTAAAAAGATTGGGGAAATATTTGAAAAATTAGATTGGGTCGTAGCCGTCTCTCCTATTGCGACCAACATTGTTTTGTTTGACTTGAAAAACAATTTATCTCCTCAAGAAGTCATAGCCCATTTATCTAGTTTAGGCATAAAAATGGTTCAATTTGGCCCACAAACTATTCGTTGTGTTACGCATCTAGATATAACTGACGAACATATCAACTATGTGGAGGAAAAGTTAAAAGATTTGACTTTTTAATTAGTTTCTTTGTAATAGCAAGAATGAATTTTTGAGTAATGAAAAAGGGGTTTACAGTACTTGTAGTTCTATTAATAGGTTGGGTAGCTATATCCAGTTGGTGGTATGTTTGCCAAGTTAAAGGATTGTGTCATGTTAATGCTGAAAAGGTTACTCAATTAAACGACCTTGAGTTAAATTTAGATGGTGAAGAGAAAATGCTTTTTAATGTAAGCTCCACTAAAGATGGCATGATCACCTTTCAAAATAAAGTTGCCGGACAAAGTATTGGTGCAGTAAGTGCTTATTTAAATGATCATCCCGAAAAAAACATTAGTATAACGAGTAATAGTGATAAAGTAATTGATGCCATCTTAGCTACTTATAAGATCATTGGTATTGAAGAAGTGCGAGTCAACTACAATATCATAGGCAACAAAAAAGCGCTCACCAAAATTATTAGTATTGACAATCCAAATTATGTGGACGTTCAAGATTCTATAGTTAGCGATGATTTTCTAGTAGATAATGAAAATGGTACAGCACAAAATATTGAAGCCAATACAACGGATGAAACAAAAAATGTAGCCCCGCAAGAGTGGATACCATGTCCTGATGTCAATACAAGAGATAGTTATCCTCGTATTGAATACATATTGTTTGGTTCCGCTTCTTACACAGTTACTTGTCCCAATGCCATAAAAATGTATGCGGAAGCAGCTATTGTTTATTTGAACGAAGTAGGTGGTAAATTAATCGTTACCGGTCATTCAGATATAGATAAAAGGCAGACGAACAATTTATCGTTAGGTTTAAAAAGAGCTAGTGAAGTAAAAAAATATTTAATGCGTTACGGCGTTCCATCTGATAAAATAGAAACTTACTCAAAAGGTGATACTGAGCCTATTGGAGATAACGAAACGGCTGCCGGTAAACAATTGAATAGAAGAGTAACGATAGAATTATACTAATTTAAATAGTAATATAATTATGTTTCAAGATTTAAATCCATTAGATAAACCCACTGCCATTTTAGAGATAGTTATAATGCTAGCAGTAGCGGCCATTTTAGGCTTTCTTATAGGATATATTATTCAGACACTTCAAAAAGACAAACTGAAAGCTGAACTGAGATTTAGCGCTGATAAGTACAATACACTCAATAAAAGATACGAAGATAAAATAGCTGAGTATCGTGAAACAGAAAACATTATCTCTGATTTAAGAAATAGAAAATCAAATTTGATTGTTGAGTTAGATAACTTAAAAATTGAGAATGATGATTTAAAAAAGGAGATAAAAAACTTGATTAATAACAAATCTAATGACGCAGATGTAAAAACACTTAATGCTTATATCGCTCGATTAAAAAAGGACAAAGAAGATCTTAAAACGAAACTAGAAGAAACTGAAACTGCAGCAGACAACACCACTGAAATTACTGCATTAAAGCAAGAAATTGAAAAGTTATCTTCATCCAATACAATACTTCAAGAAGAGATTACTCAACTTAATAAAAGTAAATCAGATAAAAGCGAAGTTGACACCCTTAATGCTTATATCGCGCGACTAAAAAAGGACAAAGAAGATCTTAAAGCGAAATTAGAAGAAAGTGAAACTGCCGCAGACAACACCACTGAAATCACTGCATTAAAGAAAGAAATTGATAAGTTATCTTCCTACAATTCAGCACTTCAAGATGAGATTAATGAACTAAATGAAAGCAAATCAGATAATGTTGATGTAAATGCATTGAATGCCTACATTGCCCGTTTAAAAAAGGATAAAGAGGATCTGAAAAGTAAGCTAAGTAATGCTGAAGACTCCAATAATGCTAACGAGATCGAGACATTAAACAAAACTATTGATAAGCTTACAAAAAGTAATGAAGCACTTCAGGAGGAGTTGAAAAAAGCAAATGAAAACATAAAGTCTGCGGAAGAAAACAAAACGGTTTTAGCTACTAATATTGAAACTAGTTCGTCTAAACCTGAAGTAAAAACCAATAAGGAGGTAAAAACATTGTCTCTCGAAGCTTTTAAAATTAAGAAACTAGCTTTGTTTCAAAGTATTGGTGAAGCATCAGAAAGCAACAAAGATAATTTAGTTGAAATCAATGGTATTGGTCCTTTGATTGAAGCAAAATTAAATACTATCGGCATTTACAGCTATAAACAAATAGCCAGTTTTACAGATAAAGATATTGCTAATGTCACCGACTTGATTGAATTCTTTCCAGGAAGAATAGAAAGAGATGAATGGGTTAAACAAGCAAAGGAGTTAATGAATGTAGAAGCGTAATTATCTACTCTACAACATTCAAATAAATAAATACACCAGGATAGTGAACAGCTAATTCCTTCAACTTTTCATTGGCTTCACTAAATGTATTATAAGGTCCTAAAACATATTTATACATCCCCTTATCTAAATACGTTGTTGGCACTCCAAACGATCTTAAATTAAATCTATTAATTGTTTTTGATTTATTGATGGCCGCTACTTGAACATAAAATTTATCTTTTTCTAAAACATTGTTCGTTCGAATACTATTGTGTAACGCTGCATCTACATTTCCCTTATTACTATTAGGATCAACAATTTTAAACTCTACCCTTCTATTCATTCGGGCTTCTTCTTTAGTATTTATAGCCAAACTAGTTTCACCATATGCTAAATATCTAATTCTATTGGGAGATACACCTTGCATTTCTAGTGCTTTAATAACTGCCCTAGCTCTCTGTTCTGATAACTGAGCATTGCTTTCAAAATCACCTTTTGCATCAGTATGAGCATGTAATTCAATAATGGCACTTTCATCTTCTTTTAGGATGAATGACAGTTCTTCAATAATGGCTTTGGCTTCTGAAGACAAGTCAGAACTATTAGAATTGAAATAAGCATTATTCAAATTTCTATCTACAATTTTCTTCTCTAAGATGGTATAAACGGTAGGTTCTACAATTTTTACTGGCTCAGTTTTCGGTAATTCTTTTTCAATAATTTGCTCTACTGCTTCCACTATCTTTACCTCTTCAATTTGCACATTCGCTTCAACTTCCTTTTTAGCAATTTCAATTACTTCTTCTTTAATTTCTTCAATCGGGGCTTCTATTTTGGCCATTGGTTCATTGTTCAACAACTCTTGACCTTTAGTCTCCACTACCTTTGCTGACATTGTTTTCTCAATCACTGCATCTGGCTTCGTTGACTCCAAAATTTCTTGATCACTTTTTGTAAGTTCTTCCTTCGTTTCTTCTTTTATTTCTTTTTCTACTACATCTGAATGAATAATCTCATTTTCAATGGTAGGTGTTTTCTCAACTTTCAATTGACTTACTTCCACCTTTGTACTGGCTTCCTTTTCAACAACTGGCAGCTTTTGCTCTATTGTTTCTTCCATGACAACTGCATCTTCAACAAGCCTAATGGCGGCTTTCAAAAGATAAATATCATCACTGCCATGCCCACCCATTCTATTGGAAGTAAAATAGCCGGCAGACATATCTTTGTTTAGATAAATACTTGATTCATGTGCTTGAGTATTAATATCGCCACTCATTAACTCAGCATCCGACCAATCGTGATAACTTAACTTTTTTGAATAATAAATATCCAATCCTCCTTTACCTCCTTTTCTTCTTGACGAGAAAAACAGATAACCCGATTCATGTATAAATGGGAATTGCTCTTCATATTGAGTATTAATAGCGGGACCCATATTTTCCGGTTCAGAAATGGAACCATCTCCAATCATACATTTATAAATATCGGTAGCACCAAAGCCTCCCGGCCGATCACTTACAAAGTATAAAGTTTTGCCATCAGCACTTAATGAAGGGTGAGCATACGAATAACGCTTATCAGATAATTCAGGCACTTCATTCACTTGCCATTTCCCATCTTTGTATTCCGCTTTACTAATATTTAATCGATAAACCATTTGCCTGGTTTTAGGATCAATTTGGCCCGTTCTATTGGTAGTAGTGACGTACATTAACGTCTTATCATAAATAGTTACCGGACCATCATTGTAGCTCGAATTTAATTTGGAAGACATTAATTCCGTTTCTCCAATATCATTTCTCAAATACAGATTGAAAGGCGCATTTCCGCTCCATCTGTTCTTTTTATCCATTATTCCTCGATCTGACACTAAGATTTGCTCATCGCCAAAAGGCAAAAGACTTAACTCTGAATAATTGGTATTGACTTCATGATAGTTTTCTACCGTGAAATCTAGATTCAATTGAGCTCGACTGGAAAAGAAAAGTATTATAAAAATACTTGTGATAATGAATGTCTTCATTACAAAAAGGGTTTTAGGGTTTTCGTAAAAATATTAGCTATTATCCAATATTATCATACTAAGATATGAAATTTGCGATAAGATGAGCAACTATCTACACGATTTGCTATAGAAACTCAAATCCACATTTAAAATTAAAAATAAAGATAGTACTCTATAAAAGCATTCGTTATAGCAGTAAATAACCCGTAATAACAAAACAATAATGACCTTACCTTGCATAAGTAATTGATTATTATATATTTAGGTCAAACAAAAATTGAAATTTATATGAAACTGCTATATATCAAAAGAAAAACAAAAACTGAAAATCGTTATAGCGTACAAATGGGCGTATTAACAACGAAGGTTACATACATTAGAAAATACTTATTTGGACTACCAATAAAAACTTTACACAAGTATCGTGAAACTTATTACGGCCAAGTAAAAAGCTGTACTGAATGCACTCTCATCGCTTAAAATAGCATCAATAAACAGCTTTTAATTGTATCAATAAATATCTAAATATTTTATGAAAATACTAGTAATTGGAGCAGGCAACATGGGGTTGACCTACGCAGAAGGTATGTCAAAATCTAAACTGCTCAACAAAAAAAATATAATGGTGTTAGATAATTCAGAAGAAAAACTGAAAGAACTTCACCAAATCACCCATTTTGATGCCTACAAGGATTTAGAAGATTGTGTGCCAGAAGCAGACATCATCTTTATAGCCGTGAAGCCTTACCATGCGGAAGAACTATTCAAGAGGATACATCCATTGGTAAAACCCGATCAAATTCTTATTTCCATTATGGCAGGAACCACTATTAATTCTATAAGAGAGTTAACAGGATTAACAAAAATAGTGCGAGCCATGCCCAATTTACCGGCAAAGATTGGTAAAGGATTAACTTCTTATGTGGCCTCGCCTGAAGTTTCTAGAATAGAATTATTGACCATTGAAAGCTTGTTAAATACTACCGGTAAATCAATATTGGTAAGCGATGAAAGTTTTATTGACGCTTCTACGGGAATTTCTGGAAGCGGTCCGGCTTATGTTTTTTATTTTATGCAAAGCATGATGGAAGCTGCATTGCAAATGGGGTTCTCAAAAAATGTTTCTAAAGTTTTAGTGAGTCAAACTTTTACCGGAGCCATTGAGCTTTTTAATCAGAATAACTTATCGCCCAATTCATGGATGGAAAAAGTGGCCAGCAAAGGTGGAACCACGCAAGCAGCTTTGGATTCAATGAACGATAATAATGTAGGAGAATTAATTAAGGAAGCGGCTTTCGCAGCCTTTGATAGAGCCGTAGAATTAGGAAAAGAAAAAGAATATGTATAAGGAATTGATTGTTGTTAAGGTAGGCACTAATGTAATGACCAACAAAGACAATAGAATAGTTAGACCTGTGCTTAGAAATTTAGTGAAACAGATTGCTGAGTTATACGAACGTGGTATTGCCACAATACTAGTATCATCAGGATCAGTCATTGCGGGGAAAGAAGTCTTAGGTAAATCTCACATTAAAGATAAAACCCAAAGAAGACAAGTGTATTCTGCTATTGGACAACCTAGAATGATGCGTTTGTACTATAATATATTTAGAGATTTCGGAATGAAATGTGCGCAAGTATTACCCACAAAAAGGGATTTCAGTCCTGGCATTCATCGGCAAAATATGATTAATTGCTGTGAAGGACTACTCTCAGAAGGCGTCATTCCCATTGCCAACGAAGATGATGCGGTATCGGTTACCATGTCTATGTTTTCTGACAATGACGAATTAGCCAGTTTAATAGCGCAGTTGATGAATGCGGATAAACTTATAATATTGACGGATATCGATGGATTATATTCAGGACATCCAAATTCAGAAAACAGTAATCTAATTCAAAACGTAGATCCATTTGAAAATTTGGATAAGTACATAACTGACAGTAATAAAGGAGAAGCAGAAGGTAGAGGCGGAATGGGCTCTAAACTAAATTTTGCAAAACAAGCTGCCGCAAATAATATCCCAACCTATATTGCTAATGGTAAAAAGAAGCACACAATTATCAATATTATTGAAGGAAAGAACATTGGAACAAAAGTTTCTTTAGAAAAGGCTGAAGTTTAAATAGCTAGTTTGAAAAAAGAGATAAAAAGGTTTGCCATTTGGTAGACCTTTTATATTTCTAAACCCTCAATGCACTTCGATTAGGTTAGTAATTTGAGTAAAGTCTTCATTCTATATGAGAAGTCGCTCACTCACTTATAAATACAAAACTAGGTAGAAAAGTAAAAATCAGTTTTTTCAAACGTATTTTTCCAACAGTTCGCTTTCGAAATGTTCTGGTAGATTAACTTATCATCCAAATAAAAGCTTAAAATTTTACTAGAATAATTGAATTAATTAAAATAACGAATGCAGATTAACGATTGGAGAATTTCGATCTAAATAAAAAAGGTTTGCAAAACTGCAAACCTTTTTTCTAGTAGCGGGAACCTGCCTACACTTCGTTTCGGAAGGCAAGCTAGACTCGAACCAGTGTCCGTCGATTGACGGATATGAGCCCGATAATCTATTTTATTATGATGTAAAGCATAAAAAAGTTCAGTAAAAACAAAATCCCTTTCTTTATTAATCGGAACTATAAACTTCCTTCGCTAGCTCTAACTATAGTAGATTAACTTATCATCCAAATAAAATCTTAATATTTTACTAGAATAATTGAATTAATTAAAATAACGAATGCAGATTAACGATTGGAGAATTTGAACTAAATAAAAAAGGTTTGCAAAACTGCAAACCTTTTTTCTAGTAGCGGGAACTGGACTCGAACCAGTGACCTTCGGGTTATGAGCCCGACGAGCTACCAACTGCTCCATCCCGCGATATTGGGCGACAAAGATACTATATTTATTTACAAACAAAAAAACTATACAAATTTTTATTCGTTGATAATAATGTCTTCATATTGCCTCTTAAAATATCATAATGCTTATCTTTTGGCGTTGATTTTGATAGATAAACTTTAATGAAACTAAATATTACACTTGCTCTTCTTTTTTTATGCTTTTCTAGCATTGCCAATGCTTTAGATATATATGAGGACAAAGTCCATGAAGACAATATTCATACGGCTACTTTACATCCGATTGGTTATCCTTTCGCCACTCCTATTATTCAAATGAATACCCAAGATGTGCTATTACTTGAGTTTGATGAATTAGGCGAAGATGTCTCAGACTTTCGATATGTTATTGTTCAATGCAATTATAAATGGGAACCAACCAATAATAGTGTATTTGATTTTATAGATGGCTTTTCGGATGGATACATCAATAACTACGACTTTTCCTTTAATACTACAGTTGATTATGTTCACTATCAAATGACTATTCCCAATGAAGATTTCAGGATTACTCAATCAGGTAATTATGTGGTTGTAGTTTTTAGAGATTCTGAAAGCGAGCCAAGCTTAGTAAAAAGATTTATGGTAGCGGATTCAAAAGTTCAAATTCAAAATCCAGCGGTGGCCATCACTAGAAATCCATCATTAAGAGATCAGTTACAAGAAATTCTATTTTCCCTTGATCACGAGGGGTTTAATATCGTTAATCCCTTCCAAGAAATTACGGTAGTAGTAAGACAAAACGACAGATGGGATAATGCAATAAGCGACATTAAACCTTTACATATAAGAGAGAACAGCTTATCATTCAATTACAATTTAAAAATCGCCTTCCCTCCTGCTAAAGAATATAGAGAGTTTGACATTAGGAGTTTGCGGTATAGAACAGAACGAGTAAGAGCTATTGACGTTAGAGATTCTATTAACATTGTTTATTTAATGCCCGATGGAATGCGACAGTTAGAAGAATATAGATATGAAGGTGACGGCGACCTTAATGGGAAATTTTTAATTGATGTACAAGAAGGTAGAAATGAAGATTTAGAAGCCGACTACGTGCAAGTCAATTTTTCATTGCCTTTTGATAATAAAATTAGCAACGGTTACTTTTATGTGGTTGGCGAATTTAACAACTATGAGATTTCAGATAAAAACAAGTTAAAGTTTAATGATTTTCACAATGCCTATGAAGCTAAAATATTACTTAAACAAGGCTTCTATAATTACCAATATGTCTTTGTTCCGAATGACAATCCAAAAGTAAAAGATTACACTTTAACGGAAGGAAACTATTATGATACGGAGAACGACTATGCTATTTATGTTTACTATCGGTCATTTGGTCAACGATATGACGAATTAATTGGTTTTAGTTTTATAAATTCAAGATTAAACAGATATTAATGGAAGTAACCACTGGAGATATTTTATTAGCAGAACCTTTTATGAAAGATGAAAATTTTAAAAGGGCTGTCATACTTTTATGCGAACACAATGATAAAGGTTCATTTGGGTTGGTATTGAATAAAAAAGTAGATTTAAAAGTAAATGATGTGCTACCCGATTTCCCAATGAAGAATATTGATCTTTATGCCGGCGGCCCTGTTGGATTAGACACTTTGCATTTTATCCATACTTATGGCGAATTAATTGAAGGTAGTATTCCGGTAAGAGAAGATGTTTATTGGAGTGGCAATTTTGAACAAGTTAAAATGTTGTTTGAAACAGAAAGTGTTGATCCTAATAGATTTAGGTTTTTTATAGGCTATTCTGGTTGGGGTGCCGGACAAATTGATTCTGAAATGGAATCAAAATCATGGATTGTTTCTAAAGAGTTTAATGATGTTCTACTAAAAGATGAGCGACTTTGGAAAAGCATTCTCGAATATATGGGTGGCGACTATAAATTTGTTAGCACATTCCCGGAAGATCCACAACTCAATTAAACTTATCTTATACTTATTTATCCCATTTTAAAATTCTTTAATGCGAAGACTATTGTAGTATCTACATTAATTCCTATTTTCGGTAGTTCAAATACTACTAATCACATGAACTACAGATTTACACTTCTAGCCTTACTTTTTGCAGTGAGCTTTTCTTCTTTCGGTCAATCCATTCAAAGATATTGCGGACACGATCAAGTAATGCAAAAAGCCAGACAAGACAATCCTAACTTTGATTTAGAGCACAATCAATTTATCGAACAAGCCATCAGTGAGAATAATTTGATTAGGCAAAATGATACAGTCTATACCGTTCAAGTTGTCTTTCATATTTTGTATAAAAATGGTGATCCATATCAAAATGTATCTGATGAGTTAATTCAATCTCAATTAGATGCTTTGAATAGAGATTTCAATATGAGAAATGCGGATACAGTTGATACTCGTCCAATTTTTAAAGATATTGCTGCCAATGCAAGAATAGAATTCGTTTTAGCTAAAAAACGACCAAATGGTAATTGTGCAGATGCTATCATCAGAAAAACCTATAATGCTCCTTCTAACTTTACTCCTATCATTCTAGATTTCTTAGTAAAAGAAGATCTTTTTGGAGGAAGTTCGGCTTGGAATACCAATAAATACTTAAATATTTGGGTATTAGATTTAAACAAAGGTCGTAGCCCGGAGGATGGCTTTTTAGGCGGATATGCTTACTTTCCGCAAATGACACCTGCCGTTCATAATGGAGTGGCTATTGATTATAGATTTTTCGGACAAAACAATCCTTATATAACTGATGTATTGCCGGCTTTTGCCAGATATGCAAAAGGAAGAGCTTGTGTACATGAAGTTGGCCATTGGTTTGGCTTAAGACATGTTTGGGGTGACCTTGGAACTTTAGATCCAGCATTAGGTTGTACTGCTGATGATGGTATTAATGACACACCAAATGCAGCTACTGCTTATGCCAGTAATGGATCCTGCTCTGATACTATCGTTAACTCATGTCTAGATGAACCAATTGATTATCCTGATATGTTTGAGAATTATATGGATTATAGTTCTGATGATTGTCAAAGTATGTATACTGTTGAGCAAGTAGCGGTGATGCGTAGCTCATTGCTCAACTTTAGACCTCAGTTAATTTATGAGCCAACACCAGCTAGTACAGAGGTTATTTACACTGAAGTATTAGAAAATGAAAATATTGAAATTTGCTTTGACTTAGGAGAATGTTTTGGGTTAGACGCAATGTCGAGTAACTTTTTGAATAGTGATTCAACTTACCAATCTAGCAATGGAAATGCTTTATTGGCAAATGGAGAAAGCTGTATTGTATATTCTGCTTCAGATTATATTGATGGCGATGATGTTGATTCCTTTGGTGTAGTTGTTTATGATGAAAACTTCAATGAATACGACACCACCATTTTTGTAGTGACGATCAAGCAATTATGTCCAACCAATGAATCTTTAGATGTTACAGTAGCTGAAGAATCCGTTACCACAATCTGTTTAGATGGTGATGATTGTTTGGAAGGCGAATTTACTCTGCAATTTATTGGCGAAAGCAGCACTTATAATTCAACTATTTTTGCTGGTGCCATTACCGACAATTGTATTGAATTTTTAGGTTTAGATTACCGACCTTCTGATAACTTTAAGCGAATATTTGTAGTGAGTAATTATGGTGACATTTTAGACACTACTTACATCAATGTTACTGTTACTGATGTGGCAACGGGAATTGATTTGGTGTCAAGTAAAAACAACTTTATTGATGTTTATCCAAACCCAACAAACGGCTTGTTTACAATTGAACAAAATGTATTAACGAATAACGATATAAAAGTTTCTATCTACAACACGATTGGAACGGCTTTAGTTAGCACTTTTATCAACTCCAATGAGCGAATTACGAATTTGGATATTACATCACTTGCTAAAGGTGTTTATATCATAGCATTTGAAACAGATGACAATCTTTCTTTTGAGAAGATCATTTTAGAATAGAATATATTTTTAAAAAAGATTTTTAAGGAGTGATAGCAATATCGCTCCTTTTTTTTGGTAATTGTAAACTACCTACTGCCAATTATAAAGTTCTCTCCCACTCCTTTAAATGCTTATACAATTGCTGACTAACGGTGTGATTGTATTCCTTACCTCGAAACGACTTTACCCATCTAAATCCTCTAATTACATTAGTTAAGAAGATTTCATCAGCATCTATTAAAGTTCTTACTGTACAAATCTTATCTGTTACTTTGATGTTCCAATCCTTTTGTTTTGATCTCAAGAACTTACCAAAAGTCCCATCTACTCCGCCTTCCTTTGTTGGTGGAGAAAAAATCTTTCCTTTTTTCACCCAAAATAAACTACAACTCGTGGAGTCCGTAATTCTCTTCTCAGTGTTCATTACTAAAGCATCATCAAAACTATTCCCAATAGCCCATTTCCTTGCCAATAAATATATGTTTCGATTGTTAGATTTAAAACCATTGGCATCTTTTGATTTATAATGCTCTTTATACAAACCTAACTGCCAACCATTTTCAATCCAGTTATACTCCTCACTTTCTTGTAAAGGAATGGCAGAAGCAAAATATTCAATAGTAGAATTATCCAGTGAGGCATTAAATTGTATTCTTAATCGAGCATGGGTTAAGTCATTCTTCGACAATAGTTTTTGAAGTTGTCGCTCCAATTTATCTTTACGAGGCAATTTAACCTTCCAAAAATTGGCGCCCAATTTCATTCGTTTATAATGAGTACCCCAAAACAAAATCTGTCCTTTATAAACCTTCATAGTCTCAAAAAAACCAGGAGCAAACTTCGCCCAATCGGAATTATAGTCCAATTTTAATGATTCTTCCTTAACAACTTTACCATTGAATAAAACCTTTGTCATAATATAAATAGCGTTAGTTCAACATATCCCATAATCACCAAATATAACAAGATCATCGCACCATCATAAATGGCCATCACCTTCCATTTCTCAATCTGCTGTGCATATTTTATAGCATACATCCCTAATACCATAATCAATAAAATTATGAAGATTAAAAACAATGTATCCTGAAAAATCAAAACAGATAAAATGGTAAGTATAACACCTAACAATCGAATCAACTTATTGGTTTTATCAATTCCTAGCAGTGCAGGAATTGTCTTTACACCTGTTTTGTGATCTACATCAATATCATTTATATCAAAAGGCAAAGTGATGAAAAGTATAAACAAGAAGAAAAATGAGAAATGGAGAAGATATTCATACCAATAGGCATCGTATCTAATCTCGATAAAAGGCACCCAAACTGCCGTACTTGACCATACAAAAGCAATTATAAAAATTTTTATAAAAGGAACAGATCTTAAACTATAAGACCCAAATTTCAATGGATATAAAAGTGAAACTAAGCCTAATCCTCCAATAAATAAGAGTGTTTCTATCCTCAAATAGAAACAGGATATGATGGTACCAATTAAAGCTAAAACAATTGAAATTTTAGTAAACGATTGATGCTTATCTACAAATTGATAAATCTCATCCTTTTGAGCATCTGGTCCTACATCATAGTTTTTATGAAAACTGTACCTACTAAATTGATAGACTAACCAAGTTGAAAAGAAAGTATTTATACTCAATGGCCAATACCAATCTACTCCCAAATTAATATAGTAGAAAATTCCTTGAAAACAGACCGCTGCAATGGCAATATATATATTTGTAAATATCAACCACTTGATGACTTTTTCAAAAGACTTTCCAATCACAGTTAATTGCTTTCTACAAAGAAAACATTATTGGTAATTAAAATGGCTTTAATCAATAGAAATTAACTAAAAATAGTATGAGCTTAGCTAAAATACTTAAATGATTTATTAGGATCTATTGACCTTAATGTCTCATAAATCAAAGTAATTAAATTCTCTAGATCGCTTTTACTACAAGTTTCTACTGTGGTATGCATATATCTTAATGGAATAGAAATCAAAGCTGTTGGAATACCTCCATTCGCATATGCAAATGCATCAGCATCTGTTCCGGTAACTCTTGAAACAGCATCTAATTGATGAGGAATATCTTCCACTTCTGCCACTTGTATGATAATATCTCTTAAAATATGATGTATTGCCGGACCGTAAGTAATCACAGGACCATCGCCACATTTAAAGTCGCCATTTTCTTTCACCTTAATACCAGGTGTATTCGTATCATGACAAACATCTGTTACAATAGCTAAATCGGGTTTAATCGTTTGCACAATCATTTGCGCACCTCTTAATCCAACTTCTTCTTGAACAGCATTGACCACATACAAGCTAAATGGCAACTCCACTTCATTCTCCTTTAATAATCTAACCACTTCTGCAATGGCAAAACCACCAATTCGGTTATCTAAAGCACGACCAACATAGTATTTGTCGTTCAAGACCATCATTTTGTCCTTGAAGGTAACTACGCAGCCAACGTGAATGCCAAGTTCTAAAACTTCTTCTTTAGTGCTACATCCAACATCAATAGTAATGTTGTTAAGAGCAGGTTTCTCTTCATTACCTGGCTTTCTTAAATGAATAGCCGGCCATCCGAAGATACCATCTACCAATCCATTTCTACCGTGAATAGCCACTCTCATTGATGGTGCAATCATATGATCTGAACCACCATTTCTGATTACAGAAATATGGCCATCCTTTGCAATGTAACTCACAAACCATGATATTTCATCGGCATGCGCTTCAATTACAACTTTGAAATCTGCATTGGGATTAACAATAGCAGCTACACTTCCATAAGCATCAACAATGTAATCGTCAATGTTTGGTTTAATGTATTCAAGCCACTTCTTTTGTCCTTCAACCTCATATCCGGTTGGAGAATAGTTGTTTAAATACGATTCCAGAAATTTCTCTGAATTTTCGTTAATAATTTGGGTTTTTGGGGTTTTCATGTTTTCGTTTTCTTGATTTTTGTTACCCATGACCGTAATGTTTACAATGGGATGTTACCGTGCTTCTTTTTGGGTAGATGAACTACCTTGCCTTCTAACATCTTAAATGATTTAATTAGTTTAATACGGGTTTCTTGGGGTTCAATAATCTCATCAATAAATCCTCTTGCAGCTGCTTTATAGGGATTAGCAAATGCTTGAGTGTACTCTTCTACTTTTTCATCTAGTTTTTGTTTTGGGTTATCGGATGATTGTATCTCGTGTTTAAAAATAATTTCTGCTGCGCCTTTTGGTCCCATTACTGCTATTTCTGCAGTTGGCCAAGCGTAATTCATATCGGCACCTATATGCTTTGAATTCATTACATCATAAGCACCACCATATGCTTTTCTCGTAATCACTGTAATTTTTGGAACAGTTGCTTCACTTAAGGCATACAATAGTTTAGCACCATTTTTAATAATTCCATTCCATTCTTGATCTGTTCCCGGTAAAAAGCCCGGCACATCTTCTAATACTAAAATTGGAATGTTAAAAGCGTCGCAAAAACGCGTAAATCTGGCGCCTTTTATAGAGCCGTTAATATCTAGAACGCCAGCTAAATAAGCCGGTTGATTGGCTACAATTCCAATTGATCTACCTGCTAATCTGGCAAAACCAACCACCATATTTTCCGCAAAATCCTTATGAACTTCTAAAAAACTCTTTTCATCCACAATATGGGAGATTACCTCTCTCATATCATATGGCTGATTTGGATTTTCAGGTATAATATCGCAAAGCTTATTTCTTACTTCATCACCTTTTGTTTCGTAAGGATAAACCGGAGCTTTATCTTCACAATTCTGAGGCATATAGCTCAACAATTGCTTTATTTGATCGATACATTCAATGGCATTAGCTGCTGTAAAATGTGTCACTCCAGATTTCGTGGCATGTGTATGCGCACCACCTAATTCCTCTGCAGTTACTTCTTCATGCGTTACTGTTTTTACCACGTTCGGCCCAGTAACAAACATATAAGAGGTATGTTCTACCATTAAAGTGAAATCCGTAATCGCTGGTGAATAAACGGCACCACCGGCACAAGGTCCCATAATAGCAGAAATCTGAGGTATAACCCCTGACGCCATTACATTTTTATGAAAAATATCGGCATAGCCTCCCAAGGATACTACACCTTCTTGAATTCTAGCGCCTCCTGAATCATTCAAACCTATTAAAGGAGATCCTGTTTTCATCGCCATATCCATAATCTTGCAAATCTTCTCAGCATGTGTCTCCGAAAGCGATCCTCCAAAAACAGTAAAATCTTGAGAAAAAACATATACTTGACGACCATTAACTGTGCCATATCCGGTAACAACACCATCGCCTAAGAATTTCTGCTTATCTAAACCAAATTCTGTAGATCGGTGTGTAACAAACATACCTAGCTCTTCAAAAGAGCCATCGTCCATTAGCAACTCAATCCTTTCACGAGCAGTTAATTTGCCTTTCTCATGCTGCTTAGCAATACGCTTTGCGCCACCGCCTAACTTTGCCTGCTCTTTTTTCTCGTTTAAGATTCTGATCTTATCTTTCATGCTTCTCTGATGCTTTATACTTACAAAGTTGTAAGCTTAAATGCATTATCCCTATTTTATTACACTATATTTGTATTAGGAAATTTATAATTCTTGTTGCGAATCAGTTAAAATAATCCTCGTTACTATATTTGTTAAAATCAATTTCTAATAACAATACAAAGATATGAAAGCTAAGACGCTGATGCCATTAAGATTCAATTACTTTTGTGACATACAAAAACTCACATTTATCCTAATTCTAGTTTTAGTAACTTCTTGTCAGCCAAATTCAAACAAAAATAATTCTAAAGAAGATGTAGTAGAATTAGAAACACCAACAGATTCAATGATTACGACAACAGAAATCTTAATTGATTCTTTACCTTTAAAACAAGTAGACAGTCTTCCAAAAGAAGTAGTAGAAAAAATAGAAACACCAGCAACAAAGCCGGTACCTGTTAAGAAATCAAGTATTTACTTTGAAAACCCAATCCACCAATTTAGCAGAATGACAGAAGGCGATACTTTAAATCATACTTTTGTTTTTGAAAACCGAGGAAATGCGCCTTTAACGATACAAGATGTATCCGTTGATTGTGGCTGTACCGTTCCTGAATATTCAACCGATGCTATCGCTCCCGGTGAAAAAGGCACCATAAACGTGACTTTCAACAGCAAAGGCAAAATTGGTATGCAAGAGAGAGTTATTACTATCTTAACAAACGGAAAACCAATGAGTACTGTTGTAAAACTTAAAGGTATTGTTGATACAGATTAAGTCTGTTATGGCTTTCAAAATATTTCACAACACCAAACTAATTTTCAACAGATACAGCATTCTCGTCTTAGATATCTTAATTAACTAGTAACTTTACCCGTTATGCGTTTGACCAAACTTGAAATGAAGGGTTTTAAGAGCTTTGCCGATAAGCAGGTAATTCATTTTGATAATGATGTCATTGCCATTATGGGTTCTAATGGTTGCGGCAAGTCGAATATTGTAGATGCCATAAGATGGGTTTTAGGAGAACAACGAACTAAAGCTTTACGATTGGAAAAGATGGACAATATCATTTTTAATGGCACAAAAGATCGAAAAGCCAGTAATATGGCACAAGTATCGTTAACGTTCGACAATACTAAAAATGTTATTCCAACAGAATTTACCAATGTCACCATCTCGAGAACCATTTACCGAACAGGAGAAAGCGATTACCAAATCAATGGAGTAAGTTGCCGACTGAAGGATATTAAAAACCTTTTCTTAGATACCGGTATTGGCTCTAGTACCTACGCTATCATGGAATTAAAGATGATTGATGATGTCTTAAATGACGTTGACAACAGCAGAAGATCCTTAATTGAACAAGCCGCTGGTATTTCGAAATATAAAACTAGAAAAAGAGAAACACTTCTAAAATTAAATGGAACGGAAGCCGATTTAGATCGTGTGCAAGACCTTTTATTTGAAATTGATGGCAACTTAAAAGCCCTGGAATCACAAGCTCGAAAGGCAAATCGATATAAAAAAATAAAAGAAGAATATAAAGAGTTGAGTATTGATTTAGCAAAATACGATATGCTATCCATCAATGATCAATATGAGAAAAATGAAAAGCAACTCAACGAATTCAATGATCAAAAACTTCAATTTGAATCTACGCTTAAGTTAAAAGAGGCATCCCTTCAAAAGGAAAAAACAAAGATTATTGATAGAGAAAAATCGCTTTCTTCTCAACAGAAAAAATTAAACGATTTCATCAATTCTATTCAAGAAAAAGAGAGTGATAAGAAGGTTGCAGAGCAAAAGTTAGAATTTCTAAACGACAGAATCAATACTTTAAAAAATTCTATTTTCAACCAAAGTGAAGAAGAAAAAACCTTAAAAGTAGAACTCAAAGATTTAGTTCAAAAAATTGAGGTGGAAGAAAAAGCACTTACCAACATTAAGTCAACTGTTACAGAAGCCAAAGCAGCACTAGAAATTAGGCGAGCTAAAAGTTTAGAGATTAAAGAGAATTTAGATAAACAAAGAAATGAGTTTATCACCGTTAGAAACCAACAAAGCGAAGCTGAAAAGCAATTGGCCATTCTTGAATCTAAATTAGAAAACTTAAAAAGCAATATCCAAAGAAGTCTTTTTGAAAAAGAGGAACGAACAGAAGCTTTAACCAAGTTAAATGCTTCGATGGAAAAAGTTCAAAAGGAAATTGAGAAACAACAAGCACTTATTAGTAGTCTGAAGGAAAAGGAAGTCGCCAATAGCGAAAGCATTGAAAAATTAGAGCTATTGATTGAAGAAAAAAGAAATGCTTCCATCGATCATAAAAGAGAATTAGATGCTAAGAATAATGAATTCAGGCTGACAAAAAATATGATTGACAGTTTGGAAGGTTTTCCTGAATCCATAAAATATTTAAAGAAAAATGCAGATTGGTTAACTAAAACTCCTCTCCTTTCTGACCTATTGTATTGCGACGAGAAGTATAGAGTAGCCATTGAAGTCGTTTTAAAACCGTATCTGAATCATTTTGTGGTTGAAACAGAATCAGAAGCGGACAAAGCCATTCAGTTATTAATGGATAAATCTAAAGGAAGAGCTCACTTTTTTGTGTTAGAACACTTTAAGTCTGTTAAGAGTGATGCTACAAATTACAAGCTTGCCAAAGGACAAATATCGGCGTTAAAAATTATTGAAGGAGACAAAAAGCATGAAGCATTATTGCATTTCCTTTTAAAAGATGTGATCATCGTTGAGGACAAAGAAATGAAGGAACCTTCGGCAGATAAAGCCTTGTGCTACGTTAACGCTGACGGACAATGGATTAAATCCTCGCTTGAGATATCCGGTGGAACAGTTGGTTTGTTTGAAGGAAAACGTCTAGGAAGACTCAAAAACTTAGAGAAACTTGAAAAAGATATTGCAAAGCTTCAAGAAAAAGTAAAAAAAGAAGATGCTGAATACAAGGCTAATAAAGAACAGCTGATTCATTTAAAAAACAACTCTCTGAGACGAACTATTGATAGAGAGCAAGGGGAACTACAAAAACTTGAACGAGAGAAAATTTCTTATCAATCAAGAATTGAAAACTTTCAAGAGTTTGTTAATCAGCATAGTAAACGACACGAAGAAGTAGAAGCCAATATTAAAAAGGTGGAAGCAGAAATGAAAATTACTGTCGACACCTTGGATAAGGCTAATAAAGCCACTAATATTTATCGTTTAAAATTAGATTCACTAGAAAACGACTTTAAAATAGCTTCCTTAGAGTTTTCGGAAATGCAAGATAAATTCAATGAGATAAACATTAATTTCATCCAAAACGAAAATGCAGTTCAATCCTATAAGCAAAGTCGAAATTTTAAGGAAAGTAGACTGCAAATAATCATTCAAGATTTAAAAAAGAACCAAGAAGAATCTACCAATTCTTTAAAAGAGATAGAACGGATTAAAGAAGTTGCTATCGGCATGAATGATCAATTAATTCAGCTATATAAGGAAAGAGATAAAAGAAAAGAAGAACTTTCCGGAGAAGAAAGCAACTACTATGAGTTAAAGGAAAATGTTCAAAATGAAGAAGAAGCCTTAAGAAAGTTATCTAAATCAAAAGAAGAAATTGATTGGAACATTACACAATGCAAAGAGAAACAAAACAATTTAAAATTTGATCTTCAAAGTTTAAAACAACGACTTTCATTGGAGTTTAAAATTGATGTGGAAGAAATGTTGGATACATTGGAAGTGCCTGAATTAGAAAGAGGTGAAATAGAATTAAAACTCAATAGAGCCTCCAATAGAATTGAGAATTTCGGCGAAGTAAATCCAATGGCTGAAACCGCCTATGATGAAATGAAAACACGTTTTGACTTCATTACTGAACAAAAAACAGATTTAGAAGAGGCTAAAGAAAGTTTGCTAGCCACCATTCAAGAAATAGAAATTACTGCAAAAGAGCATTTTATGGATGCCTTTGTCGCCATTAGAGAAAACTTCAAAAATGTATTTAGAAGTATGTTTAATGAGCACGATAATTGTGACCTAATTTTAATTAATCCGGATGATCCATTAGAATCAAATGTTGATATTATAGCGAAACCAAAAGGCAAAAGGCCACAAAGTATTAATCAATTATCAGGAGGTGAAAAATCTTTAACCGCCTTATCGCTATTGTTTGGCTTGTATTTATATAAACCAGCACCATTCTGTATTTTAGATGAAGTGGATGCGCCATTAGATTTAGCCAATATTGATAAATTCAATAAAGTAATTAGAGATTTCTCGAAAGATTCACAATTTATAGTGGTTTCGCATCAAGAAGAAACAGGTGCTGCAGCCGATGTTGTTCATGGTGTAACGATGCATAAAACAGGTATATCTACTTTAGTTTCTACCGATTTTAGAAATATTGGAGAAGAAAAATCAGTGGCATAGAAGCTGTTTCAATTAATCAATAAAACATTATTGTTTATAATTAGCGAATAGGATTATGAAGCTAATTAATAATTTAGCCGTTTCGCCTACAATTTAAAAGGCAATTTTATGAATAGAGGATTTTTATTTTTGATCGTAGTTTTTTTTATTGTTGCCTTAGTAACGGCAGGCTTATCTATTATGATATTTACCGATAATATACATAATCATGAGGACGGTTTTCACGAATTTTACATTTCTACCGGTTCCTCATATGCTGACGTAGAACAATCATTTGTTGATCAAAATATCGTGAAAAATATCAAATCATTTGATTGGGTGGCTTCTAGAATGAATTATCCGAACACTGTTGAACCGGGCAAATACATTATTTCTAATTCGTTGTCTAATAGAGAATTAATCAAGCAGCTAAGAAATGGCTACGACGAAGTATCTGTTAAACTACCAATTACCAATATTGATAGTAAAGAAGAGCTGTTTGAAGTAGTTAGTAAAACGATTGAAGCAGACACAGTTGAACTCGATTTCATTTTTAACGACAAGCAATTTCTTACATCTCAAAATCTTACAGTAGATAACAGTTGGGCAATTGTTATGGCAGATACCTATTTGTTTCATTGGGATACAGATGGCAAAGCCTTTTTTGATAGAATGTTAAGTGAATTCAAAAAATATTGGACACCGGAGCGCACTCAAAAAGCTGCTGCCAAAGGATTGAAACCAATTGATTGTATTATTCTAGGATCCATCATTGAAAAAGAATCCACTAAAAAAGATGAATATCCAAGAATCGCCGGTGTTTATATCAATAGATTAAGAGACAATTGGCCATTACAAGCAGACCCAACAGTTAAATTTGCTTTGAACAATTCTGAAATCAAGAGAATTCTAAATAAGCATCTTGAGGTTGACTCTCCTTACAATACTTATAAAAACACTGGCTTACCGCCTGGTCCTATTGGTTTACCTCAAAAAACAACCATTGAATCAATTATAAATGCTGAAAACCATGAATACATGTATTTCTGTGCTAATTCAGATTTTTCAGGCTATCATATTTTTGCAAAATCACTTAGAGATCATAATAAAAATGCCAAGCAGTATCAAAAGGCATTAAATGAAAGTAATATTTACTAATGTTTGTACATGAGTACCAATATAGAGTACCTTATCCGGAAGTTGATCGATTAAATGTCGTTCATCATGGCCATTATGCAAAGTATTTCGAGTTAGGAAGGTTGGAAGCCATGCGCGCCATGGGTTGGAGTTATAAAGATATGGAAGATGGAGGCATTGGGCTTTTTGTAGTTGAAATGCAGTCGAAATTTTTAAAACCGGCCACATATGATGAAGTGATTACAATTATTACAACACTTCGGAAACTGCCCGGAAGAAAAGTAACTTTTGAAACCGAAATTCTAAATGAACAAAATGATACTTGTTGTATCGGAACAGTAAATTTATTGTTTATCAATAAGTCCAAAACAAAGGTATGTTCTATTCCAAGTGAACTAAAAAAGCTATTGCAACCTTACTTTAAATCAGGTAATGAATAAATTCTTACACAGACTCATTAATATAAAACCCATTTTCAGATGGGCTTGGATGCGTTTGAAAAAAGCCACTTTACCAGGTTTTGAAGGTGTTCCTCTGTATAATGTCATTTCAATGTTTCGTGATGAAATTCAAAATGACGCTTTATCAGTAAGAGCTGCAGCTATTTCTTTCAATTTTATTTTAGCATTGTTTCCAACCAGCATTTTCATTTTTACGTTGATAGCATATATTCCTATTGAAGGATTTGATGAGACACTGTTAAACTATATACAAGCCATTATGCCGGCCGGCACCTATGCCACATTAGATTCAACTATTCACGATATCATTAATAACAGACGAGGAGGATTATTATCTGTAACTTTTGTTTTAGGTGGTTACTTTAGTATCAATGGTGTAATGAATATGATGCGAGCTTTTGATAAGGCAAATCCTACCTTTATGAAGCGAAATTGGCTACAAAAATTTACAGCTGCCGCCAAGATCAATACGCTAATTATATTTCAAATTTTAGTTTTAATCACGCTCATCATTTTAAGTCACGAACAATTAAACACATTGCTCAGTACAATAGGATGGAAAACAAAAAGTGGCACACTACTCTATTTTATTAGAATTTCGTTAACGCTTTTCACCTTTTTCAATACCATCGCCTTAATCTATTACTTTGGACCTGCTGTTGAAAAAAAATACCGCTATTTTTCTGTAGGGGCAACGTTTGCCACACTTTTAATTTTAGGATTCTCCTATATATTCTCCTACTATGTCAATTTTATGTTCCCTAAATTGAATAGCATCTACGGCTCTTTAAGCGTAATGATATTTATCATGATTTGGATCTACGCCAACGCTTTCGTGCTTCTATTCGGCTTTGAACTCAACAACAGCATCGCTGTTAACAAACATATCGAAGAAATTCCTGACGATTTAAAAGTGGGATAAAATCATTTATAACGTAATAAAAGAAAGGCTATTTTAGTCTATTTTGTAGTTAAGCATGGGCAAAAAAAAAGTTCACCTTCGCTAAAGCTATGGTGAACTAGAGCGGAGATGGAGGGATTCGAACCCCCGGTACCTCACGGTACGTCGGTTTTCAAGACCGGTGCATTCAACCGCTCTGCCACATCTCCGGTGCGAATGTACAAATAGTTTCTATTTTTAGACATGCTTTTGCATCTTAATTAATTATTAAGCAAACTAAATTTTAATATATTTGGTTTAACCTAATGATTTACAGTGATTTTGCTAATATCTCTTGAATGTTAGCAAAACAACTATTAACTTACTAACCGTTAGTATACTACGAAACAATAATTAGATCCTATGGCCAACAGTAACTCAATAAAACAGATAGAAAACAAGGAATGGATTGCTTCATTACAATATTTATTAGAGAATGAAAGTCCTGAAAGAGTCAATGAGATCTTAAAAATATTGCACCAAACAGCAGAATCTTACAATGTAACTTCTACTTATGAAGAAATTATTACTGCTTATGTCAATACCATAAAAGTAAAAGATGAAGTCGCTTATCCAGGAAATGAAAAACTTGAACAGGAAATAGAGAATGCTATTCGTTGGAACGCCATGGCTACAGTGGTAAAAGCCAATAAAAACATTTCTGGTTTAGGCGGACATATTTCAACTTACGCTTCTATTGCCACACTTTTTGAAGTTGGTTTCAACCATTTTTTCAGAGGATATGATCAAAATGCTCCAGATCTTATCTATTTCCAAGGACATGCATCACCAGGTATTTATGCCAGATCTTTTTTAGAAGGTAGATTGAATGAATCCAACCTCAATCATTTTAGAAGAGAAGCTTCTTTCAAAGATGCGCTTTCCTCCTATCCTCACGCTCGTTTAATGCCAGATTATTGGCAGTTCCCAACCGTTTCAATGGGATTTACTTCTTTGCAAGCTATATATGAAGCCAGATTTCTTAAATATTTAGAGAATAGAGGTCTAAAAGAAAAGAACGATCAAAAGGTTTGGGCTTACATGGGCGATGGTGAAATGGACGAACCAGAATCTCTAGGGGCTATTACCTTGGCATCAAGAGAACACCTCGATAATCTAATATTTGTTGTGAATTGCAATCTTCAACGATTGGATGGTCCCGTGCGTGGTAATGGAAAAATCATTGATGAATTGGAAGGGATATTTAAAGGCGCTGGATGGAACGTCATTAAAGTCGTTTGGGGAAGAGATTGGGATCCAATTTTTGAGGCAGATAAAGATGATCTGTTAAAAAATAGATTAAACAATGCCGTTGATGGTACCATTCAAAGATTAGCTGTTGCAAACACTAAAGATTTCAAAAAAATCTTAGCGGCAGGCAATGAAGAGCTTGATGCATTTCTAAATAATTTCTCTGATGACACCATGTCTGGACTTACATGGGGAGGACATGATAGAATGAAAGTATTCAATGCCTATCATCAAGCCGTCAATTCTAAAGGGGAACCAACCGTTATTTTAGCGCAAACCATTAAAGGGTATGGAATGGGAAGCGCCGGTGAAGCTAGTAACGAAGCCCATCAACAGAAGAAGTTAAATGAAGATCAACTTAAATATTACAGAGATAAATTTCAAATTCCAATAACTGATGCAGAGGTAAGTAAAATACCTTTTTATCAATTAGATAAAAAAGGCGATGCTTATCAATATTTAATGGATCAACGCAGCAAATTAAATGGTTTTGTTCCTTCCAGAAAAAACTTGGCGCCTGATTTTAAAATGCCTAAACAAGATATTTTTGAAATATTTAACGAAGGCTCAAATGGAAGAGAAGTTACCACTACTCTAGCTTTTGTTCAGCTATTATCTAAAATGCTTCGCGATAAAAATATCAAAGACAAAGTGATTCCAATCATTCCAGATGAATCGAGAACTTTTGGAATGGATGTTTTATTTGGTCAAGTGGGTATTTATGCGTCTCACGGTCAAAAGTATGAACCGATAGATAAAGGCAATATGCTTTTCTATAAGGAATCTCGGAAAGGCGTTATTTTGGAAGAAGGCATCACTGAAGCGGGTTGCATGGGCACATTTATCGCTGCTGGAAACAATCACACCCTTAATCCTCATTATACTATTCCGTTTTTTGTCTTTTATTCCATGTTTGGTTTTCAACGTGTGGGCGATTTAGTTTGGGCTGCTGCCGATGCTAGAGCCAAAGGTTTTATGATTGGAGGCATTGCAGGAAAAACAACATTATCAGGTGAAGGATTACAACATTTGGACGGCTACAGTCACTTAAATGTTTTAGCATTTCCAAGCGTAATGGCTTACGATCCGGCGTTTGCCTATGAGTTAGCCATCATCATTCAAGATGGCATTAAAAGAATGTATGCTGATGGTGAAGACTTGATCTACTATATTACTATGCTGAATCAATCTTACGTAATGCCATCGATGCCAAAAGGTGTTGAAGAAGGCATTTTAAAAGGCATGTATAAATTTCAAACCTCTGAGCTAAGTTCAAATAAAAATAAGAAGGTGAACTTATTAGCCAGTGGCGCCATTATGTATGAAGTTTTGGAGGCAGCTGCAACACTTGAAAAAGAATTTGAAATTCCAGTAGATATTTTCAGCGTAACCAGTTTCAAATGCCTTTATGAAGATGCCAGAGATGTAGAAAGAGATAGACTTCAGAATAATAAAATCAATAAGAACTATCTAAATGAAGTATTAGGAGACGATGCTGTCCTTACCATTGCCACTTCTGATTATATTAAAGCCGTTCCAATGACAATTGCACCATGGGTCGAAGGAGATTTCATAGCAATGGGTGCTGATGGCTTTGGATTAAGTGATGCTGTACCACATTTAAGAGATCATTTTGAGTTAGCTGCCAAATATATAGTTAGAGCAACAGTTAACCATTTAGTGCAAAAAGAAAAATTAGATAAAAGTGCTATAGAAAAATTGAATAGCTTATATAAATTTGAATCTGATAAACCAAATCCTGCCAACTTTAATTAATTTATTATGGAGAAGAGAATAGTATTACCAAAAATATCAGATAATATAAACGTAGTTACGGTAACCGAAATATTGGTGGAAGTAGGTGATAAAGTTGAAGCAGAAGATTCTCTAATCACCGTAGAGAGTGAAAAAGCTTCCTTAGAAGTTCCGACAGAGTTTGAAGGTGTAATCAAAGAAATTCTTGTAAAAGAAGGTGATGATGTTAAGATAGGCGCTACCATTGTTATATTGGAAACAGATGAAGAAGAAGCTAAAAAAGAACAATCAGATGTTCCTAAAGAGAAAAAAGCGGAAGAAGTAGCTCCTAAAGAAGAGGAAATAGAGCAGCAGCAAGATTCTGATGAAGAAGATCAAAAACAAGAGACTAAAAAGGAAGAACAACCAAAAGAAACTGTTGCAGAAGATTCTGGCGACACCACTGATAAAAATGTTCCCGTTTCGCCCCTAGCAAGAAAAGTAGCAAGAGAAATGGGCGTTAATTTGCAAGCTTTAGTAAAAACATCTGATGGTGGACGAATTACAGTAGATGATGTAAAAGAATTTGCTAAAACTAGCTCTACAGAAAATGCGCCATCATTAGTAGCTCAAATACCAATACCTGATTTCAGTCAATGGGGGAATGTAAGAAGAGAAAAATTATCATCTATCAATAAAATCACGGCAAAGAACACTAGTTTCTCGTGGCAAACCATGCCACATGTTACTCATTTCGACAATGCCGATATCACCGACTTAGAAGCGTTTAGAAAAAAATACAATGCTAAAAACAAATCAGGCATCACTATTACATCCATTTTATTAAAAATGATGGGAATTGCTCTCAAGAAATTTCCAAAGTTTAATGCGAGTTTAGATGCCAACAGCAATGAATTGATTTATAAAGAATATTATCACATTGGCGTTGCAGCCGACACAAAGGATGGTCTTTTAATGCCAGTCATTCAAAATGTCAATCAAAAAGGTATTGCAGAAATGTCTGACGAATTAGGAGACTTAGCAGAAAAAGCTAGAAATAGGAAATTACATCCGGATCAAATGCAAGGACAAACCTTTGTCATTTCAAATTTAGGCGGCATTGGAGGCATTGGCTTCACTCCTGTTGTGTTTCCCAATAATTCATGTATACTAGGCGTTTCTAGGGCCTCTATTCAACCTGTTTGGGATAAAGATACCAATGAGTTTAAACCGAGATTAATAGCGCCTTTATCGCTCTCCTACGATCACAGAGTAATTGATGGAGCAGATGCTGCTAGATTTATGCGTTGGATTTGTGAAGGATTAGAACAACCGATTCAGTTGTTGTTTTAAACAGAACAAAAGCCTGTTCAATTAATGCCGATATTTATATTATAATCGATATATAAATTCACATTTTATTCATTTACAGACACTTAACTCATTTAATAGATCTTTCTATTCAGATAATCAACTTCTTTTGTCTGTTTAATTTCTAATACTAAAGCTAAATTTGTAAAATCAAAGAATAGATTTTTTTTAACACTTAACTGAAATAATACATATATTGCGACCTATATATGAAAGAATTAGTTCAATCTATATACTGCTGCCCTATCTCAAAAGCCAAATATGAGATAAAGCCAATTGAAAACCAGCATATATCCATACTTTATTGTAGCGTTTCTAATACATTCGTTCCGGTTATAAATAATATCATTTTTTTTAATGAAAGAGGTATTTACATTTCTGATGACGATTGCATTGAAAAAATAACAAAACTAGCCCAAGCAAGTGGTGCCAACTCTTTTGAATATAGTGAGTTTGTTAAGCAAAAAGGTCGCAGATCATATAACGATGCTTACGCGGCATTTCAGCCTTTTAATGAAGCTTCGAAAGCATTTTATCCTTTTATCAATGGTTTAAAAGAATTACTAGAACCTGATGATGTTATTTTGGATATCTGGAATAGAACCGGTTGGAGCACTTCATTTTTAGCAGCTATCTTCCCAGATCAAAAGATAATCTCCATTTGGGATAAAAATAAAGATGTATTGGGCTATAAAGGATATAATTTTTGGTTTGCACAAGAAAAAATGCCAAATAATGTCTCTGTTATTTTTGCCGATTTAAATGGTCCGCTTCCATTTAAAGATCATTCCATTGGATTAACTTATGCTATGGATACCATGCATTGGTTTCCTCAAGAAACTTATCTTCCGGAGTTATTGCGAATTATAAAACCCAAAGGTGCCAATATGTTTCCGCATGTTCATATGGCCAATAACGATCCAAACCCGTTTTTTGAAAGAGGAGGCTTACAATTGCATGGTGAAGTTTATCAAACCATATTTGATAACATGCTTCCGCAATATCATAAGAAAGGATATGTATTTTCCGAACCTGATCTCTTTCA
This sequence comes from Chitinophagales bacterium, assembly GCA_041393015.1. Lineage (GTDB taxonomy): Bacteria > Bacteroidota > Bacteroidia > Chitinophagales > JADIYW01 > JAGQYH01. The sequence goes on along the minus strand of JAWKKV010000002.1, from coordinate 244,130 downwards.
ATTAAAAGAAACAAAGGAAATGGTGAGCACGCCATCTACAGAAGATTACAACGGTTGTCAAGCTATTCTTCCCGAAAATCACCACATAAAACTAGAACCGTTCAAACTAAAAAAAGATGAAATTCCAAATGCTAGAATTTTGTCCAATCCATTTTTAAAAATAAATTTCACTCAAGCGCTTATTGAATTAGATAGAGATCATTTTGAAGGTTCTGTTGGACATATCATTGATAGGCATCCTGTTTACGATAGAATGCTTAGCAAGAACCATGGTTACCAACTCAATGAGGTAGAAGTTCGATTGCTGTATTTTGGATCAAAAGCGCATACAATTAAGGACATTTCTGAAATAATGAATGAACCCATTGAAAAGGTAATCGAAATAGCTTTAAATTTTCAAGATAAAGACATCATTGAGATTCTTCCTTTAGATGAAACAGGTTTCAGATTACAACATTTTCACAGTACACAGGATTATTTAGCACCTAAAAACCATCAAACTTTAAGTCATTTATGGCAAGATGCGGTACAAAGATTTGGAGCGAACAATCTTTTAATCTCTGAATTTGATGAAAGTGAGTTGACTTATGAAGAATTAGCAGAATTGGTCGATTTAATTAGTCAACGATTTATTGAAAATGGACTAAAAAAAGGAGATACAATTGCGGTATATGCTCCTATTTCTCCTGAATCTACGATGTTGTTTTGGGCTGCCATGCAAGTTGGCTTAATCTACATCCCAATAAGTTACCTAATGCCAACTAATCAGTTAGCATCAATATTGGAGACTTATCACATTAAAATACTTTTTACAGATAATCCTATATCAATAGATCTTCATCAAACGAAAAACATCCTTTTGGATTCCTTTGAAGCTGATTCTGAACTTCCCTTTTTTAGCGAATGGTTAGATCCTGAAAACATTTCTGAAGATTTTATAAAACAAGATATTCGACAGAATGATGATGCCGTAATACTTTTTACTTCGGGCAGTACAGGACAGCCAAAAGGAGTAATTCATACGCATGGTTCATTATTTAGAAGTGGTAGATTGATTACTGAAAATTTCCATTGGATGGCCAATGATAAATACTTAGCAACTGCTGATTTAGATAGCATGAGTGGCTTAAGAAATTGTGTCATTGCCCCTTTACATGTTGGCGCGAGTATCACAATTCCTAATCCTGAACAACGAGCTCATGCCGTTGCCATCTCAGAGCTCATTAATAAACAACAAATTACCATCATTTCCACTACTCCTACTTTACTGCGACAATGGCTAATGATGGGCAGAAGAATAAGAGCTTCTTTGAGCACAGTAAAATATATTATGTGCACCGGAAGTAATTTATCCGAAGAATTGATCAATGATTTTGAAGAAGTGATGAAAGTGCCTATCCTAAATTATTACGGTTTAACAGAAACGTGTGGCATTTGTATCGCTGTTGGTAGAGATGATGACAACTATTCCAAAAGTTCTATTGGAAAAGCAAAAGGCGCTATTATTCAAGTAGTGGATGATGAAGGAGAAGTAATTCCTGCAGGTGAAGAAGGCAACTTAAGAGTGTTAACCGAAAACGTATTTAAAGCTTACTATAATAATTCGGATGCCTATAAGCAAATGGTTAAAAACAATTGGTTGTACACCGGAGACACTGCCACCATTGACGAAAACGGATGGGTTAATCTTAAAGGACGAAAAAGGGATATCATAAAAAACACAAGAGGTGATTTAATTTATCCTTCTGAAATTGAATCTTTTATTCAACAAAATGAATATGTAAAAGATGCTCATGTTTGTGCCCAAATAGAAAATGACATGGAGCATATTGTTGCATTCATTGTACTAGATTCAGACATTAATAAAGAAGAATTCAAAAAGAAAATAGCAACAGATATAGAAACTATTTTAGGAAAAGGGAAAGCACCAAAGATCATTAAAATTCTATCTGAGCTGCCTTATAACACTAATGGAAAAGTAAATAGAAGTAATTTAATAGCCAATCATTTATGAGTAATATAGATTTTAAACAAGCTTATCAATCACTATCCGATAAGTCAATAGCTAAGAAAACATTTTTAAAAACGAATACGGAAAGCCATAGCTATGGCGACTTATCCACTAAAATTCAGCAGTTCACCTCTATTCTTCAACAATCCAATTTAAAAAAAGGAGATAAAGTATTGTTGTCTACAAAAAACAACTACGCCGTTTGTTATACCTTTTTTGGACTGACACTTAATGGAATTACTGCCATTATGCTTGATCCCGATGTTAAGACCGAACGGGCTCAATATATCTTCAACTTAACAAAACCAAATTTTTATCTAGTGGATAGCCATTTGGTTGACGATTGGAATTTAACAGCGACACCACATCTAAAAATTGAAGAAGAAAAACCTAAGAAAAAGGGTAAGTTGTTTGGGAAACTATTAGGTAGGAAAAATAACACAGAAGATAAAAACGATAGTTTTCCTGCGAGTCTCGCCAATGAAACTTTGTCTCAACCATCTTTAAATTTCGAACTAAACGATATTGCTTATGTGCTGTTTACATCTGGTACCACATCGCATCCAAAAGCAGTACCCATTACTTATAAGATGTTTACTTCGCACGTAGATTCCATGAATAAAGTTTATGAAATCAATGAGCAATCAAGTTTGTTAAACTTTTTAAATCTTTATCATACTGATGGTTTGTTTCAAGGTCCCATTTTGGCATTCTGTAATCACCTTACATTGAATAGACCAATGGATTTTGCTGTTCCGAATATTGGTGAAATTTTAGATTACATCTATAAAGAACAGATTTCGCATATTGTAGCTGTGCCTACTATGTTGGCGCTAATTGACAAATACAGTGAAGGTTACGAGGATAGCTTTCAAAATGGGAACATGAAATGTATCATGTGCTCAACAGCACCTTTACCGGCTATTTTATGGGAAAATTTTGAAAAGAAATTCCATGTAAAGATCGTCAATGTTTACGGGTTAACTGAAACGGTTTCCGGTGGTTTGTTTAGTGGCTTAACCAAGCAAAATAGAAAAATCGGAACTGTTGGTAAACCTACTGATTGTGAAATTCGAATTGTAGATCTCAATAATCAAGATGTTGTAAAGGGAGATTCTGGTGAATTATTAATAAAAGGTGATAATGTAATGCCCGGCTATCTAAATAATTCTGAAGAAAACAACAATGCTTTTTTAGATGGTTGGTTTAGAAGTGGTGATTTAGCGAAAGAAGATGAAGATGGTTTTGTATACATCACCGGAAGAAAGAAAAATATAATTATTAGAGGCGGATTTAATGTTCAACCGGAAGAAGTGAATGAAGTATTGGTAGGACATCCAAAGGTAATGGAAGCAGCCACAGTTGGCTTACCTCATGATATCTGGGGCGAAGAAGTAGTGACTGCTATCATTAAATCTCCAGATCAACAAACAGATGAAAAAGAATTAACGGAATACTGTAGAACTAAATTGGAACCGCATTGTGTACCTTCCAAACTCGTATTCCTTTCCGAATTGCCAAAGGGTATCTCTGGTAAGGTAAAGATGGAAGATCTAAAGCAATTACTTTCTAATAGTAAAGTAAGCCATGCCACTAATAATGGAGTTGATATTAGTGATGAAATCCTAGCTATTGCGGCGGATACCTTTAAACTAGACAAACAAACTTTAAAATTATCAGATAGTAGTTTAACCGTAGAAGGTTGGGATTCATTGGCTCATCTGAATTTAATAGTGAATTTAGAAGAACACTTTAATGTGAAATTAAGTACGCAAGAAGTAATGAATTTACAGACATTATCAGATGCTCAAAATATAATTCTTGACAAAAAATAACACAGAAAGTACACCACTAAGCGTTTGGATCACTTTGGTTGGCTTAATGTTCATCTTGGCTGGTGCTTTCTTCCTTTTTGGCGAAAGTATTAGGGCAACTGTTATTTCAAAAGAAATAAACGGAATCACTAATGCTTCTACTTGCGAGGAAGAAAATGTAAAGATCTTTGCTTTTGGTTCTTCTATGTTCCGCACCGGTATTGCCAACCGTTTTGATGCTCCGAAATGGATTCCGGATTCTAGCAATTATTGTCTTGAAAGAACAGGTTTTTTAAATTTGACCTTAGCCAGTACCATTAGAAATAAACAGATTCTAAAAGCAATAGGTAATACGAATGCTGATCTGATACTGGTAGAAAGTGCTGTTTTACAATATAAATCTCGCTCAGAGAATAGATTAGAAGAAGGAAGGCCAAGGCAAACCATAAGAATGATAAAGCAATTTTTAGAGGCGAAGGAAAGATTTGCTATGGATGATTATCCCAAACCTTTTTATGGCACTCAATTAAATGCAGCATCTGAACAGGAAGAAGTAGAAAAAGCATTGGTTAATCGACAATTGAGAGACATTCAAGAGATTACGACTTTTTTAACACAGTTAAAAAATGAAGCAAAGGATGCTAAGATAATCATCATAGATATACCACGACCGGCACTGATTGAATCAGCTTTAGATGAACGAGATAAGCAGCAACTAGAAGCTTATAAAAATAATTTTCAGTCGATGGATATTGATTATTGGGAATTTAATCAATTGATGAACAAAGCATACTTTTTTGATGTCATTCACTTGAATGATGATGGACAAAAGATGTATATGGATTGGTTGATAAATCAAATTGAAAATGAAATAAAGCGCTAATGCAGATACAAAACTTTCTTTTGCTATTTAGTGCTGTTGCAGTCGCACTTTCTTGGCTAACGCCAGAGAAATGGCGGATGTATTGTATTCAAGCCATCACTTTACTTTTCTTATTAAAATTTGATCCTTTTTCTGCTGTTTTGCTAGCGTATACTGGTGTGGTAAGTTTTTATTTAGTTAGAATAATCAAAAAGAAATCAACTGCAGCTATCGTTGCTATTACGCATTTAGCTATCATTTTCTTTTTCTATAAATCCAATCTCGCACCGGCATTGGGTTGGAAGCTAGAACGATTGATTCCTTTGGGTTATTCATATTACTCTTTTAGACAAATTCACTATGTCATTGAATACTACAAAGGCAAACTTCCTAAACACGATCTAAAAGATTTTATGGCCTATTTGTTTTTTATACCAACGCTCCTATTAGGTCCTATCAACCGATTTGATGAATTTAAACGAGACTTAAGACGTAGACGTTGGGACAGTAATACTTTTTCAAAAGGATTAGAAAGAATTTTGTTCGGCTATGTAAAGGTCGTTATACTCGGTAATTTCTTGATGGAATACATTGCCGTTCCCAGAATTGAAACAATGGGAGATGTTTGGTTAGCCTCCTATTTAGAGCTTATACGATATTTCGCTCATACTTACTTTATGTTTGCCGGCTTTTCAGATATTGCGATTGGCTTAGCCTTGTTAATGGGCTTTAAAGTAATAGAAAACTTCAATTTCCCATTCTTGGCAACTAATATCAACGATTTTTGGCAGCGATGGCACATCTCCTTATCACAATGGTGTAAAGACTATGTATTTACGCCTATTGCCGCTTGGTCTAGAAAACCAGCTTATGCCATTATTGCGTCAATGCTAGTATTGGGCTTATGGCATGCAATCTCTAGTCATTATCTAGTTTGGGCGTTTTATCACGGAATTGGAATCGCCATTTGGCACAGATGGGACAAAGTGTTTAAGAAAAGAATCAATTTCTCCTTAGGCAAATTTGGAGATATTTTGGGCATCCTATTTACCTTTCATTTTGTAGCGTTAAGCTTTGTATTAATCAATCAACCTGATTGGTCGGCCGTATTGGCCACGTACAAGAAAATATTTTTAATTTAGAAGTTATGTATAGCTGGTTAAATGATAAATTAGGAAGCACCGCAGCGTGGATCATCACGTTGATGATCTATCTCCTATTGTTAATTGGTATATTTTACTTTTCCGGTTTCCAGATTGGGAGTTTTAGATATATGAATTGGTAGATGGCGATTTGAAAGTCGCATCTGCTAATAAATTATAATTCCAAAATCATTAGATACAAGCATCATTCATTTATTGTAATTTTGACAACTTATTGATGCGTTATCAATCTATGAATTCATAACAAAAACAAATATTGACCGCCCATTATACGTTAACTACACCATGTACTTAAAACATAGAAAAATGCTATTGCTAGGCATGATTGCTCTAGCCATCTCAACTCTTTATCTCACCAATTCTTGTAAAAAGAAAAAGGTTGAATACCCTGATTTTAAAGCAGTTGTCAATTTAAAAATGGATGACATATCTAAGAATAAATTCGATCTCTCCGGTGATATCGTATTTGTGAATAATACAAAAGAAAATTTCAAAGCTATTAAGGTGATTACGGATGTAATGATTGATAAAGCTGACGTTGCTACTTTTCTGTATAGAAAACCAATGTCTTTAACTAAGGGAACTGAGTTGGCCATTCCTTTTAAAGTGACTTTAGATCAAAATGATTTAGTTGGTGTTGATCCAATAGACATGACAGTACTTTTTGAAATGAAAGGAAAAGTAGAATTTGAAAATGATCGTAAAGAAATAGTAGACGTTAAGGTTTATGCTCAACAGAAATTATTGGTGAAAGACAAAAAATTAGATAAGCAAAGTAAAAAGGAGATTAGAAAACTAAAGAAGGAACAAAAGAAAAATAAAACAACTGATGTATCTGAATAAATTAAAAATCTCCACTATTCTAATTGTTTCATTTCTATTTCTTATTGGATTTCCTAATCGTATTCAAGCTCAAACTAAAATTGAATATGTTAAAATTAAGGATGTTAAGATTCAAAAGTTTAATCTAAACAAGATAGAATTAACGGGCAGATTAGTTTTGTTTAATCATCTCCGTTTAGGCGCTAAAATTAAGTCTATACAAGTAGATGTTTACATTGAGGGTCAGCATGTTGGAACGGTATATGATTCTTATATAAAAGTATTGAGAAAGCGCCAAGCCACAGATATACCTCTTCAGTTAGATGGAAAAGTAAAAGCCAATCTCAATAATCTCTTTACCAATAGTGGCATTCTTATTCGTGGCCAAACGATTAAAATTGAATACAAAGGAACGATTAAAGTAAAAGCCTTAGGCATCGTCAATAAACAACTCTACTTTGAAGATGATTTGTTTATGAAGTTGAGTGATTTGATGTAGGGAGTTACCTTTTATAACTTTTTTAGATCAAATTTTCTCCTATTATTTTTATTGAGTTAATGGTTGTTACACAAATCTTATATTTGAACATTGAGTAACTTGAAATTTAAGTATGGCTAATTGGATATTTATAGAATTATTAGAAGAGAAAATTAATGAACTCAAACATTCCTTTAATATAAGTGATAGAATATTTAGAGACGAAAATAAAAATAATAAGTTATTTCACTCATCTGAATTTGGTAGCTATAGAGAAGAATCTTGTAAAGAATTTCTATCCTTTTTTGTGCCGAAAACTTACGGAATTGATTCAGGATTTATAATTACTCCAAATAATGAAGTTAGTAGTCAATGTGATATAATAATTTATGATAAAAGTAATACCCCTCTTATAAAATCCTCAGGCTTGCAGAAATTTTTTCCAATTGAAACGGTTGTTGCTGTAGGAGAAGTAAAGTCTACTGTTAACTCAGTGAAAGAACTTGACAGATATCTTGAAAAGCTTTCGAAAATGAAAGAGTATAGAAAATCACTTTTATATCCTACATATGTTAAAAAGGAGAAAAAAATGTCAGAATCATTGGGAAAAGAAATGAAAGATAAATTCAATCCCAATATTAATCCAAGAGATCAAATTACAACGTTTTTAATATGTAAAAACTTCAATTTTGATTGTAATGACCTCGAAAGCAAAATCAATGAGAAAAATATTGTAGCCGAGGATAAACACAATATGGTACTAAGCTTAGAAGATGGATTATTAGCATATGAATGTGAAAGTGAATTTCTTAAACAATATGATAAAATGTATGGCGTAGAAGGCTTGCCTCAAAAAGCAATCATTCCTTACCCAATAAAAGGAATCAATAAATTTGATAGTATTTATTTCTCTTCAGATAACACGAATAAGCATATTCAAGCTTTTGTAAGTTATTTGTATATGCAGATTTGTCATACGACGGTTTTGTTTCCAGATATTATGCATTATATAGGAGTTCTTCCGGATAAGGAAGTTTGTCAAAATTTGAAACCGTTATTTGAATAATCTCCATTTGGTTAGTCGCATTCTACGAGTGACAAATAATCCTTCTGGTAAATAAGTTACCATTCTTTGTTAAATCTATATTTGTAAAACCTGCTCTCTTCTCAAAAGATTACCGCGTCTCTTACTACACCGCTGACGCGAGCTTGTAACTCGTGCCTATACTAATCCGTCCTTCCAACTACACCAGGATATAATTCCGGTACTAAATCACTTTGCCAATATTGTTTGGTATCAATATCCATGATAGATAAATGGCCGTTATAAGCTGCTCCTGTATCCATATTCCATAAATTCAATCTGTTTAAAGGAGTAGTCGCACCATATTTTAAAATGGGTGTATGGCCAATAAAAATCTCTTTAAACAGCTCAAACCGTCTAGGATATCGAACACTTTCTCTTGTTATTAATGGATCGCTTGAAATAGCTGTTTCCCATAAGGTTCTATCCCAATAGCATATACTTTCTTCAGTTTCCTTTTCCGGACCTTGCATAGAAGTAAATCCTGCATGTATAAACAACCTATTCTGTTCATCTACATAGAAGTTCTTAAGTTCTTCTAGAAAATCGATATGAGCGGCTTTGTTAAAGCTGTTCTGCTGGTAGCATTTAACTGTAGCTTCTCCACCATAGTTAAACCAATTGGGAGACATTTCTTCGCCTTTTAGATAATTAAGGCATAAAACATCGTGATTTCCTTTGATAAAAACACAGTCTATATTTTTTTGTAGATCGATGAGAAAATCCAATAATTGTCCTGTTTCATTCCAACCGTCAGCGTAATCGCCCAAAAATATGAGTTGATCACTGGATGAAACTTTAGCTCGCTCTAAACATTGCTTTAAAGCTCTTAAGGCTCCATGAATATCTCCTATGACTAATTTTCTCTTTTTCATATAAAAACAAAAAAGCCTTGTCTTTCGACAAGGCTTTATGTACCCCAGGCGGGACTTGAACCCGCACGCCCGCAAAAGGCACAGGATTTTAAGTCCTGCGTGTCTACCATTCCACCACCAGGGCATGGCGTATAAAAAACCATCTTCGTAAAAACTAAGATGGTTAATTATGAGCGAGAGACGAGATTCGAACTCGCGACCCCGACCTTGGCAAGGTCGTGCTCTACCAGCTGAGCTACTCTCGCTTATTTTAGTAATAAGCATCTGGTTATTTAAACAAGTATTACCTACTCTATTCTAAATACTTTTTACTAACATTTAAAGAACTGGCGGCAAAGATAGGAAACTAAATATTTCTTTACTAGCCTTATTACAACTTAAAATTATCTTAATAATAGAATTCTAATTAACCTCCGAAATCATCAAATGCAACATTTTCTTCTGGTATACCCCATTCATCAGCCATAGTTAATACTGACTGATTCATCATTGGAGGCCCACAGAAATACAACTCCACTTCTTCTGGTTCAGGATGTTTACTCAAAAACTGTTCAATAACAACATTATGTACAAAACCTTTAAATCCATCTCCTTCAGGATCATTTAAATCCTTCTTTAAAGTCCAATTATCTTCCGGTAAAGGGTTATCTAGTGCCACTGCAAATTTAAAATTTGGAAATTCTTTCTCAATAGCTCTAAATTCCTCAATATAAAACAACTCTTGCTTTGTTCTACCTCCGTAAAAGAATGTTACTTTTCTATCTGTTTTTAAAGTATGAAACAAATGGTATAAGTGCGATCTCATTGGAGCCATTCCTGCCCCACCACCAATATATAGCATTTCTGCTTTTGTTGGCTTAATGAAAAATTCTCCGTAAGGTCCTGAAATGGTCACCTTATCACCTGGTTTTCTTGAGAATACATAAGAAGAACAAACACCTGGATTTACATCCATCCATCTGTTATTCGCTCTATCCCAAGGTGGCGTAGCAATACGAATAGTTAAAGAAACTATATTTCCTTCTGCAGGGTGATTAGACATTGAATAAGCTCTGAAAATAGTTTCAGGGTTTACCATTCTTAATGGCCAAAGATTAAATTTATCCCATTCTGCTTGAAACTTATCGGGACGATCGTGATACTTAGGATGAGCTGTAATATCGAAATCTTTATATTCTACCGTTATTGGAGGCACATCTACTTGAATATAGCCACCTGCTTCGAATTCTAATATTTCTCCTTCCGGTAATCGTACTATAAACTCCTTAATAAAAGTAGCTACGTTATAGTTAGAAATTACTTCACATTCCCACTTCTTTATACCAAATATTTCTTCTTCAACATGAATTTTCATGTCGTTTTTTACTTTTACTTGGCAAGCTAATCTCCAGTGATCCTTAGCATCTTTTCTGCTAATATGGTTTAACTCTGTTGGTAGAATATCTCCACCACCTTCTAAAATCTGACATTTGCACATGGCGCAAGTACCACCACCACCACAAGCCGATGGTAAAAATATGTTTTCATTAGATAAAACAGTTAATAAAGTAGATCCCGGTTTTACCATTCTTGGGTTCTCTGTTTCTCCATTGATAACAATCGAAACTTCACCTGATGGTACAAGTTTTGATTTGGCAAACATCAAAATAGAGGTTAGAAATAAAATGATTCCTACGAAAACTGCTGCACTTACAGCTACTGTTCCAACTATACTTCCTGCTAAAATTATCATCAAACTATATTGTTCTTTAACTAAAGTTTTATTCCTACTAGACTCATAAACGCTAATCCCATCAATCCTGTCACTATAAATGCAATACCCAAACCTCTTAAAGCAGGTGGAACATTGCTATATCTAATTTTCTCTCTGATGGCTGCTATCGCAACAATGGCAATGAAAAATCCAAAACCTGCACCTACACCAAATACTGAAGCCTCAGCAAATTTATACTCTCTTGACACCATAAATAATGCACCACCCAAAATGGCACAGTTCACTGTAATCAACGGTAAGAAAATACCTAATGAAGTATATAATGCAGGTGCAAATTTCTCAATAATCATTTCTACTAATTGAACCATAGAAGCAATTATAGCTATAAACACAATTAAGTTCAAAAAGGTTAAGTCAACACCGAAAAATCCATCAGGACTTAATACTTTGTATTGCATAAACCAGTTAACCGGAACGGTGATGGCTAATACAAATATTACTGCTAACCCAAGTCCAACAGCCGTTTTAACGGTTTTAGATACCGCTAGATATGAGCACATACCCAAGAAGTAAGCCAATACCATGTTTTCAATAAAGGCTGCTTTGGTAAATAAATTGATATAATGAAGTGCGTCCATTTTAATTTTTTAAGATATATCTACTAAATTCTTATTCATTGATCTTTGTACCCAGATTAGGATACCAATTACAAACATTGCTGCTGCCGGCATCACCATAATTCCATTGTTTACATAGGCAATTGGATCAGATGCTCCCAAAATACTCCTTATCCCATTTATTGGGATAAAAACCCATTCCATCACCGGATAACCTAAAAACGTGCCGGCACCAAAAATTTCTCTGAATGTGGCAACAATAATTAAGATTCCAGCATATCCTAAACCGTTTCCAATACCATCTAAAAATGATTTCCAAGGTTTATTGGCCATTGCAAATGCTTCTAACCTTCCCATTACAATACAGTTGGTAATAATCAAACCAATATAAACGGAAAGATCTTTATAACTTGAATAACTATAAGCATTAAGAACTTCTCTAACCAATGTAACCAATGTAGCTACAACTACTAATTGAACAATCATTCTAATTTGTGGTGGTATACTTTTTCTCAGTACCGAAATTGTTAAATTAGCTAATGCTACTACTGCTATTACAGCAATTGACATTACAATAGCCTTATCAACCTTTGAGGTAACAGCTAAAGCTGAACACACTCCTAGTACCTGCACTGTAATTGGATTGTTCTCACTGAAAGGATCGGTAACAAGCCTACGATTCTTTTTTGAGAACAATGCCTCTTTTTCTTGAACTTTAACTGCTGTATCGCTCATTAAATATTACTTTACACTTTTTAAATAATCGACATATTTTCCCATGTCCTTATATAGCATATCTCTAACACCATCACCAGTAATGGTAGCGCCGGAAATAGCATCAACTTGATGATCAGGTTTTTTAATTCCACCTTTGACTACATCCACCGAAACAAATTCGTCTCCTTCAAAAATCTTTTTTCCAACAAACTGATTCTTCCAGTTCTTATTGTCCTTTATTTCAGCTCCTAAACCCGGTGTTTCACCTGCATGATCAAAAGTAACTCCACCGATGGTATTGGCATCGCTGTTTAAGGCAACAAAACCCCAAATTTCATCCCAAAGTCCACTCCCTCTTACAGGAATAATATAGTTATTAGCACCATCCACTTTAGCTACAAACAATGGCAATCTTTGTTCTTGCAAAGGTTTTTTCTTTTCCTTTTTTAGATCAATATCGATAGGTGGTACTGCATTATTCTCAATAACTTCACCTGAAGAATTAATCATAACTTGCTGAATGACTTCTTCAAATTTAGTAGATACTTCTTCCCCTTTCAGTTGTTTAGCATCAGGAATAACCGAACTTAATATTTCCTTTTTCTTATTGTTCAACTCATTAGCATCCTTTAAAGGCTGCAATTTTAATGAAGTGAACGTTAGTAATACTGCTACAATTAAAGTAACTGCTACAGCATAACCAAAAACGTATATGTTTGAATTCTTATCCACGAACTAATCTTCTTTTAATATTTGATTGTAAAATATAGTGGTCAATTGTTGGCGCAAATACATTCATAAAAAGAATGGCTAACATCCAACCTTCCGGATAGGCAGGATTTAATACTCTAATCAACAATCCTAAGAAACCGATTGAAAATCCATAAATCCATTTACCCGTTTTGGTTCCCGCAGCCGTTACCGGATCAGTAGCCATAAATGCCATGGCAAAAAAGAAACTTCCCATTAGTAAATGATTCCACCAAGGAATGGCTAAAAACTCGTTAGCAGGAAAATGTCCTGAAAAATGAGTTAGAATAGATCCCATACAGATTAAACCAATTACCATTGAAATCATAATTCTCCAACTAGCAATACCGGTTACAATTAACATTAATGCACCTACTACAGCAAATGGTTTATTTACTTCACCAATCGACCCTGGAATAAATCCCCAAAGCATATTATTGGCTGAATACGGTTTAATGGTTTCCCATGCGCCATCAACATTTACTTGGTAAGCATAATTTGTTACGTTCTCCCATCCGCCGGCTGCTGCCAAACCTAACGGTGTGGCTCCCGACCATCCATCAACTACCGGTGATAGATTGGGATCGAACACGCCTTTAGCATTAACAAGTTCCTTTAAGGATATCCCATGCGTTGCTAAAAATCCTTGAGAAATATTATCTAAACCTACTAATTGGTGCAATAAGTTGTAATCATATGATACCCAACAAGCTTCTCCTGATATGGTGGTTGGATAAGCAAAGAATATAAACACCCTAGCGGTTAAAGCTACGTTTAAAATATTCATTCCGGTTCCACCAAAAGCCTCCTTGGCAATAACAACAGCAAAAGCAGTGGCAACGGCAACAATCCATAATGGTACAGCTGGTGGCATAATTAAAGGAATCAACATTCCCGTAACTAAGAAGCCTTCTTCTACTGCATGTCCGTTTTTCGCAGCAAAAATAAATTCAATGCCTAAACCTACTAGATGCACTACAATTATTATTGGCAATAGCTGCAGTAAACCATAAATAAATTTAGGGCCTAAACCTTCAAAAATTCCTTGGTACATACCCAACATTGTATAATGTTGATGACCAATATTTATGGTTCCATGTAATAAACAAAGTTGCATGGCAATAACCACAAACACCATTGTTCGTTTCAAATCCATACCATCTCTAATATGTACTCCTCTTTTTGTCACTTCATTTGGTACAAAAAGAAAAGTCTCAATAGCGTCGAAAGTTGTATGCAAGTATTTATTCTTGCTAAACGCTGGTTTGATTTTATCTAAAAAGTTTCTTATTCCTCCCATGTAATCTTCTTACAATTAATATCTATCCTTGTTCTTTAACGTATTCTAATCCTTCTCTTAAAATTTCTTGCACGTGCTGTTTAGACGTACAAACAAATTCACACAATGCTAAGTCTTCTTCTACCACTTCATAAATCCCTAAGCCTTCCATTTTATCCAAATCATTCACAATTATTGCTTTTAACAAATGCTGTGGATACAAGTTCATTGGCAAAACAGATTCGTATTGACCTGTTACTACAAACGCTCTATGCTCACCGTGTGTATTCGTATTTACATTGTGTTTATAATTCGGGAAAAGTGCAGCAGGTAAAGACTTAGAGATACTTGGTCTCATATAACTTGGTATCAACCAACCAAACATTTCGTAATCATCACCTTCTTCAATTACACTCAATTGATTACTGTAAAAACCTAAGTGACCTTTTTCTGCATCAATTTGTTGTCCGGTTAAAACATTTCCACTAATCACCCTCACGTGATTATTCTTTAAATTATTCTCCAACAATCCACTAACATTAGCGCCTTGTCTAGTTTTGTAATACCCTGGTTTTTTAACTTGAGGACCTCCTAAAGCCACCGTTCTTACAGGATCATAAATTCCTTTATTGAAGTATTTCCCTAAAGTCACAACATCCTCAGCCCCAATAGTCCATACAATATCACCTTTTAAAATTGGATCAATATGGTGAATTTGAATGCCTACATTTCCGGCTGGGTGTTTCCCATTGAACCAATAATGAGAAACATTCTTGGCATTAACAAATGCAGACGCAGGTGTTTCTGTTGCGTCCAAACTTAAATGAACGGCTCCTTTCGTTAATTTACTTAATGCATTAATACCTGCTTGAAAATCAGCATCTGTGCCTTGCAAAGTATAGTTGAGATTTGCAGCCATTGGATGGCTATTGAAAGCCGAAATAAAAATCCCTTTTGGCATTTCATCAGCCAATGCGATCTCGTTAAAAGGTCTTTGCTTTAAAAGTGGCCACAATCCAGCTTCTAACATTTGAGCAATAATCTCTTCTCTAGTTAATGAAGTAAGATTACCCGTTTCAAATTGTTTGTAATTGATTTCTTTATCAGCAAGAATAACAATTTCAGCAATTGATCTTTTCTCTCCTCTATTAATAGCTACAATTTCGCCACTTACAGGAGCTACATATTTAACACTTGGGTTTTTCTTATCAAAAAAGATAACATCACCAGCTTTTACTTCATCGCCTACTTCAACAATTACTTTTGGAATTGGAGAAATACCATGAATGTCTTTTGGGTTAACAGCACAAGTTGTTGCTTGGTAAGTAAAAGTTTCTTTGACAGGACTTCCTTCAATTTTTATATCATATCCCTTCCGAAGTTTAAAATAGGGCGCATTTGACAATGACGTTTTCTTGACCACTTCAGTAATCGATGGTTTAAAAATCATATTTCTATAAGTTAGGAACGATTGAATAATTACCAAATAGATATTTATTATAGGTTTCCGTGCTAAGCGCAAGAATTTTATTAGCAATAAAAGCAAAACCCATTACAAAAATCAATAATATCGAAATCATTACAAAGATGAATACGGTTAGATTAAAACTTGCCGAAAGAATGAAGCCAGTGGCTTCTGCTAAATTTTGCAATAATATCATGTAGAAGTTCTAGTTTACAATTGCTATTAAACTTCCTTAATTAATAGCCGGCGCAAAGGTATTATTTGTTTTTAAGAATTGGTATTAATTTGCCTTTAATTTTAAATATTTCTTCGTA
The DNA here is from genome assembly GCA_041393015.1 of Chitinophagales bacterium. GTDB lineage: Bacteria > Bacteroidota > Bacteroidia > Chitinophagales > JADIYW01 > JAGQYH01. Next base: position 228,165 of record JAWKKV010000002.1, on the reverse strand, counting down.
AATAAGTAAAAACTGTTAATAACATTTAACTAGTAATACTGTCTATTATAAATTCAAAGACTCTCCACAACGTTTACAGAATTTTGCATCATCGGCATGATCGCTAAAATTACAATTTCTACAAGCTTGTGTATTAGTTTTAAGTGTTCCATGCTTGGCCAATTCTGCAGTTACAATCCCGGTTGGCACTGCAATAATTCCATAACCGATTAACATTACTATAGATGCTACAAACTGCCCCAGTGGAGTTGCTGGACTAATATCACCATAACCGACTGTTGTTAAAGTCACTATAGCCCAATAAATACTAATCGGTATATTTACAAAACCGCTATCCTGCCCACCTTCAATAAAATACATCACAGCACCTAATACCACCACTAATAGAGACACACCAATCACAAAAATCGATATCTTTCTTCGACTATCCATTAATGCTTTCATCAAATTCGAGCCTTCTGAAATATATCTTGTAATCTTAAACACTCTAAAAACCCTAAACAATCTCAACACTCTTATAATAGCCAAGGTGTGAGTACCTGTAATAACCAAACTTAAATATGCAGGTAATATGGAGAGTAAGTCAATAATTCCATAAAAAGAAAAGATATATTTAAAAGGCCTTTTAATGGAATAAATTCTCAATAAGTATTCAATTGTAAATGCAACCGTAACTGCCCATTCAATATATTTGAAGGCCTTATGGAATCTAACATCAAATGTTTCTACACTTTCTAGAATTACAACTATTACACTAATGATAATTAGCCATAATAAAACAACATCGAATAGCTTACCGGAAGGCGTATCTGCTTCGAAGATAACCTCGTGAACCTTTTCTCGAATACTAATGTCCTTTTCTAGCAATTTTATTTCTTTTAGATCAAATGGAATACAATATAGATTTCCTTCTAATTTTTTTTTCGTTTTTAAATGTATAAAAATTAAAGTACTTGATTTAATAGAAATATTACCTTTGCATTCCATTTGGCTCAGCCTAGATCAATAAATATTCATCTTATATTGAATTCAATTGATACTCAGTTAGGCAAAAGTCGATTGATTAGAAATATTAAAATATGAAAATCGTAATTGCAGGAGCTGGAGAAGTAGGATTTCATTTAGCAAAAATGTTATCCTTTGAAGAACAAGATATTTATCTAATTGACTCCGACGACGAAAGGCTAAAATATGCCGACATACATTTAGATGTAATCACATTAAATGGCGATGCTACTTCTTTAAAAACCTTAGAGAGTGCTAATGTTAAAAATGCGGATCTCTTTATATCAGTAACATCTTCACAAGAGACCAATATTTTATCATCTATATTAAGTAAAAAACTTGGTGCGGCTTATACTATAGCTAGGATTCACAACTATGAGTTTATCAGTAGAAAACATATCGTTGATTTCAAAGAAATTGGAGTTGATGCTCTTTTTAGTGCGAGAGATTTAGCGGCTAAGGAGATCAATAGACTGATGAAGCAATCGGCTGTAACTGACAGTTTTGAGTTTGCAGATGGTCAGTTATCATTAATTGGAGTTCATTTAGATTCTAGGTCTGCTTTGGTAGACATGAGTATTTCTGATTCTAAGCAATACAATGAGGAAATGGATTTTATGCCGGTGGCAATTTTAAGAGGCAACAAAACCATTATTCCTAGAGGTGGAACTATCTTTAAGAAAAATGACCACGTGTACTTTACCACCAAGAAAGAACGGATTCCATATGTTTTAAAATTGTGTGGCAAGGAGAATGTTAAGATTGACAATGTAATGATTTTAGGAGGCAGCGAAATTGGTGTTTTAGCGGCTGAGTTACTTCAAGATCAGTACAATGTAAAATTGATAGAGAAAGATAGAAAAAGATGCATGCAATTGGTAGAAAAATTGCAAGACACTTTAGTAATTCATGGTGATGGCAGAGAAGTAGATATTTTAGAGTCTGAGAATTTATCAGAAATGGATGCCTTTATTAGTGTTACCGGTGATTCAGAAACCAATATTATCAGTTGTTTATTGGCTAAAAATCATGGTGTAAAACAAACCATCGCTTCTGTTGAGAATATCAATTACATTAATCTTTCTCAAAATATTGGTGTAGATACCATGATCAATAAAAAGCTTATTGCCGCCAGTAATATATTCCGACACATTAGAAAGGGTGAAATCAACAATATAGCTTCATTACATGGTGTTGATGCTGAAATTATTGAGTTTACAGCCAATGAAAAGACTAAAATTGTATCTTCTAAAATTAAAGATCTTCAATTTCCTAAATCAGCTATTATTGGTGGTGTCATCAGAAATAAAGAAACCGTAATTTTTCCATTAGGAGAATTCCAAATTATACCGGATGACCATGTAGTAGTGATCTCCTTTGAGGAATGTGTTAAAAAGGTTGAAAAATTCTTTCATTAGTGGCTAAGTATAAGATTATAAACTTCAAAGCAATCTTTTTCATCATAGGAATCCTATTGATGATTTGTGGTGGATTTATGCTGTTTGGCCTGCCTTTTTCCTTTTATTATGGCAGTAATGATGTTTGGGCTTTGCTAGCCTCAGCCGGAACTACTTCCTTTACCGGATTTATTTTATGGCTCACCACAAAAGATGCTAAAAACAGAACGGTTGGTAAGCGAGAAGCTTATTTAATTGTTGGGCTCTCCTATTTCATTATGGGATTATTTGGCGCTTTACCATATATGTTATCCGGTGCCATACCCAACTTAACCAATGCTTATTTTGAAACGGTATCAGGATTAACCACCACTGGAGCATCGATTCTTAACGACATAGAAGGTGTTCAGCCAGGAATTTTGTTTTGGAGAAGCTTAACGCAATGGATGGGAGGTATGGGAATCATCCTCTTAACCATAGCTATTTTACCTTATTTTGGAATTGGAGGAATGGAATTGTTTGTTGCGGAGGTTCCCGGCCCAACTAAAGAAAAACTCCATCCAAGAATTAATGAAACCGCCAAACGGTTATGGTACATCTATTTTGGCTTAACCGGATTATTAACTGTCATCCTTTGGGTAGAAGGAATGTCATTTTTTGATGCTATCAATCATGCTTTAGCCACCCTTTCCACAGGAGGATTTTCAACTAAGCAAGCCAGTGTTGCGGCCTTTGATTCAAAGTTAATAGAATATACCCTTATTCTTTTTATGTTTTTGGCTGGTATGAACTTTACCCTACATTACTTCGCCTTAAAGAAAAACTTTAAGGATATTTTTAATAATGAAGAGTTTAGATTGTACACCGGTTTTATCATTTTAATGACTGTATTAATCACCATCGTTATTATTATCAATCATTTTGAGCCGATAGAACCTACTTTTAGAGGCATATTATTTACCACCGTTTCGCTCGTAACTACCACAGGATTTGCCACCGTAGATTATACGCAATGGTTTGGTTTTGTATCCTTAATTTTCTTTTGGATGCTTTTCTGCGGTGGAATGGCAGGTTCTACAGCCGGTGGAATAAAAGCCATTAGACATTTAATTTTAGTAAAAAACAGTGTTTTAGAATTGAGAAGAATGCTACATCCTAGAGCAGTACTTCCAGTAAGGTTTAATAAGCATGTGGTTTCAGAAAACATGGTTTATAATATTCTAGCTTTCTTTATCATTTATGTGATGATCTTTATTTTTGGCTCTCTACTTTTAGCAGCGGCCGGAACAAGTGAAGGAAGTATGGACTTATTGACTGCCATGAGCGCTACCGCAACTTCTTTAGGAAACGTAGGACCTGGCATCAGCACCGTAGGACCTGCAAATAATTTCTACCACATTAGTGGCTTTGGTAAATGGTTGCTTACTTGGTTTATGATTGTAGGTCGTTTGGAAATCTTCACCGTCATCATCATATTTACACCTTATTTCTGGAAGAAAACTTAAAGTCAAGTCACAAATTCAATATTCAAACTCAAGACTCAAAAAAAATGGCAGCAGAAACAACAAAAATTGAATTGGGATATACCGCTCCAGATTTCAAACTATTAGATACTGTAACTGATGAATTAAAAAGTTTAGCTGACGTAAAAGGTGAAAAAGCAACAGTAGTGATGTTTATTTGCAACCATTGCCCGTATGTTATTCATATTTATAAGGAATTGATTAAAGTAGCTAATGAGTACCGACCAAAAGGTGTTGGTTTTATTGCCATCAGTAGTAATGACATCATCCATTATCCGGCAGACAGTCCGGACAAAATGAAGAAATTTGCAACATCAACAGGCTTTCCATTTCCTTATCTATATGATGAATCCCAAGAAGTTGCCAAAGCTTACCATGCAAGTTGTACGCCAGACATAAGCGTTTTTGATAGTCATTTGAAATGTGTTTATAGAGGAAGATTAGATGCTTCTACTCATAAAAATGACAATGTAAATGACGGTAAAGACTTAAGAAATGCATTAGACGCCATTTTAGCGAACCAACCTATCAGCGAACCTCAATATCCGAGTATTGGTTGCAGTATTAAGTGGAAAGCAGAGTAAAGTTAGCAAGTGTTTAATTATGAATGATAATCTTCGATTTCCTATTGGTGTGTTTGAAACACCTGATGCTATTTCTTCCAATCAGATTGAAAAATGGATCAATACCATCGCTGCTTTCCCTGAAAATTTAAGAAAATCAATAGAGAATTTAAATGATGAGCAGTTAGATACCATTTATAGACCTGATGGCTGGACAGTTAGACAAGTTGTTCATCATTGTGCTGATAGCCATATGAATAGCCTCATTCGATTTAAACTGAGTTTAACAGAAAACAATCCCACCATTAAACCTTATTTTGAAGATCGTTGGGCTGAATTAATAGACAGTAAGCAATGTCCGATTGAACCGTCATTGAAAATATTGGATGGATTGCATTATAGATGGACGTTATTGTTACAATCACTTTCTCCGGATGATTTAATAAAAATATTCACGCATCCTGAACATGGCAAAACATTTTCACTAGCAGAAAATATTGGCATTTATGCTTGGCATTGTGAACATCACTTAGCGCACATAACTACTTTGAAAACTAGAATGAAATGGAGCTAATTTATTGAACAACTAGTTTCCCTGAGCCAATTAATCCATTTTCATCCTCAATGGTAAAGAAGTATATACCGATAGATAGGTTATCTCTTGTTATCCATGCTTCATTCCCGTAATGTTCATCCGTCCTAATCAATCTACCTTCAGTATTATAAATTTGAAGTGTCCATTTATTGATTGCTAAGCCTTCCAATTTAATCATTGATTTTTCAATAAATGGATTTGGATAATTCTTAATGGTTATTTCGTTTCTGTATGCTTGATCAACACTTAAAACCAATTCCTGTCCTAAAGTATGAAACACCGTTTCTGTAAGAATTATTGAAGAATCAAGAATAATCATTACTTCATTTTCAATACGTGTACCAATTGCAATATTTTCTTTCAACTGTACTTTAAACTTTATAAAGCCATAGTGAGCACCATCTGCATTAGAAGATAAATCAATATCATTAAAAACAATTTTTAAAATCCTATTGTCCTCAATTTGAATACTATATGGATGACTTGTTACTCCAATACTTAATGTACTTACATCAACAAATTCATCTAATGTATCGATTACTTCTACTCTATTTACAACGGCATTACTAGTGTTCTCAAATCGCACAAAATATTCTAACTCATCACCGACTCTTATATAATTCATTTCCTTGTACCCTTCCGGATAAGCTAAATGTAAATTTCCATCCAAATCAATAATATTCTCCTGGCAATCTATGCTTACAAACGGCGAGTTATCATACAAGGGAAATCTATTTACAAAGCCTAAGCTTGCATCTTCCAGTGATTCAACGCCGCAACCTTCAATAGTCGTTGATGGACGACCTCCAAAAATAAAACCCGGATTTTCATCTGTTTCCACTCTATAAGTAGCGCCATTGGAAGGAATAAAAAATATTATACTTTCTCCAGCATCTAATTGGAAGTTACCCGTTCTAAAAATAGCATCATCTTCAATTACATAATAAACTAAAGGTGTTCGCATTCTATTAGCGCCATCATTACTAATTTCAAAGCCAATAGAGTCGCCTAAACAATCCCCATCAACATCTATAATGGAGCCATCCCATTCAGGATTAAGATTAATACATAAACTATCAGGATATACATAAGCAGAAGCACAATGCGTTTGACCTAGAATAGTAGAATCACAGCTAATTCTAACCAATAGATCAACTACTCTTGCCGCAGAAAAGTTAACATCTCCTAATTGAAAACGATACCATCCATCTTCTATAACTGAAAACGGGCGACTACTTTCTAGTAACTCAATTGTATTATCTAATACAACATCCAAATAAGCATTTTCAGCAATAGATGTCCCGTTATTTATAACCTGAACCTTATAGTTTGTCTCTTCACACCTTTCTACAATTGGAGTAGTTAAATCTACAGTCATTAAAGGGCAATCAAACTTTGGAAAAAGAGGAATATTGATAAAAATATCAGAATTTTCTTCAGAAATATCAATAATGACTGAGTCGCAATGATTGGCCCAAACAGCATCTAAGTATTTAACTGAAATTAGATAACGGCCAGTATCAGCTCTAAAATCAAAACCAAAATCATGAGACCATTGTGTTTGTATCTCATCGGTAGATAAGTTTCTAAGCTCAACAATAGCATTCTTTAGGATAAGTTCACCTTCATCATAGACGCAGTTATCATTTTCATCCTTAAAAACATTTCCAATAATAGTATTGGTTTGAATGAGTCCTAATTTATTAGTTTTTATAGCCTTTACACCTCCAAAATTACTACTATTCTGACCAACAAAAAGATAGTTTTCATTGGCTATTGGGATCACACTGTTTAAACTCACACCATAATTATACGCCTCATCTGAACTGACCCAAGCTAATAACCCATTGGCATCAATTTTAGCATAAAACCCTTTTTTAGATTGCGAGTTATTTATTTCTCCTTCTACTCCACAAACGACCCAACCATTATCGTTCGTTTTAATAACACTATTTCCTTTAGAATAATTAGCTCCATTAATTTGATAGCCATTGACATCCTCTAAGCTGCCATTGTATTCTAATGAGAGTAGTAAAAGACTTACTGTTGTTAAAGGATCATCTAATCTAGTGTACGAACCAACTGCCGATAAACTATTGTCTTCACTTATAAAAATGTCAGACAAATTAATTTTAAAATCCTCATAATCTAGTGGTATAATATTGGCATTAATTAAATCGCCAAAAGCATTATAGTGACCCAAAATGTAGATATCTATTGATTCTACAGCAGATAGAACAATTGATTTCCTGCCTAAAAGAACAATATTTCCGGCTGTATCAACTTCAATATCTTCAATATCAATTGAATCTGACAAAATCTCTTGCCAAATCACTTCACCAATAGGATCCGTCATCGTTAAACTAGTAATCCGCTCATTATCTCTATCAGTGGCGCTATATACATAACCATTAGGATGCTCGGCCAATGCAGTAATCTCAAAATCAGAAACGGTTGCATAATCCTTTCGCCAAGCTAATTCACCAGCTTTGGTATATTTTAGAAGATTGACAAATTGTTCAGGTGCATCACTATCACTATAGGCGGACACCAATAAACCATCATCTTTTGTCAATAACAATTGAACGTTCTCCTCTTGAAAAGTATAATCTTGGTTGAAATCGCCAAAGGTGAATCGTTCCATCTCTTCACCCGAATCATTAATTTGTAGTAACAAAACATTATTGCTTTGAATCCCTTTAAAGCCTGCTATTGAAATCGTACCGTCTTCATTTTCATGCGACATTAATCCATACTGCGCATTAGTATAGGTATTAATCCACCCGTTTTGCGCAGAAAGACTATGACCAATAAAGATCAATAAAAGCCAATAGTATTTAACATAATGCAACATTGATATAATTTATCCAATATAAAAATGCGAATTAAGATTGGCAATAAAAACTACAAAAAGTTTAAAAAATCGAAACTTATTAAAATAATTCAATTCTATTTATCTATTTTTCAACCAGTTATACAATTTTATATCTAGTAAAAGTGCCAATATATGTACAAAAGTAAAGTCATAAATCTGTATCAGTCTTTATCTACCGATGAAACAAAGGCACTTCAGAAATTTATTCACTCTCCTATTCACAATCAGCATCATGATGTAACAGTTTTAATTGACTATCTAAATGGTCTTAAAAAAATCACTCCTGATAATGTAGATCGAAAAGTTATTCATCGAATACTTTTTAAAAAGAGAGTTTTTCAAGAAAGCAATGTTAGGCATGTATTCTCCTATTTATTTAAGTCCATTGAAGAATTTATTACATATGCCAACTCTAATCCATCAGAATTGATTAAATATAAATCCTTAATCAAATTTTATAGAGAAAAAGGGTTAAACAATTTATTGGATAGTACGATTAGAAAGTTTGAAAAATTAGAGGAAATAGAAAAACAAAATGCAGATTATTTCCTAGATAAATTTCAAGTCTTAAATGAAATAACTATTGCCAACGAACAAAGCACTAGATATAAAGAGAATGATTTTGCCGAACAGCTCGGTTTCCTTGATAAATTTTACATAGCAGAGAAGTTAAAACAATCTAGTAATGTATTATCTCAGCAAGCTATTTTTGGAAAGGAATATGAAATAGATTTTATGGATAGTATTTTACGCTACATAGAACAAAGAGATCTGCTCTCTATACCATCTATTGCTATTCATTATTACAACTATTACATGGTAAAAGATAGCGAAGAGGAAAAGTATTTTTATCAATTCAAAGAAGTATTAATCAATAATACAGACGCATTTGAAGCAGATGAACTCCGCGACCTATACATTTTAGGTGTCAACTATAATTTAAGGAAAGCCAATAAGGGAGATAAAATAGCGCCGTCTAAAGTATTTGAACTTTATGAGCTTGGATTAAATAACAAGGCTTTAATGCCTTTCGGAACACTGTCTCATGTCACCTATAGAAACATTATCAATACGGCTTTATATCTTAAGGAAAATCATTGGGCGCTAAATTTTATTCACGAATACAAAGACTTTTTAGAGGAGGACGTTAAAGAAGATACTTACAATTTTAATCTTGCCCATTACTACAGTAAAATTGAAGATTACAATGCTGCACAGAAGATTTTGGCAACAGTTGATCTAAAGGACGAAAACTACAATGCGAAGGCAAAAGTGTTACAGCTAAAAATGTATTATGAAACGGAAGAATATGAAGTTTTGGAATCGTTATTAGATAGTTTTTGGATCTATTTAAAAAGGAAAAAGCATTTAAGTTATCATAGAGATTTATGGTTTAAATTGATTCGATATACAAGATCTATTATTCATACAAACCCGGGGGATCATAAAAGACTAGAAAAAATATTGTCCAATATCAAAGAAGAACAAGATCTAACGGAGAAGAAATGGTTAATTGCAATTGTTGAGCAGCGATTGAGCAAGCGATAATTTATTTTTTCCTTCATAAAAATGCCTATTTAGGGCTTCATATGTAAAGGAATTTTTAATCCCTAATTTAAATTCTGTTATCTGGTTATAATTTCGAGAAAAATAGTAATTTTGCCACCGACCATGAAAAATGGTGGTTGTAGCTCAGTTGGTTAGAGCGTCGGTTTGTGGTTCCGAAGGTCGCCGGTTCGAGACCGGTCTTCCACCCGCTATATGTAAAAGCTCCGTTAACGCGGAGCTTTTAGCGTTTTTAGACGTCAAGTGATAGCAAAAAGTAAATCAATTCTACTCATCAAGACTCGAGAACATTTGCTGAATATAATTATCTTGGTGGTTCAAACTTAAAATACAAATTGTATGAAATTGAATTGGCTTGCAGTACTACTTGTGATTACTGTATTGATTAGTTGTCAACCAGATGAGAAAAAAGCTACTGTTGTAGAGAAAGTAGAAGAAATCACTCCTGTTGAAGTAGAGACAAAAGAGGGAGATCTTTTAACCAATAAGTACTGGTATAGTCCCACTAACTTTGTAAATGTTCCTCAATGGCGTTTTTTCGATACCAAAGGAATGTATAAAGGCTGGATTGAAGGTAAAGGAGAACCTGCAAAACTTACAGGATCCTATAAAATTGTTAACGAAGGAAAAAGCATGGAAATCTACAACATGACAGAAAATCATGGAACAGAAAATTATGACATTGTAAAACTAACAGCAGATACCTTAGAAGTATCGGCAGAAGGTGCTCCAGATATGTCCATTACCTTTATTCATGTAAAAAAGTAAAAGGAAAGTTATTCCTTTACTGTGATACTATAGATTTGATCGCCCATTTCTATTTTATCTACTACATCTTGATCAGCTTGTGATTTTACCTTACCAAACACAGTATGTTTTCCATCCAACCAGCTTGTTTCAATATGGGTAATAAAAAATTGACTTCCATTCGTTCTAGGACCTGCATTGGCCATTGATAATACACCTGGACCATCATGTCTTAATTCAGGATGAAATTCATCTTCAAACTGATAGCCCGGCCCACCTGTGCCATGTCCATCAGGACAACCACCTTGAATCATAAAATCTTTAATTACTCTATGGAAGAATAAGTTATCATAATATCCTTTCTTTGCTAAGCCAATAAAATTAGCAACAGTTTTAGGTGTTTTACTAGCAAATAGATCAACGTTTATATTTCCTTTTGATGTTTCAATGACAGCCTCAATATCCTTATCAAATTTAGCATTTTGAATGGCCTTCAACATTTCTCCAGCGTCTATTTTCTTTCTTGCGTTCATGATGATTTTTTTTATAATTTTTGCAAAGGTAGGTTTTTATTTAGAAAATCTCCTTTAGCAGAAAACCTTAAATAGCTAAATTCGCAGTATAAAAAACACTTGCTCTATAAAAAAGCCCTTTCTCACATTGGCAAGAAAGGGCATCAATACTAAAATTTATATTGGTTATTGACAACTATAGCCATAGGTTCTGTCGTAAGAATAATCTGCCTCAAATGTATCTGTTGGCCAATTTTCAAACTCATACTTAACAAAAGTTAGGTTTCCATCTGCATCTAATGGTGAAATTGTATACCTCCTTTCTTGTCTAACAACTAAAGTAGCTCTATCAATTGATACTTTTCTTGTAACATGGTGAGCAGATGTTTTACCATTTAAGTCGTCTAACATATATTCAGGCGAACCGTTGTTAGGCTTTGTCATATCTAAAGTGTAAACGATCGAGTCATTATAGGTAGATGTGCCTTGTCCAATCTCTATTCCATAACTGTAATCACCATTTTCATCATAAAAAAAACGTCTATCATGACCATAAGTAATGTAACTACTAATTTCTCTAACAACTTGATTATTGGCGTTTCTGGTAATTATACCTCTATAATTAATTACATCTGTACTTCCATTTCTACGAATAAATGAATCAATCAATCCTTGTTCATCTAAATAATAAGTACCATACGATACTAAAGTATTGGCGGAAATTTCTCTAGTTTCTGTGTAAATGGTATTCTCATTATCGTTAAAAACATATTTTATCTTTCTTGAATCTGCTTCGTATTGATAAGTCCCAACAATTGAATCTTTGTAGTGCGTGTAATTGTAGATTTCGTTATAAGCAGTTGGTAAAGTTCGAGCTACACCATAGAAAGTCAATTGACAATTTTCATCATTAGGCAAAACCGAATCGTCTTTACTGCAAGAAAATAGTGTTAAGGCGATGATACTTAATAAAAATAGTTGTTTCATGATTTTTGTTTTATGAGTTATTGATTTATAACTACTCATCACTTGAAACAATTATTTGTTACCCATGTAAAACCATCTATTCTATAATTTATAGAATGCGTCTATAATTTGCGAAGCAAATTATTACTTGAATCTTGTGTCTAGTGTCTTGAATCTTAAATCTTGTGTCTTTAAGCCCTACATCACCACATTCACAATTTTTCCCGGCACCACAATTACTTTCTTAGGTGCTTTACCATCCAACCACTTTTGCACAATTTCGTTCGCTAAAACAGCTGCTTCAATAGTAGCTTTATCAGTATCTGCTGAGAAATCTAATGTTGTTCTCATTTTTCCATTGATTGAAATCGGATATGTTTTGATGTCTTCAACCAAATATTTTTCTTGATGAATTGGATAAGAAGCAGATTTCAAAAGACAATCTGAATAACCCAATTTCTCCCACAAAGCTTCTGCTGTAAACGGAGCAAACGGAGCAATAAGCACTACTAAATCCTTTAATATAGACTTAGATTGTGATTTCTCTTTACTCTTTCCCAATTCATTTACACAGACCATAAAAGCACTCACAGCCGTATTAAAGGATAATTTATCAATATCTTCGGTTACCTTTTTTATGGTTTTATGCAAAATTTTAAGCTCTTCATTGCTTGGTTCTCTATCCGAAACATTTGCTGTTCCATCTGCATTAAAATCAAACAATCTCCAAAGCTTCGCTAAAAACTTAGACACACCACCAATACTTTGAGTATCCCACGGTTTTGCTGTTTCAATCGGCCCTAAGAACATTTCAAACATTCTAAAACAATCGGCACCGTATTGGCCAATTACTTCATCAGGATTGACAACATTGAACTTTGATTTAGACATTTTTTCTACCTCGGTTCTCAATTCAAGATACTGTCCTTTATCGTCTGATTTCCAAGCTACATCTTTCTCTATATCAATATTCTCAAAACGATTATCGGCTTTTGAAAGTGCAATTAATTGTTCCTTTTTAATTCTATTGCCCGGACCAGCATAATCTAAAGGAACTCTAACACCATTAGGCAAATTATTGATAGCTCCATCTGGAACAATTAACGATTGTCCTTGAATCATACCTTGATTCACCAACTTTTTGTAAGGTTCTTCAGTTACGACCCAACCATTATCTTTAAAGAATTTATGCCAAAACCTTGAATACAATAAATGTCCGACGGCATGCTCTGTTCCACCGATATACAAATCAATATCTTGCCAATAGTCAACCGCTTTTTTGCTAACAAATTCATCTTCATTATGCGGATCCATATATCTCAAAAAGTACCAACTAGAGCCCGCATAACCCGGCATAGTATCAGTTTCTCTTAATTTATCTTCTCCTAACTCCGTCAACCATTCTTTAGCATTGTATAATGGTCCCTTACCCCCACCTGCAGGTTTAAACTCTTTCATTTCCGGTAAAAGCAAAGGCAATTCAGAAGCTTTTAAAGGTTTCGGAATGCCATTTTCATAATAAATAGGAAAAGGCTCTCCCCAATATCTTTGTCGACTAAAACCGGCATCTCTTAAACGATAATTAACTTTACTTTGACCAATACCCATTTCCTCAATTTTTTGATTCATAGCTTGAATGGCATCCGGCACTTCCATCCCATTGATGAAATCTGAATTGATCATAATGCCTAACTTATCAGCTTTGGTAGCACCAGGATATTTAGATTTGTCAATTACTTCAATGATTGGAATATTGAATTTTTTAGCAAATGCTTCGTCTCTTTCATCATCACTTGGAACCGCCATTATAGCACCTGTTCCATAACCGGCTAAAACATACTCACTTATATAGATTGGCAGTTTATCTCCATTAAATGGATTGATGGCATAAGCTCCGGTAAATGCTCCAGTCACTTTTTTCTCTTGTTGTCGCTCTACTTCCGATCTACTATTAACATAGGCCACATAGTCGTCAATTTCCTTTTGTTGTTCTGGTGTAGTGATTTTTGAAATTAAGTTATGTTCTGGTGCTAAAACCATAAAAGTAGCTCCAAATATGGTATCAACTCTAGTAGTAAATATTTCAAATTCATGCTCACCATCATCCGTTTTGAAGAATACAGAAGCACCAAAAGATTTGCCAATCCAATTTCGCTGCATTTCCTTCATAGAATCTGTCCAATCTAAATCATCTAAACTCGACAAAAGTCTTTCAGCATAAGCAGTAATTCTCAAAAACCATTGTGTCATTTTCTTTTGTTCCACAGGAAAACCACCACGCTCTGAAACACCTTCCTTTACTTCATCATTCGCCAATACAGTTCCTAAGCCTTCACACCAATTCACCATTGATTCTGATTGATAAGCTAATCTATAGCACATCAAAACATCACTTTTCTGCTTTTTAGTTAAAGCATTCCAAACATCAGCTTCCATAATTGGCGTTTCCTCATTAGATACTGCTTGTATGTTTACATTTCCTTCTTTATCTAAAATTTCTTCTAACTCACTTATTCTTCTTGCTTTATCTAAATTGGTATCATACCAAGAATCAAATAATTGAAGAAAAATCCATTGTGTCCATTTGTAATAATCAGGCTTTGAAGTATTCACTTCCCTACTCCAATCATAACAAAAACCAATTTTATCTAACTGGTTTTTATATGTAGCAATATTTTCAGCTGTTGTGGTGGCGGGATGTTTTCCTGTTTGAATAGCATATTGCTCAGCAGGTAAACCAAATGCATCAAATCCCATAGGATGAAGTACATTAAAACCCTTTAATTTTTTAAATCTTGAAATTATATCTGAAGCAATATATCCTAGAGGATGTCCAACGTGTAAACCCGAACCAGACGGATAAGGAAACATATCCAACACGTAATATTTGGGTTGATTGGAATCATTCTCTACCTTATAAACATTCGCCTTATTCCATTTCTGCTTAGCGTTTTTTTCTATTTCCTGAAAATTATAATCCATAGCTATTGCTTCATTTTGTTTCACAAGTCAACAAAGTTAGAGATTTCTTTAGGGCTATAATAGATATCGAATATTGTTAACGAAATGAAAATTAACATTAGCCGTAAAGCATATCATCATTGATTGATTAAGCATCTAATTAATTGAAATGATGCCCCTAAACCTATCAACCAACAAGATGCCTTAACAAAATTTAAATTATTGCTTTATATCGTATTCAATGGCTTCGTTCAAAAAATCATTATCTTTATAAAAAACTATACATTATGGGATTATTTGATTGGTTTAAAAAGAAAAAGCCTGCAGATGAATCAGCCGAAAAGGTTGTTAATAAGGCAAAAGAAGGTTTAGAAGACTTAAAAGATAAAGCTGAAGACATTGCAAAAAAGGCTAAAGAAAGTGCTTCTCATTTAGGTGATGATGCTAAGAGTATGGCTGAAAAGCTGAAAGACAGAGTGGAAGATATTGCAGAAGATATTGAAGACAGAGCTGAAAATATCGCAAAAAAAGCTAAAGAAGGCGCTTCTCACTTAATGGATGATGCAAAAGGTCTTTCCGGAAAAGCAAAAGAACGAGTGGAGAAGATTGCTGAAGACATGGAAGACAGAGCTGAAAACATTGCTAAAAAAGCAAAGGAAGGTGCTGCCCACTTAGTTGATGATGCTAAAGAAATGGCTGGCAAAGTAAAGGACAGAGCCGAACATTTAGCAGAAGACTTAGAAGATCGCGCAGAGAATGTAGCTAAAAAAGCTAAAGAAGGTGCTAAAAATTTAGCAGACGATGCAAAAGGTTTAGTGGATAAAGCGAAGCACAAAGTAGAAGATGTAAGTGCCAAAGCGAAAGACACAGCCGCTCACTTAGCGGAAGATGTGAAAGAAAAAACTTCCGAAACATTCAGCAAAGCTAAAGAAGGTGCTTCAACATTGGCGGATAATGCTAAAGAAACTGCCGAAAAAGCAATGGATAAAACTAAAGCTACAGCAGAAGAACTAACAGCAAAAGCTAACAAATTAGAAGGTGATGTTAGAGAGTCAGCTTCAGAAGTATTAGCAAAAGCTAAGGAGACCACTGATGAAACTTTAGACAAAGCTAAAGAGCAAATTCACAAATTAAAAGATGGCGAAGAAGCTTAAAATCTTTGCTATTTCAAATTAAAGAAAGGAAGTTATCTCGGTAACTTCCTTTTTTTATTTAGGCTATTTCGAACTAAAAATTGTATAATTTAGTGTTTCAATGAAAAGCGCCTATAAATTTTCGAAAATTATATTGATAACCTGCCTGCTTAGTATGCAGTTAGCTTGTAATCGAACACAACAAGTAATGGTACAAAAGGAATCTACTATCACTTGGAAACAACATAATGATTTAACCCTTCCAGATTCATTTTTTGAAGACATTCCTCTAGAACAGCAAAAAAACATTGCTTATAGTTTGTACTCCGTAGATGAAACTGCTCTGAATAACCTTCTAAGTCAAGTGCCTGACGGCAAAAAGACAAATGCTATGGATAGCAAAGCCATTATTGACTTTCCCCATCCCAATGGCACACTCATTCCATTTAAAATTGTGTCTACTACCTTAATGGAGAAAGCGTTAGCGGATAAATTCCCTGAGTTAAAAACCTATGAAGGCATTTCTTCTGAATCATCAAATACATTAATCAGAATTACTGGCAATGAAGTGGGCGTTGACGCGATGATATTATCTGAAGAAGGAACCTATTATATCCAAGCTATTGAATTTAAGAGTATACCGATGTATCTAGTTTACTTTAAGAAAGATTTTATCTATAACAAAGCCAATGAATTCTTCGAAACTTTTGAAAAGTAGCTGATCCTAAAAGCTTTTCTTAAAAGCATATATCTTAGCGACTGAACAAAATTGATAGCATCACATTATCTTATTTTACCAACTAGTTTAATCAAATGAAAAACGAAACACTTATTTCCATTGTACAAAGACTTTTGAATGCAAAAATGTTAAGCATTTCAATCTTCATTTTTAGTGTTTTTTCACTACAAGCCAATGAAATCTGGACGCCATTAAATAACTCAGAAAGTATTAACCATAGAGCTTCCATTCAAACTATGGATCACAAGTTACTGTCGTTAGATATAAACGAACTAAAATCAGTACTGTCAAATGCTGCAAAAGAATTTTCAGGTGAATCCACTATCATCTTATCGCTTCCTATGCCGAATGGAACGTTTGAAAATTTCAAAGTATATGAGTCACCTATAATGGAAGATGCTTTAGCACGTAAATTTCCAATGATTAAAACTTATGTGGCACAAAGTACTAATGATGCTTCCGTTTCAGGAAGGTTGGATTTAGGCCCAAAAGGCTTTCATGGAATGATATTTACTAAAAATGGAAGTGTTTATATTGATCCATTAAATGACAGTGAGCCAAATATTATTAAGAGTTATTACAAACAAAATTTTATAGCTGGTGAGAAAGCTACAGAAAGCAGTTGCCAAATTTTAGGAGAAGGTAGCGAGATCCAAAAGAGAATAAACAGCTTAGTTAAAAAAGGTGTTAGTAGACCTTCCGGTGATGAATTACGAACTTATAGATTAGCAGTTGGCGCGACAGGAGAATATACTGCTTTTCATGGTGGAACAGTCCCACTTGGATTAGCTGCTATCGTTACGTCTATTAACCGCGTAGTTGGTATTTATGAAAGAGAAGTTGCGGTAAGAATGATATTAGTCGCCAATAATGACCTTGTGATCTTTACCAATGCTGCTACTGATCCATTTACGAATAATAATACCAATACCTTAATCAATCAAAGTCAAACCGTTTTAGATAATTTAATTGGCAATGCTAATTACGATGTTGGACATACTTTTAGCACTGGCGCCGGAGGATTAGCACAGTTGGGCGTACCCTGTAATAATAGCAATAAAGCAAGAGGTGTAACAGGCATAAGTTCACCTGTTGGTGATCCTTTTGATGTGGATTATGTGGCACATGAACTTGGACATCAATTTGGAGGCGACCACACTTTTAATGGTTCTTCCGGGTCTTGCAGTGGCAATATTGGCGGCAAGGCTTATGAGCCTGGCAGTGGCAGCACCATTATGGCTTATGCTGGAATTTGTTCCCCACAAAACATTCAAAACAATAGTGATGATTATTTTCATGGAGCCAGTTACGATCAGATTATTGCTTATACCATTTTATCTAATGGTAATAGTTGTGCTGTTATTACTAATACAGGAAATGATGCGCCAGAAGTTGGTGTTTTAGAAGGTAACTTTACCATTCCAATCAATACACCGTTTGAGTTAACAGGAAATGCTATTGATCCCAACGGTGATGATATGACTTTCCAATGGGAACAATTTGATTTAGGACCGCAAGGCAATCCAAACAACCCGGTTGGTAACGCTCCTATTTTTAGAAGTTTTTTACCCACTTCTTCTCCAACTCGTATTTTTCCTAGAATTAGCGATATCGTTAACAATACTTCTACTATTGGAGAAATTTTACCGAGTTACGCTAGAAATTTAAAGTTTAGATTTAATGCCAGAGACAATAGACCTGCCGGTGGTGGTGTGGATCATGATTTTATTGACATAGCTGTTGAAGGTACTGCCGGACCATTTTTAGTTACCGTTCCGAATACGGCTGCTACTTATGAAGTGAACAGCACATTGGAAGTTACTTGGGATGTTGCCAACACAAATGTGGCACCGGTAAACTGTCAAAATGTAGGAATTTATTTATCTACGGATGGTGGCTTTACTTATCCTATTACATTGATTGCATCGACGCCAAATGATGGAAGTGCAGAAGTGATTATTCCCAACCAAATTACTACAACCGCAAGAATAAAAGTGAAAGCGGAAGACAACATATTTTTTGATATCTCCAATGCTAATTTCACCATAGTAGAACCATCTACGCCAGATTTCTTTGTGAATATTCCGAATAAAAATCTTTCGGTTTGCGCGCCAGATGAGGCTGAGTATGAGTTTACCGTTGAACAATTAGGTGGATTTTCTAATCCTGTAACGTTAAGTGTAACTAATGAACCTGCTGAATCGACCGTAAGTTTTAGCACCAACCCAATTACTCCGACTGAAAGCAGTACATTAATCATTGGTAATACAGGTTCTATTACAAATGGTACCTATAGCTTTGATCTTGTTATTACAGGCGGAGGCATCACTAGAAATAGCACTTTGACCTTACAAGTATTTAATGGTGTTCCTAATAGTATTTCATTATCTACACCATCTGATGCTGCTACAGCGCTAGCTTTAGAACAATCCTTTGCTTGGCAAGCAGAGGCAACTACTGTGAGCTATGATTTTGAATTAGCCAACGATGCTGCTTTTACCAATATCGTTGCGACATACAGTGGAAACAATAATAGCTACACTTTACCTTTTTTATTGACTCCAAATACCAATTATTTTTGGAGAGTAAAAGGAAACAATACTTGTGGTGCCGGAGCGTACTCTCCTACTTTCACTTTTACAACTGATGCATTAAGTTGTACTACATTTAGTGCTACAGATCTTCCAAAAAGTATTGGACAAGTTCCACAAACGGTAAACTCATTTATAAATGTTGGGGCTAACTTTACCATAGCTGATGTTAACGTTTTAAACTTAACCGGTCAGCATACGTGGATAGCAGATTTAGATGCCAGTTTAAGAGGTCCGGATGGTACCATTGTAAAATTATGGAGCAGCCCATGTGACGATGAAGACAATTGGGATATTAATTTTGATGATGCTGCAGCAAGCGGAGTTTTACCTTGTCCTTTAACCGACGGCAACACCTATAAACCATTAGAAAGCCTAAGCGGTTTTTATGGGAAAAGTTCACAAGGAAATTGGGTATTAACCATAAGAGATAATTTTAACCAAGACGGTGGAGAGTTTTCTTCATGGTCTTTAGAAGTATGCCAGTTAGCCAATGGAGCAACACCAATAGTAAATACGCCAAGTGATCTTAATGTAACCGCAGTATCTTTTTCTCAAATCAATTTAGATTGGTCGGATAATGCAGACAATGAAGACAACTACATACTTGAACGATCGCTGTTCAGCAATACAGGATTTGCTGAAATAGCCAATCTATCGGCTAACATTACCAGTTATCAAGACATGGGACTTTCTCCTAACACGACATATTTTTATAGAATAAAAGCTACTAACGATGCTACTTCATCAGAATATTCAAATGTTGCTTCCGCAACTACTTTCGATCTTATTCCAACTATTGCCAGTGATTTAATAGCTACAGCCACTTCTAACTCAACAGTTAAAGTAGATTGGGCAGATAATTCTAATAATGAATTAGGTTTTATTATTGATCGATCAAACAACAACAATAGCAACTATTTTACATTGGATACAGTAGGTGTAAATGTTGATACGTATACCGATATGAACTTGGCCAGCGGAACAATATACTATTATAAAGTAGCGGCTTACAATGCAGTTGGTAATAGTGTTTATTCCAATGAAGATTCTGCTTTAACGCAATTGGAAACGGCTATTATTGATATTGTCTTAGATAAAGGAACAACAGTCTATCCAAATCCAACCAAAGATATTTTGATCGTTTCTATAGCTCAAAACTTGAATGGGTTAGTAAGACTATCATTAATTGATCCGACAGGAAAACAAATTATGCAAAAGAGTTTTGAAAAATCTGGATATGAATTTATAGAAACACTTCAATTAAATCAGTTACCGAAAGGATTATACCTTTTAGAAATTAAGTTGAATGATTCGATAACTTATAGAAAAGTGCAGAAGCAGTAGATGGTATATTTTAAAAGAACTAAAGCCCACTATGACCTAGTTCAAGTGGGCTTTTTTACTTCACCCTATACGCTCCAATATGCGCATTGACCTTCCCATTCTTACGATCTTCAAAAAACTTTTGTAAGGCAAAAGTGGATGATGTAAAAGCCATATCTTTCCATGGTATTTCATCTTCTGCAAACAATTGACATTCTGTACTTTCAAAGCCACAACCAAATTTCCCATCGTGTAACTTACCATAAAAATGAACATACACTTGATTGGCGTGAGGTAAACTATAGACCGCCAAAACACCTTCCATATCAACACTAGCTTCTGCTTCTTCCCAACATTCTCTTTGAGCGCCTTCTTCGGCTAATTCATTATTCTCTAAATAACCTGCAGGAATATTCCAAAATCCACTTCTTGGTTCAATGGCTCGTTTACAAAGCAATACTTTATCTTCAAAATAAGGTAAAACACCTACCACAATGGTTGGATTTGTATAGTGAATAGTGTCACACCTATTGCAATAATATCGTTCAATGGGATCATTTTCAATCGCTTTAAGACTTACTTTCTCTCCGCAGTTACTGCAATACTTCATTGTTTTTTGATACATATCAATTTAAACTAAATGTTCTAAAAAATATCTGACACTAATTTCTCAAATTTTTATAAATATCAATTTTGATTGAAACTTCTAAATTTCAATGCTTTTGAAATTACGCAGATTTAATTGCCGCTTAAGCGGCAAAATCAATGAAATTATTGCCCTAACTCAATAAACAACAAATTCTATGATTATTCTATTCTTCTTTTTCCAATTTGAACTAAATTAAACTTAAACAAACTTATAGATTTGTGAAATTTGTGTCAAAAAAGACCAATCTAGTTCCTTATATAGAGCTCAGAAGGAAAAATTCCTGTTTGATATTTTTCAATAAAGGATTGATTTGAAAGTCTGTACTTATAACAAAAACCCTCTTGCAACAATCCAACCGCATTATTGAAATAAAACTCATCACGTTCTTCATCTAACATAAAACCATAAATGTATAATTGTTCACCATCGAACCAAGTTTCATTGGGTAGTTCTGTGACATTAATATCCATTTTCATAATATCAAAGGCATCTATGCCTTCACCCGGATCTGCGATAATGAAATACAATTGATCTTTGGCTTTATTCATTTGTAATGAGGATGCACTGTATTCCTCGCTTGGAAAATAGATAGCCGTTTCAATTGAATGGGCTAATGGATCTATTTTAAACAATCCGCCTATCTCCTCTTCCAATCCTCCATCACACAATACCCAAAGCTTGTTGTTTTTATCTAACACTAAACTATTAGCGCCTTGCGCTAAGGCGAGATACTTATCTATTTCATAAGTGATTGGATCAATTATTAAAAGTCCTTTCCTTGAAGTTGGCGTGTTATTGGCAAATATTTGTTGAACAGTGACATACAATTTATCGTTGTGAATCAGCATTTTATTGGTCCACCCTTTTGTTTCAATAACCGCCATTTCAGCATAAGTTGTGGCGTCAACGACTTTCATTTTATTAGAATACAAATCTGTAATGAACAGTTTATTTTGATAGCCTACTATTTCACGTGGTGAGTTAAAACCTGTAATTGTCGCAATACTTTCAAAAGTTAAACTATCCACTACTTCAATTTTTTGAGAGTTGTTCACCGTTAAATATGCTTTGCCTTTATAGAAGTTGATAGATTGAAAAACATCTCCCAATAGTCGACCATTAATCCCTTCAAAAACCTTATTATACATGGAATCTTCTACCAAATCTAAAAATGATAAAGAAGCTTGACCGAATGTAAAACCACCTTCATTGACGATCCAAAGTCCGGGATGCGTTAAATTAGGAACAGTTGGATTGATGCCAATTGGACCGGCGGATTTGTTGTCGATACACGATGACAAACCAACCATGCCAATCAACAATAGGTAAAACCATTTAAGGTCGAAATATTTTATCTTATTACTTCTTTTCAAATCCATAGATTAAAGTAATTTGATAATATCTGCCTGGCATAGGAATGTGTGCAATTTCTTGATAATAATCATTACCCAACAAATTTTTGATGGCCAATGAGATACTTAAAGAATGTTGATCATCATTCGTTTGATATTGATAACCCGTTCCTATATCTGCTATCCAATATTTTTGAAGGTAATAAGAATTGCTGCCTGTAATATACCTTTCAGAAGTGTATTGAGTGCTGAAACTTAAAAAAGCTCCTTTATATTCTCCATAAATATTTAGCTTAAATTGATGTTCAGGAATATAAGGCAATTGCTTTCCGATGGTCAAGTCGTTGGGAAACAATACTTCCTCGTCCGCTAAGTTGGATTCATTAGTAGAAATAGAATAGTTGTAAAACTGGCTGAAATAGACACTGAAATCCTTGGATGTACTCATCACATTGAACGAGTTGCTCGCTTTAACTCCACGAGAATAAACGGAAGTAAGATTAATCGGTTGCCAATAGATTTTATTGGTCGGGATCCAAATAATCATATCTTTTAGCCAAATGGAATACGCTTCTAATTTAGGATTGAAGTTATATTGAACACCATTTGATTGATGAAGCGTTTTATCAAAACTAATTTCACCATTAAATTGCCAAGCAGATTCTTGGTTAAGATTTATATTTCCTGCAGGTTTAAAGTATAAATCATTAATTGTTGGGTTTCTCACATTTCGATGCCCTGAAACAGCTATATATAATGGAATATTTTTAATCGGTTGGTTCGTCAGACTCATGTTACCGGAAGCATTAACTTTTTCATTGGAATGAAATTCTCCTCTGATACTTGATGATAACTCAAATTTTTCTTGCCAGAATTTATACTTCCAAACAGCAAAAATTCCACCTTGTAATAAATGCACATTTTCTATATCGCTTCCATTGGCAAAATCACCAATGAGGTTCCCTCCTAATTTGATTGTATGATCATTTATTTTCCGACGTAATGTTTCGTTGACCACTATTTTGTGCGTATTGTAATTTGATGATGTGTTTAGATTGCTCCCACTTTTTTCTTCATATTGAAACTGATCAAAAGCATAACCAGTGATGAGGTTGTTTTGCCAGCCATTGGCCTTTAATTTCCAATGATTCGTTAGCCGAAAAGTATTATCATCTTGATTGGCTTTATTATTAGGGCTTAGAATACTAGCCGGAAGCGCTCTGTTGGTTTGGTTATACAGTGCATTAAATTGCCAAATATTTTTATCATTGATTCGCCATTCAAAACCGGGTTGTACATACCATTTATCATAGCCGGCATTTTGTTGTCGTTTTACTTCTGATGGATTAAGACTATAATCATTGTATTTAAAATCGTTATCGGCTTTATCAAAACCTACACTCAATTTTAGTTTGAACTTAGCCTCTGAAAATGATTTCGCACCATTAAAACTGGCGCCCCATTGTCCAAAACTTCCATTATTAATAGACACTTGAATTCCTGATGTTGATCTATAATAGTTTTCCATGATTACCGCGCCGCCCATTTGACTGCCGGTAAAACGGTAGGAATCATTAGACTTTAAAATATTGATGGCGAGGTTAGTATTTAACGGATAAGCAGAAATGTCAGTAATGCCAATGGTGGAACTGTTCACCGGAATTCCATTCCAAAAAACTTGAGTATGCCTTGGTTGCAATCCATCTAACGAAATAGTAGCAAATCCACCTTGTCCATATCTTTTAATAAATGCGGAACTGTGAAGTGATAAGTAATCTTCAACATCCGAAATGGAGTTAATCAAATTCATTGGAATAGTTTGATTGGGAACAGCCAAATCGGTTGATTTAAACTCTATGATTTCAACCTCGATTAGCTCAAAACTATCTTTCGTCTGAGCCTCAGTATGATTACAGTTAATTGTTATAAGAAAAACTAAAACAATCGCTACAATATGTTGGCTTATGGTTGAAATCAACTTCATTAATACTAATCGATGACAACTAATTTAGCGTAATGATATTTTTTACCTGCCAATAACCAAAGGGTATAGAGTCCATTTGAAATATGATTAGGAAGCATAAATGAATTGTTACCTTCTAAAGTATATCTTCTGCCATTAACATCTATTAAATATAGTTCATCAATTGATTCAACAGTATTCACCTTAAAAGACTGACCAACCGATAATATGGAAGGATAAACCTCAATCAATTCAACTTGATGGTATGCTATTCCAACACTTTGAAGGACTAAAGTTGTTGAAGCATAACCATCTCCCACTCCTCCTTTATAGGCCGTTTGTCCCATAACAATTGATGAGCTGAATATCGATAACACTATAATTAACTCTCTCATTCGAACATTTCTTTTGAAATTACACCACGTCCACCGACAGTGCCTCTTGCTGAGTTGTTTCCATTTAAAAAAGCAAAAAATCTATCGGAGATGGCTAAATCTCTAAAGCCATTTAAAATTCCGCTGTTCCATCCACCACCACGCAAACCACTTCCTTCACCTGATACAGATTCCCAAGTAGATTGATTGGCAAAACCTTGATCATTTAATTGACCATCGCCATGTTCACCACCAAATCGCAATCCCTTTTCACTTACGTTGACACACAATTCCCAAAGGTTACCACTCATCTCCATCAATCCATAATATGTCGCTCCACTCGATACTCGGGTTGAAGTGGCTGTAGCTGCAAATCCGCAACGTAAAGGCCCCGAAGGCAAGCAATAACCGAAATTAGCAATACCAAACCCAGGCGGTATCGTATCTAAAATTGTTTCTTTATCATTGGCAGATAACACAGCTTGCAAAGTATTAACGACATTAGCATTGCCCCATACTAGTTCTAATGGTTCTGATTCCTCCGGTCCTCTAGATGCCTTTTCAAATTCTAATTCTGTCATTGGTCTCAAACCCGACCAATCTAAATAGGCGGTGATATGTCCCCAAGTTAAAAAATTACAAGCTACATTATTACCATCATCGGTTTCTCCGAATATCCCATTATCATTCGCATCACAACCAAACTGATTACCTATCTTTTTTATAAAATTTCGCTCTCCTTCTATATGATCTTCATCTGAAAAGCATAAAGACTGAAAAGCTTTGTTGATTTGCCGGTTTTGTTGTTGAATGGGCGTGAGCGTATTTAAAAAATCGACATACTGCTGCTGACTGATCTCATATTTCATAGCATAAAATGCACTATATCCTTTCGGATATTGAGATGGAATATTAGCAAATGGAACATAATCATCATTAGAATATAACTGTCCGCTGGTTTGTCCAACTGTAATCGATGATTCAGAATCAATATAAAAAGGTTGTCCTGAACCATAAATCATCAAAGAATGATTACTGATACTATCTCCAACATAAAAAGCTCCTTCGTTCACGTAAACCATTTCTATCGCAAACAATCTAATTTCACTGTAACTGGCAGCTAAATCAACTACGTTAACTTCTGCTTTAAAATTGGTTTGAATATACCCTTCTCCATTCTGTATTCGCTTTACAATAACTCCTATTTGCGATGAAGCGACTTTAGCTTCTAAAATTTCATTTACTTCAACACCTGAGGATTTGAATAAAATAGATTCCCATTGTTGGTTATCTAATCGTCTTCCCTTACAAAATACCCAAAGCGCATCGTGATTAAAAGGAGCAATAGAATCGTGATAGTGCCAACTATTCTCCCATGTAATATCACATTCTAACACATTGCTTTCTGCCAGCTCCAAATTACGAACATGAGCATTATTTGCTAAACACCATAGCGGCAGGAAAAAGAATAATATGAGCTTTAGTGGCTTCATTTAGTTTTTATAGAATGAAATTGTTTTAAGGTTATTTTCTTTAATCATACTTAGAAAATATGTTCCTGAAGGTAAATCAGACACTATAATCCGATTTTGATTCTCAACCGAATAAATGGTTTCTCCGATAGCGTTATAAATGATGTAAGTTGTTCCATCTACATGATTTTTAATTTGCAATTGATTAGCAACCGGATTGGGATAAACAAGCACCTGATCAAAAATAGCATCATTGAGAGATAAAACAGACAAAATATTTACGGTAACAAAACTGCATAAAGCATTTAGTTTATCATCACAAACCTTAATAGTAAAAGCATCTGCACTTCCAGGGCTTAACGACAAATATCTAACTACTCCATCTGCAGGAAAGGTAACCACCCCATTTAATGGTGCTGTTTGAATCTCTGCACCAACTAATCCATCTCCATCAAGATCCGTAGCAACATCAGCTAATTGAAGAACAATTACTTCTCTGCTATCCACTTCTAAACTAGAACCAATTGGCGCATTATTGTAATGAATACCAATTGCTTCGGGCGCTAAACCTACAGGAAAATCAAATTTGTAAGATCCATTTCCTTCAAAAGCATAACCATAATTGTAAGAAAAGAAATTAGTTGCCGTAACGTAAAAATCATCATTGATATAATCAAACACAAAAGAAGTTACCGGCGTATCTATCAACATAGTAAAAGTATCTAAGTCAACACTTAAAACTCCTATTCCACCATCAAATAAAGAAACAATCTTACCGTCAATTAAGATAGCTTCATTTCTATATCTAGAAGTACTTATATCTACACCTATTGATTGTGTAGTACTTTGTCCATTGGCTATGGTATAAGTTGTAATGGTGTTTGATACTTCATTAAGAGTATACACTTTAGAGTTATCAGACAATAACCTACCTACTTCATTACCATTATTGTTTAACGAAATATTTTGTACCCATTGATTAGTAGTTAAATCAACTTGTGCTAAATAACCTAAAGTATCATTATAACAGCCGAATGGTGCGCATTCATCCGTATTTCCTTTTTGATTTTGTCCTATATATAATTGATCATCAATAATAGTCATTGTACCACCAGCAGAAGTTATCTCTTGTACGGTATCTACAATACTTAAATCCGATTTATCAAAAACATACAAGTTATCCGTAGTTTGTCCGTAGTAATTTGTAGCATAAAGTTTGTCGTTATAGAGCGCTAATTGGTGAGTGCTTACACCCGGAAAATTTACCATGGCCACTTGCTCGTATGTATCCAATTCATATTTAGCAATTAAGCCTTGAGCAGCAACGTAGGCATAATCTCCTTCTATTAAAATATGCTGAACGGAGTTAACAGGAAGTGTATCAAATACAGTATAGGTTTGAGCAATCGGATCAAAAGCCGCTAAATTGGTTTGCTCTGAAGGATTTCCAAACTGTCCACCATTGGCAATTATCAGTTGATTGATATCATCTTGCGCAACAATTGCTTGGACAAAAAGAAATGTAAAACAGAAAGTAAAAAATTTGGTCATAGCTTGTTTTTATTCCATGGTAAGAAAGCTATGAATTGACCAAAAGCGATGTATTCAGCTACATTGCACTTATTGATTCATGCTCCCTCTACCCTGAAGGATTCAAAAATTTATTCATTACGGCAGGTCTTCTGACTTACTCCATGTTGTTTACCTTCCCATCTTTTACCAATAGACAGTGGCATTTTAAAACAACAAATTTAAGAGCTTACAGCAGCAGGGACTGTCTCGGATTCTCACCGAATTCCCTTTTAATTTGATTGCTCAAAACCGCAATTGAATGACAAAGATGATAAATATATTCGATACGGCATGAATTCATTTCCATCAAGTAAACTTTTAGTAATTTATTGGAAAATAATTTAGCTGCTATTATGTTAAGCATAAAATAAATATTATAGATAGGTTTATTATGTTTATAATTATATATGAAATGGGGGTTGATCATAGCAATTACATTATTGTATCTAAGCAGTGTTTCGGCTCAGTATATACCAAAATTTGCTTTTGAATCAGACTCTGTTAAGCAACATACCATTGCATTTAAAGAAATTAACAATCTCATTTTACTTCCTATATTCTTAAATGGTAGCGACACTTTATATTTCATTTTAGACACCGGTGCAGAAAATATTATTCTCTTTAGTTCTGAATTTGAAGCAATGCCCATCGACACTAGTAATTTAAGAAAGGTAAAAGTTGGCGGCATTGGTCAAGGCGAAGCTATTGATGCTTTTGTGAGTGCAAATAATGATATTAAAATTGGAGCAATTGAAGGTAGCAACCAAAATTTGATCTATATAAAAGATGATTTTTTAAAATTCTCCGATTTATTAGGACATCCCGTTCATGGGATTTTAGGAATGGCCATTTTTCAATCTTTCGTTGTAGAAATCAATTATTTCACTAAAGAAGTAACTTTTATACGACAAGATGTATTTAAACCCAAAAGAAGATACAGCCGAATTGACCTTATGATAAATGGTAATAAGCCCTACATAGAAATCAATCTAGAAATGCATCCCAGAATCAACTTAGTATCTTATCTATTAGTTGATTTAGGAGAATCAAAACCGTTGAGTTTGTATTTGAATACTCATGAAAACATATTTATTCCGGAACCTAGCTATTACACGAATTTAGGTAAAGGTTTAACTGGTTTGGTGAATGGCAGAGTAGCAAGAATAAGTGGATTGACTATCGATAGATATGAGTTAAAAAATGTAATCACTGCTTTTCCTGATGTAGAAGACATCAAACACACTTCAAATATTGAAGAAAGAAATGGAAGTCTTGGAGCAGGCATCATCAAAAAGTTTGTATCTATTTTTGACATTCAAAATGAACGCCTTTATTTGAAAAGAAATGGTTTCTTAAGACAACCATTTATGTATGATAAAACCGGTTTAATATTGGTTTCAGAAGGTGAAAATTTCGATCAAATCATTATAACAGGCGTAATTGATGGCACCGCTGGCGACAAAGCCGGCTTAAAGATAGATGATAAGATAATTGCTATTAATGATGAAAGTATTGAAGGTTTAAAGCTTGGAAGTGTATTAAATATCTTTGAAAAAAGCGGTCGTAAGTTCAATATTACTGTGCTAAGGAAGGGGAAAGTAATCACCCATAAATTGAGAATGTTTTAGCCGGAGCAAAAAAAAAGAAGCCACACTCCTGTGACTTCTTCATCCAAATTTTGTCTTTGAGAAAAACTAAAATTTGAAAAACTTTACTTACTGCAAGTATATAGTTAAGTAGCTTTTGAAGTAGTATAATCTTTGTTAATTCATGAGGATTTAACATTATCCAAACCTACTTAATATAGGCTTATATTTATTATAATATCTAAAAGCAATAATATTCAATCCACTGCACTAACCATGATTTTTACTCCATTATTCGATACATTTCAATATCACCTAATACCTATAGATTAGAAGAGATGCTTAAAAGCAAATAAATACGAAATTCTAATTTTGAACACGAGGGACTAGCCCTAAAATTGGCTATTGTATATTAATTATAAAGTGAGGTTTTTAATGACTCTCTAAGGTTCAGTGATTACCAAAGTTAAAATGGTAGATGCATAGCCTCCCCAAATGCCCACCGCATCTTCCCCTTGTATGTTAGAAGCCAAAATAGTAAAAGAGCCGAATGGACTTCCATTATTACTTTTCTCATTTTCAACTGTTCTCCAAAATTGATAATGATCTTCTGTGATATTACAAATCTTTACTTCAGCGGTATCTCCAGGTGCCCAATAACCATCAACGTCAAAATCCGGATCTTCCAACTTGGCTCTTTCCGTTTGTCCTTTAGTTACTGAGAATGGAATACTTTCTCCATTGATAAATCCATCATCAAATACAGAAGCAGATGCAGTTAACCACGCTCCCCCATTCACCCTTGTAAAGTACCTATAGAAATTTCCTAAAGTATCAGGGTCTCTAAATCGTGTTCTTAATTGAAACAAGGTATCAATCTCACTATTAGGATGATCTTCTACCCATAAAGAATCCATATTAACTAAACCTGGAATGGTTGTGACTGCAGACAAAGCTCTAGTGCCAAATGTAGCATCATCAATTAAGTTAATCGCTAAACCATAGGCTCTATTAACTTCTCCAATAAAATCGATATCAGATGGTGCAACCGTATAAAAGGTAAAATTTGGAAGAAACAATAAATATTTTCTAATTGTGTCTTGCGTTATTTCAATATCACCAAATTGCTCTAAGGAAGGAGCAATAATTTGTTCTAAGGTAGGATAAATCAAATTAAAATCTCCTTCTGATAGATCAACCAACGCTTGTTTATTGTATTCCATTAAAGTAACGGTTCTGTTACCATCAGAAACATTTATAACCGCATTCTTTATCAATAATTCACCTAAATCATTAAAATTGAAATCATTGCCAAAAAATGAAAAACTTTTAGATAAAATTACTAAAGGCGGATGTCCATTTTCTATGGAACCTTCTACTACAATTTTGGTAGCATTGATAGGTAATTCATAATTAACCACTGTTTCACAGCTTATAAAAAACAAACTGATTACTATTGCTGATATGCCTAAAAAATATCTCATGTTTAAAACTTAAAATTCCATGTAAAAGACGGTATGATTGGGAAAATAGATACTTCAATCAACTGAAATTTAGCATCTCCCGACACCAAATCTCCTTCAATACTTGGAAACATAAAGTATACATTTTTTCGATTGTAAACATTATAGATCGATAGATTGAAACTAGATTTGAATCTTCTATCTTGAACATATCTTGGTGTAATTGTCATAGAAAAATCTAATCTATGATAAGCCTTCAATCTTATACCGTTTCGTTCGCCATAACCAGTGACCACTGCGCCACCAATTAAATAAGCTTCGGTTGCAATAGTAAAAGCATTCCCCGTGGCATACACCCAAGTAGCTCCCAATGAAATAACTTCATTAATATCATAACTTAAATTCATAGATACATCATGTGTTCTATCAAACTTAGCAGCATAGCGAGCGCCATTGTTGAGTTCATCAAATTGTCGTGTAGTTTTAGAGAAAGTATAGCCCACCCAACCATTCAATTTTCCTAATCGCTTTTTAAAGAATAGTTCCACACCGTAAGATGTTCCGTTTCCAAAAACAAAATCTTCATCCAGTTCTTTATTAAATTCTGCGGTATAAGTTTCACTAAATTCAATTTGATTCCATAAATGCTTGTAATAAACCTCCACCGATGTTTCAAACATATTGTCGTTGAAATTTTTGAAATAGCCTAAAGCATATTGAAGTGCTCTTTGTGGTTTTACATTTTGTGAGCTCGGCACCCAAATATCCGTTGGTAAGGTGCTATTTGAAGCAGAAACTAAATGAGCATATTGATGATTTAAAGTAATCCCAGCTTTTAAGGAACTAGATTCATCAATTTTTAATCGCATACTAACCCTTGGTTCTGGATTAATATAGGTTTTAACCGGTTGAAGTGTTCTATAGCGTGTCGTATCTGCGTTACCGGGCGTAGTCGTCTGAACGTTAGTATACGGTCCAGTTTGCTGATATAATCCTAAACGTAAACCAAAATTAAATTTCACTCTTTCTGACACTTCTAACTCATCTTGAATATACAAAGCCATCTCGTGTCCATGCTTTTCCTGTAGATCAGATTTTAAACTGGTTTCTTCTTCCCCATCACCTCCTGATGATAAGGTAGCCCGTATTGTATTGGGTGAAAAGGTGTGAAAAGTGTAATGGTAGCCGAATTTTACTTTATTCTTAGAGTTTGGATAATAATCAATATCAAATTTTAAGTTAAAATCTCTTACTCCAGAACTTACATTAAATTTAAAATCATCTGTGTTAGCTGTAAAATCGAACTTATAATTGTTGAATATGAAAGTGGTATTCATAAACATCTTGTCATTAAAAAGATGGTTCCAACGCAACGTTGAAGTAGCATTTCCCCAAGGTATTCTAATATTTGTCGATCTTGGAACTGAGTTATATACAAATACATCTCGACCGAAATATCCACTTAAATACAGTCGATTCTTATCGTTAAAAATATAGTTGGCTTTTAAGTTAAGATCGTAAAAGTTATAGTTGGTGCCTGCGAAATCAGTTTTATTCAAAGCCGGTTGAGCAATATCAAAGGCGTATGTTCTTCTGAAAGAAGCTAAGAAAGATGCTTTATCTTTTTTGAAAGGTCCTTGAAACGTAATTCTCGAACTGATCAAGCCAATTCCACCTTCCACTTCATATCGCTTCATATTCCCTTCCTTCATGGTAATATCGACTACAGAAGACAATCTGCCGCCATATTCTGCCGGCATTCCACCTTTTACTAATGTGGTATTCTTTATTGCATCAGCATTAAAAATGGAAAAGAAACCAAATAAATGACCGGTATTATAAACCAAAGCGTCATCTAACAACACCATATTTTGGTCGCCTCCACCGCCTCTTACATAAAAGCCGGAGTTCCCCTCTCCTGCTGCTTGAACGCCGGGTAACAATTGAATTGCCTTTAAAACATCTACTTCTCCAAACAATGCAGGAATTGATTTAATGGTTTCGGTAGAGAGTTCAATGGTTCCCATTTGAGTGCCTTCAACGTTTTTGTCTATATTTTTTTCTTTGGCTACAATTTCGACCTCTTCCAGAGCCATACCATCTTCCGTTAAAGAAATATTGACTCGCATATCTTCTGTGAGATCAATTTCTTGAACAAAATTTTGAAACCCTATATAACTCGCTACTAATTTATATTTACCTGGTTCAAGCGAAAGCGAATAAAAACCATAGATATTAGTAGTTGTTCCAATTGGAGGAACTGTTTCCACGTATAAATTTGCCCCAATGAGTGATTCCCCATTGCCACTGTCTTTAATGTAGCCACTAATGGTAAACTTACCGTCTTTACTGGGTTTAGCTTCTTTATCTTGGGCATAGCTATTAAATACTAATAACATCATTAGAGCCGTTAACAAAAACTTTGAGCCAGCATTGAAAACAAGAGAATGCTTAAATAATCCCTTTTGAAAAATAGACATATGTATTGTAAATCTTAGAAAAAAACGAAGTAAGTATTTTTCTATTATACTTTAATCATTTTAAACATGAAAACTTCATCAAATGTTTTCACTTGTAGGAAATATATTCCTTTGTTAAGACCTGAGATATTATCAAATGACAGATTTACGGTCTTTCTATCACCTGCTGGAATCATTTCAGAATATAAATTCTGTCCGATATCATTCACCAAATAAATCATTATATCTTGATCTAAATCATCTGGTAGGGTAAGACTTATCTTATTGGTAAATGGATTAGGGAAAACATTAATGCCACTTAAAGCATTATCAATATTGAATTTTTCTTGATACAATAAAGCAAAAGCAGCTTGAAAATCTGGAATTCCATGTCCCATATATTTATCAGGTGAAAAAAATTGAGAACTGCTTCTTTCAATGGCGCTAATGATTTCCATATTGTTTTTCTCAGGAAAAGCCTGCCATAAACACGCTGCCAAACCTGCCACTAATGGTGCTGAATAAGAAGTTCCTCCACCATAAGAAATTTCACCATTGGCATCAATAACGGCAATCTCCTCACCTTGTGCCATTATGTTTGGCTTTATGTTAGGATAATTGGGATGTCCAATTCCACTAAAACCTGAACGCTGTCCATATTTATTGACGGAGCCAACTGCTAAAACACTATCTCCATCAGATGGCATGCTGATATACATCCAATCATCATCACCTAAATTTCCGGCACTGTTTATAATCAACATTCCTTTTGAGGCACCAATATCGGCCCCTAGACTGGCTATTAATTCATCGCCATTCAATTCTATTGGAGCATGATCCATCTCCAAATGATTAAAGCGAGTATATCCCAATGAAGTATTGATGACATCAACGCCCATTTGATCGGCGTATTCTAAACCTAAAACATAATTGAATTCCTCTACCAATTGCTCTGAACGAGAATCTTCTGTTCTAATTAAGATATAAGACGCTTGAGGTGCTGTTCCTAAGTATTCTCCAGCAATATCGCCAGCCATTAAGCTTAAAACGGATGTGCCATGTCCGGAAGATTCATAAACATCATCGTCGTAGCCAACGAAATCTTTAGTCCCTAATAATCTATATTCACTAAAAAGAGAATTAAAACCATCAATTACGGGGACATTAGAAAATCCTGCATCTAAAACACCGATTACCATATTGTTTCCTTGCCAGCCTTCACTATGTAAATACTGACCATTTAGTAAATCAATTTGACCAGCCGTAACACCATAATCTATATTGTAATGACCTTGCCAAAAAAGTGTATTACTATATTCTACGGAGACTGTATTTCTGCCGCCTAATATCTGTTTAGACACCCATGTTACTTTTTTCACATAAGGTTCTGCTTCTATTACTTCTTTGTCTAATGGTCCATCTGTTTGAATCAATATAGCATTCAACCATCTACTTGTTGATAGCAATCTAAAACCCTTTTCTTCAATTAATGCAACATATGTTGGAGAAACCGGCAAATCGTTTTCTACCAAAGGAATATTGTATTTCGTTCTTCTTGCTAATGCCTTCTCCGACATAAAAGCCTGAGGTTGCTCTAATGAAAATGGCGTCCCCACTTTATCCTTAAAATAAACTACGTATTTGTATTCTGAATCTTGCGCCGACAGTGGAAAGGAAAATGAAACAATCAACCAAAACAGCGCTAGATATTTTATTCTAGAGCGTTCCATAATCAATAATTTGCATTTTTAGGACAAAGCCAACTTCTGCTTTTTCTAGCCAGGGCGAATTGAAACACTCTAATTTACAGGCGATGTCATTGGGATCACAAGAGTTACATTGTGTAGATAATACCCAAAGATCTTTATAAATTAAGCCAACATTTTTCGCATAGATTTCTTGTCCGCCAATAGTATCCGTTTGTATTCCATATTGTTGTTGTACAATAGTAACTGTAGAATCAAAACTTAAGTTGTTAAACGTTAAAGGTTGATGAAGCGATGTCACCTCGTATGTCCAGCCATCTAAGTAAACCAAAGGATTAGGAATCATACTATCAATTCCACCGTCGTCAATCGGCTGCGTATTAATGTGCTGGTTACCTAACCATTCTTTTCCTAATCTCAATGGAAAGGCCAACTTAATATAGCGCTGATTTTCTTCTACCTTTTCTGCATTACTGCCATCAAAATTGGCAAACCAAATATCATAACCTGCAGACCCCCATGTATTGGCTAAATTTCTTTTATAAGCTCTTTCAATTCTATACACCTCTTTGCCTCCGGCATCAATAAATTTAGATTCAACTAACTCTCTTACATATAGTGTTATAGTTGTATCGGTGCCATCAAAATCATCGTAAATAATAGAATCTAATTGATAAACAACATAGTTACCTACTATTAAAGGATAGTAAGCCTCATTTTGAGTGCTATCAACTTTAATAAACTCATCTTCACAAGCGGTAAAACCTATAATTAAAAGCGCTAATAGCCCAATTGTATATTTTAAGGTATGCTTAAGGTTCATGTTTCTAAAGATATTATATTTTACAATAAACTGCCTATGCAGCATTGATAAAACTATTACTATATACTAATGAATATACAGTAATTCTTTCTTTTTACAATTTTACGAATAATCCTAATTCTGATTTTTTTACTGTTTACACCGTCTGTTAATATCAATTTATATCCCTATAACGTTCAACTACTATATTAGTGTTCAATTTCATCAAAAAAAATTAGTCGAAGTGTCAGATATTCTAGTCTCATTACAAAATGCAAATATTTATCAGCAAGAAACATTGGTTTTGTCTAATGTAAATATTGATATCAGAAAAGGCGATTTTATCTATTTGATTGGTCAAACAGGAAGTGGTAAGAGTAGTTTATTAAAGATATTATATGGCGACTTGGCGCTTAACTCAGGTAAAGGCAAAGTGGTTGATTTTGAATTAGAAAATTTGACATTGAAACAATTGCCTTATTTAAGAAGAAAATTGGGTATTGTATTTCAAGATTTCCAATTGTTAACCGATAGAACAGTAGATGAAAATTTAAAGTTTGTGTTGAAAGCCACCGGTTGGAAAGACGAACAAAAGATTAAAAATAGAATTGAGGAAGTATTGACTTTAGTAAAACTCAATACTAAGCATTTCAAAAAACCACATGAGTTATCCGGTGGTGAGCAACAAAGAGTGGTGATTGCAAGGGCGTTATTGAATCATCCAGAAATTGTTTTAGCCGATGAGCCGACAGGAAATTTAGATCCTGACACTTCAGATGACATTATGAAACTTCTATTTGAGATCAATAGAACCACGAGCACTACTTTTTTAATTGCTACGCATGATTATTCTATCATGGAGAAATTTCCATCTACGATAATTAAATGTGTGGGCGGCAAAGTAGTTATGGAAGAGAGCTTAACCATTGAATAAGTTGGTGAGCCGATTTTTCATTTGAAAAGCTTTTCGATAATACTTGATTTCTACTTTCAATCATAGCGTCACTAAAATCTTGCTGCCATAGCGTTTTGATTTCATCAATCATTGCTTGAGGAGTATCTGCTACAAAACAAAGCTCTTCCAAACCAGTTCCAGCAACCATTGGTGTGTTAGCAACACAAAATCTACCATTATACAAAGCATTAATCAATTTTAGCTTTATGCCTGTTGATTGAAAAGTTGGCAATAAATGAATATGTGCATTCGCGACTAAATCATCCATTTCCTCAGAAGTTGGATTAGGTTTGAATTCTACATATCTAATGGTTTCTATGGCTTCAGCTGCCTTTTGATCCATTTTGCCGGCTATGATAATGGGAATATCTAATGCCAGTTTTTGATACAATTCACTTACAATAAAATTTACTGCATGCTTGTTTTCTGCAACGGTTAAATTACCATGATACAAAATATATTTCCCTTTTCCAGATTTAATTTTCACCTCATTATTGGCATGAAACACCGGTAAATATTGACAATTATTATACGTTTTAGAAAGAGTTGAGTGCTCCTTAGGCGAAATGGTGAATACGCTATTCATTTCTTGTAATACACTACGATTGTGTTTGAGCTTATTGCTTTCCAAACTATAAAAGACGCGCTTAAATATATTGCTTTCTTGCTTCGCTAAATGCCGATAATAATCCCATTCCAAATTATGCATACGTAATGCCAATACTCTATTGTTATTTTTCAACTGATCTGCAATGACAGCCGTATGCATTCCTTCAAATAAAATTGGATAATTATCTTCTTTAAGCCTGTTAACGAGTTCTTTATTATTTCTAGAAGCCATTATAAAAGGTGTTGTACTGATTGCCTTTCTCCACGACATTTCCCTTTTATAATAGTATACTTCCTCACATATTTCTGCTAATTTTTCACTGGGCTGCCTATCATCATATTGATAGCAGTGTAACATAATTTTTACTCCTTGATTAGCTAAAGCTTTGATTTTGTAATACACATCTATTACGCCTCCATAATTTGGAGGATCCGGTATCGCAAATGAGATGATATGCAGTTTTACATTAGACAAGTTGATTGTAAATTTCAATTAGATGTTTCTCTTCGTGTTCCCAATTCCATTCTGTTCTAGCTACTTTACAATTGGCAATCAATGGCTCTCGAAGCGCATGATTCTGCAATAAATCATTGATACATGACACTAATTTTTGAGGATCTAAATCAGCAACTAAAACCGCTACTTCATGTTCTTCATTCAATCTTTGATATTCAGGAAAATCAATACAAACTTGAGGAATTGCCGCCATCGTATAATCAAAAAACTTATTGCTTAACGAATGGAAATAACTTTCTCCCATCGGTTCTAACAAATTGATTCCCAATGCCGCATTCGCCGTTATCTGTTTTAGATCTTTAGGATCAATTTTACCTAAAAATTTAATCTTACTCGAGTCTTCTTTGCTAAAATTTTTAGAAGCTAATGATCTTAACTCATCAGATAAATCTCCTTCACCAGCTAACCAAAGTTGTGCATTGATTTGTGGCATAATACTAATCAAGGTTTCTAATCCACGCCCGACATTTAAAGCTCCCTGATAAATAATATATTCATGCTCAAACGACTGCTTAGAAACGACTTTAAGGTGAGGTAAGTTTCTTATTAGTTCAACTTCTCTTTTATATCGTTTTTCAAAAATCTCCTTTATGCCATGACTGACAGTATAAATCCTTGCTACTTTTGGTAAAAGAAAACGTTCAATGCGTGTCCAAAACAACTTTACGCCTCTTCTACCTTGTAATTCAGGTATTTCAGGAAAGTATTCGTGGGCATCATACACACATTTTTTAAATTTGACTAAAGCGGAAAAGTATGCGGCTGGTAAAGTATCTAAGTCGATGCCACAAACCACACTGTATTTGTTAAACAACAAAAAGAACCACAATCGAATATTGTATTCGGCATAGAAAAGAAAATTGCGATTAAACCAACATTTCAATCTCTTTTGCTGAAAAGCTTGTTTTTTAAGTGGTTTGGAGTTTTTTCGCTCTCTGCCAACCAATAGCACTTCAAAGCCATTATTTTGCAAACTATTACAAATTCGTTGCATCCGTTGATCGTAGTTGAGATCATTGGTAACGGTAAATATTATTTTAGGTGTAGTTTTTTTCAAATGGTCGTAAGCTTGCTGCAAATTTACTAAGCATATTCCATATCATTTTGTTTATATGGTTTAACTTGATTTTTTTGGAACTTGCCTTCTGCAAGCAGGCACAGATTCCAAGTTTCATTAATGAATAACTCCATATAACTTTTAAATCACTGCCATTATCATTTGATCTTGAATTGGAAACGATTTCCACGGATGATAACCCTTTGAGTTAATTTATATTGAGAATAAGACTTTTTTCAAAATGAAAAGAAATATATTGGATTCTTTATTTCAAAAAATAATTAAATGAGTCTCGACGAACTTCTATTTGCTATTTCAAAACTAGACAAACAAAAGAATTGGCAAAAACAAGCTCCGTCAGACCTGGCGAAGTCAATTATTATAGAGGCTGCAGAACTATTGGAGCATTTTCAATGGGATAATACATTAACTAATAGAGGTGATCACATCCCTGAAAAAGATAAAAAGGAAATAGCTTTTGAAGTCGCTGATATATTTGTTTATCTACTCAAATTCTGCCGTGAAATGGATATAGATTTGATGGAAGTGACACAAGAGAAGTTGAAGATTGTAGCACAAAAATATCCTAATGTAAACAATTAAAATATCAAAATCGTCTGCCCTTCTCCCATTCTTATCTCTTCTTCATCTAGCATTTGCCGTAGTGTTTTCAGGTAGTTTTGCTTTTCGTGGAAGTTGATGTCTTTTAACAAATTAGACAGTTTTAAAGAAGCTTCCTTTTCTAATTTATCTAATATCAATTGTCGGATGCGCTCAAATTCGGCAGATGCCATTTTTTTGGCTTTGCTTTCAATACAAACATTGCA
This sequence comes from Chitinophagales bacterium, assembly GCA_041393015.1. GTDB lineage: Bacteria > Bacteroidota > Bacteroidia > Chitinophagales > JADIYW01 > JAGQYH01. Next base: position 188,303 of record JAWKKV010000002.1, on the reverse strand, counting down.
TTTGCCACAAGGAATTCCATTTTCTTCCCCAAAATATTTAGCTATGATGATTTGCTTACATTCATCTTCCGCTAAGCAATAATCAGCCATAGCATTAGCCTTCTCTTCAAACAACTTTTTTCGAGCGATCCAAAAATCTCTATCTAATACCAAAGATTTATCAGGCACTCGGTTCTTTAAAAAAGTTAAACTTGGATTGTTCTTATAAGGAACGTAATTAACCACGCCTTTTTCTTTTAATTTCTTGAGTGTTTGAATAAGCATCTCAACCTTTATTTTTAACCTATCGGCCATATACTGCTCACTAATAACCGTGTAATGGTCCAATATGCCACCATAAGTTCTTAGCAACAGTTGAATAGGCTTATCATATTTTTCATTCTCTACCTGAAACTTATAGATATTCTTTTTATCCATGGTAAAGACCAAGCGACTAGGCAAGTGAATGCTCTGGCTCGTTACCCAATAACCTTCTTGTTCTAAAATGGCAATTACGTTATGCGTCGTTAAAATACTTAGCTTAAAAAGCTGGACAAATTTCATGACATCAAAATCATATGTCATCATAAACCCATTGTGCACTGCCACTTTCAAATGATTACAAATAGCATTATAGATTCCCTTTATTGTAGCAATGTCGGGAAACTTTTGCTCCGCTCCATTTTGCAATCGAGTAATGTTGGCTTTATTGAACAACAATACTGCGTAAGACATTTTCCCATCTCTACCGGCTCTGCCAGCTTCTTGATAATAAGCCTCTAGCGATTCCGGAACATCCCAATGGATTACAAATCGAACATTAGGTTTGTCAATCCCCATTCCAAAAGCATTGGTACAAACAATGATAGGCGTCTCTCCTTTCATCCAAGCTTCTTGGCGTTCACTTCTAATTTCAGGTGTTAATCCTGCATGGTAAAAGGTGGATTTGTATTTATTTTCATTGAGGAAATCAGCTATCTGCTTGGTTTTTTTCCTACTTCTAACATACACGATGCCGCATCCTCCCAATTTTGACATCACCTCCAGCAACTTTGCTGCTTTGTTTTCTACTTTTCGTGTAACAAAAGAGATATTATTTCGAGCAAATGATTTCGTAAAGGTTTGAACATCCTTCATTTGCAACTGCTCTGCAATATCTTCCCTAACTTTTAAGGTGGCAGAAGCAGTTAAAGCAATTAGCGGAACATTAGGCAGTAATTCTCTTAATCCTGCTATTTTTAGATAAGAAGGTCTAAAATCGTAACCCCATTGAGAAACACAATGTGCTTCATCCACTGCAATTAGATTGACATTCATCTTCTGGACGCGTGTTCTAAAGATTTCAGTCTCCAATCGCTCCGGCGACACATACAACATTTTTATATCGCTGTAAGCAGCATTATCTAAAGCAATATCAATTTCATGAGCCGTTAAACCAGAGAAAATTGCTTGTGCTTTAATGCCTTGCTTTTGTAAGCGTTCCACTTGGTCTTTCATTAGTGCAATCAATGGACTGACCACAATACAAATCCCTTCTTGCATCATTGCTGGCACCTGATAACAAATAGACTTTCCCCCTCCGGTTGGCAATACCACTAAAGTATCTTTACCAGAAGTGATGCTTTCAATAATAGCATCTTGTGGGGATCTAAAGGCGGAATACCCCCAATACTGTTTTAATATTTGAATAGATGATGTCAATTATAATTGTAATTGTTTTATTTTTTTAAACCACATATACACGGATAAATAACTTTAAATGTTTTTGATACAATACTATCTGTTGAGCTATTTTCTCGTTCGAAAGGTAAATCTTTTTTATCATGATGCGCCTTGGCGCAATCGATATTTTAAAAAGATAAATGTCATCATCAAACATCTAAATTCTAAAATAGACTAGTTGATCCATTAAGAAAGTATCTAAGTATCCAGGATTAATTAGTTCTGGTTATAAGCTTATTTAGTTGAATAATAACAACAACTCTCTTTATAAAACCAATCAATTAGACAATATTTTGTATGTTGGCGGAAACAAAGATAATATCATGCGTGTCATTCCCGAATCAGAATTAATATTAAATCCAGATGGCAGTATTTACCACTTAAAATTAAGACCGGAAGAAGTTGCTCCCACCATTATAACAGTTGGAGACCCTGAGCGAGTAGAAGCCATTACTAAACATTTTGATTCTGTTGAAGTAAGTAAAAGGAATCGAGAATTTTTTACACAGACAGGACTCTTTAAAGGTCAGAGAATTACGGTTGTTTCTACCGGAATTGGAACAGACAACATTGATATTGTTTTTAACGAGTTAGATGCGCTTTTTAATATTGATTTCAATACTAGACAAGTAAAAGAAGAACTCACTTCATTACATTTTATTAGAATTGGAACATCAGGTACATACAGAGAAGAAATTCCTTTGGATTCCTTTTTAGTAAGTGAAGCTGCCGTTGGTATTGATGCTTTGATGCATTTTTATGATTACCATTGTGCCCCTGAATGGAGGAATTTTTACATGAATTTTTTAAATTTTTGGGCTGTAACTCGAATCAATGTTACACCTTGCTTAGTTGAATGTAGATCTAAATTATTGGAGCAATTGGATGATAGTTTTATCAAAGGAATTACTTTAACTGCTCCTGGATTTTATGCTCCACAAGGAAGAAACTTAAGAGTAGAGTCAAAATGGTCATATTTGAGAGATACTATTGTTCCTTATGAATATGAAGGTAAAAAGTTCACTAATTTAGAGATGGAAACCGCCGGCATTTATGGATTAGCTAATGCCATGGGGCATACAGCTATTTCTTTTAATGCTTTGATTGCGAATAGAATGACAGGAAAATTCAGCGAAGACCCAGGAAAAACGGTAGACGAGTTGATTGTAAAGGTTTTAGGATTATTGTAAATAAGACAAAAACAATTTCAAGGCTTTTTGTTTTTCTTCATCAAAATCATAACTAATGTATTGATGAACATATTGATCCACAGAAAATTCTTGTGTGTTTAAATGCTTATATTTTTCAATAATTTTAGGCTTTTGAGCTAAGCCCATTTTTAGATGTTGATTGAATACTTGCAACCAGTCTTTATCAATTTTCTTATTAGCGATCCAAACCGCAAAAACAAAAGGAAGCTGTTGCCATTTTAACCATTCCTCTCCTAAATCGTATTCAAATTTATATTTACCTAAAGCACGAATAGCTCTATCACCAATAATTAAACCGGCATTATCATTGACAATATCCTTTTGAAAACCGGGATAAGCAGGTAATAATTCTGGTTCAATTTTCCAGTAGTGTTTGCACAATAATGTCGCTAGTTGAACAGAAGTTCTCGATTGGTAATCTAAATAAATTCTTTTTACCTCTTGAATAGGAACGTCTGAAAAAACCTTTACTGTTTGTACTTTCCCAACTGTACCTATACAATAATCAGATACAATATAATGCTCCGGCAACTTTGGTAAAATAGCCACAGGTGCCAATGCTATATCTACAGCGCCATCTAATAATTTTTGAGCGCTATTTGTAGGTGTGTCTAATTCAAGAATTAATGCATTTGCATCAAAAGTCTTTAATCCTTCTACAAACAATGCAGAATTAAGATAATTTACTATGGATACAGAATAGGTTTTCATTCCAATTTTATAGTCTTCAATTCTATTGGTAAATGATCAATGTTGTTTTCTATTTCCACTTCAAAATTACCATCATAGTAAGTTAGTTTATACAAACAAGTATTATAATGAGAGAAATTATCCATGTCTTTTAAAGGTGTTCCTGTTAGTGCACACATTAATGCTCTAATTGATCTTCCATGAGAACAAGCCAACACTCTATTAAATTCCATTTCCTTTAATAAAGTAATAAAAGACGATTGTCGTTCCCAAAGATCTTGAGCACTTTCTCCTCCATCAATTTTGATGTGCAATTCATCATTTCTCCAGCGTTGAATGATGTCTTCGTATTCTTTTTTCATTTCAGGACTGTGAGATACTCCTTCATAAATCCCCCAATTGATCTCATCTAAAGAAGCCAATTTGGTATGAGGAATCTCCAAATCAATAAAATTTTGTACCGTTTGCTTAGTTCTTTGAAGTTCTGAAATAAAGATATGGTCGAATTCAATATGTTTATAATGGTCAAAAAATGCTTTGGCCTGCTGCTGTCCGGTGGTATTCAATTCAGAATCAACGCCTCTTCCTTGTACAATTTTCTTTAAATTAAAATCTGTTTGACCATGTCTTATAATATAAATCTCCTTTTTCGCCATGATTCGAAATTATAACTTGGTAAAGACCTATTGTTTTAATTTACATTTTCATTTTATTAAGCCTTCTTCACCTCTTTTAAAAGTTGGTATCTTTGCGCTCAAATTAGTAGTAAGGAATGTCATTTGAGAAGGAAATAGCGACCAGAAGAACTTTTGCAGTAATTGCTCACCCCGATGCAGGTAAAACCACATTAACAGAAAAGCTTTTGTTATATGGTGGTGCCATTCAAACGGCGGGAGCGGTAAAATCTAATAAAATTAAGAAATCTACCACTTCAGATTTTATGGAAATCGAGAAACAGAGAGGAATTTCTGTCGCCACTTCAGTAATGACCTTCTTTTACAAAGACAAGATGATCAACATCTTGGATACGCCGGGTCACAAAGATTTCGCAGAAGATACTTACCGAACGTTAACCGCTGTAGACAGTGTAATTTTGGTAATAGATAATGCCAAGGTGGTGGAAGAGCAAACGGAAAAGCTTATGGAGGTTTGCCGAATGAGAGACACTCCTGTGATTATTTTTGTCAATAAAGTAGATAGAGATGGTGTTGATCCATTTGATATTTTAGACGAATTAGAGCAAAAACTTAAGATCAATGTTCAACCATTGGCTTGGCCTATTGGCATGGGACCTCATTTTAAAGGCGTTTATAATTTGTTTGACAGAACATTGAATTTATTTCAGCCTGGTTCCACTAAAGTAGAAGACGATAATATTGTCATTTCTGATCTTTCTGATAAAACACTAGATCAATATTTGCCGAAGGAGGCCAATCGATTAAGAGAAGATGTTGAGTTGATTGAAGGTGTTTATGACAAATTCAATATGGAAGAATATTTGAGCGGCCAATTGGCGCCTGTATTCTTTGGAAGTGCCATCAATAATTTTGGTGTAAAAGAATTGCTAGAGGCATTTGTTAGAATTGCTCCTCAACCTTTGGCTAGAGATACCAATGTTAGAAGAATTGAACCAACAGAAGATAAATTCTCAGGTTTTGTATTTAAAATACATGCTAATATTGACCCTAACCATAGAAACAGAATTGCGTTTTTAAGAGTTTGCTCCGGGGAGTTTGAAAGAGGTCGTTTTTACAATCACGTTCGTTTAGACAAGAAAATGAGATTTAACAATCCTGCGTCATTTATGGCCGACACAAAAAACATTGTGGAAGAAGCTTATGCCGGAGATGTTATTGGATTGTATGATTCAGGTACTTTTAAAATTGGAGATACGATTACAGAAGGTGAAAGTTATAACTTTAAAGGAATGCCGAGCTTCTCCCCTGAGATTTTCAAAGAATTGGTAAATAAAGATCCAATGAAGACTAAGCAGTTAAATAAAGGCATCCATCAATTAACAGATGAAGGAGTGGCGCAATTGTTTACGCAAGAGATTAATAACTCTAAAATTATTGGAACCGTTGGGGAACTTCAATTTGAGGTTATACAGTATAGATTAAAAAATGAATACGGTGCTTCTTGTGCCTTTCAGCCGGTTAATTTTTACAAAGCTTGTTGGATCACTTCTAAAAATGAAGAAGTATTGAAAACATTTTTAAAGGCTAAAAAACCTTATTTAGCTAAAGACAAAGATAACAACTATGTTTTCTTAGCCTCATCTGAATGGATCTTAAAGCTAACCCGAGACGAATATCCCGAAATAGAATTTCATTTTACTTCAGAATTTAAGAATAGAAAAACGGTATAAAACAGATTTTCCTATTCATCATCTAGTTGATACTGAACCCAAATAGAGTATCAATTGTATTTCAAATGTGCTTAACATTTTATAAAAGCTAGCACCATTAATAAATAGGTAATCTGCATAGGTTTTGTTAGGGTAAAAAATATTTTTTCGAAAAAATAGGCGAATCTCTTAGAAATGTGATATAATTACAACGTAAGAAACCCTAAACCCTAAAAACCCGATGTTCTCCTCTATTACACGTATTGGCAGAAAACTAACACATAATAACCTCACGATTATCATTATAATCGGAGTACTCTCTATTACTTTTTCACTTTACAGAATCTCAGAAGCAGAAAAGGATTTATCTAAAAACATTCAGCAACTGAGTAGAGAGAATGAAGAGTATCTTGGAATCTCGGAAGAAATATATCATTTAGATGATAAGCTAACCATGTCAACCTTAATGTATGTTTATACTAAAGATGAACAATGGAAAGAGCAATACAAATACAATAGAACAAGACTTACCGGCCTTTTAAGTAAAGAATTAAGAGCAACCAGTGATGAGTTTATACTTCATTCAATTGAAGAGTTGAAATCATCAGAAATTAAAATGGTAGCCTTAGAAAATGAAGCTATTCGTTATGTACATCGAGATAAAACAGAAGATGCTTTAGCTATTCTCAACAACGAAGAGTATCAGACTTATAAAGCCATTTACTCTAGTGTTTTAGAAGGCATTAGATCATATCTTTTAAAGGAAGCTGAAGAAAATAAAATTGTTATCGCCAATGGATTAAAACACAACAGGCTAATTTATTTTATCATTCTTATCGTCAACTTATTGACTTGGCTAATTTTAGTGACCTTATTTAATAGAAGTAAGAAACAAGTTGCCGCCAGTAACATTGAACTTCAAAGAATTAATAATGCGCTTAACAAATCTATTGCTTTAGAAAAAAACAAAGAAGCTGTTAAAGACGACGTTCCAACCGTAATGACTAAATACCTTGATTTTTTACGACAAAACCTTCCATTCTCTAATTATCATATAATAGAAAATAAGAATAATCAATTTCAAATTATAAAATCGAGCTTTAGTGATCATCAGAGTAGCATTATTAGTCAAAGCAATTTATCTTCTAATCCACCCTTGCTTCATTTTCTAAATAATGTTATTGAGGAAAATGATTTAATGGGCTATTCTGAAAACAAAATTTTTCCCAAATCAAAAATCCTTTCAAGTAAAAAATTGCTTAAAGCCATTTGTATTCCTATAAAAAATGACAATTCAGGTTGCAGCATTCTTTTAATTGAAGGAGAATCCAAACATAAGGTAAAAGAAAGTGATATAGGTATTCTTCAAACCATTAGCAGTCAACTAAAAATTTCTTTAGAAAATGCTCAAATCTATACGGGCATGGAAGACAAAATTGAACAAAGAACTTTTGAATTGAAGAAAGCGAATCTACAGCTAAGAGAGAAAGAAGAAAAATTAACTACTGCGCAACAAATTGCGAAGCTCGGTAACTGGGAACTTTGTTCAAAAAACTTAACCATTACCATCAGTGATGAAGTGTTAGACATTTTAGATATTAAAAGTGAACGCAACACATTTAAACCGGAATTTTTTGCCGAATTTATTGATGCAACAGATTATCTGAAACTTATTGAAAGCTATAAGGATTTCATTAATAAAGAAGATGCACCGCAATTAGAGTTAAAAATAAAATCAGCTACTAACGAGATTAAATATTTGTACATCAGAACCGCTGAAAAGAAAGTAAAAAATGGTATTGTAAGTGTTTTTGGCACTATTCAAGATATAACCGATAGAAAAAAGGTTGAGTTAGCTTATAAGGAAAGTAGAGAACGCTTTTTAAACGTATTTGAAAACAACCAAACGGGTGTTATGGTTACGGATTCCAACCACCACTTTACTATGGTTAACTCTCAGTTTGTCAATATGTTGGGATACTCTAAAGAAGAATTGGAGGAAATGACCATTTTTGATATTGCTAATATTGAGCAAAGAGAAAAGTCGATCCAATCCTATAATAAGCTAATGACCGGAGAGATAAAGAGCTTCGTTGATCAAAAGGTTTATAATAGAAAAGATGGCAATCACATTCACGTCATTACTAAAACATTTGGTAGTTATGATAGTGAAGGAAAATTTATTGAAGCCGTAGCATCTGTTTTAGATATTACCCAACAAGTAGAAACCAATAAAAAGGTGATGGAAAGCATCATCGAAACAGAAAACTTAGAACGTACTAGAATTGCCACTACTCTACACGACAGTATTGGACAGAATTTAACCTCATTACATTTAATGTTGGGTTCTATAGCTAAATCTGAAACTATTGGTGATGCAGATTTAACCAATGTAAAAAAGGCTATAAAAATTGCCAAAGATACTATACTAGAAACACGGCAAATCTCTCATAATTTAATGCCTAAGTATATCAGTAGGTTTGGATTATTAGCTTCAATTGATAATTTAGTTCAAGATCTCAACGCTACCAATAGTGGCATAGAATTTACGCTATATAGTAATTTTATGGACGAAATTCTTAGTGTAAGTAGCCAGATTGCCATCTACAGAATTATACAAGAAGCAGTGAATAATATTCTTAAATATTCGAAGGCAACACATGTTTATATTCAACTGGTAAAGCATGGCAACATCATCACCGTTTTAATTGATGATGATGGATGCGGCTTTGATATGGATACCGTAAAAAATAAAGAATCTCTTGGATTAAAGAGTATAAAAAACAGAGCAAACTCTATTTCTGCCGAATTAGAAATAGATACTATGCCCGATAGAGGAACAACAATAAGCTTACAATTAACCCTAAATAATGAATATGATTAACGTAATTTTAGCTGATGATCACAAACTGATTAGAGACGCAATCCGATCACACTTAACTAAATGCTCCGATGTAAATATTGTCGGTGAAGCTGCTAATGGCTTTGAAGTGTTAGATCTTTTAAAAGATAAGGCTAAGCAAGTAGATATTGCAATGCTTGACATCAATATGGATGGCATGGATGGAATTGAGTGTGCCAGTAGAATGTACGCAGAGTATCCGGAAATTAAAATATTGGTATTGAGTATGTATGACAATAGTCTATATATCAAACAAATGATCAAAAATGGCGTCGCAGGTTACCTACTTAAACATGCTGATGAAAAAGAAATAATAACTGCTTTAAGAACGATTAAAGACGGTAAAACCTATTATGATAACGCAGTTGTTGATGTGGTGATAAAAAGCTTCACAGAACCCGAAACCACTGAAGATAGCAGAGAAGCGGTAAAACTAACGCCTAGAGAATGTGAAATTCTAGAACTCATCATGAAAGAATATTCTAATCAAGAAATTGCAGATGAATTATTTATTAGCTCTAGAACGGTAGATGCCCACAAGAGAAATCTGTTAGAAAAAACCAATTCTAAAAACCTTGCAGGCTTAATTAAATATGCCTATCAAAACAGTTTATTCAAGGAAGAAGTACAATAAACGTTAAAAAATCCACCTTAAGGTGGATTTTTTTTATTTATAAACATCACATTCTACTACCTTAAACAACACATAAAACACTAAAAAACAATCACTTATCATCTATAGGTATAATACCTAATTGCAAAATAGGTAACCTACCTAATCGTAAAATAGTGGCAATTACGAATTTGTTTAAATATATTTACTTTCATAGTTTTCAAATTGAATTTCAATTACAGACCAGGAGAGCTATCAAACAATAAAACCCTATATTGTTGAAATTTAAAAAAGCTACTTATGAATAAGGAGGCTAGGGTTTTATTAGCGGAGAGGCAATCTGTTATTCAAAACATATTACTAGAAGAACTTAGAAAAAGCGATAAAATTTTAATTGTTGATTCAATTGAAACCAAGCTTTCATTATTACATTTTTTAAACAATTGTGATCCTTTACCGGACATATTGTTGTTAGATGCATCGTTAGATGTAGAAGAAAATTTTACCCTTACACAACATATCTCAACCAAATTTCCATCTGTTAAAATTATTGCGACAATTGACGCAATGGATACATTATACTTAAGAAAGATGATTGAATCTGGTATCAAAGGTTTTGTGCTGAAAGAATCAGATATCAATACAATTCTTAAAGCCATAAAAACGGTAGAATCAGGAAAGACGTTCTTTGCAGATTCTATTGTTAAATCCGGAGGTTCAAACAAATCTTTTGATGACATGGCTAATTTTACAGAAGATGAAATCCTTAACTCAATAGAAAAGGAAGTTTTAAAGATGATTATTAATCAATTTTCTGTGAAAGAAATTTCGGATGAATTAGCGTTGGAAATGAAAGAGGTTAATGATGCCATTGATCTAATCTCAGCTAAAACAAAATCAAATAGTACAGTAAGTCTTCAAAAATATGCTATCAACCATAAGTTATACTAAAGTTGAGTACGATTCACTAGAAAATTAACTGATAAAATAGATAAAATGAAAAAGCCGAAATAGATGATTCTATATCGGCTTTTTTATATTCTATAAGTTGTATTTGTTTTAAACTCCTAAAATAGGATTTCTAAACTACATTCTGTTTTACTTAATTGCAACCGCTTAAAACTCTTGTTTTAAGTTTGAAGACATTTCATTTTACAATTACTTACTATCTTTTTTTAGGTTGAGTAATTTACCCATCTCCGCTTCATTGAATTTTTTGTTTTAGGTTTAGGGTATTGTTCAGGGGTTTTTATGTTCGTTTAGAAAGGATTTTTAAGGGACTGAAATTTTAATGATCTATCGATATTTTATAACTCAAGACCAATAAATATTTTTGTTTTACTGATAATACAAATGTAGCTCAAAGCCTACAGTTTCGAAATAGAAACAATGCCTAAATTTCAATGTATTAATGACTAGAACCAACTAAGTCTCTCGCCCAGAAGTATCTAGGTAAATCACTTAAATAGCACTACTAAATTGAGAATTGGTATTTTACAAACAATATACATCTAAAGAGGTCAACACACATAATCTATTGATTTCATACATCTTACGATCTATTAAATAGATAGGTAAAAAGCATATAGAAGAAAATTGCACAAAATATCACGAAAAATAAAATTGGCTTTTTGGCGCAATTTGAGCTTATTTTAAAGTATAAAACTCTCATCAAACAGAATACATATGAAGCTCGATCAATCAACTTGGGATACAACTGAAGATAATGTAATAGAAGCGGTTTCATTTAATGACAATCACAATGTCGTTCAATACAAAAAAAACAATGCATTAAAAACCATAGAATTATTGAAAAGTAAATTGGAAAGTAAAAATCTTGAAATCAACCAATTGAAAAATCAGATTAAAGAAAACAAAATTACCATCAATGACATTCAGCAAACCAAACAAAATTTGTTTGAGAATATATATGCCATTGAAAATCTTGAGAGAGAAAAGATTGCTTATGTGTTACACGAAGGGATTGGCCAAGACCTAGCATCCATTCGTTATATGTTAAAAGATACAATTGATCGGTTAGAAGCAAAAAATATATCTAGCTATAATCTAAATGAAATACATAATATGTTGGCCAACACCATTGTAGAAGTTAAAAATGTAACCTATAAGATTATTCCGGCCGATATATCAAAATTTGGTTTTATTAGAAGTCTAGAAAGTATGATTGAGGATTTAAACGATAACTTCCCTTCAACTAAATTCACCTTCTATTCTAATCTAAAAGAAGAAATTCCATCCATAAATGATCAACTATCTATTTATAGAATTATTCAAGAATGTATAAACAATATTATCAAACACGCCCAAGCTTCTGAAGCAGGTATACAAATTACGTGTAATCATAATTCTCTGCTAATAACTATTGAAGACAATGGAATTGGATTCAACTACCACAGTAAGTCAAAAAATAGCTCTTCTAGAGGCCTTCAGAATATTATAAGCAGATCTAAAGTCTTAAATGCTGACCTTTTAGTTGATAGTAAGCCAAATCGAGGAACATGTATTCATCTTCTTTTAAATGATTCCACTTGTAACTTAACTGAATAAAACCAGCCAACTAATTTGATAAGCTGACATGAATCGTTAGTATTTCTTGCTAATTTGTTCAACCATATGGACGCTAATACCTTTAGAAGTCAGCGAATAATTAAGTCTATTCTTCTCTTGCAAAAATTTATATCAACTCTACATTTTGGAAATAAAAAAGCCCAACGAAATCATTTGATTTGTTGGGCTTGGCTTAGTTTTGGATTGATACAATCAATCTTAATTTTGTTTGGGTTTTCAAAAAAAATCTATCGCAATTAGGGAATTATGTTTCTAGATTTTATGGCTAAAAATAAATGCCAATCCATTACTAAGCGTGAAAAGAATAGGTCAATCTTTAGGGCTTTTATGTTTTGACTTATTAAAGAACAAATTGTATAATAAATATAAATGTCTTATACTGTAAGCGATATAGAGATAACCCTTAATTTAATTTATGATATTACCTATTTGACGCTAAGTAAAATACCTAGATGGCATATTATTTAAAGACACCAAAAGTTTTAACTTTTAATACATCCAATTTATTAATGATTGTATTAATTTAGTCCTTGCTGAGTAAAATTATGAAAGCCCTTTTTACTATATTATTTGTTTGTTTTTCGGTATTTATCTTAAGTACATCTTTTGAATATTCATCAGTTGACAATCCTTATCTAGATTTATATGAAAAGGAAATCAAAGAACTTGAGAGCCAGCTACACACTTTAAAAACTACTATTGAATCTAATAATGATATAGCCGCATCAAAAACGTCTATTCTTAATGAAATTTATAGCACTAGAAAGCAATTAAAAGCCACAGACTTTTGGTTGAGATACCTTTCCCCATTAGCGTATAAAAAAATTAATGCACCATTGCCTATTGAGTGGGAAGTAGAAGTTTTTGAAAAGTATGAAGCGCCCTACAAACGCGAGGGAGCAGGTTTAACTTTAGCAGAAACCTATATATTAGAAGATGGAGAAGACATGGCCGATCTATCGAAATTAATTGAAGCATCTATAGAAAATATTGCGCCTTATTTTGCAGATTCTATCTATCCGAATGTATTAGATCACAACCATTTCTTTTTAGCCAATAGACTTTATTTGCTCAATCTTGCAGCGATTTATACTACCGGATTTGAGTGTCCAAATTCAGAAAACATACTTCCTGAATTAAAAACTATGCTGAGTGCAACTAACAAAATTTATAAAGCCTATAATGCTTCCTTCCTTACTTATCCTATTTCTTCTGCCTATTTAAAGTTGTATAATGAAACCATTTTGTTTGTTGAAAGCGCTTCGAATGATATCAAACAATTCAACCATTTTAATTTCATTAGTCACTATATTAATCCACTGTTTGCTTACAACCAGCAAATGATCAGGACCTATAAAATAAGAAGTAACAACTTCAATGACTACTCTTTAAGTGATGATGTTAATTCCATTTTCGATAAACAACTGTATCAAGGGCAAGCGACTAAAGGTGTTTTTGCATCGGTTAAAGATGAGGCCATATTAAATGAAATTAAATTGATTGGTAAAACTCTATTTTTTGATCCTATTTTATCTGGAAACAATAAACGAAGTTGCGCTTCTTGTCATTCTCCTAATCAGTTTTTTACTGATAGTGTAATGATTACGCATTCCCATTTTAATCAAAAAGAAAGCCTGCCCAGAAATACACCAAGTTTAATTAACAGCATTTATAATCACTTGCTAATGGCAGATGGCAAGCACTTTAACCTTCATAGCCAAGCTAAAGGTGTAATGCTTGATCCAACGGAAATGGGCAGTAAAGAAGATGATCTAATTGAAAAAGTAATGAGTTGTAAGGATTATAAGAAAGCCTTTCAAAAGTTTAGTAAATACACTCATACCGACGACAAGATTTCCATGAACCACATTGCGAGTGCTTTGAGTATTTTTTTTAGTGATCTCAGTCAATATGAAGCTCCTTTTGATTTAGCCGTCAATAATAGCGGTGAAATTCTATCAAATGAAGCGATTGAGGGTTTTAACTTATACATGAACAAAGCACAATGTGCTACTTGCCATTTCGTACCGCAATTTAATGGCGTTAAGCCACCTTACGTAGGCTCCGAATTTGAAGTCATTGGCGTACCTTCCGACACTTCATTTTCAGCATTAAGTGCTGATGATGGTAGGTTTAAAACTCATCCAGTTGCAGAAATGAAAAATGCTTTTAGAACCACCACATTAAGAAATTCAATGCATACACAACCCTATATGCACAACGGCGTATTCACCACTATGGATGAAGTGATTGATTTTTATAACAATGGCGGCGGCGTTGGACATGGCTTGAATGTACCAAATCAAACTTTACCATCAGATTCTTTGAATTTATCAGATTATGAGAAACAAGCCTTAAAAGCTTTTTTATCTTCGTTAACCGAAAATGTAGAGCAAATTTCTCCACCGGAAAGCTTACCTGAATCTTCTAATAAAGAACTGAATAACAGAGTAATTGGTGGATTGTATTAAATTTAAAAGAATGAGAAAAATATATTTACTTCTGATATCTCTGTTTTTGGCAAGTACATTTTATCAATGTTCTCCAGGAAAAAATATTGAGTATAATATTTACGAAGGCTTACAACCCGAAGACAAAGCATTTATCTTAAGTACGGTAGAGTCTGGTAAAGGATTATATAAGGAATATTGCTCCAACTGCCATGGAATATTTACGAAAGGGAAAGAAGAAATACCAAATTTCAGTAAAGAAGCAATGGATGATTACAAAACCAGCTTCATTCTAAAAGATGAAAAAAATCATTCTGTCGCTTCCGACCTCACTTCAGAAGAATTAGATCAAATTTTAATCTTTCTAACTTTTTATAAAAGAGATTAATTATCAGCTTTATCATACGATTCTGAGACAAACACACCTAGTAATAATGCCAATACTAAAAGTGCCATAATTAAAATAATGGCATTAAACCAAGATGTCTGGTTTCCTTTTACCATTTGCATGGCTATGATTACAATTGTTCCTCCGGCATTCCCTGTTAACATTAATAAACTCGTAGCGGCACCGGCCTTTTCAGCGCCAGCAATTTCTTCTGACATGGTTAATAGCAAGGCATAACCCGGCAAAAAGAAAAATCCCAATATACCGCCAACAATTAATAAAGTTGAATAGCTTGTAACCATTAAAAATGGATATGTAATGGTTAATCCAATCAAACAACAGCCAATTAAAAAGGGCTTTCTTTGCTTAAATCTATCAGAGAAAGCAGGAATAATAATCGCGCCCAATATCCCACCAACTATTAACATTGCTCCTGCTAATCCAGCAGATTCTGCATTAAATCCATTGATTTCTAAAATGGGTTCCATCCAAGTAGTGAGTCCATTGAAATAGCCTAATGCCAAAAATGATATAATGAATAAAAGGACTAAATCTTTGTTTTTTAAAAGTATTCTAAACTCCTTTAATCCTGTTAACTCTTTTGGTAAATGATGTGCCTTGTTGTTTTCTTTAGTAAAAATTATAAATGCTGCGGCAGAAACAACTGAAATTACAGCAAAAACCACCATCGCCTTAGTAAGGTCATTACCGTCTACCAAAGCTGGCGTTAAACCCAATCCTAACGCCATTCCAATAAACATCCCAACAGTACCTAGACCTGTCGCCAATGCATGTTCTTCCTTTGGAAACCAATCGGCTACCAACTTAGAAATTCCATTCACCACATACGGCTGTCCAATAGCTATGATAATTTGAGCCACCAATAAAACATAAAAGTTAGCATTGAAGATTCTCATTATGGCACCAATAGCCATCAGAATACTACCAAATCCAACAGCATATTTATAGCCGCGTTTATCAACCATGCTACCTGATGGAATGGAAAAGATGACATACAAAAGTGGAAAGACCAAAATAAGCAAGCTTATCATGCTTTCACTTTGATTATACTTTTCTATCAACTGAGAAATTAACGGTGCAAAGTTGAGCCAAAGCATCTGACTAACGCCTGCAACTGCTGTAAATAAAGCGATCATCACCCATTTATACGTGTTGTTTACTTCGCTCAAAACAATTGTATCATCATATTAAAAAAGAGATAAAAAATCAATAAATATATTTTGGCGTCCAACCATTAGCTCCATTCGGAAACAGATCAAAGAAATGCCACGCTGGATTATAATTATCGCCTGGCCCAAAGAAATCATATGCAGCTCTAAACATTTTTCCTTCCTTTTTAATCAGTGCTGAAACACCAGGCATAAAAGACCGTTTCCCATTATGAAGTTTTTCAAAACCGAGATCTTTTCCCAAATCACTATTATTGAAACTCATCACATTAAAATTCCAACCTCTATTTTCTGAAAATGATTTTAGTACAGAAGCTTCATTGGGTGAAACCAATACCCATGGCATTCGGTCTGTAATTATTTCGGTAAATCCTCTAAAACCATCTGCCCACATAGTACAATAAGTACATTCTTTTCCCATATTATGAATCAATAATAGCTCATCAGACTCACCAAATAAAGCAGAAAGCATCACCTTCTCTCCTTCTTTGTTTTGTAATTCATAATCTTTGATTTCTTCTAAAGGCAAGCGCTTTCTAGCTTCTGTTAGCTGTTGTTGCTTTTCTCTTAATTCTTTTTGAAGTTGTGCGATTTCAGAATTCATAGCTTTCTATTTTTAAGCTTACAATAGTTACCAAATCTTAGTTAGGTTATATCAAAGCTAAATAAAATAAACAAGCTATTTAATTTGTGTTTGAACTTGCGTTTGAGTTTGAATTTGATTTTGTGTTTGCACTTGCGCTTCTAGCCTACTCCTCTACAAAAAGATCATAGAGTTCTTTCATATTGGCTGCATTTTCAGTATCACCCTTTTGTTCGTAGCACATAAATAATTGATAAATCAAGGCTGTTAGAATTGAAACATTATCACATGGCAAATAATGTTTGTGTTTAGGACGAACATTCATTTGCTTTAAATACTCTCCAATTTGCTTTGATTGAAAAATGGTGCCTTCATTCACCGGATTGATATAAAAAGAAATATCTGATTTTTGAATATCGTGTAAATCAGGTTCAATATGACCTGTTTTTACGTATGCTAAAATGAAATAATAAGGTAAATCAATTCCATAAACAGGTAAATTTAATTCACGGCAAAGCACCAAATACAATATACCTAATGCTTGTGAATTTCCCTTCTTTAACTCTAAAACCTTATTAATGTAGGCCAAATCATCCTTCAGAAAATTATCTTGTTCGCCAATAAAACCGCTTAATTTATAAAAGACATTATTGAAAACATGAATTTCTTCTAAGGGTGTTAATCCGTTATTTAATTCTAACCAAATCGCTTGTGTTAACCTGTCGATCGTACTGTAAATGAGTGATTCATCTAAATCCGGATATTTGTATTTTGCTACTAATATAGCCCCTAACAAAAGATCTGCTGAATCCTTATTCTTCCAATTATTCAGTTCCGTTTTTAATCTTTCAAACTGAATATCTTTGATAAGGTCTTCTAATCGACTTTGCGTTAGTTCGTCGTTGGCAAATTCCCAAGCGTGTTCTAATTTTTGAACACCTTTAATACCCAAATCTTTTAATCTATTAGATACATGGTGAACAACTTCCTCATCAGGATCGTCCAACAAACTAATGAGTGCTTTAAATTCGTTTTCGGTAATCTGCTCCAAGTACTACTTCTTTTTAGCTCGACCTTTTTTCTTTTCAGGTGCTTCTTTAATAATCTTTAAGCAATCTTCTAACGTTAGATCTTTCGCTTCAACGTCCTTTGGAATCTTAAAGTTTTTACGTTCCTTTTTAATATATGGTCCCCATCGACCATTTAAAACTTCTATCTTTTCTTCTTCAAAAACTTTAATATACTTGTTTGCGTCTTTTTCCCTTTTCTCTTTTATCAACACTATGGCGTCTTCTTCTGTAATAGAGTATGGATCTTGCTCTTTTTTCAAAGAAGCAAATTTGCCATCATGCATTACATATGGTCCAAATCGACCAATATTGGCTTTAATCTCTTTGTCTTCAAAAGTGCCCACCACTCTAGGAAGATCGAACAATTTCATGGCTTCTTCAAAAGTTATAGTATCTATACTTTGATCTTCTTGAAGCTTTGCGAACCTTGGTTTTTCTTCTTCTTCCGCCGTACCAATTTGCACCATTGCACCATACCTTCCTAAACGTGCAGAAACTTGTCTACCTGACTTAGGATCCGTTCCTAATACTCTTTCTCCAGTAACTCTTTCCGCATTTTCAATGGTATCTTCTATCTCAATATGAAAAGGTTTGTAAAAGCTTTCGAGCATGGTATGCCATTCTATATCTCCTTGTGCGATATCATCAAACTCCTTTTCAATTTTGGCGGTAAATCCATAATCCAAAACTCTGCTAAAATGTTCCACTAAAAAATCCGTCACTAACATGCCGGTATCAGTTGGAAATAATTTCGCCTTTTCCGCACCAAATGTCTCGGTTAATGTTTTAGCAACCACTTCTCCATTGACTAGATCTAGTTGTCTGAAATTTCTTTCTTCTCCGTCTCTAAATGTCTTATTGACGTATCCTCTTTTTTGAATAGTGCCAATGGTTGGAGCATAAGTAGAAGGTCTACCAATTTGCAACTCTTCCAATTGCTTTACCAAACTTGCTTCCGTATATCTTGCCGGTGGTCGATTAAATCGCTCAACTGCTTGAATATTGTTTCCTTTTAAAGCATCGCCAACTTCCATGGCCGGCAATAAGCCTTCTGTGTCTTCGTCTTCATTATCTTCGTCATCAGTAGATTCCATATATACTTTGAGGAAACCAGGAAACTTCAATACTTCTCCGTCTGCTTCAAACAATTCTTCTCTATTAGAAACATCGATTTTAACTTTTGTTCTTTCTAATAAAGCTTGACTCATTTGAGAGGCTATGGTTCTCTTCCAAATTAATTCGTATAAACGCTCTTGATCGCTTGATCCGCCGATACTGCTTTTATCCATATCAGTTGGCCGAATGGCCTCATGCGCTTCTTGTGCTGAACTATCTTTTGTTGAATAATCTCTTGGATTGGAATATTCATTACCAAACTGACTCTTAATGTACTTTGCCGCGCCTTCTTTAGCCGTATCTGAAAGGTTAACAGAATCAGTTCTCATATAAGTGATCTTTCCCGATTCATAGAGCTTTTGTGCTACTGCCATCGTTTTGGTCACCGAAAAACTCATTTTTCTACTCGCTTCTTGTTGTAAAGTCGAAGTAGTAAAAGGTGCTGCAGGTGATTTCTTTACCGGCTTCACTTCTACTTTAGACACTTCAAAACCGGCAGTTTTACAGGCTTCTAAAAAAGATAAAGCGTCTGCTTCTTTTTCAAATCTTTTATTAAGAACTGCTTTGAATTTTTCGTTTCCTTTAGTAAAAACAGCAGAAATTCTGAATTTTGATTCATATTCGAAAGCTCGAATAGCTTTTTCTCTTTCTACTACTAATCTAACCGCTACAGATTGTACTCTTCCTGCGGATAAATTTCTACTGCTTAACTTTCTCCATAATACAGGTGATAACTCAAATCCTACTAGCCTATCTAAAACTCTTCTAGCTTGTTGAGCATTGACTAAATCAATATTAAGTGTTCTTGGATTCGCTACTGCATTTTTTATGGCAGGAGCAGTAATTTCATGAAAGACAATTCGCTTCGTAATTTTTGGATCAAGTTCTAACACTTCACACAAATGCCAAGAAATGGCTTCTCCTTCACGATCCTCATCCGTTGCTAGCCATACTTCCGATTTTTTCGACAAGCTTTTAAGTTCTTTTACGATAGCCTTCTTATCATCCGGCACTTCATAACTTGGTTGGAAATTATTTTCAATATCAACTCCATTATTCTTCTTGCTCAAATCTCTAACATGACCAAAGCAAGATTTTACAGTAAAACCCTCCCCTAGAATTTTTTCAATTGTTTTTGCTTTTGCTGGTGACTCAACTATAACTAGGTTGCTCGACATATTGTTTTTTTGGTATGTATGACACTAAATAATTTCTACAAATGTATAAACTAAATCTGTTCGTCAAAATGAAAGTAATAAGCAATATCTATTTTTTTAAAGATTATTGCAATTGTTACTAGTGATTTGTACGAATATAAAAAATTCGATAATAAACTATTATCTAACAAATAAAGCATTTTAAAGTTTAATTAACGCTAAAGCATTCCCATTTCAACATAACCTACATATGCTTTTTTGAGCGATGCATTTAAATTAAACTGCGGCGTCCAATGTAGCTCCTTTTGTAATAAAGCACTGCTACATTCAAAATCATTAATCAATTGATCGTATTGTTTTTTATCTAGTTGATTTTTGATTTGCAATAAATTGGTTACAAAAGAGGAAGTTTGCATGGCTAGTTTTAAAACTATTTTAGGCAATGGGATAATGCTAACCTTTTTATTCATCACCTTACCTAATGCTAGAAATAGATCGTTATTAGTTGTTTGCTTAGAATGTGCGACGAAATAAATTTTATTTTCCTGGGATGGATCATTCATCATTTTGACAATAGCATCGTTTAAGTCAGTGACATCTATAAAACTGAGTTTTTGTGGTTGGCCTTCCACATTCATTCCAATCCCCCATTTCACCATTTTAAATAAGGAAAGTGAATTCCAATCGCCAGGCCCCAATACTATTGCCGGTCGAAAGCAGGTAATTGGAAAACTCTTCACTCTTGATAAATAGCGCTCTGCTGCTAGCTTTGCTTTACCATAAGGGTCAATGGGATTCGGTTGATCACTTTCATCCATAACATGACCATTAAATGAAGGTCCGGCAGCGGCCAAAGAGGATGCATAAAGAAATCTTTTTAACGTCCAATCTTGATTTTCTAAACAAGTAATTAAATCCTTAGTTACCTGACAATTGCCTTCGTAATACTTTTGGTCATTCTTGGCAAAAATGGTTCCGGCTAAATGGATCACCACATCAAATTCTGGTAATTTTAATTCTTTATCTTTAAATATGGATAAATCTCCTTTTATAATTTGAACATTATCTGGCAGGAGTTTACGCTTGCTTTCGGTTCGCAATAAAGCCGTTACCTTATGGTTTTCCTTCACTAATTGACGAGTCAAATGAGTTCCAATAAAACCAGTAGCTCCGGTGATAAATATTTTCATGAATCAACAAATTAGTAAAAAAGTGTATTATTATTAGATAGTAAATATAAGAGGACGAATATTAAAACAGTAGAACTGTCACTTTTTGAGTCTTGTGTCTTGTGTCTTGAATCTTTCGTCTTCCTTAATACATCTTACTTCGCTTCACAAAAAACGGCAATAGAATTTGATCAAAAGATTGATTTACATCAGCTTCTACAAAGTCTATTTTATATTGCGCACATCTTAGTTTTATCTCCTTTTTGATGGATTGCATTTTTTCGATGTAGGCATCCTTTACCTGATTCGGCTGAAGTTTTAAAGTTTCTTTCGTTTCAAGATCAACAAACTTATACGGTCGGTTGTCAAACTCAAAGTTCATTTCCTTTTGCTCATCGTGGACATGAAAAACAATTACTTCGTGTTTTCTATGCTTTAAATGCTGCAATGCCAATATCAATTCAGGTAACTCATCCACATTGTCCATCATATCACTAAAAATAACCACCATGGATCTTTGATGCAAGGTTTCTGCTAATTGGTGCAATGATTTAGCCGCCGCCGTAGTTTTGGTTACAGGAGGATTCTGAACTAAATTATATAGATAGTTTTGCAGTAACTTATGATGTCTTGTAGTTGTTCCACATTTAGTGTTTTGTTTAATATCATCATCAAACAATGTTAAACCGGCTGCATCTCGTTGCTGTCTCAACATATACATGATGGCAGCAGAAGCTACAATAGAAAATTGAATTTTATTATACTTTCCTTCTTTAGGTTGCTCAGGGAAATACATAGAAGAAGACGTATCAATCACCAACTGGCATCTTAAATTGGTTTCTTCTTCAAATTTTTTGACATACATTTTATCCGTACGACCGTAAACTTTCCAATCTATGTTTTTAATATTGTCGCCGGGATTGTATAATCGATGCTCAGCAAATTCAACTGAAAATCCGTGATAAGGACTTTTATGTAAACCAATAATAAATCCTTCTACTGCTTGACGTGCTAGAATTTCTAAATTGTCAAAAGAATGAAAATGAGTTGGTATGGAAAATTGATTTGCGATAATATTTGTTTTCGTTATTGGTAAATGTAACTAATTGTCTATCAATTTGCAGATTGAGTTTTCTCCCAATCCATAAATCGTTCAATTTCAACATTAAAGGTAGTAATCACATAAGTTAATACGGTAATATCGTCAAGCATTCCGAAGAATGGGATAAAATCACTGATTAAATCTATTGGATTAACAAAATAGATTACTGCTGCTAGCAACGCCACCAAAGCTTTAGGCGAAATGTCTTTATAATCTCGCTTCACCCAAGAGGAAAGCATTCGTAAAAGTGCTAACAAATGATCTTGAACATCATAGAGGCTTCCGGTAAAATTGCCCATTTTTGAAAAAGCAGCATCCAGTAATCTAGTTATATATTTTCTATCCTCTATAAAAAGTTCTGCTTTTTTTAATGCTCTATCGAAAAATGAATTCATTGAACTTGTCTATTATTTTTTGAGTCTTTGTATTGAATTAGAGTCTTTTTACAACCTACTTTTAAAATCTTCGTATCCAAAAGACTTCAATACTTCAAAATCGCCATTCTCATGCCATATACCAATAGATGGTAAATTCACTCCATTAAACGTGTTTGTTTTTACCATAGTATAATGGATCATATCAGCAAAGTATAATTTTTGTCCAACTTGCAAGGCTTCGCTGAAACTAAATCCATCTACATAATCTCCGGCTAAACAACTTAAACCGCCCATTCGATATTTATGCTCTCCATCTTTATCTTCACCTAGAATAGAAGGTTTGTATGGCATTTCGAGTGTATCCACCATATGGCAAGTAAAAGAACTATCTAAAATGGCTGTTTTAACGCCTCCATGATTGACAATATCCAAAACAGTACTCACTAAATAGCCTGTATTTAAACCTACAGCGGAGCCGGGTTCTAGAATTACTTCTACATCGTATTTACTTTTGAAAGCTTTCAGAACACTTATTAAATGCTCTACATTGTAATCTTTATGTGTAATGAAATGTCCACCACCCATATTGATCCATTTACATTGCTCAATCAAATGTCCAAATTTTTCTTCAAAGACTTTTAAAACATTCTCTAAAGCGTAAGAATTGTTTTCACATAAAACATGAAAATGCAGACCTTCAATTCCTTCTGGCAATTCCTCTCCTAAATCTACTAAGCTAGCTCCTAAACGAGAAGTTGGATGAGCCGGATTGTACATTTCAGTGGTTATTTCACTATACTGAGGATTCACTCTCAATCCCATAGAAACCCCTTTGGCTAAAGCTGCTGAATGGTATCTATAATATTCATTGACCGTATTAAAAACAATATGGCCGGAAATATCTAAAATTCGATCAATCTCATTGGGAACGATAGCTGGACAGTAAGTGTAAGGCTTAACGCCCATTTCCTCATATACCAATCTGGCTTCGTTTAAAGAACTTGCAGTAGCACCGGCCAAATATTTTTTAACCAATGGGAAAGTGCTGTACATGGAAAAACCCTTTAAAGCACAAATGATTTTTACATCCGCCTCTTGCTGTACCTTTTTCAGCAATTCTAAATTCTTAATCAACAGCTTTTCTTCCAATACAAAACATGGACTTGGAAGATTTAAAGCTTGTAATTCCTTTATTTTATTTTGTTCTTGCAAAGGCGATGTTTAAACTCAAATACTTGATAAATTAATATTCGTGTGGCAATTCAATGTTCTCCAATTCTAACCATGGCAAACCGTATTCACCTAATTTAGCTAAGAATGGATCTGGGTTGAATTCTTCTACATTGTAAACACCTGGTTTCATCCAAACACCTGTTGCCATTAACTCTGCCCCAATAGTAGCAGGAACGCCTGTAGTGTATGAAACGCCTTGGGCTTGTACGTCGTCATATGCCGCTTGATGTTTGCAATTGTTATAAATGAAATAGGTTTTGTCTTGTCCGTCTTTTACACCTTTTATTTGACAACCAATTGAAGTTTCACCGGTATAATTTTCTCCTAAAGAAGAAGGTTCAGGTAGTACCGCTTTTAAAAATTGAAGAGGAACGATTTCAACACCATTATACATAATTGGATCGATTCTCGTCATGCCTACATTTTGCAATACGCGAAGATGCGTGATGTATTCTTGTCCGAAGGTCATCCAAAATCTTGCTCTTTTTAAGGTTGGAAAGTTTTTTACCAACGATTCTAACTCCTCATGATATAAAAGATAAGATTCTCTTGGTCCAACATTTGGATAATCGATTGGCTTGTGAATTGACATCGCATCAATTTCTACCCATTCACCATTTTCAAAATATTTCCCCTTTTGAGTAATTTCTCTAATGTTGATTTCTGGATTGAAGTTGGTAGCAAAAGCCTTTCCGTGATCGCCCGCATTACAATCTACGATATCTAAATAATGCATTTCATCAAAATGATATTTCGCCGCATGTGCTGTAAAAACACCAGTAACACCTGGATCAAAACCACAACCTAATAAAGCCATCAAGCCTTTTTCCTTAAATCTTTCTTGGTATGCCCATTGCCAGCTGTACTCAAATTTAGCCTCATCAATAGGTTCATAGTTAGCAGTATCCAAGTAATGTGTATTGGTTTCCAAACAAGCATCCATAATTGGTAAATCTTGGTATGGTAACGCCACATTAATCACTAAATCAGCATTAAAACTTCTAATTAAATCAGCAACTTGTTTGGCATCATCGGCATCTACAGAAGCTGTTTGTATTTTCATTTCTTTTATCTCGGCTGCAATGGCATCACATTTAGATTTAGTTCTACTCGCTAACATTATGTCGCTATATACATTAGTTAATCTCGCGCATTTTTTAGCCACCACATTTCCGACGCCACCTGCGCCAATAATCAATAATCGTTTTTTCATGTTATCTTGAAATTTTTAATTCTTTTGAAAACTCAACTCTTTTGGTTAAAGGAATTCCCTTCACTTTATAATTAATATCTCCTTCCATTTTAAAAGTAACAGACTTTGAGGAAATTAACCCCAAGCCACTAGATAAAAAACCTTTGTATACCTTCTCCGCAGGAAACGTAATATCTAATGGAATGGTAAATTCTGATTTACTCTTAGCATTAATGGCTTTTAACTCTGTAATATTATAAACATCTTTTTGATTGATAAACACATCAATATCAGTTGAAACGATATCAAAGCCAATTGCATTGGGATTGAACATAATAATGTCGCCTTTAATATTTACATCACCGGCGCTATAGCTAGGAACTATATTTTCTACCGTCCTAAATTCTGGTGCTTTGGGTTTGTATTGACAACTAGTAGCTACTAAAAACACTAGAGTAATTATAGCAATAGATTTAACTATTTTCATTTGTGGAATTTTTTGGTGCAAATTTAAGCAATTGAAAAGAACTTGTGTTTCGAGTAATCAAGTAAATTTTGAATGCAAGGTTTTTTAACTTAAAAAATCTAACAGGACCTCATTTACTTCTTCCGGACAATCATTTTGCACCCAATGACTGCATTCTTTTATACGATGCAATTGAAAAGTATTGTCGATGTACTTTTCTGTTCCTTTAACTAACTCTGTCCCCAAAGCTTTATCACCATCACCCCAAATCATTAATGTTGGCGCTTTTACTTTTCTATTTTGATGTTCCTTTTCCTTTCTAACAGCACTAATGTTGGCTCTATAGTAGTTGATGCCTCCGGTTACTGCACCTTCTTGTTCATAAGCTTCCACGTATTTTTGAATGTCTGCATCGCCAAAATTCTCTTTGTTGTAAGACCAATCTCTGAAAGCTTTAATGAAGAATTGTTTTAGGTTAAAATTCATTACGAACTCAGGAATATAAGGCAATTGAAAAAAGAACATATACCAACTCTTCAATAGCTGACTTGGGTTGATTTAATATTCTGAATAAAAATGGCAGGATGAGGACAATTCATTACAACAAATTTTTCTACCACATCAGGATGATTTAATGCAATATTCCAAGCTACCGCTCCTCCCCAATCATGACCTACTATAACTGCCTTCTCAAATCCTAAATGTTCCATAACGCAACAATATCTTTAGCTACTTCTCCTTGTTCGTAAGCATTAACAGGTTTCGGTTTCTCAGATAAATTAAATCCTCTTAAATCAGGCGCAACCACTGTAAATTTATCTTTTAAGGCTGTCATTTGATGCCGCCAAGAATACCAAAAATTCAGGCCATCCATGCAAAAAAATGACTAAAGTATCCACCTTTCCTTCTTTCACATAATGAAGTCTAACGCCATTGACCTTTGGCATATTCATGATTCCAATTTTCCATAGCTTATTTTAACCTGTGTTTGAATTTAGTTGTGTTGTTTATCGACGATCAAGCTTAAAGAAAACTCAATTTTATCAATTCTCAAGAAACACCTTTTATATCATTTTATTAAATCAGCCATTTAAAGCTTAAATATTACATAAGATTAACCGTATTTTCATCATTGAATCTGGCACATATATTGTTCTATAATTATCAAAGTAAATATCATGAAAAATATCATCATTCTTTTCGCACTTATATTCACTATTTCTTTAGGTTTTGCTCAAGATAGAGTTGGCATTTCTGAAGTTCAAATGTCAACATCTAAAGGCGATCAACCTGCCTTTGAATTCTTCGTACCGGACACAGATGCTAAGACAGTATTGGACGCTTGGAATAAATTCCATAAAAACTTAAAGGTAAAACCTAAACAAGATAAGACACAAAAGAATTATTACTTTTCAGACAATGCTTTTTTACAAGAATTAAGTGAGAATACCATTGATATCTATACTAGAATTTATGAAACCAATGGTGGCGTTCGATTTACCTGTGCATTTGACCTTGGTGGTGTATTTATATCTTCCGAAAAAACATTAGACAAATACAACAAAACAAAATTGATTTTAAATAAGTTTTATGCTCAAATGGCAATGGATGCTATTGTTGCTGAAATTGAAAAAGAACTTTTGGCGTTAGAATCAATCAAAAAAGAATATGACAACATTGATAATGAGATTGCAAATTTTGATAAAGAGATTAAAGATTACGAAGTAAAAATTAAGGCTCAAGAAAAGTCAGAGGTAGAAGTTGAATCAGCATTAATAGATAAATCAAGTGAATTATCTAACAAACAAAAGGAATTAGCCGCTAAAAAAGATGAGCTAAAAGAAATTAATAAAGCTGGAATGGTAGCAGAATTGACTACCAATATGAATAGTATTAAGAAAACTGAATTAGAAGCCACTCGTATTGAAAAAGATATTGATAGAAAAAATGCTGAAATTGCTGCATTACAGGCAGATATCAGCATTCTTCAAAATGATTTAGAAGTCAAAAATGGTGAAAGAGCCAAATTTGAAATCAAAATCAAGGAAATTGAAGATCGCCTTGTATCTCTAAAAATTGAAGAGAAAGAAGAAAAAGTAAAATTATTGGAGCAAAATGTTGAGAAAATTGCGTCCACACAAACGGAGTTAAACCAGCAAAAAGGTAATATCAAAAAACAGCTCGAACAGCAAAAGCAAAAGTTAGATAAAGCTAAAGAAGCGATGGCTATTTCAAAAGAAACCAAACAACTGTTAGAGAAAAAACTAGCGACTCAACAAGCCAAGATTAAAGAATTAGAGAATTTGAAAGCTACGATTGAGTAGAAGCTAAATCATTGATTGACATGGCTTATTTTGATTAGTGCTTTCATTTATTGGAAGCCACAAGTGATGTTCAATATTTTTTTTCTTCGATAAAAAGATAACTCTCTTAATATTAACGGCGGCTTGAGATAAAAAGCAAATAATTGATATAGATTTGAATGATGAATACATGTCTTAAATACCTCTTTCTACTTCTCTTTTCATTTGGTATAAACTCCTTTTGTATTAGTCAAACCTTAGTGCCGTTTGACAGTGATAGCAATAAGGTTTACACAACAGATAAGAAAATGATATATGATAAAAACAGTAGCTTTTTATTTTTTTATGAATCATATGAAAAAATAAAAAGTGACTATAATTCTAAGCAAATAGAAAAAGTAAAAGAATGGAATGAAAAACAAGAAAATGAAAATAATCTTCGTAGAGAGTATTTAGCTAAGAATTTTAATTATCCATATAATATAATTTATCCCAATGAATTAAGTGAGATAAACTTCAATATAGATAGATATAAAATTTTCACCCAACTATCAGGAATGTTAAATACAAGTTTGGACTTTGGTAATTATACGGTATATATTTATGACACAGAAGCCTGTAAAAAGAAAAGAATAGGAATTCAATTTGATGGGATAGACTTTGAAACAGTAGTTGATTATGTTCTTGATTTTATATCTCGTTAAATACTAATATAAAATTACAAATGAATAAATTAATTTGACTTGACCTTTACTTAATATTCGCAAGGAGTATACTTAAATAATCAATATTAAAATAAAAAAAGAATAGTCCTAGCTTCAGTCTTGTGAGTTGATTTTATGCGTGGCTGACTGAAGTTTAGTGAATGAGTTAGCTGTTTGTTAGAGGTTTAGAATAAACGCAGAAGATTGCTTGCTTATTTAAAGTTTTAAACTTTTAGGATTTTTCTTATTATTCCAAAATCGTAAAAGTTCGATAGTATAGTCATCTATAAAACGATAGAATAATTGAATTTTAGGTACAACTGGCAGTTCAAATACATTTCTATACTTAGATTGTTTAAAAACTACATTACCGACTTTAAGGAGAGTAATAATGTTGTCCACTTCATCAATAAATTTTGTTACTTCTGAATCTGTCCAATGAATCTCTAAATACTCAATATTACTCAAGTAATCTTCTAAAGCGGCAGCAGTCCACTTTATATTAATATTCATTTGAAGTATTTAGGAAATCTTTGTTTTGCATTTTGCATTACCTCTTCCTGAGTAAAGGTTTGCCCTTTATTGCTTTGCTCAATCGCAATATCAATTGCATTTTTTTGATCATTGGAAAGAAGACATGCATTTTCTTTAGAAGGTTTTACAAAAATATCATAATCTTCAATGGGAATGATTGCACCAATTTTTTTGCCATCCTCATCAAATATAAATTGAGTTTGAATAGTCATAACTTTATTTTTTCTTATACAAGAATGTATAGCTAAGTTAACTAAAGAAAACTTATATAGCTATGTTTAAGAAATACTTACTAGACTAAAAATAGTTAAAAAGTAAATGTAAATTATACTCAAATAAAAAAATTGAGCACTATTGTTCTTTCCAAAATAAATTTTATTTCACTTATTTGAAAAGCGGAGGTGAATTTAAAATCCTACATTTGCAGGAAATTTCATTTGGTTAATGGTAAAAGATAAAGCCATATTTATTGTTGGTAATTCAAGAAGTGGCACCACTATGATGCTGCGAATCCTAAATAACCATTCTCAAGTATATGGATTAAATGAGTTGCATTTTTTTGAGCAACTGTGGTCGTCTGCTGATAAGGATAAAGAGATTTCAAAAGAAGAAGCGATTACCTTAGCCGCTAAACTCCTATTTGTTCAACGAGATGGCTATATTGGCACAACAGATGCTAAAAAATATAAAGACGAAGCCACTACTTTAGTGGATGAAATGATAACCGATAAATATCTCGGTCACGATGTTTACACCCAAATGATCTTTCGGGAAACAGCGCTTCAAAACAAACAATTTCCTTGTGAAAAGACACCTCAAAACGTTTTCTATTTAAAAGAGATTTTAGATATCTATCCAAATGGTAGAGTGATCAATATGATCCGTGATCCTCGCGCCGTTATGCTGTCCCAAAAAAGAAAATGGCGACGAAGAAAAATGGGCGCTACTTTTATAACAAAAAGAGAAGTTATTCGACTTCGAATCAACTACCATCCTATTACCATTAGTAAACTTTGGAATGCGGCCATTAAAGCAGCAGAGCCTTTTGAAGACGATGAAAGAGTAATGAATGTCCATTTTGAAGATATAATGGATGCTCCGGTAAAAACTACTCAGAAAATTTGCGAACATTTAGAAATCAGTTATGAAGAAGGAATGCTCGACATTCCACAAGCCAGTTCTTCCAATGAAGCCGATAGTGATGAAAAAGGCATTAATAAAAAGAGAGCGGGCAATTGGAAAAAAGGAGGTTTAAATGATGCGGAGATCTTTTGGAATCAAAAAATTTCTGGAGATTTACTCAACCGATACAATTATTCCTTAGAGCCCGTTAAAAGCAATATTTTCTCAAAAATGGCATACGCCATAAGTTTTCCGGTAAAACTAGCATTTGCCTTATTGCTTAATTTAAATAGAATGAAAAACATTGGTGAAACTTTAAAACGCAGATTGAAGTAATATGATTGACTATACTACTTTAAAATTCGTTGATTCTGATGATCCCAATAGGATTGTTAATAGAGTAATTGATGATTGGCAACAATCCGGCAAGCATAAGATCGTCCACTATATATATTACTCTAATTTCATATTATTAGGTAAAGATCCAGTATTCTATAAATCAATGCAATTAAGTGATTACATCTTTATAGATGGCATCGGGATGCAATTATATTTGAAGATTACCAAAGGAAAATGGGTCAATAATTTAAATGGTACCGATCTTAATCCAACATTCATAAAAGCAATTGACGAAAGACAAATTCCAATTACTTTATACGGCACTACAAAAGAAAATATTCAAGAAGCAGGTCGTAAAATTATGAATTATGCAAAAAACAAAAGTATTCATTATCTTTGTGATGGATATTCTGAATTAGATTGGAAAAATCTTCAAGATAACTCAGTTTTGTTTATAGGGATGGGAAGTCCCTTACAAGAAAATTGGGTTGCTAGCAACCTTAAAGAAATAGAAAAAAGAAAATTACTTGTGATTACCGTTGGAGGATTCTTCGACTTTGCAAGTGGATTTTATGTAAGAGCGCCAAAGTTAGTGAGGCAACTTAAGCTCGAATGGGCATGGCGAACACTTTTACATCCAAAAAGGCATTTAAAAAAACGCCTTAGAGATTTTACTATTTTCTTTAGACCAGTAATTGACAAGCTATTAAAGAGAACCCGCAATCTGAAAATTTTAGATTTGTAGGTATACTAGAATATTGAGAGGTGTTTTAGGATTTGGCAAAAACAATTTTTTTTAAGTTAAAATTGAAAAGTCAACAAAATGTCTAAACTACAAGAATTAGATCAAATCGACATCGGCATTTTATCCCAATTGATGAAAGACGCCAAAACACCTTACACAGATATTGCCAAGCAATTATTTGTTTCCAGCGGTACCATTCACGTGAGAATGAGAAAAATGGAAGACCTAGGACTAATTAAAGGTTCTAACCTTAGTATTGATTACACTAAGTTAGGTTATGACATCACTGCTTTTTTAGGAGTTTATTTAAGTAAAAGTTCAAAATACGATCACGTTGCAGCGGAACTAAGAAAAATTCCAGAAGTAGTAGGATTAAACTACACAACTGGTCAATATTCCATGTTTGTAAAAATCATCTGCCAAGACACGAACCATTTAAGAGATGTTTTGCATGATAAGATTCAACAAATAGCCGACATTACTAGAACTGAAACTTTTATTTCCTTACAAGAAAGTATTGATAGACCATTAGATCTATTTGAATCGATGGAGTTAGATAAGTAATAAAAGCGTTATCAACTTTTTTACAAACTTATTCTTTAAAAATCTTAGTCTAAACTATTCTGTATCTGTATATTTGAAGCATGCAAATTCACAATAACATTTTAGATACGATTGGGAATACTCCAATCATTAAATTAAATAAAATTACACGTGGAATTCCGGCTACTGTTGTAGTAAAATTGGAAACCACCAATCCTGGTAATTCTATTAAAGATAGGATGGCGCTTAAAATGGTTGATGATGCAGAAGCAGCCGGCTTGTTAAAACCGGGCGGAACCATTATTGAATGTACTTCTGGGAATACAGGAATGGGATTGGCCATTGCAGCTGCGGTTCGAGGCTATCACTGTATTTTTACCACCAACGATAAGCAATCCAAAGAAAAAATGGACATTTTACGTGCCTTTGGCGCAGAAGTAATTGTATGTCCAACTAGTGTAGGACCTGATGATCCTCGTTCCTATTATTCTGTTGCTCGACAAAAATCTGAAGAAATTCCAAATTCCTTTTGGATGAATCAATATGATAACTTATCCAACAGACAAGCTCATTACGAACAAACCGGACCAGAAATTTGGGAACAAACCGATGGTAAGATTACACATTTAGTAGTAGGTGTTGGTACCGGTGGCACCATCAGTGGAACTGGTAAATACTTGAAAGAGAAAAATCCAAATATTAAAATTTGGGGTATTGATACTTATGGTTCTGTTTTTAAGAAATATCACGAGACAGGTATTTTTGACGAAAATGAAATTTATCCGTACTTAACCGAAGGAATTGGTGAAGATATTCTCCCTGCCAACGTAGATTTTTCTGTTATTGATCACTTTGAAAAAGTAACGGATAAAGATGCTGCTTTAATGACCAGAAGACTGGTGAAAGAAGAAGGCATATTTGCCGGAAATTCAGCCGGTTCAGCAGTGGCTGGTTTATTACAAATGGCAGATAAATTAACCAAAGATGATTTGGTGGTCATTATTTTGCACGATCACGGATCAAGATACGTCGGTAAAATTTTCAACGATGATTGGATGCGAGAAAGAGGTTTCCTTTCTGACAATCAAACCTTGTTAACAGCGAAACACATTTTATTGAAAAAGAAAAGCGATGCCTTTATCACCATCGATCAAAAACTAACTATTGAAGATGCTGTAAATCTTTTTAAAGAAAATGACATTTCACAAATTCCTGTGGTCGACGATGGTGTAATAGTGGGATCATTAACTGAGAAATCTGTTTTAAAAGCGTTGATTAGCGGTTCACATAATTTAGGCAGCCCATTAAAAGATTTTATGAGTCCTTCATTTCCACATGTTCAATTAACCGATTCAGCAGAAGTAATTTCCTCTAAAATAAATAGAGATCATAGCGCTGTTTTAGTAGATGATGCAGAAGGTAACAAACACATCATTACTCAGTATGATTTAATTCAAGCCATTGCCGTTAACTAATTACCCAATAACAGCAATAGATCAACTAGGATTTTCATTCACCTTAAATCAGCCACCTAAAAGCATTGTTTCTTTAGTGCCTTCTATTACTATTACCTTATTCGATTTAGGGGTAGCAAAAAGTATTATTGGCCGTACCAAGTTTTGTATTCACCCGAAATCAACAGTAAAGTCTATTTCCATCATTGGAGGCACAAAAAATTTAGATATTGAAAAAATACTAAGCCTTCAACCCGATTTGATTTTGGCCAATAAAGAAGAAAATGAAAAAGCACAAATAGAAGCCTTAAAGCAACATTGTAATGTTTACGTTTCCGATGTTAAAGATTTGTACACCAACAACGAAATGATTGAGCAAATTGGTTGGTTAACGAATACATATGATAGAGCCAATCAAATTATCAATCAGATTAATGAAGTTTTTAAATCAATTACACCTTTCAGCAAACAAAAAGTGGCGTATTTTATTTGGAGACAACCTTATATGGTTGCTGGCAATAACACCTTTATTAATCACTTATTGAAACGGCTTAACCTCGTAAATGTTTTTGAAAATTTTGAAGGTAGATATCCCATAATCAATATTGACCAATTAAAACAAGTATCGCCCGATTTTATCTTTCTTTCGAGCGAACCCTACCCATTCAAATCAAAACACATAGAAGAACTTAAATCAATTGTTCCCAACGCAAAAATTGTTTTAGTAGATGGTGAATTGTTCTCGTGGTTTGGCAGCAAGATGATTAAAACACCGAGTTATATTAAGACTTTATACACAATGCTTACTTCTTAATAAAGTAGCAACATTAAAGCGCAAATTTTATATAAAAAATAATTACCTTTGTGCCCAAATAATATAAATCGACATTAACAATGGTACTTACAATCGAGAAAAAGAAAGAAATATTTAAGGAATTTGGAGGGTCAGAAACCAATACCGGTTCTGTTGAAGCGCAAGTAGCGATTCTATCACACGATATTGATCACCTATCAGAGCACTTAAGAACTCACAGAAAAGATCACTCTACCACTAGATCATTATTAAAAAAAGTAGGTAAGAGAAAAAGACTACTTAAATATTTGGCACACAAAGACATTACCAAGTATAGAAGTCTGATTGAGAAATTGAATCTCAGAAAATAAATCCTATAAAATAAAGGTGAGAGTACAATCTCACCTTTATTATTTTTACACATACACACAATACACACAGATGAAGTTTGACATATTCTCTAAGAAAATTGACTTAGGTGATGGTAAAGTTGTTACCATTGAAACCGGTAAAATGGCTAAACAAGCCGATGGTTCTGTAACCGTAAGATGCGGAGACACCATTCTTTTATGTACAGTAGTTTCAGGCACAACTGTAAAACCGGGACAAGACTTTTTCCCATTATCAGTTGATTATAGAGAACAATTTGCTGCTGCAGGAAGAATTCCAGGTAGCTTTCAAAGAAGAGAAGCAAGAATTAGCGATGAAGAAATTTTAACTTCAAGATTAGTTGATAGAGCAATACGTCCATTGTTTCCGGATAACTATTTATTCGAAACACAAGTATTAGTTACTGTTATCTCATATGATGAAAACGTTTTACCGGAAGCTTTTGCAGGATTAGCAGCTTCTGCTGCTTTAACTATTTCCGATATCCCTTTCCAAGGACCAATTAGTGAAGTAAGAGTATGTTTAGTTGATGGAAAACACATCATCAATCCAACACCTGCAGAAATAGCTAAATCTAAATTAGAGATTATTGTTGGTGCTACTATGGAAAACGTAACGATGGTAGAAGGCGAAGCAAGCGAGTGTTCTGAGCAAGAATTAATCGATGCCATCAAAGCCGGACATGCTGCTATTAAAATTCACTGTCAAGCACAATTAGATTTAGCTGCTGAGTGCGGTAAAGAAAACAGAGAAGTTGAAGCTGAGGAAATCGATCAAGAACTTTACGATAAAATAGAAGCCCATTGTGCGGAAGGCATTAATAAAATTGCAAGAGGTGCGCTTTCTAAACCGGAAAGAAAAGAAGGTTTCAAAAAAGTAAAAGAATCCTTTTTAGAAACTTACACTGAAGAAGAATTAGCAGAATTAGATACCGCTTTGATTGACAAATACTACGGTAAAGTAGAAAAAGAGATCATTAGAAAAATGATCTTAGATGACAAACAAAGATTAGACGGTAGAAAGCATGATGAAATCAGAGATCTAGTAATCGAGACGGATATCTTGCCAACACCTCACGGTTCTGCTTTATTTACAAGAGGAGAAACACAAGCTTTGGCTACTGTTACTTTCGGAGCGAAAAAAGAAGAACAATTAGTAGATAACTTATTAGGTGTAAATTTCAGGAAATTTATGCTTCATTACAACTTCCCTCCTTTCTCAGTAGGTGAAGCAAGACCAATGAGAGGTCCTGGAAGAAGAGAAATTGGTCATGGAAATTTAGCTTGGAGATCAATCAATAAAATGATGCCTCCTGAAGCTGAGAATCCTTACACAATTAGAATTGTATCAGATGTATTAGAATCTAATGGTTCATCATCTATGGCAACGGTTTGCGGTGCTTCATTAGCATTAATGGACTCAGGTTTTAACTTTCCTAAGCACGTATCTGGTATCGCAATGGGTATGATCGCTGATGGAAATGGTAAATACACTATTCTTTCAGATATCTTAGGTGATGAAGATCATTTAGGAGATATGGATTTCAAAGTTACAGGAACTAAAGATGGTATCTGTGCTTGTCAAATGGATATTAAGGTAGATGGTTTATCGTATGAAGTTTTAGGCGAAGCATTAGCTCAAGCTCAAAAAGGTAGATTACACATTTTAAAAGCTATGGAAGCTACCATCAGCCAACCAAGAGAAGATTACAAACCAAATGTTCCTAGAACTTCAATCATTGATATTCCTAAAGACTTTATTGGCGCTGTAATCGGACCTGGAGGAAAAGTAATCCAAGAAATTCAAGAGAAAACTAAAACAGTTATTAATCTTGAAGAAATCAAAGAAGAAGGTATCGGTAGAATTACAATTTATGCCGCTAACAAAAACGATATTGTTGCTGCAGAAAATGAAATTAAGAACATTGTAGCAATACCTGAAGTTGGAGACATTTACGATGCGAAAATCATGGCTATTCAAGCTTACGGTGCTTTCGTAGAATTTATGCCGGGCAAGCAAGGTCTATTACATATTTCTCAAATTAAATGGGAGAGATTAGATTCTATGGAAGGAGTCTTGAATGAAGGAGATCTTATAAAAGTAAAATTAATGGGTATTGATGATAAAGGAAGATTTAAACTTTCACACAAAGAATTATTACCTAAACCAGAATAATTTTACTGCGATTTAGCTTAGAACTATCGCATTTTAAAAATTAAAAAGGCTAATCATTTACGATTAGCCTTTTTTTATTGTTTTTAAGTCTTGTGATGCTCAAGAAATTATTTAGAAAAATCACTTGACAATTAGCATTTATAAGTTTATTGTGGAAAAAAATCACAATTACGCAATAAAATCACTACCTACATATATTTACACATAAAACACTGACAATCAATACAATATTGCTGTTTTTAAATGTTGTAATTCAAAAATAATTGATGTAAAAATTATATTTTTTAATATTTTTTTTCTCAGAATGTGCAAAAATATTTTGTTAATTGAAACTTTTTATAGTACTTAGTCGTACAATTTAAAAAACCCTAAAAACCCTAACATGCAATCTTTTTACATTAAGACGACATCCTCGTCATCGGAGATTAGTCTCCTCACCTCACACTTCAATAACATTATTAGCCAACTTAACACATTTCAATCTGATGATGCTAAGATGCTTATAGACAATTTAAGAGCTCGTAACAGAATGGCTCTTGAAAAATTAGAAAAAGCGAATTTATATTACTCGGCCTCTCAAGCTTTAGAGTATTACCAATAAAAAAACCATATCCCATATTAGAAACCTTTTTACTTTAAAAACCCTAAAACCCTCATTTCATGAAACAATTAAAGATCACGACGAAGATCACGTCTAGAGATAGTGCATCTATTGACAAGTATCTAAACGAAATTGCCAAATTGCCATTATTACAAAATGGAGAAGAAGTAGTGTTAGCACAAAAAATTAGAGCTGGCGATAAAATGGCTTTAGATAAACTAACCAAAGCAAATTTAAGATTTGTAGTTTCTGTAGCAAAGCAATATCAAAATCAAGGTCTTTCTTTAAATGATTTAATAAACGAAGGTAATATTGGCCTTATAAAAGCAGCCAAAAAATTTGATGAAACCAAAGGATTTAAATTTATCAGTTATGCTGTTTGGTGGATCAGACAGTCGATTCTTCAAGCATTAATTGAACATCCAAGAATGGTAAGATTGCCAATGAACAAGGCAACTTTCTATAATAAATTAAACAAAGTAGTAAGCGAATTTGAACAAAAAAATCAAAGAGAGCCATCTAACGAAGAGTTAGCAAAATTGTTAGATGTAAAAAAATCCGAGTTGGTTTATTTAAGAGCTAGCTTAAGTTTTCACACTTCTACTGATGCACCTGTTTCAAGCGATGAAGATGCAAGTTCAGTGATCGACTTAATGTCAAATGATGATATTTCAAGTCCCGAAGATGGTTTACTAGATGAATCACTAAAAACAGATTTAGGTCGTGCCCTATCTCTGCTTACCGATAGAGAACTACAAATAATTAGATTCTACTTCGGCTTAAATGAAAAAACTCAAAACTATAGCTTAGATGAGATTGGCAATATGCTTGGACTAACAAGAGAGCGTGTTAGACAATTAAAAGACAAAGCTTTAAGAAAAATGAGAAGAATTGGCGTGAGTGATAGTTTAAGATCGTACCTCAGCTAATACAACAATATAATTTTGTGAGATAACGACTTTAAAACCCGTTATTGAAAACGTCTCCTTGGCCGGAGACGTTTTTTTTATGCCTAAATTTTTGCATTAGTATTAAGATTTTATGATACATTGCCCAAATCCCAAAAATACCTAGCCAAAAAAGAACCTTTTCTCATATATACTGTTATTTTTGTCGTATACCTATTTAGACACATTCTAAATAAGAAAAAAGTGAGTGAAGAACAATTATTAGAAGAGGTAACGTCCTCAGAATACAAGTACGGTTTCGTAACTGATATTGAATCAGATGATGCCCCTATTGGTTTAAATGAAGATATAGTTCGTTTTATTTCTGCTAAAAAGAATGAACCGGAATGGATGTTGGAATGGCGATTGAAGGCTTATAAGTCTTGGCTTAAAATGGAAACTCCAGAATGGGCTAAAGTCAATTTTCCTAAAATCAATTTTCAAGATATTATTTACTATTCGGCTCCTAAGCAAAAAATCGAATTAGATAGTTTAGATCAAGTTGATCCTGAATTATTAAAAACATTTGAAAAATTAGGGATTTCTTTAGACGAGCAAAAACGTTTGTCTGGTGTTGCAGTTGATGCAGTAATTGATAGTGTATCGGTTAAAACTACCTTTAGCAAAGTACTGAAAGAAAAAGGCATTATTTTTTGCTCTATGAGCGAAGCCATTAAAGACCATCCTGACTTAGTAAAGCAATACATAGGTTCTGTTGTACCTGTAAAAGACAATTATTATTCAGCATTAAATTGCGCTGTTTTCAGTGATGGTTCTTTCTGCTATATTCCTAAAGGAGTAAGGTGCCCAATGGAACTATCCACGTATTTCCGTATCAACGCAGCCAATACTGGTCAATTTGAGCGAACATTAGTGGTAGCGGATGAAGGAAGTTATGTAAGCTATCTAGAAGGCTGCACCGCTCCAATGCGTGATGAAAATCAATTACATGCAGCGGTAGTAGAATTAGTAGCTATGAAAGATGCTGAGATTAAATATTCTACTGTACAAAATTGGTATCCTGGAGACAAGAATGGGAAAGGTGGGATTTACAATTTTGTTACGAAAAGAGGTATTTGCAAAGGCGATAACTCCAAAATTTCTTGGACACAAGTGGAAACTGGTTCTGCTGTTACATGGAAGTATCCAAGTTGTATCCTAAAAGGTGATAATTCTGTCGGTGAATTCTATTCTGTTGCAGTAACTAATAATTATCAGCAAGCAGATACAGGAACGAAAATGATTCATATTGGTAAAAACACCAAAAGTAGAATTGTATCAAAAGGTATTTCAGCCGGTAAAAGCCATAACAGTTATAGAGGCTTGGTGAAAATTTTCAAAAAAGCAGATAATGCTAGAAATTTCAGCCAATGTGATTCTTTATTAATGGGCGATAGATGTGGAGCACATACCTTTCCATATATTGAAGTCAATAATAAATCAGCCAATGTTGAGCACGAAGCTACAACTTCTAAAATCAATGAAGATATTCTCTTCTATTGTCAGCAAAGAGGTATTGGCGAAGAAAAAGCGGTTGAAATGATTGTTAATGGTTTTGCCAAAGAAGTATTAAATAAGCTCCCGATGGAATTTGCAGTAGAAGCACAAAAACTACTTGCTATTTCATTAGAAGGAAGTGTTGGATAAATTTTTAAAACAGGAAAGGCTTAAACGTCTTTCAGAATTAGAAAAAACAAGATGTTAAAAGTAAATAATTTACATGCCGAAATTGAAGGCAACCAAATACTTAAAGGTTTAAGTATAGAAGTTAAGCCAGGAGAAGTACACGCCATTATGGGACCAAATGGTTCCGGTAAAAGTACTCTATCAAATGTATTAGCCGGTAAAGAAGCTTATGAAGTAACAGAAGGCTCTGTAACTTTTGAAGGAAAAGATCTTTTAGAGTTAGATCCTGAAGAAAGAGCAAGAGAAGGAATCTTTTTAGCTTTTCAATATCCGGTAGAAATTCCTGGCGTTAGTAATGCCGCCTTTTTGAAAGCTGCGGTCAACGAAAAAAGGAAACATCAAGGATTAGAGCCAATTAAACCGGCCGATTTCCTTAAAATGATGAGAGAGAAAATGAAATTGGTGGAAATGGATCAATCTTTTGTCAGTAGATCTGTTAACCAAGGTTTTTCGGGCGGAGAAAAAAAGAGAAATGAAATTTTCCAAATGGCGATGTTAGAACCGAAATTAGGCATCTTAGATGAAACTGATTCAGGTTTAGATATTGATGCATTAAAGATTGTTTCCAACGGCGTTAATAAGCTTAAAAACAAAGACAATGCTTTTATCATTATCACACACTACCAGAGGCTTTTAGACTATATCGTGCCTGATTTTGTTCATGTATTATTTGATGGAAGAATTGTAAAATCCGGTGATAAAAATTTAGCCTTAGAGTTAGAAGAAAAAGGATACGATTGGATTAAAAAAGAAATAGCTGTAATGGCATAATCTAAAAATTCAAATGAGCGAGCAAGTAATTGATATTAAAGAAATAAATAAAACATTTGAGGCGGATGAATCATACGTCCATTCAGATGTTAGAAAAAAAGCCTTAGAAGCTTTTTCAACTCTTGGTTTCCCTAACACCAAATCAGAAGCTTGGAGATATACTAATCTTGAAAAGATTTTAAAGAAGGGTTATGCTCCTATTGCAAGCTATCAGCCTGGAGAATTGAAAGAAGCGTCTTTTAATAGTTTTAAAGTAACCAATAGAGATACTTTAAGATTGGTTTTTGTAGATGGATGCTTAAATGAATCCTTATCTGAGATAAAAACTATAAAAGGTTTACATTTTAACACACTCAAGAATAAGGAAGAATTAAATGGTTCCAGTATTCCAAATGAAAGTATGGTGGAGTTAAATACGGCTTTTGCAAAAGATGGGGCGATCATTTCAATTGATGATAAAGCAATTATTGAAACACCAATTGAAATTTACAACATTACAACTTGTCCCGGTTTAAAGATGATTCAACCGAAACATCAAATTACAGTAGGCAAAGCAGCACAAGTTTCCTTTATTGAATCTTACCACAATCTTTGTGTAGACAGTAGTTTTACCAATGCGGTAACCTCTATTAAAGTTGCCAAGGATGCAATTGTCAATTACACTAAAATTGAACATCCCAAAAAACCTAACACTTATATCCTTGATCATACAATGGTAGAGCAAGAGGCGAATTCAACCTTCAGCATTTATACATTAACGCTCTCTGGGGCACTGGTTAAGAATAACCTTCAAGTTGTGTTAAAAGGCGAACATACTACTACCAATATGTATGGTCTATATCTTCTACAAAACTCAGAAAATGTAGACAATAGAACTATCGTTGATCATGCCGTACCCAATGGTTACAGCAATGAATTATATAAAGGTATTTTAGGCGGAACATCTACCGGAACTTTCAATGGAAAGATCTATGTAAGAGAAGATGCTCAAAAAACGAATGCTTTCCAAAGCAATAAGAATATTTTGGTTTCAGATGATGCTACCATCAATACTCGTCCACAATTAGAAATATATGCCGATGACGTAAAATGTAGTCACGGTGCTACTTCTGCCCAAATTGAAGACAGCGAGTTATTTTATTTAAGATCAAGAGGAATAGGAAAAGACAAAGCAAAATCATTATTGATGTATGCTTTCGCATCTGAAGTGTGGGAAACGATCAAAGACGAAGAAGTAAAAACTCATATTGAAAATGAAGTGAGTCATGCATTAGGAATTGAAATCTAAACATCACTCAAAAACGCAGTTATGCCAAACATGGAAACTATATCAACTGAGACAAAATTTGATGTTCAAAAAATAAGAGCAGATTTTCCTATTTTAAAGAGAGAAATCAATGGCAAGCCTTTGGTTTATTTTGACAATGCGGCGTCTACACAAAAGCCAATACAAGTAATTAATACCGTTTCGAATTACTACTCTAACGATTACAGTAATATTCATAGAGGCGTTCACACTTTAAGTCAGATTGGAACACAGGCTTATGAATTGGCTAGAAAAAAGGTGCAAAAATTCATCAATGCCAAACATGATCATGAAATTATTTTCACCAATGGAACAACAGATGGCATCAATTTGATAGCCCATTCTTTTGGGGAAGCTTTTTTGGAAAGAGGAGATGAAATTATTATCACCGGCATGGAACATCATTCTAATATTGTTCCCTGGCAAATGGCTTGCAGTCGATATGGAGCGAAATTAAAAGTAGTTCCTTTAGAAGAAGATGGCACCATTGATATTGAAAAATTTAAAGCTTTACTAAATAAAAAGACAAAGCTTGTTTCTGTGGTTTATGTTTCTAATTCATTGGGAACAATCAATCCAATCAAAAAAATTATAAAGGCTTCACATAAAGCAGGTGCTTGCGTTTTATTGGATGCAGCACAAGCTATTCAACATATTCCCATTGATGTTCAAGCATTAGATGTTGACTTATTGGTGTTTTCAGGACATAAAATTTACGGTCCAACGGGAACCGGAATTTTATATGGCAAAGAAGACCTTTTAAATGAAATGCCTCCTTTTCAAGGCGGTGGCGATATGATTAAAGAAGTGAGTTTTGAAGAAACCACTTACAACGATCTTCCATTTAAATTTGAAGCAGGTACACCAAACATAGCTGGAGTGATAGGATTAGGTGCCGCCATTGATTATGTTTCAGCCATTGGAGTGGAAAATATTGCCGCTCATGAAAATGAATTATTAAATTATGCGACTGAAAAAATAAAGTCTATTGAAGGCATCAAACTATACGGCACAGGCCCTAAAAAAGCTAGTGTAATATCATTTTTAATAGACGGATTGCATCCTTACGACATTGGTGTTTTATTAGACAATTTAGGTATTGCTATTAGAACTGGACATCATTGCACTCAACCGGTGATGACAAAATTCAACATTCCGGGAACTTGTAGAGCATCATTTGCTATTTACAATACGAAAGAAGAAATAGATTACTTCATTAAAAGTTTAGAAAGAGCAGCTAATATGTTGCGCTAATGATTAATGTTTAATTTTTAATGATTAATCATTCGTTCTGCTCTTTCATTCGGCGTAATTTCAACGAGGAGAATGCTGAGTGAATTATATTTAGTAGCTTTTAGCAAAAAGTGTTTTGAAGCGAAAAAAATAGACACTAATTTCGCAGATTCTCACAAATATAATTAATGATTGAAACTGCTAATTTTTGCAGCATATGCAATTACACAGATTAACTTGCCGCTTTGGCGGCAAAAAATTCATGTAATTTTTTAATATCAACATAAACAACTACAATATCAATTGTAACTATTCAACTAATAAAAAGCAAACTAATTTAATGAACCTAAACAACACATAAATCTGCGGAATTCGTGTCAAAAAAAGACTATTAAATCGCTCAGTTCTAACCGAGTCAATTATATTTAATAGCTTTTAGCTACTTTAGCAAAAAAGTATATTAATCAATGGAATCCATTAATACTATACAAGACGAATTAATTGCCGACTTTGAACTATTCGACGATTGGGCAGATAAGTACGAATACATTATTGACTTGGGCAAAACACTGCCGCCATTGAGTGATGAGTTCAAAATAGAAGAAAATTTGATTCATGGCTGCCAATCAAAGGTTTGGTTACATGCTTATAAGAAAGATGATAAAATATTTTTTGAAGCTGACAGTGATGCGTTTATTACAAAAGGAGTCATAGGGCTTTTGATTAAAGTGTTATCAGGTCAACCACCGCAAGATATTTTTAATGCCGATTTGTATTTCATTAATAAAATTGGCTTGCAAGCACAGCTCTCTCCCACGCGTGCTAATGGCTTAGCTTCTATGGTAAAGCAATTAAAAACTTATGCTTTGGCGTACTCGAGTAAAGAAGTTTGATTCTAACTAAGTAATATTTAATATTCTGTAAGTAGGTTTGAAAATTTGCTGAGGGCTATAAAATAAAAAAACCTGCACAGGGGTATATGCAGGATTTTTATGTTTTGGGGTTTTGTATGTTTCAGAATCGCAAATGAGTTATTCGCTTTTCATGATATAAATGTATGTCCAATTTAAAGCAAAGGCAATAACTTAGTTTAAGTTAGTGT
Source organism: Chitinophagales bacterium (assembly GCA_041393015.1). Classification (GTDB taxonomy): domain Bacteria; phylum Bacteroidota; class Bacteroidia; order Chitinophagales; family JADIYW01; genus JAGQYH01. The sequence continues at coordinate 144,009 of JAWKKV010000002.1, read as the reverse complement.
GACATAGTATTTATAAGTATTCTTTTTACTCTACTTTTCTTTCAATCTTATAAATATCATAACCGCCTTTGCCACTTTTTTTATCAGAGGCAACATAACCTGACAGTAATTGGTCATCGAAATAAATGGACGTTTCATTGTTGCTTGAATTGATGGAGTTACCGATGTTCACAGCATTCGTCCAACTATCTCCTTGGTTAAAACAATAGAATATATCCGTTCCACCAAAAGAATCGTGACCACCTGATGTAAAAAACACTCTCCCACTCGCCTCATGATAAAAAGGAGACGTTTCATCTTTATCGGTATTTACTCCTGCTCCTAGATTTATTGGTGCCGACCATTTCCCATCTTCCCTAAAACTCATATACAAATCAAAGCCTCCATATCCTCCGGGCATATCGCTTGAGAAATACATAAACCGTCCATCTTTAGAGATACTGGGATCTCTGAAAGAGTATTGATCCGTTTTAAATACATTAGTTGCAACAGTATTGTGCTGAATCACTTCAAGTTTACTGATATAAGATGTATAGTTTCCATTAGTTTTATTATCTATCGCCGTAAAATAAAATATAGATTCATTTTGGACGCTTACAGGTCCGTGATGAAAAGACAGATTAACATCTGCAAAAGGAATAAAGCCGGATTGGTTATACATAAACAGCTCCATTTGTCCATCACTTCCCTTCCACACATCATTCTCATCTTTCAATCCTCGAGCACTTGATACGAAAAAAATAGCCTCAGTACTTGGACAAAAACTCATTTCGTCATAGTAGGTATTCACTTCATTGTGATTACTAATGGTATAATTACTTGAAAAATCTGATTGAGCTTTAAGATTAGACATAGCTAGTATTAAGCTCAGGAAAATTATAGGTTTCATGTTTCGGTTATTCGGTTATTCGGTTATTCGGTTATTCGGTTATTCGGTTATTCGAAAATAAACCTTTTCTTTATTAATAGCTTCAAATTGATTTTGATTATTGAGCATTGATAATTTATTATTGAAAATTAATACGTTATCTCAATAGCAAAAAATCCATCCACATCACCCAATACACGGAAACCGCCATTCTTTGAAATTATGTTTACGTTCGATACATCACCTTTTACAACAGGTTGATTTCCTCTATTCGGCACCCAAATATCCACTTCTCCTTTCCCTTCTCCTTCCATGCTCATTTTTTGACCATCGACATCACTCTCTAATTTTAATAATTTACCCGGCGTAGCTCTAGGATATGCTCTTGATAATATGCTTGTATAAGGTTCTAATAATCCAATAAAAATATCTCCCGGACAATTTAAATTCCATAAATGCTGAGAATTTGTACTTCCTAAATTTTGAAGATCAGAAGTAATATTGTGAGGATCACCACAAGCTTGGATCCATTGCCACCAAGCGCCGCCTACTAAGTAATCATCTTCCAATTTGGCATACTTTAATACATCTGTTCTTTGTGTGGCCGGGTTACCAAAATAGCCCCATTCGCCTGACCAAAAGGTAGTTTGATAATATCTTGCGAGAATTTCAGCATTTCTAAAGCCATCTTGTTCATTACCTAAAACAGTAATCGAACCTCCATAAATATGTGGAGCAAACACAATATTCTTATCATCAGTAAAATCTTTATCTACCCCAAAAGTCCATGTAAATGCAGACCATTCAGCAGTAGGTTCAAAAAATACAATATGGTTAAATCCACCAGCAGTTGCAGCTTCTTCTGCTCGTATTCCTTCAATTACAGCACTATACAATCCTCCTAGTAAAACTTCATGTCCGTATCCAATTTGTTCACCCAAATTAGGCTCATTAATAATGTCATAGCCTACAATATTTATATCCGCTGCAAAATTTCGAACTAAAAATCTCCACATATCTACATATGCATCCCGAATACCGTCTCTGTTATTGTAAAAGTTCTGGAAACAACGCCAAACTGCTGGTGACAATTCTCGCAACCCCAAACCACAAGTAGTGGCTCCGTCGCGAATAGTAGCCCATTCTGGAGCACCATCCCAACCTATGGAAGGCGATAAAAGAAGCGGACAAGTAGCATCTTCGGGTGTAGCAATATATTTTCCCCAAGCATCTTGATGCATATCTAAAACAATTCCAATATCGTGTTGTGCTGCCTTATCTACAATTTCCTTAATTTGATTGATATAAGCTGTATTGTAATTTCCACGTTCCGGTTCTAATTCTGACCAACTCAACACTAATCTAATAACATTAAAACCTAGTTTAGCCATCTCTTCTATATGGATAGGATCGTAATCCGTTTCTGATGGAATACTATCAATGGCTTGATAATAATCGCCCAACACACTATAGTTAACGCCTCTTAATAAAGCAAATCTATTTTGTTGATCATAAATACCCGGCTCTAAACCACTTACAGCATAAAAACCTTCCCTACTTGGTAATGGATCGTCGTCGTTATTACAATTATTAAAACTAAAAACCATTGAGGTTAAAAGTAAAACCAAGCAAATCTGTCTTGTAAGTTTCATAATTTTAAATTGATGGGTTAAGTTAAAACTTTTAATAGATTAAGCCTATTTTTGTGTTCAATATGGAACGTTAATTCAAAAATTTGAATTATAGTAATCAATGGAAATAAAAGAAAAATCATTTATTGAAATTAAGGATGAGATTGTTACTGCTTTGCATGAAATCTATGATCCTGAAATACCCGTAAACATTTACGAATTAGGATTAATTTACGAAGTAAATGTTGACCCAACGAACAATGCACATATTGTAATGACATTGACTTCTCCAAATTGTCCGGTAGCAGAATCTTTGCCACAAGAAGTAAAAGAAACAGCAGAATCTATTGAAGGTGTTGGAACCGTTGAAGTAGAGTTGGTTTTTGAACCAGAGTGGTCAATGGACAGTATGTCAGAGACAGCTAAGTTGGAACTAGGTTTGCTGTAAGTGTTAAGAATTACGTTTTACTAGAAAATAAACATTAAACAAAAAAATTAAGAAATATGTATCCAGAACATTTAACAGCCCCTATGGCTAGAGAATTAGAAGATAGAGGGTTTACTTCATTGAAAACAGCTCAAGAAGTTGAAGAATTATTAGATCAAAAGGAAGGAACTGTATTTGTAGTGATCAACTCTGTTTGTGGTTGTGCTGCTGCTAATGCGAGACCTGCTGCTGTTATGAGCGCTCAAAATGACAAAACACCGGATAAATTCGTTACTGTTTTTGCAGGTGTAGATGGTGAAGCAGTGAATAAAGTAAGAGAGTATTGCTTGCCTTTTCCAGGCTCTTCTCCGTCAATGGCGTTATTTAAAAATGGTAAGTTGGTCCACTTTATTGAAAGACATCAAATTGAAGGTAGACCTGCTCAGATGATTGCGGATAATTTAAAGGCTGCTTTTAACGAGTATTGCTAAGCTAAAGCATCTTTTGGTTCATTTCGGCGTTAAAAATTCATTTGAAATGCTCATTTATATCAATAAACTGAGCTTTCTCTTTCATTTTTGCCTTGATCTAAACCAAAATCTCACTTTATCTAAAATTTACAAATCAAAGTAATTCTATTATGATCAACGTGTCCATCAAACAAATATTTACGGGACATGCTGAGCCCATCTATGCCTTGGCTTCAAATGACGAAACCTCCAGTTTTTATTCCGGCAGTGGAGATGGATTTGTGGGGGAATGGTCTTTAAAAAGTGGAAGATTTGAAAAGCCCGTGGCTAAATCTGAGGCTACGATCTATTCTTTGCTTAAAATGGATAATCAGCCAATCATATTTATAGGTTTACAAGATGGCGTTTTAAACATTATTGATACCGGAAACAAATCTATTATTAAGAGTTTGAAACTGTTTAACAGCGGTATTTTTGATATGGCATTTTTACCTAGATTGAATTGGTTATTGCTTGCTTCAGGCGATGGTAATTTAGGTATTGTTGATGTTACTACTTTTACCTTAAAACATACTATTCATTTAAGTAAAAAGAGTTTAAGATGCGTTGATGTTTCCCCATGTGGCGATTTTGCTATTGTTGGCGCTAGCGATCATCAATTATATTTTTTAGATTTTAGAGATGGAATTAAAACTAAACAGACAATTCCTGCGCACAAAAACTCCGTATTTACAGCTATCTATAAAGAAGGCTATTCCTTATTAACTGGCGGTAGAGATGCGCTGTTAAAAGAATGGGATTGGCTTCATGAGTCGAAAGAATGGGGATTTAAACAATCTATAGAGGCACATAACTATACCATCAATAAAATTGCCAAACACCCTAGCGACCAATGGATTGCTACATCAAGTAGAGATAAGACGATTAAGATTTGGAATTTTGATACTCTGAAATTACTCAAAGTCATCAATTTAGAAAAATTTCAAGATAGTCACACGCACTCCATTAATACCTTACTTTGGATTGACAATGAAACCTTATTATCTGCAGGAGATGATAAGAAAATCATTGCTTGGAAAATTACTTCTTAGCTACTTTTAGTAATTGGTTAAAACCATAGATTAAAAGTAATATCCACGGAAAACCATGTAAAAAGAAATCAAACCAATCCATCGGCTGCATGCCATTTGCTCCACCGGCTATCCACTTTATTTTCCCCCAAATATGAGGTTCGGGTTGAAAAGGTGCTAAACCTAAAGTAAGGCAAAGCAATACAAGCATCTTCCAATCTTTCAATAACGACATTCAGCGGTTTGATTAATTATTTACTAAACCATTTACTTGCATCCAACTGCCTCCATTGATACAGTCAATTCCTTGTTTCTTTAAAAACGATTCTGCCTGTCCGCTTCTTGCACCACTTCTACAGCAAAGTACTAATGGCTTTTTCATTTTCTTAAGCTCATTTACTCTACTACCTAATTCATTTAATGGTATATTTTTAGAGCCGGCTACATGTCCGCCTTGAAATTCACCATAAGTTCTTACATCAATTACAATGGCTCCTTTATCAAGCAATTCTTTTGTTTCACTGTTTGAAGTGTTCATACCGAAAAGTGATTTTAATATATTCATGTGTTTTTTTTATGCCACAAAGATGAATAACTTAAATTGATTTGAAAGTGACTTCGATCACATAAGTAAATTGTGGTAAATCATTATTCTTGAGGATAGCACTCGAAGAATACACCAATTCCTATATACTTTTTGTTTTCTTCTTACTGGCTTTTGCTAAAGGATTGTAATCTATACATAGCTTGATCCAATAAAATAATTCTTCATCTGTATCAAAACCATCTGGCGTTATAAAAACATATCCTTTCATTGGTCGTCCGGTAAAATCCATTGGGTGACAACCTACTTTTTTCATTGCTTCCGCACTCCTTTCCTCTCCTATTCTTGCCATCAAAAAATCGGTATGCTTGTTTTTATCGAAAAGTAAGCCACAACACATTTTATCATCCACCATCATACATAGGCCGCCAAACATTCTTTTTTCTTCAAACGGCACTTTCATTTCCTCAAACACGCGCCGTATTCTATCTGCTAAATATTCATCGTAAGCCATATATAATCTATTCTATCAAAAGGATATTCTTACCATACAAAGCATTGAACAATTTTTGAATATATTAGAATATTCTATTCTCCCTCAATCAATCCCGGATCCTCCGTTTCAACTGGTGCTTCAATCTTATCTTCCGTTTTAGGTGTTTCAATTGTTCCTCCTGTTCTACTTAAATAATCTTCAATTCTAAGCATGAAAGTTACTTTAGCGGTCATGTTACCTGGCTGAAATTCATAAATTACAGGACCTTTTTTACCATCGGTTACCTCTTTATTCTCTGCGTTTACTACTTTATCATTGAAACTTTGATCAGAAGACAATACAAACATATTTCCACGCTTAGTACTGAAGAAATACCATTCTCCATCAGCTGTTTCGAAATATAAGTTCATATAGCTAGACCCTAAACTGTAGCCAAATTCGATATAAGCTTTGATTTGTTGATCAATTGGAAATCCACTAATTGAACTCAATCCAATAACATTGGTGCTTTTAAAATTCCCATCAATTGGATCCCATTTCAAATCAACATCAGTCAACAATATTTTATGAGAAAAATTAACCGGCAATTTAAATAAACCTTCAGCCTCAATATCTTCTATAATAGTTTTAGCTGTTCCTTTTTCTTTAATAAAGAAATTCAAGGCTCTTTTTATTTCCGGTCTATTATATTCAATTTGCTTGGCGTCAAAGTTATACTCCACTATGTCTCTAGGCAATTGATACCAAATAGCATCATCCATAGGAAAATCAATAGCAATAACTGATTTACCGGACGCTTTCTTTGCTACAGGATCGTAATTTAGCTTACCATAACCATCCACTTTTACCAATGGAATACCATCTGCCCATAAAATATGACCATCCACTTCAACGGCTCCAGTATTATCATTATACTTTAACACAGAACCATTTGGATTAGTACCTTTTACGGCATCTTCTAAACCAAAAATATATTCTCCCGGATTTTCACCTTTGTACAAAGACCCTTCTGCTCTATGCAAAACATTATCTCTTACTGATCTAGAAGGCTCCATGATGGCAGAATATATCTCTAGTTCACTTGGACTAACATAAATACCTGTCACTACTTCTTGTCGACTTTCATTCTTCAAACTATCTAAACCAATAGAAAAGTTATCGGGATCAATAGCTTGTGATAAGTTAAACCAACTTGGATCTTCGTTTTGTTTTAAATCTAATCTCGCAAATCCATCAAACTCAATATCATTTTGTTTAGAAGACAAGAACATATTGCCTTTGTATAAAAGCTGTTCATCTAATCTAAATTGATCTTCTTCACTAATTGCTCCTCTCGCTTCAACGCTGTAGGCTAGGTCAACCTTTTTCTTTGATCTACCAATGGTATCCGCCTTTACCTTGATTTCATCGATATACACATCATACTCTTTACCCGTATTACCTACATATTTAAAATTCCCCGTTCCACTAAAATCATTTCTACTTCTTACTACTAAATCAACCTTATCCAAAGTGTGAAATTCCTGTTCCTTGTTCATCACTAAAGTGGCATTTTTCATTGGTTCAAATGTTCCACCAGGTAAGATGGTCAAGGTTTTTCCCGGTGGAATGACTCTAGAATCTGCTAAGCCAATATCATTGACTTGACTAGCAACTAAAATGCCTTCTTTGCTTTTTAAGACAGCACTTTGAGCAAAGAATTTTAATGAATCATATACCGGCAAAGTAGATTGAAAGTATTGCTCGCCACCTTCACTATTAACAAACTTAATTTGATCAGAAGTCATGTCCCACTCATAATCCATAATATTTGTCAATAATTGATTGGATGGAATTTTAAGGATAAAACTATCTGCCTCATTTTGAACAGACAATACATTTTTACTAAAATCAACATCTGCTACTCCAAAAGTTCCTGCTGCAATTTGAGTAGTTTGATCAGCTGCTTTGATTTCTAATTTTCCATTGGTGGTAGTAAAGTGATCTTTATTGAAAATCACATCAGAGGCTTCCATAACCGCATCATCAAAAGTAAGTTTACTTAGTGTTGCAGAATCTGAAATGCCGTTTAAAACACCTCCGGTGTATAAGAAATCACCGGTAAAACCAAGCTTAGTATTATACAAACTAAAATCTCCATCACCATTGATTAGCATTGTATCAGCATAAGGCATCCAATAAACTTTTGCCTTACCTATGGTAGCTTGTGGCACATCTTCACTTACACTTTCCTTGATATTTAAGGTATCTAATTGAGCATATAAAGAATCCTCATAAAATTCAAATTCTTTACTTTCTAACGTAGCTTGTTTGTATTCTAATTTTCCATTGCCACGTAAACCAACTTTTAAAAGCTTTAAATTATTATAAAACTTCCCGCTACTCTTATATACATCCAATCCTTCTTTAGGCGTATTTTCATCAATACCAAGCGTTAGATCTGGTTGTGTAGTTAATTTGGTAACGAATGGATTAAAAATATCGTTAGAAACTAAACGTCCGGCAAAATAAATAGAGTCGGTTATTGTATTGACGATACTATCTAAAGTAAATGGGAATACTTGAAAATAAAATTTATCTCTTGGGAATGTTGTAGAATCTTTAGCGTCATCAAAATAGACATAAGCGGTATCATAACTTTCAAAATAAGGATATTCTTTATAGTCGTTAATCCCTGATTTGTTTCCAGGTGAATCAATAAACAACGTGCCTTTTATATCACTGATCACCGTTTTTAATGGAACATCTTTTGCTTCTCCCAATTCATTTTCTTCTCCTCTAACAAATATGATTAAAGAATCTACTGATTCCATATCTGCTTTAAAATCTTCGTAAACAAAATGAATACCTTCCCCTTTAAATGTAAGCTTTCCGGCAGTTAACGTTCCTTCCAATTGCATATCCCTATCGGCCATCAAAACCATTTCATGGTTTCTTGGTTTAACTTTAACTTGCTTAGGAACACTTAAAGAAAATTCATCAATACCAAACAATTTAATGGTTTGAGAATCTGTACTCAACACTCCATTTCTAGACGACCCTTTAGAAGCGGATTCAAATTGTAAGTGATCGTAATCAATATCACCTTTTCCAGCATCCATATAATGATGCACTTTATAATTAACACGCATATCTTTTGTAGCCGGATTATAAAAGACAAAACCATCTTTGGCTAACTTATAAATAATGCTTTCAACTTCTTTTAAAGGATAACCTAATTGTCCAGCTAAATCATGTCCACTCAAGAAATCCGTTCCATATGAATTACTTAAGTCGCGAAGCATTTGTAAAGGATTTCTGCCGGATAAAGTTAAATATCGCAACTCTCCTTGCGGCACATAATGATCGTAAGAAGTAAACAACACCGGCTTACCTGTATATTGATCTACTGTTTTTAACTGAATATTAGTAGAATCTAAATTCCATTGCAATGAATTCAATTCAATAGTCATTTGATGATAAGGACTTTCATAAGGTGTATTGACATAAATTCCTTCTGCTCGATCCAATTGCATGATATTAGGATCCATCAAATATTTAAATATTACAGCAGGATGAAACAAGGAGTCCTTTTTCATATATATAACAACTTCAGCATTATCGGCATAAATCTCATTCTTATCTCTTCTTATGGTAAAATTGGGAGCCATAGCAACTGCTTGTTTTTTACCATTAGTAGAAAGAATCACATGTGCTGTTTTTTCATCCGTTCCATAAATAGCCATTCGATCGCCAATTAATTTTAAACCTCCTGAAGTAGTAACTCTTTCATCAATATTCTTAATCGCTAAATCAAGATCGTAAGAATAAAATTGAGGATAAGTGATGGATTGTGGCTTTGAAGTATATAGCTTTTCGCTCATTGAGCCCATGATTTTTCCATCGATGTGCTTCGGGAAAGTTAGCATCACAGAATCAAAACTAAAGTCAGTTTTATCTAAATCTAGCGTATAATCAGACAGGTCTACCGTCACTTCACTTTCCGACCACCCCGCATCAGTGAAATAAAGTTGTCCTTTATTACCCACCCATTTTTCGGCAGTTGGATAACATTTACCGGAAGTTTTAAAAATAGTAATGGTGTCGCTTCTCGACATTCCCATCAAGTCAATTCCAGAAAACTCCAAAACAGCCTGACCATCTTCTACCTTCGTTTTATAAGTAGCTCCTTCGCTATACACCCAATTTTTAGTCTTAGTCTGAAACAAAGACCTCTCGTTAAATAATGCCGGTAGGTATTCTATATAATTTTCAAATTGCTTGTAAGATGAAACTTCTGCGGCATCAATCAATTCTTTAAGTATTACAATATGATCTTGTGGTACTTCTCCACTTTTCGCTGTAATCAGACTAACAATAGCGGCATAATCTCCAAATACAGGATAATTTCTTACCTTTTTGGTCAGCATTAAATTAGCAGTTGTTTTCACTGTTGATTTCATCTCTCCACTTAAACCATTATAGGTTTCTACAAACGCTGTTGCTGCGGCAATACTTTCTGCACGTTTTGATTTTTGTACATATGCCGAGAATTCTGTAATAAATGCAGCGTCATCGTCTGAAAATGATTTAGGTGTTTGAGCGAATACCGTTGCTACAGAAAAAAGAAAGATTAAGGATAATAAAGAATGTCTCATTTATAATTAATTATTGGGGTTTAAATTCTTAGTTGTTTATCGATTGGTCTACCATTTCTTTAAAATAACGCACGACCAATCACCTTTGGTAAGCAAATACTGCGCCACCATACTTAAGTTATGAAAATAATCCAATATGAGCTTAACATCTTGGATAAGAAAGCCACTTACTATTAATAACGAGTCATTTTTCAACTTATTAGCAAGCTCGTTACCGTGTTCTAAAATAAAATTTCTATTGATATTGGCTAGAATTATATCAAAGTCAGCCTCGTCAACTTCAGCTAACGAACCTTCAATCAATTTGATATTGGTTACACCATTAATTTCTAAATTTTCTAAAGCGTTTTCGTAGCACCAAGGATCGTTATCAAAAGCCACTATATCCGTTGCTCCGAGAACATTAGCCAAAATAGCTAAAACGCCTGTTCCACTGCCGGCATCCAATACTTTCTTATTTTTAAAATCCAACTGCGCCATCAATTTAGACACCATCCAAGTAGTAGCATGATGTCCCGTTCCGAAAGACATTTTAGGATTAATGATAATAGTGTGTTTGGTAGAAGTTGGGATGTTGTGAAACTCCGCCTTAATGGTTAAAAAATCATCGACAAATACTGGATCGAAATTGCTTTCCCATTCTTTGTTCCAATTGATGTTTGGCAGTTCTTCCCATTGGTAAGTAAATGGCTGAATCGTTTGCCACTCTTCTAGAGATAATTTAAAATCACTTGAGCTGAATAACTCTTCGCTTAAGAATACAGACAAACCATTTTCTAAAACCTCAATGCCATCAACTTCATAGCTATAGATTAAAGCAGATAAAATATCGATATTCTCTTCAGAAATGTTTTCAGAAAGGGTAATTTCAAGTTTAAGCATAGAGGTATTTATTATTCCAAATATATTAGAAAGCTTCTATAATATCTACAAATTGATCAGCCAATAAAGAAGCGCCGCCAATTAATCCACCATCAACATCCTTTTGACTAAATAATTCTTTAGCATTAGACGGTTTACAACTTCCACCATATAGTATAGTTATGTTGTTTGCCGTAGCGTCATCATACTTCTTGGCAATTAATTCTCTGATGAATTGATGAATTTCTTGTGCTTGTTCCGGACTAGCCGTTTTACCGGTTCCAATTGCCCAAATTGGCTCGTAAGCAATAACACATTTTGCCAATTCACTTGCACTCAAATGAAATAAAGAATCAATTAATTGACTTTCAATAAATGCTTTGTGATTACCAGCATCTCTTTCAGATTCTTGTTCTCCACAACAAAAGATGGGTTGTAAATGATTGTCTAAAACTGCCGACACTTTTTGCTTAAGCGTTTCATTATCTTCTCCAAAATAGAGTCTTCTTTCAGAGTGGCCAATAATTACATATTTAACGCCAACACTTTTCAGCATTGGAGCAGATATTTCTCCTGTAAAAGCTCCTTTGGGTGCTTGATAACAGTTTTGAGCCGCTACATTTAAATTAGAAAGATGTTTAGTATTATTGACTAAGCTGTCTAAATAAAGTGCAGGTGGCGCTAGGATGACTTCAATATTACTGTCAATCACATTTTCGCTTATATATTTTCCGATTGAATTGGCTAAATCGTTGGCTTCTTCTACAAGAAGATTCATTTTCCAATTGCCTGCAACTATATTTTTTCTCATTGAGTGATAATTTTTATATCTATCAATTTACCTTTACTATAAATATTCTTGATTGGGAGTTAACTGTCTAAACCCATTAGTTTCCTTAAATATATGTTTAAAAACGGCTTTATGTTCAGCGGTAAATTCAATACCTCTTCTATCCATCATATTCTTGGCCATTTCATATGCTTTTTCTAATCTAAAGGTGCTGAAACCATCACAGCCTCCCCAAGAAAAAGAAGGAATAAACTTATTTGGAAATCCTGCACCAAAAATATTTGCTGCCACACCTGCCACTGTTCCTGTGTTAAACATGGTATTGATGCCTGATTTACAATGATCGCCCATTATTAAGCCGCAAAATTGCAAACCTGTTTTAATGTAATCTTGCTCGTTATAACTCCAACATTTAATCTCAGAGTAGTTGTTTTTCAAATTTGAATTATTGGTGTCTGCTCCTAAATTACACCATTCACCAAGTACTGAATTCCCTAAATAACCATCATGGCCTTTATTAGAATAGGCGAATAAAACACTGTTACTTACTTCGCCACCTACTTTACAATGTGGTCCAATAGTAGTTTCACCATAAATTTTTGCACCCATTTTTATTACGGCATGCTCACCAATGGAAACCGGACCTTGAATGATTGCTCCATCCATAATAATGGCATCCTTACTAATGACGATTGGTCCTTTAGAAGCGTTCAAAATACAAGCGCCAATTTCTGCTCCATCTTCAATGAAAATTTGATTGCTGTTGCTTACTGATAATGCATTCCCTAATAGATTGCTATTGTTTATAAACTCATCTTTAAACAAGGCAACATCTGCTTTAATTTGACTTCCATTCAATTGAAAGATATTCCAGCAGTGCTTTATTTGATCAAATGATTCGGCATATTCAATGGTATGATGTTGCTCAATAGTCTGAAAGAGTTCTGCTGTTGATTCGAATCTAGTATTGGTTTTAAAAGCAATCACTTCTTGTCTTTCAGATTTTAGCACTTCATCATTATTCAATGATTCAATTGCCATTCCAAGATTTTCATTGGGAATAACACTTGCATTGATATAAACAAATTCACCTTCCTTTTGCTCAAAAGGGAAAAGGTCTTGCAAATAATCTTGGGTTAAAACTAATGGATCACTTTTTAAATAAATTTTCCATTTCTCTCTTAAGGTAAGTACTCCCACTCTAAAATCAGCTACAGGCCGAGTAAATGCCAATGGCAATAGATTTTTTACGTGAGCAGGATCAAATAGAACAAAGTTTTTATTAGCCATTAGTCAAAAATAAAAAAGCCTTCACAAATGGAAGGCTTTTCGATATAATTTAATTCGATTATTTTTTATTCTCCTTTTGATTCTTCAGGAGCTGCTTCTGCTACTTCTGCTGTATTCGCAGAAGGTTTTGCAAATCTTGCATATTTCTTCTTGAATTTATCAATTCTACCAGCAGTATCGATAAACTTCATTTTTCCTGTAAAGAAAGGATGTGAAGTGTTAGAAATTTCCATTTTAATCAATGGGTATTCGTTTCCATCTTCCCAAGTCACATTTTCGCTACTTGCTGCACATGATTTACCTAAAAACGAGTAATCATTTGATACGTCTTTGAAAACAACCATTCTATAATTCTCAGGATGTGTATTCTTTTTCATCTTACTATTATTAATTTCAGGCTGCAAAGATAATAAAACAATTGTTTTGTTTGTAGTACTTAATTAATTGATAAAGTACAAAATTTCCACCATTTTCTACCTGGAAAATATTAAGTTCAAATCACTGACAATCAGTTAATTACGAATACAATCAAATATTTTACACTAGATATCCGGCTTAAAATGTCATAAAATCCTTTGATTTACTCCCTAACTTTAGTAAAAATAAGAATGCTATGAGTCAACTTTATCATTTTTCAAGAAAAAGAAGACAGTTAAAAAACAAGCTTAAAGTCTATCAATTGGCATTGGTTTCAAAACAACAAGATCAGCTTGAACGATTAAAGTCTCAAATAATAGGGTTATCAGCTTATGCCAATAGAAAGCTGTTTAAAAGTTAGCTCTACTTGGAATACTATGCACTTTGGGGAATCCGATAAAAGCGCAAGATATTGACTTAGCACCAGCTGTATTAGTAGATACAAGTAGTCATTACTTCCCCTGGGCAGATAACTTAGTAATTGACACCAGCATTATAACTGATCCATTCGCATGATTTTATTGCTGAAACCAAATTTATTGATTGATGATGATGGTGATTTAGATGTGTTTCATCTTACTCTTGAAGGAAATGCCTTAAATCAATATTTGTTATCCAGATTATTTCCATGCTATAGTGCATTTTATCAAGAAAATATCTCAATTGACCAAACAATTATATTTGATGAAATATATGTTCATTTATGGCATTTAATTATGGTTTCGCTGGTAATCTATTTGAGGTATAGATTTTGATGGTGGATGGTGATTTCGACATTATGTTCCTTATACAATTACATTTATGAAAACTATGAGAATCAATCAAATGAAGCTAATTCTTTTGATTTTGCCGAACCATTTATGCATCCTAATTCTAATACTTTTTCATATTTCTTATTTCCCAAGATTGTGGATATAGATAAGGATAGCGATAAAGATTTTATCACAACAGAAATTATAAACGATGAGATTTTAATAAAATTTTGAAAATGATGGTAGCCAATTCATTATTTCCATTTGACACCATTTGGCAAACTTTTCCTTATGCTGTTGCCAATACAAATTCTTCTTTAAAAAATATTTACTCTGTAGATTTTGTTGATATCGATAGAGATGGAAATTTAGATGTTTTAATTCAAACAGCTTAAATGAAGAAGATGATTTAGTTGATTGCCTTATAATTATTATCCTAAAGAAAAAGACTGATATTACAGTAAAAACCTAGGTACCAACAATGAATTACAATTTTGATGGTTTTGGTGAGCAAATTCTTGAAAAAGATTAAAATATATTGACGAAACTAATAACCTCAATACCCACCTTTGTCGATATTGATGCAGATGGCGACTTAGATATATTTTCTAACCTTTTCCAATTTGAATATGTTGATTTTGGTTACTATAGCGGCAGTATAGAATACTTTGCGAACAAAATCTATTTTTCGGAAAACACGTATGATCCAACTTTAAATGTAATTGCAAAAAACAATCTAGTATTTGAAATTTATGGTAATCCAACACATGACAAATCCATTATACAATTCAAGAATGAATCGCAAAGCAAGGCAGAGTTGAAAATTTACTCTGCCACAGGAGTTTTAGTGGAGCATTTAAAATCAAACCAATCAAGTTTTATCATTGACAGAAAAAATTTGGCCAATGGCATTTATATATATAGTGTTACATTAGATGGAAAGGCAGCGTCAGGCAAGCTAATTTTTAACTAGAATTAATTAGATGAAAAAGACTTTCCATTTTGCAAGAAAAACAAGACAAATAAAGTATCGAAGAAGGTTACTAAAAAGCTTTTTGCTAAGCGGTCTATTCTTCTTAGGAAGTAATAATATAAAAGCACAAACTTTTGAATTTATGTCGCCTATTGATATTTTCGAGGCTTACAATTTCTGTCCATTAGATGCTGATATAAACGACACTGCACTATTTGCTCCTACTGGCGGCGGGCAAATATTGGATGTGCAATTTATAGATGTCGATTTAGACGGAGATATGGATGTTTTCTATTCTACCTTTAATCATCGTTGTTACTTGTGCGCTGTCTATAGACCTGGAGCGAATCGAATTCTCTTTCAAGAAAATGAAACGATAGAAGATATATACTTTACAGCGCCAATTGTTGTTTACTCAGTAGAAACTTTTAATCCTTACAATGGCTTTTCCTTTGCTGTTCATAATTTTGATAATGATAATGATTTCGATTTTACCATTACCTCAACCGATTTAGGTGATACTTTAAGAACCGTTTTCGAGAATGAGAGTAATAATCCCTACGCTTTTGTTTTAACAAATTCAATTCAAAATATTCAATATAACCAAACACAACTCCCAATATCATTAAGTTTATTAGATGTTGATTTTGACGGAGACTTTGATTTAATAACCGGCCATTCGGGAAACAGTATTTTTCAAAATGAGTTTAACTATTTAGAAAACAATGGTTCGCAAGCTTTATTTCCTTTTGATTCTATTTGGCAAACTTTCGACTTTAATCAAGATGCGATTCAAAACTCAGATTCCGGTGCTTTTGCATGGCCCGATAATTTTAAATTCGTTGATTTTGATAGGGATGGCAATACCGACCTATTACTTCATTCTAGAAAAAAGATAAGTGAAGGCTACACACTCTATTTTGAAGACAACCTTTATTTCCATAAAAATAGAAGTAGTAATAATTTTGATTTTGATATCAATGGTGAACTTCTATTGACAAGAGCTACTTATAGTAATGATCAATCTTCCAATTCTACTGCTTTTTACCCTATTGACTTAGATAATGATGGCGATATTGATATTAATGAAATAATAGGAAGTAATTATATTGGAATGGGTTACAACACAGAAGATAGAGCTTGGACAGATAGTGTGCTATTCCATGAAAACATAACTTTATTAAATACATCAACTTCAAATAATGAAATAGTTGCTCCGTTTCAAGTAATTTACGACCAAAATCAACAAGTTCTATATTTTGATAATTTAAAATTTAAGACTGTTGTATTAGAGTTATATGATGCTTCCGGGAGAATTGTATTTACTGACAAAACCACTTCTAATCAATTTTCATTTCATCAACTTCATTTATCTAGCGGTATATTTCTATATAATGTTATATTAGACAAAAATATGGCTTCAGGTAAGCTTGTTATTGATTAAAACCAATACTATGAAAAGAACCTTTCATTTTGGAAGAAAAACTAGACAGTTAAAATATAGAATAAAGTTGTTGATAAAACAGATCAAAGTTGGCTTAAAATCAGCTTCGATTGAAAAATTGTTAACAGAAATTCTATCCTTAAAAAGAAACTTATCAAAGTTTGATGTAAGAACTTATCGAGCATTATTGTCAGTTAGCGCATCACTTTTACTTATTCCAAATGTAAATGCCCAACAAGTCTTTAAGCCTTCAGTTGATCAAATATTTAATATATATGACAATGAAGAATTTGAAAGAAACATAATCATTCGATATCTATTTATAGATACTGATGGTGATGGTGATGAGGATTGTTTTTTTGAAACAGTACCCGCGTTATTTGATAGCAGTAGCAGAAATGAAATATACTTTCAAGAGAATGTTTCAGATGGGATTGTAAAATTTACTAATCCACAACTTATATTTCAAGATAGAGAACTAATTCAGACAATTAATCCTTTCACCTTAGCTGATATCGATAATGATGGCGATTTTGACCTTTTTAGAAGCGGTCAGAACCCTAACAATCCCTATGAGAGTGCTATCAAAATAATTGAAAACAATTCTAACTCACCAAATTCTTTTGATTTTACAGAAACTCAAACTTTACCTATTGTAGACGAAATGGAGATCTATGGTGTTATCAATACTGTTAACCTAGATGATTTAGATCAAGATGGCGACTTAGATCTTATCTTAAATATTTATGACTATAGCACAGCTAGTGGTAATTACGCTTATACCAATACTTTCATTTTTTTTGAAAACAACGGTGGGGCTGGCACCAATCCATTTGAAGACAATATTGAAGCACCATTCAATTTAAAACAAATAACTAATTTACTTTCTAACAGCACTTTTCAGAATAACGTTGCTGGAGTACATTATATGTTTAAGGATATTGATTCTGATGGAGATAAAGATTTACTCTATGAATATAAGATTGATTTAGGTGCTTTTGATTCCGATTCGTCAAAAATTGGTGCATTAGTATTTGAAAACACTGGACAAGGAACTGCTTTCTTCGAAACAGATTATCAAGAATTTTTCCTAAGTGAATTATATTGGTTTTCTATTGGTATTACTGGTGATGACCAAAATTTTGTATTGCTTAATTTTTCCGATATTGATAATGATGGAGACTTAGACATTCTTGATAATGTTATTGGGTCTACTACATATTACGATACTAGTTATATCGCTCAGTCATATTATAGAAATCGTTTAAACTTTACAGAAAATATTTCTAATGAAGCAACAAGGATAAAAGGTATTGCTTATCTCGATGAAAATACCAACCAAACTTTTGATGGTAATGATGTTTTACTCCCCAACCAAACAATTGTTGTTGAGCCAAACAACATTATACTAACTACAAATTCAATTGGAGAATTTGATGCTTTTTTAGGACAAGGTAATTATGAGTTATCTATAAATACACCACCGGCTTGGAATGCACAACCTGGCTCTCATCAAATTACACTAGATAATTTGCCTGACACCATTAGTAATTTAAATTTCGCTTTACAACCAGAAAGTATTCAACAAGATGTAAGAATTGATGGCATTGGAGGCATTACAAGAAGAGGATTTGATACCAATTATAAAATCAAATATTCTAATTTAGGTTCTACTACTGAAAGTGGCGTTATTAGTGCCCAATTTGATGAAGATATTAGTGTTATTTCAACTGATCCAAATGCTGTAAATGTTTTTGATAACACTTATGAATGGAACTTCATCAACTTAACACCTTTTGAAACGAGATATATCAATATTACTTCAAATGTTACATTAGATGCTAGCTTAGGAGATACCTTATGCTCTGTATTTCGCATTACACCAGTTGAAAATGATATTGCTAGAACTAACAACACTGATACTTTAAAGCAAATTGTTATTGGTTCTTTTGATCCTAACGACAAACTAGTACAACCATTAGGTAGTAGTGAAAATGGCAGCACTCATCCATCTACTGAACTCTTCACCTATACCGTTAGATTTCAAAATACCGGTACAGACACAGCTTTTAGGGTTATTGTAATAGATACTATCGACACCAATTTTGATGTTACCACTTTCGAAATGGTTGATGCATCACATCCATATAGTTTTTATTTAGAGGATCGAAAAGCTACTTGGACTTTTGATAATATATTACTCCCTGATTCTACTGTAGATTATGATGGGAGTAATGGTTATATCCAATATGATATTCAACCGATAGATAATCAACCTCTTGGAACGGTTTTTACGAATGATGCGTACATTTATTTTGATTTCAATGAACCTGTTAAAACCAATACTACCTTAAATACATTTGAAATTACTTTAGGTATTTTACAACGTAACTCTTTAACATTTGAGCTTTTCCCGAACCCAACCGCCCAATTAGCTATTCTCCAATTTGAAAATGCTAATTATGAAAAAGCAATTTTAGAAATTTACGATCAAAGCGGGAAACTTGTTTTCATGGATGAAGGATTTGAAAATGAATTTTTAATTACAAAAAATCAGTTAGCAAGTGGCATTTATAGCTTCACTTTAAAATTAGGCAATGAAAGAGGTCATGGAAAATTGATCTTCACCAACTAGTTTTAAACTAATTCCTATATTAAGATGATGAACGAGTCGCCGACAAAATATCCTGCATTTGCTTGTACTTACAGTCCGGAAATTCCTAAACTATTAAATGAATTAGGCTGCACCATTACCATTAGCACTTATCAAGCTGGAAAAATTGTTTTTGTAAGTCCCAATGGACCGGAAAAATTGGTTCAATTGCCAAGAACATTTAAAAAAGCAATGGGCATTGCTTACAAAAAAGGCAAAATGGCGGTGGCTTGTTTAGATGAAGTGATCTTATTGGCCAACTCTCCGCAACTCGCTCAATTTTACCCTAACAAACCCAATATTTATGATGCCTTATTTGTACCAAGAGCAACATACCATACTGGTTTTCTAGATATTCATGATTTAGAGTTTGGGAATGATGGCATTTATGGTGTGAACACTTATTTCTCTTGTTTGATTAAAATAGATGAGCACTATAACTTCACTCCTATTTGGCAACCACCTTTTATCACTGGTTTAGCCTCAGAAGACAGATGTCATTTAAACGGAATGGCGATGTTAAATGGACAACCCAAATATGCATCCGCCTTCAATCAAGGCAATACACCAAGAAGTTGGAAAGCGGATATCACCCAAACCGGTGTATTGATGGATGTTGAGTCGAATGAAATTGTTGCGAATAAACTTCCAATGCCGCATTCTCCAAGAATCTATAGAAACAAGACATACTTGCTACTGTCTGCGACCGGCGAATTTGTTGAAGTGGATCCAATTACTTCAAATTATACTGTAATTGCTAAAATAGATGGTTTTGTGAGAGGTTTAGATTTTATAGGAGATTATGCCTTTATTGGCTTATCAAAAATTAGAAAAAAAGAAGGTGTTGCTTTTAGTCAATTGCCAATTGCGGATAAGGCTACTTATTCAGGAGTTGTGGTGATCAATTTAAAAACCGGTCAAAATGTAGGTCTGATACGATATTATGAATCTGTTGAAGAGATCTATGATATAAAAATTTTGCCAGGCATAAGAAGACCTAATATTTTAAATACCATATCAGAAGATCATAAAAAGGCAGTGATGATTCCAACAACAACCTATTGGGGTAAAAATCCAGAAAAGGATACTGAGACTACCCAAAATTAAAACAAGCAATACTAGTTCAACTAATATTGCTTGGCTTTTTTAATTAAGTAAGTTTGAATATAAAAAAATTAGGACCCGTAAACATCAGCAATTGCTTCTTCGCATTCGGGGTCGTCGATAATATAATCTAATGGCATAATGAGTGGGTTTAAATGATTGAATAATACCTTAAATGTATATTATCTAATCTACTTCCGCTTTAGTTTTTAACATTTATAACAAAATTAACGATGTTACTTACGCAAAATACCTACATAAAAAAAGCCTGTAACGATTACTCGAAACAGGCTTTCTATAATTTATAGAAGTTTATTCTTAAACTTCAAATTGGTTAGCTGTATTTTTTGCTCCACCCGCTTTAAGTGCAAGATCACCAGCAAAGAATTCTTTGTGATCATCACCTAAATCAGAACCAGCCATTCTTTGGTGCTTAACACAAGATACGCCTTTACGTAATTCTTGACGTTGAACGCCACGAACATAAGCCAACATACCTTTATCACCGAAGTAACCTTCAGATAAGTCGTTCATATGTAATGCTGTAGTATGATAAGTTGGTAATGTAATCAAATGATGGAAAACACCAGCTTCACGAGATGCATCGGCTTGGAAAGTACGAATCATTTCATCTGCTTTATCAGATAATTCCGTACCATCATATTTAACGTCCATTAAATCCGCTCTAACATAAGCAGACATATCTTTACCTTCAGCTTCCATAGCATCATATGCTTGCTGACGGAAATTGATTGTCCAGTTAAATGAAGGAGAGTTGTTATAAACTAATTTTGCATTAGGAACTTGCTCTTTCACTCTGTTTACCATTGCAGCAATTTGACCTACGTGAGGAGTTGGAGTTTCAATCCAAATTAAATCAGCACCAGCTTTTAAGCTAGATACACAATCTAATACTACTCTATCTATGTTAGTTCCAGCAGCAAATTCGTACAAACCACTAGCTAAACGAGCAGGTCGGTGAAGTTTACCATCTTTTTTAATTAATACTTCATCATCATTCACTTCTGAAATATCCACTTCTTCTGTTTTTAAGAAATTGATATACTGAGAAGCTAAGTCGCCTTTTTCTTTAGAAACAGGAATAGTTTGTGTTAAACCAGCACCTTCTGAATCCGTACGTGCAACGATGATACCATCATCAACACCTAACTCTAAGAATGCATAACGTAATGCATTGATTTTAGCGTGGAATTCTTCGTGAGGTACAGTTACTTTACCATCTTGGTGACCACATTGCTTCACGTCAGAAACTTGATTTTCAATTTGAAGAGCACAAGCACCTGCTTCAATCATTTTCTTACCTAATAAGTAAGTTGCTTCAGGATTACCAAAACCAGCATCGATATCAGCAATAATTGGAACTACATGCGTTTCAAAGTTATCTATTTGAGCTTGAACATCTTCTCCAGCTGCTTTTCTTCTGAATAAATCGTTTAACTCAGTTGCATCTGCTTGCTTTAAAAATTGGTAAATTTCTTCAATTAATGCAGGAACTGCAGTTTTTTCATGCATTGATTGATCAGGTAATGGACCAAATTCAGAACGTAATGCAGCAACCATCCAACCTGAAAGGTAAAGGTATTTTTTATCTGTTGTTTTGTGGTGTTTTTTAACTGCAATCATTTTTTGTTGCGCCACGAAGCCATGCCAGCAACCTAATGATTGGGTATATTTTGATGAATCAGCATCATACTCGGCCATATCTTTACGCATAATAGCAGCAGTATATCTAGCAATATCAAGACCTGTTCTAAAACGGTTTTGAGTAACCATGCGAGCCGCATCCTCAGGACTAATTGCGTCCCAAGTATTTCCATACTTCGCCTTTAGTTTTTGCACTGCTTCTAAAGCAGAAGTATAATTTGTTTGTGATGAATTTTTCATAATTTAATTTAAAGTATCTATAATTAATGTTTAAAGTAATTCGTATGCTTTTAGAGTAAGGAATTCGTCAAATTCATCTGCCTTGATAAATTCATCGAACAATTCAACCGCTTGATCAAATTTAGATGTCTTAATATATTCCTCTCCAACGTAAGCTTTTGCCTTAACAATTTCTTCCGCTTTTAAAGTTTCGTATAATGCTAAATCAATATTCCGTCCATCGTTCAATTTAGCATCAGAGTGAATCCATAACCACAATTGAGTTCTTGAAATTTCAGCCGTTGCAGCATCTTCCATTAAGTTGTATAAACCTGCAGCACCTCTACCAGATAACCAAGATTCTAAATAAAGAATTCCAACGTTGATGTTTTCTCTAACACCTTCTTCTGTAATATATCCTGAAGGCATTTCAACTAATTGGGCTTCAGTAACATTTACATCTTCTCTTTTTCTGTCGATTTGGTTAGGTGTTGGCATATGTTCATCAAAAACATCCATCGCCACTTTTACCAATCCAGGGTGCGCTACCCATGTTCCATCGTGTCCGTTTTTCACCTCACGAGTTTTACCTTCCACAATCTTAGCAATAATTGCTTTGTTGGCTTCATCATCTCCTTTAATAGGAATGTTGGCAGACATACCTCCTACTGCTGCTACATTTCGCTTGTGACATCTTTGGATAACTAAAAGTGAATAAGCCGCCATAAATGGAGTGGTCATTGTAATCTGTCCACGATCTGGAATAGAGAATCCTTTATGATTCTTAAACTTTTTAATGTAAGAGAAAATATAATCCCAACGTCCACAGTTCAAGCCCGCCATATGATCTCTTAATTCATAGATAATTTCATCTATTTGGAAAGAAGCAGTTATTGTTTCAATTAAAACAGTTGCTTTAACCGTTTTTTGTGGCATTCCAATGTAATCTTGTGCAAACACAATTACTTCGTTCCACCATCTTGCCTCTGTATAGTGCTCTAATTTTGGTAAGTAATAGAATGGTCCAAATCCTTTTTCAACTGCATTCTTACCATTTCTATATAAGTATAATCCAAAATCAACTAAAGAACCTGAAGTTCTTTCACCGTTAATTAAGATATGCTTTTCATCTAAATGTAAACCTCTTGGTCTAACCAATAAGGTAGCAATTTCATCATTTAACTGATAAGATTTACCTCTTGCTTCATCCACCAAAGTAATCGTCCTATTAACGGCATCAGTAAGATTAATTTGTCCATTCAAGGTGTTTGACCAAGTTGGAGAATTAGCATCTTCAAAATCTGCCATGTACATTTTAGCACCAGAGTTTAAAGCATTAATTACCATTTTACGGTCAACTGGACCAGTAATCTCAACTCTACGATCTAATAGCGCCTCAGGTAAAGGTGCAGCTACCCAATCTCCTTCTCTTACATCCTTTGTTTCCTCTAAGAAAGATGGAAAATTTCCTGCATCAAACCACTTTTGTCTTTCAACTCTTGCCTTAAGTAAGTCTAAGCGCTTAGCGTTAAATTTTTCGTGTAATGCGACTAAGAAGTTTAGTGCGTCTGTAGTTAATACTGTTGCAAATTCTGGTGTGTACTTACCGGTTACTTCTACCCCTGAAGGTGTATTGTATGCCATTTGTATGTATTTATTTTCTGAAATGGACTGCGAAAATACTAAATTGAAAGCGAGAATGTAGAAGTCTGATGTTATCAGATTTTTAACCTGCCTGATAAAAAACGTTATTATTAATTGTTATGACAACTAATCAGTCGTAATCAGGCAAACAATGTGGATTAACTCGGCATTTAGTGTATAACTTATTTTGTTTTTTGCGACTATTTTCCTAACCAAATATCTCTCAATTTTTCGGCCTTTTCACCTGGTCTTTCTCGCTCAATAATTTCATAATTAATCTTTCTACTTTGAGTTATTGGCACATCAAATGTTTTTATTAAACCACCTCTACTCACCAATACTTTTATAAAACTTCCAGCTTTCTTCTGTTCTAAGATCTTTTCATAATCTTTAAACACTCTGTAATCATCAATAGCTACAATCTCATCATTTACATTTAAACCACCTAAATAGCCTCCATAATTCTTATCGAGTTTTTTAATAATCAATTTTTCTTCTTCCCAATTCGCTAAAATTCCAAGTTCTGTTTTATCACTGTCCTTATCTTTATCTTTTAGCGCCAAACCAACGTAGCCAAAATATTTTTCATAATCAATTGGCTCCTTTCCGTAGATATGCTTTTGGAAAAACTCGTCTAGTTTTATGCCTGCAAATGCATTAATAGTATCTAAAAAATCAGATTCAGAAAATCCTTTATTGGGATTACTTTCATAATCGCTAAAAAGCTTTCGCATTACATCCGTTAAACTTCTTTTTCCATCGGTTTCATGCATGATAATGAAGTTCAACACCAAGGATGCCATAGCACCTTTTACATAATAAGAGACTAAATTATTGATGGAATTTTCATTTTGACGATAGTATTTAATCCAAGCATCGTAACTAGCTTCAGTTAAGGATTGAACATCATCCCCGGCATTATTTACAACCGAATTCAAGCCTTTTGCTAATGTTTCTAAATATTGTTTTTTAGAGAAAATCTCACTTTTAAAAAGAATGTAATCATCGTAATAACTGGTCACTCCTTCTACAACCCATAATTGTTTGGTATAATTTTCATTATTATAATCGAATGGACCTAACACTTCCGGTCTAATTCTTTTTACATTCCATAAATGAAAATACTCATGAGACATCAATCCCATTGTTCGGCAATATTTATCGTATGGAAAGTAATCCCAACGTGGCACTTGACAAACCGTTGAATTACTATGCTCCAATCCGTTGTATCTACTTTCTGTATTATGAATAATAAATAGAAAATCTTTACATGGATGATGCCCCATAATATCAGTAGCTACATTACATACTTTTTCTAAGTCTTTTACAAATGTCTGATTGTTGCCATTATTGGTTCCGAAAATAGCAACTTGATGAGGAATACCTCCAGCTTCAAAATCAAAGGATTCAAAATTGCCTACTTCAATTGGACTATCTACTAATTCATCGTAATTTTCAGCATATCTTG
The DNA here is from genome assembly GCA_041393015.1 of Chitinophagales bacterium. Classification (GTDB taxonomy): domain Bacteria; phylum Bacteroidota; class Bacteroidia; order Chitinophagales; family JADIYW01; genus JAGQYH01. The sequence goes on along the minus strand of JAWKKV010000002.1, from coordinate 118,586 downwards.
ACCATTCATCCCCTTCAATTTGCTTTAAAGAAGTGGCAATTTTTTTCCACTCTTTATACGGTTCAACCTTTACAGTAATGGGTAAATCTAAATGTTCTTCCAAATAAAGAAAGGTAGCCGCTCCATTTAAGGCAGCATGTTCAACATCTACAAAATTAGTTCTTACTGTTGCTTCAAAAGCATAAAATCTATAATTGATAATTGCTTTAGTCTTCCCAACAGTATTAATCTCCCAAATATTCTTTTTGACTTTATCAAACTTTAAGACTCCATTATTTTCATCCAAAGCTTCAAACTGATCAACGTGTTGTGCATATTCTCTTAAAAGATAAGAACCTGGTGTCCAAACCGGCATTCCTACTTTAATGGAATTCTGATCAATTTTATCAATTATCATTTTCACATAAGTGTAGTGTGTGTGCGGATCGGGAAAAGAAACGTTGAATTGAATGGTCATATTTATTTTAATTGTGTTTGCCACAAAGATAAATTATTCAATAGTAATTGAAGTTGTTAGTCATAATGCCTTTATATTATTTCGAAAATCTCTTTAACCAAGGTATATTTGCAATATGAATGTAACTGATCAAAAAGAAAGTGCGATTAATCACATTAATTCTGAAGAAGCGATGCGATTAGAGAATGAATATGGTGCTCATAACTATCATCCTTTACCGGTAGTTTTATCCAAAGGCGAAGGCGTTTTTGTTTGGGATCCGGAAGGTAAAAAATATTATGACTTCCTTTCCGCTTATTCTGCTGTAAATCAGGGACATTGCCATCCGAAAATTATTGGAGCCTTAAATGAGCAAGCTCAAAAATTGACTTTAACCAGTAGAGCGTTTTATAATGATGTTTTAGGCCAATTTCAAAAATATGCTTGTGAGTACTTCGACTATGATCGACTGTTGCCGATGAATTCAGGTGCAGAAGCGGTGGAAACGGCTTTGAAACTTTGCAGAAAATGGGCTTATCAAAAAAGAAATGTTGCTGCCAATGAGGCGGTGATTGTAGTTTGTGAAAACAACTTTCATGGTAGAACGACTACTATTGTTTCTTTTAGTGATGATGAAGTAGCCAAAAGAGAATACGGTCCTTACACGCCAGGTTTTATTTCTGTGCCTTATAATGACGTAGAGGCATTAAAAAAATTATTAGAATCAAATAAAAATATAGTAGGATTCTTAGTGGAACCCATACAAGGCGAGGCAGGAATTTTTGTTCCAGATGAAGACTATTTAGTTAAATGCAAAGCTTTATGTGAGGCACACAATGTGCTTTATATTGGAGATGAAATACAAACGGGAATTGCTAGAACCGGAAAGTTATTGGCGCATTGCGGCAACTGTGATTGCGAGTATTCTTGTCAGAATAAATATGAAGTAAAACCTGATATTTTAATTTTAGGGAAAGCCGTTTCCGGTGGTGTTTTTCCAGTAAGTGCAGTTTTAGCCGACGATGACATTATGCTTTGTATTAAGCCGGGAGAGCATGGTTCTACTTATGGAGGAAACCCTTTAGCTTGTGCAGTAGCCATTGCAGCTTTAGAAGTGGTAAAAGATGAAAAATTAGCAGAAAATGCCGAGCGATTAGGTCAGATTTTTAGAGAAGCGATTAGAAATTTAAATTTACCAATGGTGACTTTAGTAAGAGGAAAAGGACTTCTAAACGCCATTGTTATTGATGATTCACCTGAAAGCAAAACAGCTTGGAATTTATGCTTGGCTTTAAGAGACAATGGCCTGTTGGCAAAACCTACTCATGGCAATATCATTCGATTGGCACCACCATTAGTGATTACAGAAGAACAACTAATGGATTGTGTAGCAATTATTGAAAAGACTTTTAAGGAGTTTAAGAAGTAAAAGAAGATTGGCGCAAATGTCCGCTTGTAAGAAATTTGGCTAAAGCATCCGCTTTATAAAGTAGACTTGTAGTTTTCTTTTGTTTAAGTAAGCTGACGCTTATATTCGCTTGAACTAGTCAAATTATGGTGAGTCTAATCAGACGATTGAACTAGTCAAATAAATAGAGCACTGCTCAGATAATTTCAATCACTTTTCTTTTGAAAAAAATTATTTCTGATAGTTGCTCCAAATATAATTTCTGTGATGATGAGTATGAGAAAAAAAGTAATCATGATAAAGATGTTTTGGTTACATCTTAATATATCATGAGCCAACAAATTGTTACCCTATAAAAGAAAAAATTTCCTTAACTAAACGCTATTCTAAAACGTAGCAATTAGATGCTTTAACACGAGCTTTTCCATTATCTATTGGCCACTGAAACTGATAATCAGTCCATCGATCATCAATTCCAAAGCGTTCATCGGGTTGGTAATAATCGGTATAAATCAACTGCGCACCGCTTTCAACAGCCTTATCTCTTCTAGTTACATCGCCACTTCTAGCTTCTTTCGTTCCTGAATCTGATCTAGTTCGAATGATAAAACCCATGGATACAGCTTCTTCAATTTTTAAGAAATTAGTCTCTGGATTATCAATTATTTTAATGATGTGGTCATCGTTATCATTGGTGTTGCTATTGGTTCCAAAAATCAATTCACCTATTTCATCTTGACCTAAACCAAAGAAAAGAATTTTACCTTTTACCTCATCTATTGTTGGCCAGCCATTCGCCTGTAATGCCTCATAGAGAGTGTTAAAGTCTCCTCTCATTTCTTTTGGTGTAAATATCTTTTCTTCCGGTAAAACATCTAAAATTTCCATCGGTACAGATGCTTTTGCTACCTCCGTAAAATTTTTCACTTGAGCAAATCCAGGTAAAGGAATTTTGGTTTCCTTCAACTCCAACATTATAAAAATTGGAGTATGATTGGGATTACTGTTAGACCAGTTCAATATTGTTCTTAAAGCATCTTTAAATGAGACATAATGTGTTCTATAATCTACATCAGGAATATGCAAAACTTTCAATCCGGGTTCTTTGTAAGCCTGATTTCCTGATGAAATACTTTCTCCAACTAATGCTAAACCAGCTCTATTAAAGAATATGCCTCCTTCCGGATCGTAGTAAATATCCAACTCTACGGCTCTAACATTATGAGCATCAAATTGCTCTTCTAATGGCACATGATTGTATTCCCATTCATTTAATGGATCATTCTCTTCCGGTAAAAAAGAAGTAAATAATTGTAAAACATTTAATAGGGGCTGATGGGTTCTTTGTCTGTAACTATTATGAGATCCAATGACTTGAATTTCATTAATTCTAACCTCTGAAATTTCAGAAATATCGCATTTCCGTCCTTGCTCTTCAAAAATATTGTCCTTTTGACAAGCTGTAAAAATTAAAACGAAAAAACAGGCAAGTAACAGTAATTGGTAATAGTTTTTCATTAGCTAAATATAGGTAATGATTTTAATTTATATCTAACTTATTTTGAAAATCTTTTCTTTAAAATGGGTTGCAAAAAAATGGTCAATAATATGATCAATGTTCCAATATAGAACCTTGAATCCATTTCTTTATTTTCTTGAAAAATAATCCACGCTAATATAATTCCATAGACGGGTTCAAGGTTATTGGCCAATGTAGTTGTAAATGCATCTAACCTTTTTAAAGCAATTAGATATAAAATATAGGGTATTGTTGTACAAACTATGGCCAGTGTGCCCAAATAAACATAATCTTCTGTGCTTCCTACATAAAATGAACCCGGAAAATATTTTAAGTAAATAGGTAGCCAAATGGATAGAAATATAAAGGCGCCAAATATTTGTAAAAAAGAGAATGAAAATGGCTCTGTATAATCAACAAATTTTTTATTGAGTGTAGTAAACAATGCAGCAAAAAAAGCAGAAAGAATGGCCATAATTATACCTACAAAATAACTGGCGTCAGAGAAATAAAATATCATATAAATACCGGGAATTACAGCAACACCAAGCGCCGCTTCATACATCCTAAATTTACGCTTTGTAATTAATGGCTCAATAAATGCAACGATTAAAGCCACCGTTGCCATTAAACTCAAAGCAATAGAAACGTTTGCATATTTTATGGCTCCATAAAAGAAGATCCAATGAATAGCAACAATAATTCCTCCTGCAGCAATTTTTAGTGCGTGTTGCCATTTTACTTGTTTTAACCCTTTATGTGTGGTCGCAAAAAACAAGAGACTTAAGCTTACCAAACCCGTTCTATACCAAACTAAAATATACTCGTTATAGCTAATCAATTTACCTAAGATAGCGGTTATGCCCCAAAGAAAAACTGCAATATGCAAGAATAAATAAGCTTTCGAATCTGGTTTCATTACCTATTGTAATATTGAGTAAAAATAGCTTGCAAAGCTACACCAATTTTTTTCGGTTGAAAACCTATTTCATATGCTTTTGAACTATCCATAGAAGTGTCTTTAGGTCGATAATCCATATTGATGTCTTTTCGTAATATAGGTTGAATGAAATCTTGATTTAAATTCAATTTCTTACAAAACAATTGACCTAATTCAAATCTTGACAACCTTTCTTTCCCGCCAAGATGAAGTATTCCAGTAAAGGTTGAATCCACTAACTGAATAATAAATTTAGCGATGTCATCAACTAAAACCGGTGTTCTGAATTCATCTGTAAATAAACGCTGTACTTTGCCATCTTTAGCATTTTCAACGAATTGATGAAGCAGCCCTTTATTATCTCCTAAACCCATTCCATATAACAGCGGCAATCTAACAATGATGGTCTTTTTAAAAGACTGCAAAAGAATTTCAGCCTCCACTTTTAACTTACCGTATTCCATGGAAGGTAATGTTCGGTCAACTTCTTTGTAAGGTGCATTTGAACCGTCGAATACTAGGTCTGTAGAAGTGAAAATCATTTTAGCCTGGTTCGCTTGGCACCACTCAGCAATAACTAGAGTAGCACTTACATTGATGGCATAAGCTTCTTCCCTATTACTTCTACAACCACTTTCACCTGATATAGCAGCACAGTGAATGATAACTTGAGGCTTAATCCTATTCAATGTTTCATTCAATTTCTTTTCATCGATTAAATTGAGGTAGACACATTTTTCGTTTGGCAAATTGATTTTAGAAATATTGGAAAGACCATAAACATTATAGTTTAATTTAGCCAGTTCAACTAAATGACTGCCTAAAAAACCACCTGCACCAGTAATTAATATATTTTTCATTGGTACTAATATCAGAATTTCTTACATTTATATAGTTAGATAAAGGAAGCTATCCGAATGGTTACTATCAAGAATTTTTCTAGCTATTTTAGCTTAAATGCTAATGTTTTTCTTGTTGGTAATAGAAGACCCTTTTAATTTTCGGATGTTTCCTTTATTTGTTTACTAACCACTTTTTTAAAATATGGCAAAGAAATTTAATTCCCTCGAAGATTTTTATCCTTTTTATTTAACCGAACACAGCAATTTTGTTTGCAGATCATTACACTTTATCGGCACATCGATAGTGATTACACTATTTATCGTTGTAATTGTAACTCAAAAATGGTGGTTGATGGCATTTATGCCCGTTGCAGGCTATGGTTTTGCTTGGTTTGGTCATTTTGCTTTTGAAAAAAACAAACCTGCTGCCTTTAAGCAACCTTTATATAGCTTAGCCTCTGATTTTAAGATGTTTTGGGATATCATTACATTTCAATTGCCTAATAAATTGAGAGCTGCACAAAAGATTTATAAGATATAAATTTTTACGTTCATTAATAATCACAAACACCAATCAATTAATATCCTTTATCTCGCTTCCTTCCATTTTTAGGATAAACTCCCAACCATAAGCCATGGCAGGTGTTTGATAGCCGGGCTTAAAATCATTAGAGAGAATGTTCTTAGTAATATTTACGCTACAAAGCGCTGTTAAAAGATAGCCTTCAGCACATTCTAAAATAGCCAATTTCTCTTGTTTGCCATTGGTAATCTTTCCATGTAAAAAAGATCTACCATCCTTGTTTTCCTCTTCACTTGGACCGTATAAATTTTTGTCTACCCATTTTTGTGCTAAGTTTTTAACTAAACCCGTCTTTAAAATTGGATTAAACAAAGCCTGCAGTTTTAAAAGATTTACTGCACTTTTAGGAATACTGGTATACACCTCAATATTTGGAATGCCTGTTGAGGTATAAGCTGTAGAAACATCGCCCCATGGAATAGTCGCCATCGATCTGGAGAATTTTCCAAAATTGATGATTTTATGATGATGCGCTAAATTGACTTCTTTCAATTGTCCATTTTCTCTTACCATTCCTCCATTGCCCAACGACTCTACCATTGTGCTTGCTGTACCATGAGACAAAGCTCCCCCAATAGAAGTAAATGCCAATTCTAAGTGCGTTGCATCGGGCATTTTTTCTTTTAGGTAATTCGCTAAACAATCGGAAGGCACTACATCAAATCCTGTTCCTGGCATGACCATCACACCTGCTTTTAGGGCGCTTTCTCCTAAAGATTTCAAATCTTCAAACACTCCAATTTCTCCTGTGATATCCAAATAATGTGTTTTACTGGCTATGCAAGCCTTCGCCATTGGAAGGGCAGTTTTACTAAACGGTCCGGCAGCATTTAAGCATACTTCGAATTCTTTTAAATTAGACGCTATCTCTGATGGATTATCTAAACTAAAAACTTGAAAAGGTAAATCAAATTCTTGGGCTACTTTTTCAACTTTAGCTCTATTTCTTCCGGCTAACACCGGTTGTAAACCTAATTTCAAACTTTCTTTGATGATGAGTTGTGCGGTGTAGCCATTAGCGCCGTATAGTAAGTATTTCATATATAAGGTCGTATTATTAGTTAATGAGTAAAGATACTTGAAGTTGAAGTAAGAATATACAGAATTAATTTGTCATCTCAATTAACTCAACCTATAGTTTGTTATTTTTATATTTGCAAAAAATAATTTGAAGAAGAAAATATATAAAATTATCTATGAGAATTACTTTAAAGACAGTGCTTATATCTACATTATTAGTACTATTTCAATTACATTCTATCACAGCATTCTCGCTAACAAACAGTAATCATTCCTCTGAAATTGAATGTGAATATGAAATAAAAAAACAAGATCAATTTACAAAGAAAATTATATTAGAAACTAAGAATGTAAGATTTCATAATAAATGGGAAAGAATAGATATGTCCATGAGAAGAGTTGGAGAAAATAGGTTTCTAAATATCAATTTAGTGCTTACTATTAAAGGTGCATTCTGCCTTAATGAAAAATCAAAAATTCTATTTCTTTCATCAAATGATAGTACAATTGAATTATCTCCAATCATTGAATTTTTAGAATGTGGTAATTTCAAATCAACCCAATTCGGTAGCTATACTAACTATAAATTAATATTCTCTATTGATGAGACAATAATTAGTAGTCTTATCGATAAAGAAATTATCGCAATTCGTATTTATGGTACTGATAGCTATTATGATATAGATAATTTTGGTGGTCCTCGTGACAAAAGCAAAATTCCTACCTTCTTTGAAGATCATTGGAATTGCATTAATAAAAAAGCCGTAGGAAAGGAATAAAATTGTTATTTAAAACTCACTACTTTAAATAATTTACGATCCCACATCATAAAATACCCAACCGCCTACAGTGTTGTCTTCTTTAATTTTTACGATGATGTTTTGATTGTAATACACCCAATAATTGTATCTATTGCCCGAAATCACTTTTATAGGTTGACCATACGCATCAATTACTTTTTGAAGCGAATCAGCAATCGTTATTCCTCGTTGTGTTTTTGTTTGGGTGGTTTCATCCACATCATAAAAAGCAAACCGATCATACTTTGTACCTTCTTCTATGTTGTTAAAGATGTAGAAATTTTGATCATCAATTTTATGACTAATAATTTCTGCCGTACCATTATCTATCTCAATTTCTTGATCTATTGAGTCCGTTTCAAACATCAGTTCATAGGCAATATCATATAGCTGCTCATTATTTATCTTTTCTCTGTCATCGTAATCAGACATGATGTATAATTGAAATGTAGCATTGGTAACGCCGTTAATACTTTTTGCCAAAGTGGTATCTTCAATGACAATTGATTGGCTGATAAACTTGTAATTGACATTGTAAATTGGACTTTCCATTTCTTTTGACAGATGTAGATATTCCAAGCATTCTTCGCTTTCATCCATAAAAAAATGGGTCAATACCAATAGGTCAACCGCATTTCTTTCTGTTACCACATCTTGTTCTTTTTGGGCTAACCGAAGGGCCTTTCTAGCCTTTGCGTAGGCTTCTTCATATTCCTCCAACAAAAGATTGGTGGCAGCTAAATTGTTATAGGCAGCGGTGTAATTTCTGTCGAGTGCTAAACATTTCTCAAAATAAATACGGGCCATTTCAATAGATTCTACGAATGGATCTTCCAAATCATAAATCGCTTCCCAACCTTCATCAATTATTTCAGATAAATCAGGACTTGGCGGAGGTGGTGGCGGAGGTGGCGATTTCCCGTCGCCTTTGCGGTCATCATCCCATTCTTCATCTACACTGCCCCATCCATCTTCTTCTTCATCACTTCCCCATCCTTGTCCATTGCCCGATTGTGACTCTACATACAGTCGAGTATAGAAATCTAATTCCATAGGCAATGCATAATCAACTTCTTTATGCATAATGGCTTTAGAAAGATAATTCAAGCCTAAATTGTTATACATCTCAATTGTGGTAATCTTGTTATCAATTAAATGATGGTAACATTTTTGAGAAGAGGTAAGCAACCTATCTTTTTGATTTTCCTCCGCTTGACCTGCTAAAACATTCAAGAAATTACCAATTTCAAACACCGGAATAAATTGGGCTACTCTTTCTTGAGCCTTTACCGATTGTAGTTTCCTAAATTCTTTAGGTGGATAGCCGGGCATCGTATCCGGCAGATTAAACTCCTCGTAAATATGGTCAACCAAGTCGTGAGCGATACCAAAAGTGTTGTAACCGGCACTATAGCTAAAATATAAACCATACTCATCTGCTTCGGTTTCCAAAACGCCCATTTCCTTTTGATTGTCGAAAACGGCACTCATTTTGTTTCCCCAATCAGTACTAGCATACGCTGAACCAAATTCTGAAGCAAAAAAATGTTCCTTTTTATAATGACCTAATTCATGTGCCAAAATGTAAGCCATCGCATCATCCGCATTTTCTTTTAAACCCCAACAGAGTTCTACAAATTTTTCGCTTACAAAAATACCCTTGCTGTTAATATAAGCCACTTCATGCTTATTATTGATAATTTTTAAGGGCAGTTGAGTTATATCTGCGCCACCCATGGCATGCACTAAATTATCCAATACGCTTTTTGTAAATAAATAGTGTTGATCATTGCTTTCTTTGTTGGTATTAACAAATTGACCAAAACCATTTGTAGAATTGTTAGATTGACCTATTGCTGTACTTGTCAATAGCAATACAAGAAGCCAACTAATACTATGCTTTAACTTACTCTTCATCTTTTTTACTAACCACGACTTGGTTGGCTTCATCAATGATTTTTTGTGCTAATTCTTCTACATCCAATTCATTAGGTTGCACTAATGTAAATCCGCCAACTACTGTTTTACCTTGAAAAACTTTAGCTACTATTTCTATGCCAGTTTCCGATTGACTGTATCTCCCTTTGATGGAATAAGCATCAGGATAATTAGATACATCCACAAATACCAAGTTCGAATTTTTTCCTTTGGTTCCAATATTTCTTAAGTTCTGATCAATTTTTGCTGATAAACCGATAACATCGGCAAATTCTAATTCATCTTGGAAATTAGAACGAATATATACCGGTTTTACAGCCGCTAATTCAATATTTACGGTTTCATCCACTCTACCAATATCAAAACTATTACCACCAAATGGCACGGCAATTATTGGTTTTTGAACGCCACCAATGTGATCCGCTAAACTTGGTACTTGTTCTACCGCATGCTCAAACAATTGTAAAACGTCCACAAATTCTCCTTCGCGTAATGCCTGACCTTTCATCCCTGCCAATAAACTGTAAGTCAATAAACTTTGTCCGTATTGGCTGGCTTCGTAACTCACTTGATCGGAAGCACTTCCGGTAATTACAAACATACCTGTTCTGTCTTTCATTCGCTCAAAAGCTCTTATTTGGGAAGAAGTAACGCTTTTCTTGCTCACCAAAATATCTTCTATAGCCTTTCCCGATGAACAAGCATCTAAAATTAAAACTTGCTTATCAACCGGAATTTGGTTAATCCATTCCGTTAGCTCATACGTGGAAATCGCATAATTCTTTCTTATCTCTTCATCACTTAAATCGCCACTTTGAACATCTTTAGTTAAATAATAAAATTGCCCTTCATCATCTACTTGAAAATTTACACCATGTCCTGATAAGTACACTACTAAAACATCGTTAGGATTGGCTTTATCTGCCAAAGATGTAAAAAGCTTTAGAATGTTTTCCTTGGAAGCATCGATGTTTAAATTGGCTGTATTTAAGATTTGTACATTAACATTGGCTTTCCCAAACAAAGCGTTACCGGCTTGTTGCAGTGCCGAAGCAAAGCTTTCTGCATCTTTGTCGGCATAGTTTAAATCTAAGGCATCACCTCTATAATCTGCTGTGCCAATAACAATACCATGCAAAACTGGTTTCGCTATGCTGCCAAAACCGCCTTTTAATGCCGGTCGATATTGAACTCTCTTTTTACCGCTTCCAAGGTAGTTTTCTTCATTAAAAGCTACAATGGCCAATTCATTAAAATCTCCTTTCTTAAAATACTTGCTATATAAACTTAGATTCAATTCCATGGTATAGAAGTTTCTTTCCTCACTCCATTTTAATTGATTAGATAGATTATTCTCAATTTGCTTTCCATTGATAAAAAAGGTAATATCACCTATGCCGCCATTTCTTGGCAATACATTGAGTTCTAAAAATTCACCTTTTAACTCTATTTCAAATTGTGGAAATAGTTTAACGGTATTTAATCGTTGTACACTTCGGAGCGACTCCTTATTATAGCCCAACAATTTCTGTAGCAATTGAGGTTCGTAAAAACGTTCTTTCATTTGATCTAAAGAAATGGCTTCTTCTTCTACTACAAAATGCAAATGATCAATATTTCCACCGCTAGAGGCATCATATCTGCCTTCGTTGTCTAATACCGCCCAAGATTCATCATTGAATACATACAATTCAGCTAACTTTTCAAGCTTGCCCATGTCCCATAAAAAAAGTTTAGCATCCCAAGAAGCACTTGCTAAAACCTTTCCATCGCTTCTAAATGACAACTTATTGACCAAATTTTGATGCCCTTCAAAATTGGCAATTAGTTTCTTTTGATCTAAATCGTAAATCTTTACTTCTCCATTATTGTAGCCGGCTGCTAATCTATTAGAGATAGGATCAAATGCAACACTATTGACATAATTACCACGATTAGCTATTTGATATACTACCTTTTGTTGCAACACGTCTAACACATACAAACTATCGTTGTAACCGCCAACAGCCACATATTTCCCATCTCTACTGAAAGCAATGTCTTCCAAACCACCTTTGGCATAAAATTGTATTTTGAAGCTATCGGTCTGTGTATCGTACACAAATAAATAATCGCTTACTATGGCGCCAACATCTCGGTTGTTAGGACTATAAATTATTTTTGAAGCGGGATAGCCGTCAAATGAATATTTAGAAGTTAAATAACCATTGACTATATCTAATGAATAAATAGTGTCTTCGTGCGATACCAATAACCATTCGGCTGAAGGATTAATTGCCACCGTGTTAAATCCTCCACTTTCGAACAACCAATGATATTTGATACTGCCATCGGTATTCCAAACAATTACAGTAGAATCTTGTGAAGCACTGGCTAAATATTTTCCATCTTGGTCATAAAATAAATCTACCACAGCTTTATGATGCCCTTTTAACCTATCAATTGCGCCAGTTTCGAAATCCCAATTAATGATGGCTCCTTTACTGCTAGAAAAAGCCAATTTATTACCAACTGCAGAAAAAGTAAGTGCATCTATCCATCTACTGTCGGGCATATAATGGATTGATTTATAAGTCACCAGATCAAAAACTTCAATATCAAAATCACACACGGTCAAAAGTTTTTCATCATCGCTTAATTTAAGCACGGCTGTATATTTTGATCGAGTTGCAATTTCTTTAACTACTTTTTTAGAAGCTAAATCAATTACGGAAACAGTATGTTCCTTTGAATATCCCATTACTTGCTTTCCGCCATCCATCACCAAAGCATTGTATAAATTAAAGGAATCCAATTTTGCGCCATTGGTAATATCCACTCTATACACCTTATTGAGTTCTTGCCAAGTACTCACTTCTACAAGAACTTCCTTATTATTGATAAAACTAATTCTCTTAATGCCACGAGCAAACGGATAGGCTATCGGTTGCTCATCGGAGCTAGTTTTCCAAATGTACAAGTAATTCGTATCCCCAATTTCAGAAGTAGCGCCTGCCAGTAACTGATCATCCGGCGAAAAGTCAATCGTTTTAATTGTAGACTCCTTCTTTAATATATAGTTTCTTAAGCCTTCTCGGTTTTCAAAATCCCACAACGAGATGTAGCCTTGTGTGCTACTAACCGCTAAGTATTTTTTAGATGAACTAAAATCTATATCTGTAACTGAACTGTTAAAATCAAAATTATTGAACGTCCCTTCTTTTATTTCCCACATTTTTAGCGGAGCTGATGCTACCCCATAATTACCACTAAGCAAGGTTGGATAATTGGGAATAAATTCGAGTGCCGTGACATCATCTTTATTGTGATAGTTATGAATAAGCTTACCAGTGCTAAGATCCCATAGTTTAATGGTTTCGTCTATTCCTCCGGTAACCAACCATTGATTATTACTACTAAATGCACAATCGCTAATTCTACTACTATGTCCTGCTTGAACAACAAGCTCTAGTTGCTGAGCGTTTAGTTCCGCTACAAATGTTAAGAAAAGTAAAAAAATAATTGTCCTCATAATTCGGTATAATTATTGATTTTTGCTAATGTGTAAATCGTAGTTAAGCAAAAATCGAATTACTTTTTTAAATTTAACCATAATAATGCCAAATTTATGAAACGTATTCTACTAGTAATCAGTTTATCAATTTTTATCTTTTCACAAAATGCCATTGCGCAAAGAAAAGGACTCGTATTTAGCAAGGACTCCTATGAGAGTGTTCCTAAAGCGGATGATGCAACATTAGGGTATAGCGATGAAAGCTTACCATCGGCTGTTTCTCATAAAAAATATGCTCCATATCCGGGTAATCAAGGAGATTATGGAACCTGTGTTGGATGGTCAACCAGCTATGGCGCTTTATCGATTGAATATGCCAAACAAATGAACATCACCGATAGAAACCAAATTACGTTTACCGCATTTTGTCCTTATTATATATATAACCAATTTAAAGAAGAATTTGATTTCTTTTGCCAAAGTGGTGGCTTATTTGAAGATGCATTAGAAATTCTTTATACCAAAGGTGCTAAGCGCTACTATTTACCTGAATATACTTGTTATTCTGATTATGAAGACTTTTCCTTAGAAAATGCAGGAACTTTTAAAATAAAGAACTATTACCGATTATTTGATTGGGATCAAAGCGAATTTTCTAAAGCTTTAGGACTGCAATCTACAAGAGTAGAAAATATTAAAAAGGCAGTTGCTCAAGGACATCCTGTGTTATGGGGAGCATATGTGCCGCCTTCATTTGACTACTTAAGCAGTGGTAAAGAACTTTGGACACCTACACAAGAAGAAAAAGATACTTATAACAAGCAACCTGGCCATGCCATGGTAATTGTAGGTTATGACGATAATAAATACGGAGGAGCATTTGAAGTAATGAATAGCTGGGGTACAGAATGGGGCAACAAAGGTTTCTTCTGGGTGAAATATGAAGACGCTGATCTTTTTGGTCACACCGCATTTTATATGGATTTAGGCTATAAGTATTATCCAAATTCCGGCTGTGTTTTGGGTGATTGTAACAACGGTTATGGAAGATACAAATGGGCGACTGGAGAAGTTTATGAAGGAGAATTAAAAAACAACTTTTTTGATGGTGAAGGTATTTATACTTCCGCTACAGGCGAATCTTACGCCGGAGGTTGGAAAGCCGGATTTAAACATGGAAAAGGAGTCCAGCTATATTCGAATGGGACTACCTCAACAGGATATTGGAAAGATAACTTATATGTTGGTACTACAGAACCGTCTTGGGAAACCACAACATCCGTAATAACTCCTATTGTTGTTGAAGAGAAAAAAGAAGAAAAAGTGGAAAGTGTTGTTAATCCAACAACTGGCTGTATTAGTGGTGATTGCGATAATGGTTTCGGAAAATTCATTTATTCTGATGGAGATATTTATGAAGGCAATTTTAAAAGTAGCTATCGACATGGACACGGAAAATACAGCTATATAGAAGGTGACACTTACGATGGTATGTGGAGTTGGAGTAACAGAGAAGGTTTAGGCTATTATATATGGCCAAGTGGAAACGAATACATTGGCTATTGGAGCAATAATCAACAAAATGGCAAGGGTACAAAATTCTTTAAAGATGGCTCAACTCAAGCAGGCGAATGGGTAAAAGGCGTTTTCCAAAACAAATCGGATGCTACGTTTGGTTATTCTAATGCCGATAATGAAGAAGTACTCAATAGCGAGCATAAATCAGGCACTATTTTTAATAGAACTGAGCATGGCAAAGAGTTAACTCCTGCGCATAATCAAATACCTATGAAACAAGGTGGCTTTAATGCTATACCAAAATCGGGTTTAGGCGCCCCAATGGAAGATCCTTATCATAACTTTACAAAGGATGTTTTGGATAACATTTTGCGGTCGTTAGGTAAAACAGATCTAACCAATCCTAAGATCAATATTATCAATAGTAATAGAGATGTAGCGTATACCAATAAGAATACCGGTATTCATGTAAGCACTAAATTTATTGATATCTGTAGATCATTTGGAGCTGATAGTGCTTCTGCCCTTTCGGTAGTGTTAGCACATGAATTAGGACACTATTTCAAGGATCATTTTTTCTGTAGAGATTTTGGGTATGCCTATGGCAATACCGAATGGGGCGATCAAATCTCCGAAACCTTTAAACAAGTACATGAAACTGGATATTATGAAACACAGGCCGACGAGTTCGGTCTTTTTTTTAGCTTTGTTTCAGGTTACGACCCATTTAAAGTGGCTGAAGAAGTAATAGAAAAAGTATATGCTAACTTCTCTTTACCGGATGAAATGACGGGCTATCCTCCAAAGGATTTCAGAATTAAACAAATAGGTATTGCAGAAGCCAATGTAAAAAAATTAATCCCTGTCTTTGAAGCCGGTAATTACATGTCAATATTATCTGCTATTAACCAAAAAGGAATTAACAATGATCTTTCAGACAATGCCATTCTTTGCTACGAGCATATTATTGAGCAGAAGATTACAACTGCTGAAATGTATAATAACTTGGGCGTTAATTATGTTAACAGAGTAATTAGTACGCTAAGCACAAAAGATTTTCCCTATGCTTTACCTTTAGAGATTGATTTTAATAGCAGATTGTATAATAATGTTGGTGGCGGAACAAAAGGAGATGATGAATTGGGTTGGGAGAAAAATGAAAAAGTGATTAATGAATGGTTAGCACAAGCCAAATCATATTTTGAAGAAGCCATAAAAATTGATGAGAACTACGTACCAGGCTACAACAATCTAAGTGCAACCTATATTCTATTGAAGGATTATGATGAAGCTTGGGTAAAAGCAAAAAAAGCTAGAAAATTAACTAAAGAATCTAATCTAAAAAATGAATATAGAAACACACTTGATCTTTTGGCTCTAGTTAGTTTCTTAAATGATGAAAAAGACGACGCCAAAGACTATTGGGAAGAGGCTCTCCAGCTGAATAGTATTTTGGCAAAACAAAATATCAAAGCCACTAAATTTGAACCACTTTTGGCCAAAGTAGTCGAGAAAAAAACGAATGCGAATGCAGAAGCAAATGGATTAGGTGATTGGAAACCAGAACCAGGCTCTGTAACTTATAACTACACAAGACCTGATTTTAGAACTATTGAAAAAGTTAGTGGCAAAACCTTAAATGATATTGCACAAGACTATATCTACAACAACAAAGCTATTGAAACTTGGCAGCTAAAAGATGACAAAGCTATTATTGGCACCACTCAATATGAAGAAGGAGAACTGCTGATTTTTGGCAAATTAGATCGAGGGAATCTTGATAAATCTTATTATTTCTATACCTATCCTGCAAATGGAAAAGAAAAAACATCCTTAAATATTACTAATGGACAGGATGTAAGTGCCGTTGAAACCGCTTATGGAAGTCCTGTAAGCATCGTTTCTTCTGCTAACCATAATTATTGGGTATATGTTAATAAGAACATTATATTTAAAATCAACCAACAGAATAAAGTCGATGGATACATCATTTACGATGTCAATCTTTAATCGCTAAAATAAGAATTATGAATCGTCTATTATTAGTTGCAATCGCCATGGTATTCGGATATATGGCACAATCTCAAGAGTTAATTATTGAGTATGATTATATTGGTAAAACCAGTAGATATCTTAAAATCGACAAACGTGGAGATACAGTAACCGTTAAATCACCAGTAGTTAAATCCGGCACTGATGTTATGGTTAAGGTTATCAATTACAATGAAAATGCGTTGTTCACGGAAGCAGAAGTAACCAATGAAACATTGATTGAGTCATCAAATCCATTTGGATTGTTAAACATGCTCTCTCCTATTTTCAATGTGGCATCAAAAGGAGTTTTAACCAACATGTTTGATGAGCGAGGTGTAGATATTTCTGAAATTGAGTTTGGCTTTTCAAGTGATGTAGCCAACGATCCTCAATTAAAAACAGTTCAAGATAAATTCATGACTTTAAATAGAAAAGTTTACGATTTAGCGCAATTAGAACAAACCATTCAAGATCTAGAATTCGGATTAAATCAGTTGTACATCTTAAGTAGAAATACAAAACTCTACCCTGCCGATATGAAAGAACAAGCGAGGCAAATTGTGAGTACAACTTTAAAAAATGGCGATCAACCTGAATTGTCTAGCTTTTATAGAAAGCGAGAATCAATTCTAAAAGAAAGTAGAGAACAAATAGCTTCCGTTAAACTTGTATCCAAAGATATTTTGAAATATGAAAACTTGACTCAACAAGATAATTTTGGATTTGCCAGCTCAGAAAACTTACAAGTATATGAGCAACTCACTACAGAAACTGAAAGTTTGGTAGATGCTATTGAAGATTTTGAAACCACTTTTTCAAAAGAAGAAATTGAACAAATGCTACAATTAATGCAACAATTGTATTTCTCTATTAGCAATTCGTCTTTTACTTACAGCACTAATGCATTAGCAGAAGGCGATAGAACCAATATCAATCTAGTTTTCTATACTATTCCACCAGTTGGTACCATTGATAATTCTGAAGAAGATGCTGGCGAAGAAGATGATATAGAATCAGATTTTGGTTATGCTTTACCTTCTCAAAACTATTCTCCGAATCCACTTAGAACAAAGTCATTTAAAGTAAATGTAAGTGGTGGATTAAAAATCAGTCCGAGTATTGGTGTGGCTTTCCCAACTTATTTTGGAGCCTCAAAGGATTATTACGCAAGAGGTGATTCTACTATTGTTGAAACCAATGGCAGTAATTTTACGCCTAATATTGCAGCATTTGTCAATTTTTATCCATATACAGGGAGAGCAGTAAATTTTGGAGGTAGCTTTGGAGTGGGTATTCCAATTAGTGGAGGCACCATTTCACCAAGTTTCCTTCTAGGTGGTTCGTTAGTATTAGGTACTAAATATAGAATAGCCGTTACCGGTGGAATGGCCACAGGTCCTGTTACAAGATTGGAAAATGGTTATGAAGTAGGTCAGAATTTAGCCTTGTTTCAAGAACTAAAAACTAAAGTAAAATATGCTGTTGGATTTTATTCAGGCATCTCTTTTACAATTGGAATTGGTGATTAAGCCTAATATTCAAATGTCAAAACACTTAACTTAACACATCATTCCAATTTGTGTTATGAAGTTATTAATGACAAACATTCTAAATGTGCCCATTTTTATGGCTATTTCATGCTGGCTAACTTTCGCATAATCTACTCGTGAATCAGAATTAAACTTCTACTTAAACTCTGTTCAAACTAAAATCAATCTTTCATAAATCAATTGATACTTTGACTTTATAGTGCCGCTCTATATTTGCATCAACAAAAAATAATGAAATGGAAGTTTTAGATCAAGTAAAAGAAAAAGTTGAAGCAGTTGTTACAGAAGTAAAAGAAAATGTTACTGGTGTACAAAGCAAAGCGGAAGAGCAATATGGTAAATTTGTAGAAAACTACAAATTAGCTACTGAAAAATTAAAAGGTGAGTACGCTCATCAAACTACTACCTTAAAAGGGTATCAAGAAAGATTAGCTACTAAATTCACTAAGCATTTTAATGCAAAAGAAATTGTAGCTGATCTTAAAGAAGAAGTTGAATTCTTTAAAGGTGAATTCAAAAACAACATTGAAAGAGTAAAAGGAGCAGTTAAGAAATAAGCTACTTTATTTTAAAATGTAAATTAAAAGGAGATGCTTTGCAGTATCTCCTTTTTTTATTATTCTGAAGTTTATAACACACAGCTTAGCTTATAATTTTCTTGACACGAATGGCACTAATTTAACGAATCAACGTATTGTTTTGGAAGTTCATTTATTCAATCTATCATCTTAAAAAAATTCTATGTTTCAATACTAATAATGATTTCTGTCTATCTCACTAATTTTTTCGCTTAAGCGAAAAACAAAATCTGAGGAATTTCGAATCAAATAAAAGTTAGCTATTTAAATCAATACAAACATCTAAGAAATTCGTGCCATTCGTGCCCGCCTGCTCGGCCGGCAGGTCAGCAAAATAAATATCAATAAATTTCTAAGTCTTTAAATTACGAAGGTTAAAACTTAAAATTATGGACAATTATATTTTATTAAAAAAAAGGAATATTATAAACAAGATAATATTTCTGCAAATCCATTCAATTTAATATATTTTTACCCATACAAAATGTTCAATTCTAGATATTTATGAGAATTATTGGCACTATACCCCACCCTGTATTAAAAATTACCGTCTTTCAACTAAGTATGAAATTTGCCATAAAATTTGAAGTCGGCATGATGGAGCAAACTTATAAAATAAGAGAAAGCGATTTGATTGCTAAATTGAGTGATATCAATAATTTGGTAGATGAAAAATTTACCGAACAAGTACTTGAACAATTTAAAGAGATGGCTGAGGTATTAGGCGGTGCGTTTAAAAGAGCTAGTGAATAACTTAAATAACTTGTCCTAATCTATTGTAATCTATGGTATTAAGAATAAATGAAACATTGTTGCTAAACTCCATTAATGAAAGTAAACATCTATTTTTACAATTACTAAAAACTAACACAACTAATGCATTTATATAAAGATTGGGCAGCGATAATTCCAATGGCAAATGAAGAAGAGGATTTTCATCCTTTTACTGATTTACTTGGAGATGTGATGACAGCATTAGGATCGGGAAAGATCTATTTCATCATTGATAATGTTTCAAAAGATAAAACGTTAGAGTATGCTCAAACTTTACAAGCGGAGGATCCTCGTTTTGAGGCCGTTTGGGCGCCTGAAAACAGATCGGTTGTAGATGCTTATTGGAAAGGTTTTCAGGTAGCGTACGACAATAACCACGAGTTAATTATCGAAATGGATGCAGGAATGTCGCATGATCCACGAGCTTTACCAATGTTTTTAAGAGTATTAAATGAAGGTAACGAATGTGCTTTTGGAAGTAGATTTATTAATGGTGGTAGTATGGGCGATAGTCCGTTTAAAAGAAGAACACTTTCCAAAACCGGAACTACTTTAGCTAATCTACTTTTAGGAACGAAATTAAAAGATATGACTTCCGGCTATCAAGGTTTCCACCGAGATGTTATCGGTAAGTTGTTACAATATCCATTGAAATCGAAAGGGCATTTTTACCAAACAGAGATTAGATATCTGTTGCGAAAAAGAAGAATTTTTGAAGTGCCAATTCACTACCAAGCACCTTCTCCAAGGGTGTCGAGTTCTTCTGTAAAAAATGCCTATAAAACCTTGTTTCAATACTTCTTAATGCGTTTAGGTGGTAACAAGCCAACTGTTTAAATAAAATATCCAAATGAAAATCTGTGTAATTGGTACCGGAATATCAGGTTTGTCAATAGCCAATATGCTTAATGATAAACATGACGTTGTCGTATATGAAAAAGAAAGTAAAATTGGTGGATTAATCAAATGTACCAGAGAAGAAGGCAACTTATTTCATAGAGTTGGTGGACATGTTTTCAATAGTAAAAATCAAAAAGTATTAGATTGGTTTTGGCAATATTTTGATAGAGATAATGAATTTTTAAAAGCGACTAGAAATGCTAAAATATTCATGAATAACATGTATTTGGGCTATCCGCTAGAAAACTATATTCACAAGCTTGCACCTGAAGTTGTTTCCGACATCATTGATGATTTATTAGTGCATGATCAAAATGTTGAATATTCAAATTTTGCTGAGTTTTTGGAAGGCAATTTTGGCCCCACTTTATACAACTTATACTTTAAGCCTTACAACGAAAAAATTTGGAATACAGATTTAACGCAAGTGCCTTTAGATTGGTTGGAGGGAAAACTTCCAATGCCTAATGTGAAAGAAATCATTTTAAACAACATCATAAAAAAGGATGAAACTAACATGGTTCATGCTACTTTTTATTATGCTAAAGTTGATGGTTCTCAATTCATCGTTGATCGATTCGCAGAAAAATTAAACATAACCGTTGGAGAAGGAATCAATAAAATAGATCGTGTTGATGGTAAATGGTCGATTAATGGAGAACTATTCGATAAAGTTGTTTATTCTGGCGATATCAGAAAATTGGGTGATATATTGACCAACAAATCTAATGAGCTTAACCATGAATTAGAAACAGCTAAGGAATTTAAATCCAATGGCACTTCAAATGTTTTATGCTACACTGATGATGGAGATTTGTCGTGGTTATACTTCCCTGAAAAATCTTTTATCCCTCATAGAATCATCTACACCGGTAATTTTAGCGACACCAATAACGTCGATGAAAGAAAAACTTGTACAGTAGAGTTTAGTGGTAAGTATAGTGAGGCTGAAATGAGAAAGGAACTAAAGAAAATGCCTGGGCACTTAGAGCCAATAGCATTTAACTACGAACCTAACTCCTACGTCATCAATACATTTGAGACAAGAGCTACCGTAAATTCGATCAAAAATCAATTGGAAAAAGACGGCTTTTATTTAATTGGACGTTTTGCTGAATGGCAATATTACAACATGGATAAATGTATTGAAGCTGCTTTTGATATTGCCGATAGAATTGAGGGTTAGGTTTTAGAGTTAAATAATCTATTTTTTTTGACACAGATTACACTAATTATTCTAGATATTCTAAGTGTTGATTAACTTGACAATTACTACAAGTTATTCATTTATCTAGTTATTTTATATTTGATTTTTCATTTAAAATTACACTGATTTTGTCGCATAAAGCGACAATCAAATTCGAGAAATTGATATGACTTCCAAAACTAGCAGATAAATTAAGTAAGAGTATTTGTGTAAATCTGTGAAATCTGTGTCTCTTCTCTCTAAAATATCACCCCAATATTAAACTCAAAAAGGTGGCTGTTATTTCTACTGATTTCCTTTACTAATTTGTTTAAACTATAAGTGTAGTTCAGATCAAAGGTGAAGAAGGCAAAATCGATCCCCGTTCCAGCTCTCAAGCCAAACTGTGGATTTTTTAGATCATTGGCTTTGATTCCAAAATCATTTGCTTGCACTTTAGTGATAATTATAGTGCTAATACCAGCATTGACATTCCATTTAAAAAAAGCAGTTTTTACAAACTTATAGCCGACTATAAACGGTAACTCAAAAGCAGACACCCGAATGGTACTTCTTTCAATATCTTGTCCCACACCATTCAAATCAACAGGTATGCCGCTTCTGATAAAACTAAAATCAATTTCTCCCATTAATCTCTTGCGGGTAACTCTCAAGCCAAATCCACCCAAATAACCCACAGAAACGCCACCAGGAAAAAATGCCTCATTTTTAAAGTGAGCGGAATAAACATTTAATCCAATGAAGCCACGCATCTGCAAATTAGGGCGCTGCGCTTTAACACTTGAAAAAGCGATTACTATCAATAATATGGTGACTACTGCTTTCTTCAATGTTTACTTAATTGATTTGACACATCTAAATCCTAAATGCTGTAAAGAAGTTTCTTCTGATGTTTTCATTTTAGCAGAAACACGATAACCCGAACAGTAGCTATCGTTGCATAAAAAAGATCCTCCTTTGATCACTCGCTTCAAAACGCCAGGCTCATCAGGATCGTAGCTTATTTTTGAACCCATTGGATTGATAACTACCTCATTGCGTTCTAAACTATTGTAATAATTGAAATCATAACTATCTGAACACCATTCCCATACATTGCCAGCCATATCGTACAAACCAAATGAATTTGGCGCAAAACTTTTCACGGGTGCTGTAAAAGCAAAACCATCTTTCTGTTCATTTTTATAAGGAAACTTACCTTGCCAATAGTTGGCTTTGCTTGAATTTACTAAATCATTTCCCCAAGGATATATAGCTTCCTCGCTCCCATTTCCTGCCGCATATTCCCATTCCGCTTCCGTCGGTAATCGCTTCCCTGCCCATTTTGCATACTTCCTTGCATCTTCAAAGGAAATATGCACCACCGGATGATCCATTATATCATCAATAGAGCTACTCGGTCCAAAAGGGTGCTTCCAATCCGCCTTTTCTTGATATTTCCACCATTTCATTGGATTGAATTCTGTATTCGCTTCGTTAAACACCAATGATCCCGGCGCATAACTCACACCTTCCACCTCAAATGGTCTTTCGGCTGTGGTAGTATAGCCGGTAGCGTCCACAAACTTTTTAAATTGTGCATTGGTCACTTCTGTTTCATCCATCCAAAAGGAATCTACATACACTTGGTGGACAGGTTTTTCATCTGCTCTACTCCACTCATTATCGCTTCCCATCAAAAATGTTCCAGCAGGAATTAAAATCATATTACTATGGTCCATAGCTTTCGATTCTAAAATTTCAATCACATTGCTATCCACTATTTTGTAATCATCTTCAAAGGCACAACAATTTTCGTTGTTACCCGATTTACAACTCACTACAACCAAACATACTAAGATGTAAAGCACTTTATATTTTATTGCAAATTGAATCATTAGTTTTTTTGTTATACTTTACTTTTTTTTTACCACAGATCACTAATGCTAGATATCTGTGCATCTGTGGTTAATCCCTTCTCATGGCGGAAACATATATTCCGTACTATCAATCACATATCTATAATCCATAAATTTAGGCCACAAAGGTTTCTCCGGCAACTCCTTTTGCCATTCCATATGCTCTGCAATTAAGGTTTGAACAATTTCAGGATGTTCCTTTCTCAAATCATACATTTCAGATTTATCTTCTTTCAAATTATATAACTCAACCCAACCATCTCTATTGCTCATAATCAGTTTAAAAATCCCTTTTCTGATTGCCCAAATATGATCGGCTCGCCAATACAAAACATCATGTGGTACCGGAGCCATTTCACTATCATTTAAAATATAAGGCAATAGATCTACGCCATCATACACTCTATCTTTCGGTACTTTCAAATCCACGGCTGCAGCAATGGTTGTAAAAATATCTAAAGAAGAAACCGCATTATTATACACTGTTCCTGCCGGAATTTGCCCTTTCCATTTCATCACAAATGGAACATTTAAGCCGCCTTCAAATTGTGTTAGTTTACCGCCTTTTAAAGGATAATTGTCTGTTGCCTTGGTATATTCAGCTCCGCCATTATCGCTGATAAAAATAATCATGGTATTGTCTTCTAAACCAGCGTCTTTTACTTTTTGATGGATAGCGCCAATGGCATCATCTAAAGCCGAAATCATAGCATAATACACTCGCTTGTTGTCATCTTGAATGTGATCAAATTTATCGTAGTATTCGTCAGGTGCTTGGAACGGAACATGTGGCGCACTAAATGGAACATATAGAAAGAATGGCTCGTCTTTGTGCGCTTCTATAAAATTATTGGCTTGATCTCGAATAGCAAAAGTGAGATAGTCTTCTTCAATTATTCTTTTATCATTGACTAAAATAGCCGACAATTCATTTCTTTCATTTTTCCATTGATATTTGGAGCTAAAAGTATTTTGGATGTGAGTGGCGTAGCCTTCTGTTTCTTGTTCCGGCGTATAAATAGTGGATGCGCCATAAAAACCATATTGGTAATCGAAACCTCGTGCTAACGGTTTCAATCTTCTGTGATGTCCTAAATGCCATTTACCGGTAATGCCTGTTTTATAATCTTTGGCTTTCAGTAACTCTGCAATATTCACTTCACTAGGT
Organism: Chitinophagales bacterium; assembly: GCA_041393015.1. Classification (GTDB taxonomy): domain Bacteria; phylum Bacteroidota; class Bacteroidia; order Chitinophagales; family JADIYW01; genus JAGQYH01. Next base: position 93,980 of record JAWKKV010000002.1, on the reverse strand, counting down.
GGCAGACCTTGTCTAATAATTTGCCATTCTCTAGGAAAAACGGGTTTTGACATGATTACCCAATTTTCTGTCTTGGCTAAATATCTACCCGTTACATATTCTATCATATTACTAGGATACTGCTCATAACTTTGCGTTTCAAAACCAAATCTATTTTGACTTCTTCCGGTCATCAATCCTGCCCTAGAAGGCGCACAAACCGGAGAAGAGACATACGCATCAGTAAAGATGACACCATCTTTCCCTATTTGATCAATATTAGGTGTTGGTACTCGCTTTGACCCGTAAGCAGAAACTTCTGCTTTACCTAAATCATCCGCTACAATTAAAATGATGTTTAAAGGCTTTTCAGATGGTTGAGCTTCCTCTGTAATGGTTTGAATAATTTCCTTTTTGTAATCTTTCAAAGATGGTTTCCAGACAATACGCCATTTAACAGAACCAGTGGCTAAAGGATAGCAAGAAGCGAGTAAAAGACAAGCCATTGTCAGTATTAATCCTTTGCTAAAAATGCCATTCTTCTTCATCCTTCTTAAAAATAGAAAAGGCAAAGCTTAAACTTTTGCTTTCTAAATATATTAGTAGTTTTTTAATAGTGAAAGATTGTGAGGAGGGTGTTATAAGTTGGAAAAATATTTTAGTTTAGGGGTTTGTATGAAGCGGATATAGAAGGTATGATCTTTATCTGATTTTTTGGTATAAAAAAAAAATGCAAGACTATATTAAGCATATACAGCAAAGTATAAAAAATAGAAACCCCAAAATATTAGATTTAGGTTGTGGTGATGGTAATAAGAGCTTAGCCATACATAACTCAATTGACTTTAAAAAACCATCATTCACTTTAGTAGAATCCCATGTTAATAGTCCAATGCATGTTGATCGATATACAGACTTTCAAGAATATTGGTCCAACGACATTGAACAAACTAAATTTAAACCAATAAAGCCACATACTTTTAAGACTATTTTCAAAGACGAATTACATTTTATTCGGGAATCTCATGAGGTTTTTGATATAATTATTTCATGTAATCATATTCATTTTTTCCCCTTAAAAACCCAAAAACTGTTTTTATACTTATTCAAGAAACTGATTTCCAAAAATGGGTTAATTTATTTGTGCGTTGGAGGTTCATCTTATACAAATGATGACGATTATGAAAGATATTTATACAATAGCGAATTAGAATTGTATTTGCATGAAACATTCAAAGTCATTGAGTTAACCGATAACAAAGCAAGGTTCAAAGAGGCAATATTATACTATACTTAACAACAATCACCCAGCTCACACAGAGTCTTATAACCAGTGCAGCTGCTACGAGCCATCCAACGGTAGATAAATGTTAAGTGAGTTATCCCGAGGATTCGGGATTAACGAACGTCACTCGTGGCTTAACCGTTAAGAGCCATTTCTTATTGAAATATATATACGAATTCTAGCGCTAAACTATTATTTCAAGAGGCTGTAAAGCTTCACCAACCCAAACTTCTACTACCATTGGATGATTGTACTCTCCTTTGTCGATGCATTTCATTCCTCTATCTCTTAATTTCTCTCTTATATAATCCAAGTTTTTGTGAAGCATAGCTGTTGATAAATCAGGCTCACCATTTAGATATCCTCGAACTTGGTAGACACCAGGAAAGGCAGCAGTTCCCTTGTCAAAAATCACATAATCTTTCATAATTTTTTCTTTTACAGTTAATTTCCATTCACAACCCAAACCTTCCGCTATTTCTTCAAGTAATTGTGTGCCTGGTTCTCTCTTTAGTGCTAAAATATTAGACAAGTCTTTTGTTCTGGTCTTTGTATTACCTTTCATTTTAGCAGCCAATTCACTTTGAAACATCATTTGTTCCTGCATTGCTCTTTTTATTTCATTTATCATTTTCATTTTGCTAAAATACCTTTTATGGTAATTTATTACCAAATTTAGTATTTTATTTTTTATTAACCTAATTAATTGTCTACAACATCCTCACTCGCAAGATGCGAGCGAGGGATAATATTGACTGCACTTCTGCCCGATTTCAATCCGATATATATTAATTTTTATGGCTTCCCATTTGATGACCTATTGTATGCTATTGGTATAAAACAGTAATTCAATCAAACAACCATTACGTTATGAAAAAGCTGATCCACATTTTTATGCTACTTATCGCACTGATCAACCATCTACATGCGCAATCCATTCAGCAATTAGGACAAAATTATTATGTAGCCGGTATTCCAACCATGGAGTTTGATGCATGGGCCGCTGAAAGTATTACCGGTAATCAACGTCAATCTAACTGGTGCTGGGCAGCCTGTTCGCAAATGATTTTAAACTATCACGGACTATATGTTACTCAAGAAGAAATTGTAAAAAGAATTTACGGCGATTTAATTGACAAACCGGCCAATGAGGAGCAAATTAAGATGGCTTTAAGTGGATGGGCTCCTAACGTTCAAGGTAGAATGTCGAACATTGGCTGCCAAAGTGGATTGAATAGTGTGAATGAAATTACAGAAGCACTAGCCTATAAATGGCCATTGATTGTTGGTTTAAAAATGCCGGAATCGGAAATTGGTCATGCCTACGTGCTAACGGCGATCTATTACTCCGTCGATCAATATAATAATACTGTTCCCGATAAAGTAGTGTTAAGAGATCCCATGCCGGGAACAGATGGCCGATTAGAAGTAAAATGGCAAACTTTCTCCGAAAATTTGTTGATGGCCTTTAAAGTTTGGGTGTCAAGATAATGGTGTTTTTTAATCGAAATATGCGGACCAGTTACAAAGAACTCCTTTCAGCGTCTGCAAGACCTGAAAGCGTGTTCCTTTTTATTTAAACTGACGCTTTCAGGAGCTTTCGCACACTGAAAGGTCATTCCATTTCACATTATATAAAAAACACCTGTCAACTTTCATCAACAGGTGTTTTATTTTAAGTGACCTCGAAGGGATTCGAACCCCTAACCTCCTGGGCCGTAACCAGGTACTCTATCCAGTTAAGCTACGAGGCCGTGTAAATATTCAAGATTCTGTCTTCAAAAAATCAAGGCTGAATTTTGAAGGCGCAAATCTATGAAATACTACATTTGAAAACAAATTATTGTATGTTAGTTTCATCTTCTTCTTCTGTACCAATGCTATCTCTCATTTTGGTATCAGCTTGAATATTTTGAAACTTGTAATAATCCATAATTCCTAAATTTCCACTTCTAAAAGCATCTGCAATAGCTTTAGGAACTTCCGCTTCTGCTAAAATTACTTTGGCTCTTGCTTCTTGTGCTTTAGCTTTCATTTCTTGCTCTTCAGCTACCGCCATCGCTCTTCTTTGCTCTGCTTTTGCTTGTGCAATATTTTTATCTGCGTTGGCTTGGTCTACTTGTAGTTCCGCACCAATGTTTTTTCCTATGTCAATATCAGCAATATCAATCGATAAAATTTCAAATGCTGTTCCTGAATCTAATCCTTTGGCTAAAACCGTTCTTGAAATACTATCCGGATTTTCTAATACTTCCGTATGTCTTTCCGCACTACCAATAGAAGTTACAATACCTTCTCCTACTCTTGCTAAAATAGTTTCTTCTGTCGCACCACCCACTAATTGAGAAAGGTTAGTTCTTACCGTTACCTTAGCTTTAGCAATTAACTGAATACCATCTTTAGCTACAGCAGTAACCGGAGGTGATTCAAATACTTTTGGCAATACCGATGTATTTACCGCATCTAAAACATCTCTACCCGCTAAATCAATTGCAGTGGCTTCCTTAAATGTTAATGGAATACTTGCCTTATCTGCTGAAATCAATGCTTTAATCACTGAATTTACGCGACCACCAGCTAAATAATGTGCTTCTAATTCATCTCTTGTAATACTTAGTCCGGCTTTGGTAGCTGTAACCATTGCATTTACAATGATAGAAGGTGGTACCTTTCTCAATTGCATAAAGAACAATTGAAAGAAATTGATATTTACGCCGGATAGCTTGGCAGAAATCCAAATTCCAATATACCGTACAAACATAAATGCAAATACAATTATGATCAGCAGTAATATAACGCCAATAATTAATGGCAATGTACCTAATCCTTCCATTTTCTAACTTTTTGGTTCTACAAATATTTTATTGTCTTTCACTTTGACCACAACAATGGCTGTATCTTCGTCAATATAAAAGCCTTTTGAATAAACAATTAATCTTTCTTCTTTAATCATCGCACGTCCTTCCGGGCGTAAAGCTGTTAAAGTTATACCTTCATCTCCTTCTTGAACGTGAGAATAATCGAAAGTGTTTACTTTACTATCAATAACGGTTTTAACATTAAATTGGCTATTTTCCATTCTTTTAAAACCAAAATAGGTTAACCCACCTACCAATAATGCTGATCCTAAAAGAATAGCGCTGCCTAATTCAACACCTTCTTCTTTAAATGCAAAATAAACTCCAATTCCTAAAACGATCAATCCAAAAACACCTACAATAGTGGTTCCTGGCACCAAAAATACCTCAACTGAAATAAGCAGTAAACCTGCCAATACAATTAATGCAATAATGGTTAAAGACATGTAATTTTTGTTTGCCACAAATGTATCAAATAAAGTTCGTATAAATTCACGAAATGGCTTAAGAAGTTGTTATAGTTTGTAAATTGCAATATGGCAATTCAATTTTGGATGATAGGAAAAACGAAAGAGAAATATATTCAACAAGGTATTGATGAATATAAAAAACGTATTTCCAGATATTTAAAGGTGGAATCGGTTGTTATTCCCGACATAAAAAATGCTTCCAAACTTCCTGTAAATGAATTAAAGAAGCAAGAAGGTTTAAGTATCTTAGAAAAACTAACACCACAAGACTATTTAATTCTTTTGGATGAAAATGGAAAAGACTATAGCTCTAGAGGTTTTGCAAAGCTTTTGGAAAAACAGTTGAGTAATTCTACTACCAATACTATTTTTCTTATTGGTGGCGCTTTTGGTTTTGATGAAGCTGTTTATCAAAGAGCCAATTCAAAATTATCGCTCTCCTCTATGACTTTCTCACATCAACTTATTCGTCTAATATTTTGGGAACAACTGTATAGAGCGGTGGCCATCAATAATAGTTTGCCTTATCATAATGATTAAAAAAAAAAGTGCGTCCGATTATACTCAGACACACCTTTTAAAATGGATATATCATCTCTTAATCAAAATTAACTTTGTAGTAGCCGGTATTTGGATTGTTGACATCGGACCCCCAAAGACCATCCAAAATCGGATTTTGAACGTTGGAATAGGTTACTGTTCCTGTAATGTAGATTGAATCTGAACTTCCTTGATATAAGTACTGAGCAGTTAACTCACCCATACTGTTAATGGTATAAGTACCTGATGCTTCAATTTGTAAATCCATAGCTGTCATTGTACCATTTTCGGTAAACATCAATTTATAATTACTGTTTCCATCCACTGTTGTGGAATTGGAATCATAATTATAAGAACCACTAAAATTTCCTGAAAAGTTATTTCTTAAAGTAATGGAGATAGTTAAACTGGCGTTGGCATTGGTTGCTATTATCTCAATAGTATTATTGCCTAGTGGTAGACCCTTATTCCAAGTTACCACACCCGTAGTTGAATTGATACTAACTCCTTGATATGAATCTGCTAATCCGAAAGTACCAATAGAACCATTCCAATCAATACTTGGTGTGCCGGTTTGTCCAGAAGTGTAAAATTCAATATCAATTGTTGCATTCGAGTAGCTAAAATCACTTGGACCTAAAACCACCGCATCATCGGAACAGGATGCAAAAAACAGAAGTGCAATTAAGCTTAAAAATAGATTCGTTTTCATAATAAATGATTTTTTGTTCGAATAAATATTCATTGAGTGGTATAATTGTTACCCATTGAACAAAATTAAATAAAAAATTTATTCAATATATGAATGAAAATGCATAAAAATTTCAACTATAATTACTCAAAGTCATTCCCAACTATATGTTCGTTACTTTAATAACATCTGTTCAGTAGTTTTTTTTATATACATTTATAACTTATCTCAAATCTGACCAGTGAAAATCAAATACCTACTTCCTCTAATCACTTGGGTGATTCCTACCATTATTATCTCCTTAGTAATGTTTAAGCTAGATGCACCTTTAACGCCCACTCAAAATATTGGCTTTGCTGCTTTATTAATTTCAGCTTGTATTACTTACGTGGTTGGCGTTAAAATAGTGATGAAAGATAAGTGATATTAATGTTTTTGAATGCTAAATTTCAAGAATCTTACTCCTATACTTCTGGCGTTTCATTACATAAAAAAAAGGGCATAAAGCCCTTTTAAATAATTTGTATTTTCTAGAAAATCATGGAAAAACACCCATAGACATATAAGCATCACTTACTTTCCCTAAGGCTAAAACAAATGCTGCTGTTCTTAAATCTTTAATGTTCTTGTTTCGTTTCCATATTTTACGAATGTCTTCGTAAGCATAGATCATGGTATCTTCTAATCCACTTCTCACTAAATCTATCTCATCAGCACCTCTTGTTAGTTCGTGCCTATCAGCCTTAGTGATCCTACCCTCTGTTCTGCCTTCAATTAAGTCAACAATTTTAGAATAAGAATATTCTGTAAATCTTCTATCCATTCTTCCAAAACGAACATGAGATAAATTCTTTAACCATTCAAAGTAACTTACGGTTACACCACCGGCATTTAAATAAAGATCAGGAATAATCATAATGCCATTTTTTAGCAATATTTCATCTCCATTTGGAGTGATTGGACCGTTGGCTGCTTCTCCAATTATTTTAGCTTTAATTCTAGGCGCATTTTCCTTGTTGATGACACTTTCAACCGCCGCTGGAATTAAAATATCACATTCGTACTCCAAAAGGTCGGCACCATTTTCTACCCATTGAGCATCGGGATATTCTCGAATAGTCCCTTTCTCTCGTTGGTATTTTTTTAATGCTTGAATGTTTATGCCTTTTGGATTATACAAACCACCTTCCCATTCAGAAATACCGGTAACAATAGCGCCTTCTTCTTCAAAAATTCTTGCAGAATGGAATCCTACATTACCAAAACCTTGAACGATAACCGTTTTACCTTCAACACCTGTTGTTAAACCAATGGCTTTCATATCGTCCTTATGGCTCATCGCTTGACGAATACCAAAGAAGACACCTCTACCGGTGGCTTCTTCTCTTCCTCTAATACCATTTTGAGAGACCGGTTTACCGGTTACGCAACCGTAAGCATCTATATTTCCGGGCTCAAATGCTAAGTAAGTATCTAAAATCCAAGACATCTCTCTAGCGCCGGTTCCCATATCAGGTGCTGGAACATCAATGGCCGCACCAATGAAATTCTTTTTAATCAATTCAGCTGTATACCTTCTTGTAATTCGCTGTAATTGCATCTCTGTTAACTCCTTCGGATTGATTTTAATACCACCTTTAGCGCCTCCAAAAGGCACATCAACGATGGCACATTTGTAAGTCATTAAAGATGCCAAAGCCATTACTTCATCTTGATTCACCAAGTTGCTGTATCTGATTCCTCCTTTGGTAGGAACTCTGTGATGACTGTGCTGTACTCTATAGGCTTCAATAACCCTATACTCATTTCCAATTTTTACCGGAAATCGAACTTGCAAAACACTATTACAAGCTTTTATTTGATCAATTAATCCTTTAGGGATTTTTGTATGTGCTGCTGCTGCATCCACATAACGTTCTACATTTTGATAGAAACTTTGTCCGTCATTTGACATATAAATATTCTTTTATTTTAAATAAAAAAAACTATTCCTCTAATGCCTTAATGCGACGATCCATATTGACTAAAAAAATCACTATTCCTATAAATATTACTAAAAGAACAGCGATGACAGCATATAACTTATTGCCTTTTAGCAATACTTCACCAACATCTGCATTTTGAGCGCGTAAAGGTAATGTTAATGCAAAGTTAAGCAAGAAAAATGTCAAATATATTTTTTTCATCGTAAGATTTTTTAATTGTTGTCGAGATAGCCTTCTCAATTTTATTGAGATTACTTATAAAAGTTCTTTGTTTCAATTTTTTTAATTCGCACTCTTAAATCAACTATCCATCCTGCCAATAGTATCCAACCTAACACAGCAGGATAAAATATTGGTCGTAAACTACTATCTAAATCGTAAGAACTAAATCCTGGATTACCGCCATTTCCGGGGTGTAAAGAAGAATCAACAATTCTTGGAATTACGTTGATTAAAACCATATACATTACAAATGCAAAGATGTTATAGACCGCAGCTACTCTAGCTTTCTGTTCTTCATCTTCAATAGCACCTCTTAGAATAAAATAAGCGACATATACGAGAATACCGGCAGCAGCGCCATTGAGTTTTACTTCTTGAAAAACCCACCAAGCGCTCCATGTCGTTCTTGCCCATATGGAGCCGGTCACCAATCCTAAAAAACCAAATAATAAAGCAACTGTCGCCCATTGTGAAGCCAATATATCAAGCCTATTCTTTTTTGAAAGTCCTTTGGTAAGTTCTTTTTCTCCTTGACTATTGGCTAAATACATAATGCTATATACCAATGATAAGAGCATCATGAACATCATTGCAAACCACATAGGAACATGAAAAAATAAATTACGAATTGATTCTTCTAAAATATTGAGTTGTGGTACTTTAGCCAACATACCATAGCATATGACGTAAATTAAGATTAACACGCCTGAGAATTTCCACCACCAGCCTTTGATCATTTTCTAGTTTTTTATTGTCTTAAAATGGTTGTTGGTTAATCGCGCCAAAGATACGTAAATAAAATCATCGACATAGCCACAATAACGATATCTAACAGCAATAAAACCATAATTTCTTTTAAAAAACCTACTGCAAAAAAACTATCCATTGCTTTAGCAGAAAGTCGAATACAAATCAATATTAATGGAATTACTACCGGAAAACCCAACACGGCAATTAAGGCTACATTTTTAATTTTTGCTGTAATGGCTGATAAAAGGGTAAACATATTAGCTAAACCTATTGATCCTAAAGCGGCTATTAACAAAAATCGCTGCCCATTTTCTACCGGAAAACCAAAAAACAAAGAAATAATAGCTAATGTTAATCCTGATAAAACCACAAAATAAATAGCGTTATACAACATTTTTGCAGCTATTAACTCACTTGATGAAGCAATGGATCTTATATAATAAAACTGTCGACCGGCTTCTTCTGTAAAAGCACTTACCGTTAAGTTGACCACGACAAACAAAAGAATAATCCAATAAATAGCCATCCAAACATCGGCTTCCAATTCTCCTTTAAAAGAAAGATAAATAACAAACACAGTAGATATTACATAAACAAACATGGAAGCAATAGTTGATTTTTGTCTCCATTCAATCGTAACATCCTTTTTAAAGAGATGATATATGTTTTGTAGTGTATTCACTGTCTGCGAAATTCTATAATTTGAAAGTATAATCCTAATTGAAGTTAAAAAATCAAAGAACAATAAAGTCACGAAACAATTTAATTAGCTGATTGATTGATATGCAGATGTGCTGATTTAATTTTTTTTGATTAGGAAAACTTAAACATGTTGAGCGTTAAAGACTAATAAAAATCTACCACAAAAGGCGCAAAGAAGTCACGAAGGGCACAATGAAATACGAAAACAAACATTAATGTCCTTTGTGAAACAACCTTAGTGAACATTCTGGTTAAAAAATTACCTTGAGCGCTGCTAACGATACAAATGACTTAAACGACTAAAAAGTTATATTTGCCATTCAATCAATATCCAATGAAAAAAATACTTGTTGCCAATCGTGGGGAAATTGCAGTGAGAGTAATTCAATCTGCTAAAGCATTAGGAATTAAAACCGTTGCTATCTATTCAGAAGCAGATAGAAATGGCTTACCTGTTAAATATGCTGATGAAGCCGTTTGTGTTGGTCCTGCACCATCTTCTCAATCTTATTTAAATGGTGACAAGATTATTGAAATTGCCAAATCATTAGGCGTTGATGGTATACATCCCGGTTATGGTTTCCTTTCAGAAAATGCAGATTTTGCTAGAAAAGTAGAGAAAAGTGGCATTCGATTTATTGGTCCATCACCAGAATCAATGGAAGTGATGGGCAGCAAATTAGCAGCTAAAAAAGCTGTTGGTGCTTACAATGTGCCATTAGTGCCAGGAACTGACGAAGCCATTAGTGATATTGAAAAAGCTAAAAAGATTGCCGCTGAAATTGGTTTTCCAATTCTTATTAAAGCTTCTGCCGGTGGTGGTGGAAAAGGAATGAGAATTGTAGAAAAGGCAACCGATTTTGAAGAACAAATGAAACGTGCCGTGAGCGAAGCTACTTCTGCCTTTGGGGATGGTTCTGTCTTTATTGAGCGTTACATTGGCACTTCTAGACATATTGAAATTCAAGTATTAGGAGATACACATGGCAATATTGTTTATTTGTTTGAGCGGGAATGTTCTATTCAAAGAAGACATCAAAAAGTTGTGGAAGAAGCTCCTTCTGCAGTGGTGACACCTGAAATTAGAAAACAATTGGGAGAAGCAGCCATCAATGTAGCAAGAGCTTGTAATTATGTAGGTGCTGGAACCGTAGAGTTTATCATGGATGAACATAATGATTTCTTCTTTCTTGAAATGAATACTCGTTTGCAAGTTGAACATCCGGTGACAGAGATGATTTCTGGAAGAGATTTGGTGAAAGAACAAATTCATATTGCAGAGGGCAAGCCTATTTCCTTTACGCAAGATGACTTAGAAATAAATGGCCATGCGATTGAACTAAGAGTATACGCCGAAGATCCAACCAATAATTTTTTACCGGATATTGGAAAATTAGAAGTTTATCAATTACCAGAAGGCGATGGTATTAGAGTAGATAATGGTTATTCGGAAGGGATGGATATTCCTATCTATTACGATCCAATGTTGGCAAAATTGGTAGTACATGCGCCTACTAGAGAAGCTGCTATCAAAAAAATGATTCAAGCGATTGATCATTATAAAATTGAAGGTGTAAAAACTACTTTGCCTTTTGGAAAGTATGTGATGAAACATCCGTCATTTATTACCGGAAACTTCAGTACTAAATTTGTCGATCAATACTGGACTCCTTCCCTACATGAAGATAAAAATGAAAAAATGGCGGCTTTAATGGCGGCTTATATTTATGATACTCGCCATAATGCTTTTATGGTAAAGGAAGAAGGCAATTTGGATAAGATGGCTGAATGGGCTAGGAAACGATAAACTAGTTTCGATTCTGATTTGCTCAATTTTGGAGTATTCCAAAAATGTATTTTAGGTTAACAGCTTATCCCTTTTTCATAATTCTTTTTATTCTTTTCTTTTTCTTAGCCCATCCCACGTTTCACTCTGGAGAAACAAAAGGCAAGCTAAATCAATCGCCCCACGCATTTTTGCCATGCAAGCTGCCGTGATTTAGCCGCCCTCGCTTCTGCGATTACGTATATTTCAAAATTTCTATTTCAACAGCAACAAAAAGGTAAAAAGTCACGTTTAAATAGGTAAAATTACCTATCTTTGAAATATGAGTACTAGTGAAGCTAAAATATTAGACAGTATACCCGCCAGTATAAGCACGTTTGAGGTATTGAACTTAATCAAACAAAGTAATATCAATTCCTCTCATCTTCAACTGGTGAAAAAGGTTTCTGACCTCAGCGATGAGAAACTTTCGGCATCTTACAACTTAAATGTAAAAACATTTAGAACGTACAAAAATTCTAAAGCAGCTTTAAAAGCTGATCTCCAAGAACACACTATTATGTTGCTGTCGCTTATCAAACATGGCATTGAAGTGTTTGGGAATAAAGAGAGTTTTAACAGATGGTTAGAGCACGAAAATTTCTTTTTAGGCCAAAGAAAACCTATTGACTATTTGAATACCATTAGTGGCATCAAATTTATTGATAATCGTTTGACTGGCATTGAATACGGTGATAACGCGTAGACAAGATTCAAATTCAAGACTCAAGACCTGCCTACGTCAAGCAGGCTCAATTTTCAAGTAAATTTTTCCCGCGGAAAAATTATCCTTAAACCCAACAGATTGCTTCAATTATTTGATGCTCAAAAATTTCGCAAAATCGGAAAGTATATAAATGGAAGTATTTAGAATTTCATCTGAAAAATATGCTAAAGCTTTAACGGCTTCGGGTGCTGCGAATAGATGGAATTACGATCATCAGTTTGTTTTGTATACCGGCAGTTCAAGATCGCTAGCTACTTTGGAATTAGTAGTGCACAGAGCGTCTATTCAAGCTGATTTTCAGTACAAGATTATGGTGATTTCTATTGCAGATAATGATAGTTTGTACACTCAACTTAAAATTGATGACTTACCAAAAGATTGGCGACAAGCGACTGCTTATGCTGCCTTACAAAAAGCCGGTGCGAAATGGTATCAATCTGATGAATCTTTAGTTTTAAAAGTGCCTTCCGTTATTATTCCTTTAGAATACAACTACATCATCAATACCAGCCATCCCGATTTTAAAAGTAATGTTAAACTGGTTAGACTCGAAGATTACTTTTGGGATAAAAGGTTGTTTTAGGTTGTTTTATTGAATAACCAATAACTTGCTATATTTTTTTCCTTCCTTATCCAAAAGTGAAAGCGTATAAATGCCATTGGATAATGTAGGCAGTTTTATATTCGCTAAATCGTTTGTTTCTAAGTTAAAAACTATCTCTCCTGCACTATTATACATTTCTACAATCCAAGTTTTAGAAGAATGAAAGTCACTTTCAATCGTTAATTTACTTGAAGTCGGATTAGGATATAATTTGAATTTAGATGCTTCGTAATGCGTAACAGATGTTATAGTTGTATCACACAAATCTGGATTTGGAGCTATGGTAACACTTTGATCCACTGACAAAACTCTTAACGGAGGTGCAATATATTCGCCTCTAAGCACAACAGTATCATTTGTGTTGTTGATCGATGTATCCGGTAAATAATGATAATACGCTTTGGCCGTATACTTTCCCCAATTGTTCGTTTGAAAATTATCAATAACAAGACTTTCTCCTATTTGACCCAAACGCTCATTATTGAAATGCCAAACTAAACTATCGTATGGAAAGTTGATGGATGAACTAATTTGTAAAAAATCTTCTTCGCATGCCAAACTATCTGTGGCCTCTAAAGATAAATTGGGAAAAATCATTCTGGAATACACCGGGTTATGATCACCTAAATCAAAAACGCCCCAAAAATCCTTATCGTCGTTGTTGACACGGGCGACCTGTGTTAAATTATAATACTCTAATGGCGCTTTGAATTTATGTGAAGCCAATATATAATCTAAAAATTGACGATTATCATATTTCCCATCTTGATAGTGAGTAATTCCCCAATATGTTCCCCGATAGGGCGCATCATAAGTAAGCGTTACTAATGTAGGTTCTAGTGCGTTTAAAGTATCTAACATTAATTGATAAGCATCATCAATTTCCTCATACAAATCAACATTATAGTCACCCGCCATTACTACGATGTCATCCTTTTTCATATGCATTTCTGATACAAATTTGCCCATAATATATAAATCACTTGGTCTGATACCAGTATGGACTCCAAAAGCATGTACAATTTGTCCCAGCTTATCAATTTTAGCATATTTGACCCCTTTATTTGCCATTGCACCAATAATATCATCCGGGACAGAACCATTTTCATGGAATGAAACATCGGCGGTTTCCAAAATGGGATGTTTACTTAAAATTCGAACCCCACCTTCTTTTGATAAACCGGGTATTACAGGTGAATTATGCCTAGTGGTATAATAAGGATATTTATCAGATAGGCTATCCAAAATTCTATCCGCTAAATTTAATTCAAACATTTCTTGAAGGAAAACAATATCCATATTATCAGGAATACCTAAATGGAACACTTTGGTTCTTTCATTTTCCTCATTATCATTAAAATTTAATGGCTTTAGCATACCTGGATTGAAGGTCCAAACATTCAGTACCGTTTTGTCTTCCAGGTCGCTAGCGTCAGGTGTGCTCTGCCTCTCATTATCAGGATGTAATTCACTTATGGAGTAGATTACATTTTCAGTTCCATCATTAGGTTTGTTATACGTCCCATAAACAATTTTATAATCAACACCATTTATATCTACTACTTGATTGGCAACATGAGGATCATTACCTGTATTATCAACTAAAAGATAACCGGCTGCTTGATCTAAAGCATTATCGCCATACTGTAAGTTATAAATGAATGCACCATCCGCCTTTTGTTCAGCTAAAATTGTAAACAATTGAATAGAATTATGCGACACGCCTACGCTTACTTTAAATGCATCTGCGGGGTTTCCATTTTTATTTCGGTCAAGTTTTAGGATGTATTTATCTTCTGTATGCTTAATAGATTCATTAAACAAAATTCCTAAAAGAATTGCTTCTATTTGATCTCCAAGATCGTGATGATTGCAAGACTCCCATGGAATGACATGGGTTTGAGATTGAGTGATTGCCTCTGTATTGCCTTCCGTGCTGGTAATTTCAAAATCAAAAGCGAGATTGGTATGGTTGGCAAATTGAATATGAGTTTGACCTTGGGAGAATAAAAAAAACGAGCAGAAAATAAATAGAAAATAGCAAGACTTCATAGCTTTTGGAATCGCTTCAATTTAGGTTAAATATTAATTGTAATTAATATGTTGTAAACTTAAAAAATAAAAACGAACTAAATGCAATGTGTTTTTTAAAAAGTAATCTCGATATGAGTGATGTAAACTATAGTGACTAGTTTTATAAAATATATTTTACAAATCATTAGTAAAATGTTCCCATTTCCATTCCATTCGCTGTAATCTCACTGCATTTAAAATGGCTAATAAGGCCACACCGACATCAGCAAAAACTGCTTCCCACATTGTAGCTAAACCAAAAGCGCCTAAAATCAATACTAATATTTTAACTCCAAATGCTAAACCAATGTTTTGCCAAATAATTTTTTGCGTTGATTTCCCAATATTGATCGCCGTTACAATTTTTGAGATTTGATCGGTTTGGATGACTATGTCAGCGGTTTCTATGGCCACATCGCTTCCTAATCCTCCCATAGCAATGCCTATTTCACTAACGGCTAAAACGGGTGCATCGTTGATGCCATCTCCAACAAACGCCACTACTCTACTTTTGTCTTGTTGAATATTTTCAACTTCTTTTAACTTGTCTTCTGGTAATAATCCGCCTTTTGCTTGATTAATATTTAACTCAGTTGCCACTTTTTGAGTAATGGAATCTTTATCTCCAGATAACATCACCAACTGATTGACACCTATTGATTTCAATCTGTTAATCGTTTGATTAGCACCTTCCTTTAATTCGTCTGCGATGATGACATAGCCAGCAAATTCCTGATTCATTGCAACCAAAACAATACTTTCTATAATTTCGCTTACATCACTTGGAACTTCAATTTTAAACTCATCCATTAATTTTTTATTCCCAGCCAAAAGATGGTATGTTCCTATTTGGCCTTTTAACCCTTTGCCTGCAATTTCCTCAACATTGCTAGGTTCTTCAATCTCAATATTGTTATCATATTCTAAAATAGCTTTGGCTATTGGGTGTGTTGATTTGGATTCAATTGCCATTAGTGCTTTCATAAAATCTACTTCTGATAAACTATTAAGCACTTTGATTTCTTTAATTTTAAAAACACCTTTAGTAAGTGTACCAGTTTTGTCCATCACCAAAGTATTTACCTTGGTAATTTGATCCAAGAAGGTGGCACCCTTGAATAAAATGCCATTTTTAGAGGCTGCACCTAAACCGCCAAAATAACCTAATGGAATAGAAATCACCAAAGCACAAGGGCAAGAAATTACCAAAAATATTAAGGCTCGATACAGCCAATCAGAAAAGACATATTCCGCTACAAAAAAGTAAGGAATAAAGCAGATGGCAATAGCCAAATAGACTACAATTGGAGTGTAAATTTTAGCCAATCTTCTAATTAATAATTCTGTTTTAGATTTTTTTGATGTAGCATTTTGAACCAATTCTAATATTCTTGCAATCGAACTATCATGGAATAATTTTTCAACTTTAAGCTCAATTACACCTTCTAAGTTGATTGATCCAGCCATAATTTTTTCGTCAGTTCTAATCGTTTGTGGCTTGCTTTCTCCTGTTAATGCAGCTGTATTTAAGGATGCTTTTTCGGATAATAAAATTCCATCTAAAGGCACTTTTTCACCTACTTTCACTTGAATAGTTTCGCCAATTTGCACTTGCTCAGGTTGCACTTCACTAAAGCTATCATTTCGCCAAACCGAAGCAATTTTTGCTCTAACATCTAATAAAGCTTTGACATTATTCTTAGCTTTTTTTACAGCAGCAGCTTGAAACAATTCACCCACCGTGTAAAACAACATTACGGCTACACCTTCTGGATATTCGCCAATAGCCATGGCGCCAATAGTGGCAATTGTCATTAAGAAAAATTCGGTAAATATTTCGCCTTTTTTAATGGCAATTATAGCTTCCTTTAATACCGGTAATCCAACAGGAAGATAGGCCGCTACATACCATGCAATTTTAACATAGTCTTTAAAGAATGGAGCATTTACAAGATATTCTAAGATTAAACCCAATACCAATAAAGCAAAACTTATGAGCACTGGCCAATAGTTGCTACCATGATCGTGGTCGTGTTTATCTTCTTTATGATTCTCATCCTTTTTTGAAAGTAATTGAGGATCGGTTTTTTTATCAATCTTTTCTTCCAAGGAACAACAGGTCATGTTGCCATGATTATCGTATGTGTGAATATGCTTTTTTTTCTTCATTTTGTCATTTTTTTATTCCAGATGCTACAAATACTCCACCTCTATTAAAAGTGTTATTCACTGAAAAACTAGCAGTCTTGGTTTCTAAATATTGATAAATAGGTCTATCAACTTCTCCTTTCCCAATCCATTTTATAAATAACCCCCTGAATGTGAATTTAGGAATGTACCAATCCATTATAACAATTTTGCCGTTTGGCTTTAGGATAGATATCATGTTGTCAATTACGCTTTCCCATTGCGGAAAACCTGACAATCCTAGATCGCACAATACAGCATCTATTTCGACAGAAGGGGATACATTTTCTGCTATCCAATCTTTCGTGATATTTGTTGCATTTCCTTTCAAAATTTTGACATTTGTCCAATTGTTTTCAGCCATTTTCTTTTTGGCTTGTGAAATCATTCCATCTGAAAGGTCTATACCTATGACTGTTCCTGTATTTTTTAAATATTGCTGAAAATATTCAAAATTTTGTCCTGTCCCACAAGGGAGATTTAATAAAGTTTCCTCAGGCTTAAGATCTAATTGCTTAATTGCAAAAGTCCTTGCTTTGTCATAGTATAATTTTGGCGACAGCCAGTCATAATACCGTGAAAATTTATTGTAGTACCTTATAGCTTGTTTCTGTTCTTCGATCATATTCGAATAATCATCTATTTGATTGTTAAAAATTAGGACATATTTCTGTTTGTTTTTTCTTTAATGTTTATCTTTTCTCATTAATACTTGAGTGAAATTCACTTCAATTTTGTTATCTAATCCTTTAATTTGGTTTTCCATATTAGATATATCCAATTCCATAACTCCAGATAAAAGACATGCAAAATTATTGCTATTATTAAAATGATTTAGAGCAATATTTAAAGTTTGAATCAATCTTTCTCCATTAATTTCAAGTGTGACAGGAATAGCAAATTCACGTACCAAATGTTCCCAATCAATAAAATCATCATCAGGAATGAAACCATAAAATAAAATTTGTTTAGTCATTAAAGAATCTAATAAAATATTAAGAGAATCAATGCCTGTATCAAGAGTTTTTAAGTCTAGTTTTCCACTAAATTTTTTAGATGAATAATCCAAAAACAAGTTGAGTTGATGGCTTTCAGCCAATACTGTTTCTCCACAGTAAGTGCTAGATATAACAATATGTCCTTCAACACTTCTATAAGGATTTTGAGTCGACACATCGATTAGGTTGCAAAAGGTTATAAAAAAAAATAGGATAATACTTCTCATCTGCTTATGTTTTAGGATTCTTAAAAGTCATATCGCTTAAGAGATTTACCTGTCTTAATATAGAAAGCGTCTTCAATATTTGTAACGTAAATAATACCATCACCTGAACCAGAGGAGCGAGCATTCTCAAAAATTAGATGCATTACCTTTTCGGATTCTTCGTTATTACAAACCAATTCTAGTTTTACTACCAAACTGTCCGTAATTAGAAATTCCAAATCAAGTTTTGCATCTATTTGTTCATGTGCACCAGTACCTTCTCCTTTAGAAAGTGTCATACTTACAAAGCCAGCAGCCTTCAAAGCTTCTACTACATAATTGACTCTGGATGGTTTAATAAATGCTTTTATTTCTTTCATCTTAAATTATTTTTAGAATTTTTTAAATGTCTACTATTCTATAAATAGCATTATCAGTTAATGTTCATGTTCTAATTCACCAGCTTTAGATTGCGCATACACATAATAAGCCCCTTTTGTAACTATTTTCATTCCATCAGGTATTTCACTTAAAAGTTTTATTGCTGTAAATCCATTATTTGTGGCACCAGGTATAACCATAACTTTTGTAAACGCAATCTCTTCTAACTCTTTTTCATCTTTAGCAACATAAATAAAAGAGTCAGATCCATCTTTTATAACAGATGCTTCTGGAATAGCATTGGCAGTAATATCATTGAGCCAAATTTTAGCATTAATAAACAAATCTTTTATAAATGTGGGTTTTACACCTTCTAAATGCCCATGAATTCGAACTGTTTTAGATTTTGGATCGAATTCTTTTCCTATAATACTTACTTCTCCGTCATATTTAGCATTGCCTAATGCAGGTACAATGTAACTTATTTTCTGACCAACCTTGACATCGCCAATATTTCTTTCAAAAACATCTAATTCTAAATGTAAATGGCTTTCTGATATTATTTCCATTAATGAAACCATCGGTTGAGCGTACATTCCATTGTGTATGTTTATACTTGAAATATAGCCGCTCATAGGTGCAGTTATGGCTATTTGCTGAGTGATTGAATTTGGTGACAAGTCGTTTGTTGAAATGCCTAAATAAGAAAGTTGTTTAGATAGACTCATTGATTTAGCTTCTAAAATTTCTACTTCAGTCTCTACATTTTGAAGATTTTTTGATACACCGGCATTAGCATCAATTAATGCAGTTTGTCTATCTAGATCCAATTTTTTTAAATTCAATTGTGCTTTTGTTTCTAGATATTCCTGTTGCTTAATAATAAATTCTGGGTTTTCTATATGTGCAATAATTTCACCCTTTTTGATATAATTACCTTCTATGAATTTCTTATGCCCATTAATAATACCTGCTGCTTTTGCAGTAACAGAAGAATAGGCATTTGGTGGCAAGCCCAATGTCCCTGTTGCTTTTATAAAATCATTTACCTTAAGTTCTGAAACGTCACCAAATTCTAAACCAATAGTTTTTATTTGCTCTTTTGTTAAGTGCAAACCTTCTTCCTCATGTTCTCCATGCTCTTCCTGCTCACCATGATCATGCCCATCTTCATCTGAATGAGCTTTCTCATTGTGATCGTGTCCATCTCCATCTGAATGATTTTCTGTTTTATTACTATGATCATGTCCGTCGTCTTCAGCATGATTTGTACCACACGAAGCAAGAAAAAATGTTACTGTAAATATGGCTATGATGTATTTTATATTATTTTTCATTTTCATTTTTTTTATTTGTTTGTAAGAAACTGATAGTCTGATATTGCTTTGTTGTATGCCAATACTTGTTCTAAGTAATTTCGATTATTGGTTGCCATTAACTGAAGTGTGTTTAATAATTCGAGATAGGAAATTTCACCAGCTTTATAATTCAATTGAGTAATTCTAACAATTTCAGGATTTATGGTCTGTAATTGATCTTTGTAGAAACTTACTCCTTCATAATATAATAGGATTGCATTTTGAGCCTTTAGCAATTGTTGATCAATAGCTAACGCTTTTCCTTCATACTGATAATTGGCAATTTCAATTTCAATTCTTTGTGCTGTTATTCTCTTTTTCGTTTGTCCATTGAAAAGTGGAATTGAAACACCACCTTGAACCCCACTCAACCATCCTCCTTCAAAATATTTTTGTGCTGCATATCCAATGCTAAAGCTTGGTTTTAAATCTGCCTTTAGCACATCCACTTTTGCCTGTTCAATAGCAATATTTTGTTTGCTTTGATTTAACCAAATATTTAAAGAATTATCGGTGGAAGTTGTGAAAACAGGAACACTTAAAGTATCTCCAGTTGTTACTAGTTCTTCTGTATTGAGTAACAACTGAAATTCCTTTTCCAAGTTATTGATTTCAGTTTCAACTTGCTTCATAAGGAGTTCTAATTCATTAAGTTTTGCCTTTAATGTTAATGCCTCCATTCCATTGGTTGCTCCAACATTTAGCCTTACTTCCGCTTTATTATAATAATCAGTATATGTCTCCAATAGGTTTACATATAAGTTCTTCAATTCCTTTTTATATTGAATCTCAAAATATAGCTGTCTTACATTCCACGTTAACTCACTTATTGTAAGCTGTTGCGCATAACTATTTTGCTTAACAATTTCATTTTGTAATGCATTATTGGATTTTGTTATTTTAGGACTAACAAAATTTTGTGTAACCCCAATTTCATTAACACGGTTTCCATTTTCTTTAAATAGACCATCTCCAGCATAAGAAATATCTGTTGTTCCCGGCTTATACTTCAAATTTTGAAGAGATTGGCTCTTTTCAATCTTTAAATTAGCTGCCTTAATATTGGGATGATTACTAATTGCTTCACTAATAGCACTATCTAAACTAATTGATTGTTGCTGCGCATTGACTGAAAAGCATAAACCCAATATTAAAAGAATGGATAACGCACCGTTTTTTGAAATAGAAACTGAATTCCCCTTACGACTATTCCATTTTTCTAACCAATAATATAAGATTGGAAGTATGATAAGTGTAAGAAAAGTAGCAGTAATTAAACCTCCAATAACTACAGTGGCTAATGGACGTTGTACTTCTGCTCCACCTGATGTAGATAGTGCCATAGGTAAAAACCCTAATGACGCAACTGACGCTGTCATTATTACTGGCCTCAATCGCACTTTAGTACCTACAAGGATTCTTTCTTTAATATCTGCAATTCCATCTTTTTTAAGTTGGTTGAAATAACCAATTAAAACTATACCGTTTAAAACTGCCACACCAAACAATGCGATGAAACCAATACCAGCTGAAATACTAAAAGGCAATCCTCTTAGTTGCAGTGCCCATATACCACCAATAGCAGATAATGGAATAGCAACAAAAATCAATGCCGCTTGGGATATAGAACCGAATGTCAAAAACAGAAGAATAAAAATCATTGCTAATGCAATTGGCAATGCGATTGATAAACGAGCATTAGCGGCTTTTAAGTTTTCAAACTGTCCACCATACGTAAAATAATATCCTGCTGGTAATTGTACTTTTGAATCTAATTGCTCTTGAATGTTTGTTACTAATGTTGCAACGTCAGTATTTCCAACGTTCACACCAATAACAATACGCCTATTCGTGTTCTCTCTTGATATTTGCATGGGTGCATCAATTAAATCGATATTTGCAACACTACTTAAAGGAACTTGAGATCCATTACTAAGTGTAATAAATAAATTCTCAACATCTTCAATACCTAGTCTGTATTGATCATTTAATCGAACGATTAAATCGAAACGTTTTTCGCCTTCATAAATAATTCCAGCTTTTTCTCCAGCAAAGGCTGAACGAATCACTTGATTTACTTCCTTGATATGTAAACCATATTGAGCCATTTTATCATAATTGTATGATATTACAATTTGTGGCATTCCAATAGTTTGTTCTACATTCACAGTACCAACTCCCTCAATCTCTTTGATTATTTTTTCTGATTCTTTAGCTTTATTATATAGCATATCTAAATCATCCCCAAAGAGTTTAATTGCAACATCTGCTTTTGTTCCAGTCATTAATTCATTAAAGCGTAATTGAATAGGTTGAGAAAACTCATAGCCAACTCCTGGAATAGCTTTAAGGGATTCTTCAATCTTCTCAAACATTTCTTGGCGGTTCTTAGCTGATGTCCATTCTTTTTTTGGTTTCATTACTAATACATAATCTGCAATTTCAACAGGCATAGGGTCTGTTGGAATTTCTGCTGAACCAATATTTGCGACCACATCTATTATTTCAGGGAACTCCTCTAGCAACTTATTTTGAATCATCTTTGCTGTTTCTACACTCTGTGAGAGCGAACTCCCAGGGGGTAAGATTTGTTGTAATGCTAAATCACCTTCCTCAAGCGTGGGAATAAATTCGCCACCCATCCTAGTAAAAGCAAAGACACTGACGAGGAAAATTAATATAGTAGCTCCTACAAAAGTTCTTTTAAATTGAAGTGCTTTCATTAAAACGGGAGAATAGCCTCTATTAAAGAAATCTATAATTCTATCAGCAATGGTTCTTTTATTTGAAACCCTTTTTTTGAGAAATAGAGCCGACATCATAGGCACATATGTTAAAGATAAAATTAAAGCACCTGTAATAGCTAGCATTACAGTCTGTGCCATAGGTTTGAACATTTTGCCTTCAATTCCTACTAATGCGAGGATTGGAATATAAACCATAAGAATAATAATCTCTCCAAATGCTGCTGAATTTCTTATTTTTTGAGACGAGCTAATCACTTCGGCATCCATCTCTACTTGTGTTAACATTTTGCCTGAGTGCCTTATTTGCAATCGATGGACGATGGATTCTACAATAATTACCGCACCATCTACTATTAAACCAAAATCTATTGCACCAAGACTCATTAGGTTGGCAGATATGCCTAATAGATTCATCATTGATATGGCAAATAGCATAGCAAAAGGAATAACAGAGGCTACTATAAGACCAGCTCGCCAATTACCTAATAATAATACCAATATGAATACAACGATTAAACCACCTTCGATTAAATTTTTCTGAACAGTATGCATGGCTGTTTTTACCAACTTATCTCGCACTAAATAAGGCTCAATAACTACCCCTTCTGGTAATGATTTTTGAATCTGAATAACTTTTTCCTTTACTAGTTTGGTCACTTGAGCTGAATTAGCTCCCTTAAACATCATAACCTTGCCGCCAACAACCTCTTCTCCGTCTCGTACTAAAGCTCCATATCTTGGTGCTTTGCCATATTGTACTGTAGCAACGTCACTAATAAGAATTGGAATACTGCCATTTTCTGTTACAACAATATTTCCAATGTTTTCTAAAGACTTTGCAAGACCTTCTGCTCGTATATAATAGGCACTGGAATTTTTCTCTATATAAGCACCTCCTGTATTTTCATTACTTTTCTCAAGCGCCTCAAATATATCTGAAATGCTAATGTTCATAGATTTAAGTAAATCGGGATCAACAGCTACTTCATACTGTTTTAAGAAACCACCCATAGAGTTTATTTCTGCTACGCCCTCAATACCTGATAGCTGTCTTTTTACAATCCAATCTTGAATTGTTCTCAAATCAGTGGATGAATACTTATCCTCAAAACCACTATCTGGTCTAACGACATATTGATATATTTCTCCTAAGCCTGTTGAAATTGGAGCCATTTCTGGAGTTCCTAAACCTTCTGGTATTGCATCTTGTGCCTCTCTAATTTGTTCCCCAACCAATTGCCTTGCCAAGTAAATGTCATATCCTTCCTCAAAAACAACAGTAATTACCGACAAACCAAAACGAGAGATAGATCTAATCTCATTCACTCTTTGAAGGTTTTGTAAGGACAGTTCCACAGGTGTAGTAATAAATTGCTCTACTTCTTGTGTAGCCAGAGTGGGCGTTATTGTAATTATCTGCACCTGATTATTCGTAATGTCAGGAACTGCATCAATAGGAATTTGTTGAAGTGAATAAACACCCCATATTGTAAGAGCCATAACAAACAGCCCTATAATAAACTTATTCTTAACCGAATAAGCGATTATCTTATCAAACATATGTATATATTATTTTGTAAAAATTAAACCCAAGTAGTATTAAAAGGGCAAGGGTAGCCCAATAAAATGGTTTAACTTATTACTGGCGGATGCCAAATGCCTTTTGTATAATCAAAGGCATAATTAAAAGAGTAGTTGAAAGAGAAAGAAAAAGAAGGAGCTTCTTTCAAATCATCGTATTTCACTATTGATGCAACAATAACTAATGCTCCACAACATTGACAAGTACAAAATGGTGTACAATTGTCTTCACTATCTTCAGAATGATCGTGACCATGGCTCGTTTGTTGAGTTGTTTCAGTTTCGCATGTAGCAGCATCTGAACAAGGTGCAATGACCAGCATTAAGATAAACAGTGATAATATGAAGCCTAAATATTTCATTCGATGCCAAATATAAAACAAAAATGCTGCAATGATGTTGCAAGAAAATTTACTAATAAAGCTAACTTCTTAAATTTAGTGAACAACCAATTTGAATTACCAGTTCAGTTTTGTAGATTCATCGTATATTAATTAATATGGAGATTCTATATTCAATTAATAGGATTCGACCAGTGCCCCTAAATTTATTGGAATTGCAATATCACCCATTTGGATGAGAAAATTATTCAAGTGAAGTAAGATATTTGATTATTATGTAAAGTGTTCTTTGAGCACAATTCTATTTACGACCAAAAAAACGTCAAAATGAAAAGAGTTTTACTTCCTTTATTAATTTTATGTTTTAGCCAATTTGTTTATTCTCAAGTGAATGACAATTGTGCGAATGCCACTGTTTTAGCTGTTAATTCAAGTTGCATACTTGATAATTATAGCAATATAGGGGCAACATCCGAAGATGTATCTGTTGCTGCGAATCCAACATGTGGCTTTTATCAAGGTGGAGATGTGTGGTTTAGATTTACACTTCCGAATTCTGGTAACGTTAGATTGGAAATTGACAATGTCGATAATGTAAATCAGAGTTATTCATTGTATAGCGGATCATGTGGATCATTTACGCAAATATTTTGCGATGCTATAGATGTTGGAAATACTCTATCAAAGCCTGCTTTAGCAGGACAAACTATTTACATTCGCGTATTTGGTAGAGCCAATGCAAATGGAGGCGATTTTACAATTTGCTTATACGAGGTAGAAACACCAAATAATCAAGATTGTAGTACAGCAATTCCTTTAAACGTAAATAGTAACTGTGTTGTAACTGATACTTTTTCAAATCAAAATGCAGCAGATGACTTTATTACAACGGCTCCCAATCCAAACTGTGGCTTCTACAATTCTGCAAGCGGGGAACAAAGTGGAGATGTATGGTTTTCTTTTGTAATGCCTAACTCAGGTAATGTTCGCATTGAAGTTGATGATGTTGATAATGTAAATCAGAGTTATGCATTATATAGTGGATCGTGCGACACATTAACCCAAATATTCTGTGATGCATTAGATGTTGGAAATACTATATCTGATCCAAGTTTGGCTGGACAAACAGTTTTTGTTAGAGTTTTTGGTAGATCAAATGAAGAAGGTGGTATGTTCATAATATGTTTGTACGAAGTTGAAACTCCTGATAATCAGGATTGTAGCACGGCGATTCCATTGCAAGTTGGAGCAAATTGCATAATAGCGGACACTTTCTCAAATCAAAACGCTGCAGATAATTTCATTACAACAGCTCCTAATCCAACTTGTGGATTCTATAATCCAGCTAGTGGTGCACAAAGTGGTGATGTTTGGTTTTCATTTGTTATGCCTACATCTGGAAATGTTCGTATTGAAGTTGATGACGTGGATAATGTAAATCAGAGTTATACATTATATAGTGGATCGTGCGGCACATTAACCCAAATATTCTGTGATGCCTTAGATGTTGGGAATACAATATCTGTTTTAAGTTTGGCCGGACAATCAATTTTTGTTAGGGTCTTTGGTAGGTCAAATGAAGAAGGGGGCATGTTCACAATATGTTTATACGAAGTTGAAACTCCAGACAATCAAGATTGTAGTACGGCAATTTCTTTGCCAGTTGGAGCTAGTTGTTCTATTACAGATACTTTCACTAATCAAAACGCTGCAGAAAATTTTGTAACAACAGCTCCTAATCCGTCTTGCGGATTTTATAATTCTGCAAGTGGTGCACAAAGTGGCGATGTTTGGTTTTCATTTGTCATGCCTACATCCGGTAATCTTCGATTTGAAATAAATGACGTTGATAATGAAAATCAAAGTTATTCATTATACAGTGGATCCTGTGGAACATTAACTGAAATATTTTGTGAGTCCATAGATGATGCGAACACTATATCTGACCTAAGCTTGGCTGACCAAACTATATTTATTCGAGTTTTTGGTCGATCAAATGAAGAAGGTGGCAATTTCACTATATGTCTATGGGAACCTCCTGTTCCAATCAACAATAATTGTGCAAGTGCTATTAATTTACAAGTCAATGTTTACTGTGATGAAGATACATTTACCAATCAATATGCCACGGCTGAGGCCACTTCTATTGCGGTAAATCCTTCATGTGGATTTTATAATGGAGGGGATGTCTGGTTTACAGCTAAAATGCCGGGTAATGGTGAAATGACGATACAACTAAATGATTTACCGGGAGGAAACAACCATGAATTTGCAGCATATTCCGGGTCTTGTGGCAACTTCACCCAAATTGCTTGCTTACAAGGTGGTACAGATGAATACGAAATAATAGACAATTCATTAATAGGTGAAAACATTTATATAAGAGTTTTTAGCAGAGGTTCAGAAGAAGGAAGTGAATTTGGATTGTGCGTTATTGGTTGTGTGATAAGAGATACCATTTATGCAGAAGCTTGTGTTCCATCTGAAGTAGGCATTGAATTGGATTCCTTCATAACTAATGACTTTTGCGATTCATTAATCGTCACTATTACTCAAGCTGATACAACTGCCCCTGAAGCTATATGTCAACCCATTACTGTGCAGTTAAATTCAAACGGAACTGTTAATGTTAATGCGAATGCCATTGATAATGGAAGTACAGATAACTGTCACGTTGCAAGTATCTTTTTAGACAATGCATTTTTCACCTGTAGTGATGTAGGTATTAACACAGTTATATTAAATGTTCGAGACAATTTTCTAAATAGTGATACCTGTTCGGCAAATGTTACAATAGAATATTATACTGCACCGGTGGGTCATTACTTTGATACCATTATCTGCGTTTCTACTATTTGTCCTCCGGGAACTTATTGTCCGGGTGGTACTTATTCAAGTATTCCATGCCCAGCAGGATCATTTAGCGACAATTCCGGTGCCGAAGAATGTACTTTATGCGAAGCCGGAACTTCTCAAGGAGCAGAAGGTCAAACAGAATGTGTTTCATGTCCTGTTGGTACATTTAGTGCCATTGAAGGTGCTGTAGAGTGTGTGGAATGTCAAGCTGGATTTTACCAAGATACCATAGGCCAAACCAGTTGTGATGCTTGCCCTCCGGGGAAATTTAGCAATATAACCGGCGCAGCTGAATGCCAAGACTGTGCAGCCGGGACCTCTCAAGGACAATCTGGTCAAACAGAATGCATCGACTGTGCAGAAGGATCGGTTAGTCAACCTGCTGCCACAGAATGTACAATTTGCGGTCCGGGGACACAACCAAGTGCCGATCAAACGGTCTGCGAGGAATGTCCTGCTGGCACTTATAGCCCAGGCAATGGACAACCTTGTGTGCCTTGTGCACCGGGGACGGTAAGTAATGCCGGAGCACAATCTTGTAGTGAATGTCCAGCAGGTTCAGAAGCCAGTCAAGATCAAACGACATGTAATAATTGTCAACCGGGAACTTACAGCAACGCGAATTCTAATGGTTGTACTACGTGTCCATCAGGAACCGTAAGTACTGTCGCAGGTGCAACTGAATGTGCATTTTGTCCAGCTGGTACACAAGCTAGTGCCGATCAAACTGTCTGCGAGGAATGTCCGGCAGGCACTTATAGCCCAGGTAATGGACAGCCATGTTTGCCTTGTGCTCCGGGAACTGTAAGTAACGTAGGATCACAATCTTGTAGCGAATGTCCGGCAGGTTCAGAAGCCAGTCAAGATCAAACAACATGTAATGATTGTCAACCCGGCACCTACAGCAACGCCAATACCAATGGATGTACCACTTGTCCATCCGGTACAGTGAGTACAGAATCTGGAGCAACTGAATGTGCATTTTGTCCAGCTGGTACACAAGCTAGTGCCGATCAAACTGTCTGCGAGGAATGTCCGGCAGGCACTTATAGCCCCGGTAATGGACAGCCATGTTTGCCTTGTGCTCCGGGAACTGTAAGTAACGCAGGATCACAATCTTGTAGCGAATGTCTGGCAGGTTCGGAAGCCAGTCAAGATCAAACTACTTGTAATGATTGTCAACCCGGAACCTACAGCAATGCGAATTCTAATGGTTGTACTACGTGTCCATCAGGAACAGTAAGTACTGTCGCAGGTGCAACTGAATGTGCATTTTGTCCAGCTGGTACACAAGCTAGTGCCGATCAAACTACATGTGAAACATGCCCTGCTGGAACCTATAGTAACGGTGATGGAGGACCTTGTATCCCTTGTGCTGCAGGAACTGCTAGTAATGAAGGTTCAGCATTTTGTAATGCTTGCCCACCTGGCTCTGCACCAAATCAAGATCAATCTGCTTGTGAAACTTGTCCGGCTGGAACCTACAGTGCTAATGGAGATCAATGCATTAATTGCCCTCCAGGCTACACAAGTGCTCCCGGATCAACTGAATGTGTTCCCACCGAATGCGACCAAGTATATATAGCGTTAACTACCTGTAATCCAAGTCAAGTTGGAGTAACCATTGATACTTTTTTAAGTGTTACAGGAAGTTGCGATTCAATAGTAACTACAACTGTATCATTATTGCCTTCAGATAATGTAACCATTCAAGCAGCAAGTTGTAATCCGGCAGACACAGGAATTAGTGTAATTGTTTTAACCAATCAATATGGTTGTGATAGCACGGTGACGACCTATACCAGCTTGTTGGACGCTTACGATATTCAGCTATCTGCCCAAACATGCGACCCTGCAAATGTTGGAGTGGATGTTCAGCAATTAACGGCTTCAACAGGTTGTGATAGTACGGTTACCACAACCACTACGCTATTGCCTTCTGATGAAGTGACCGTGCAAGCAGCAAGTTGTAATCCGGCAGACACAGGAATTAGTGTGGTTGTTTTAACTAATCAATATGGTTGTGATAGCACGGTGACGACTTATACCAGTTTGTTGGAAAGCTATTCTGAAACCATAGAGCTAACCACATCAAATCCTAATGAAGTTGGCATTGAGATAGACTCATTTATCGCATCAAATGGATGTGATAGTATCATTACAATTATTACCACATTAATTGGCGATCCGTGCGATTTAGAACTTCCGGATACTGTTACTTTACAATGCGATCCAATATCGCAAACTGCGGAATATTGCTTGCCTATATCATTCATTGATTTCATTAATAATTATGAATTAGTCATAAATGATGATTTATACATTGAATTGCCTGGCGCTTGTGATTTCGACACAATTGGTGGATATGACTTTAGTACTGCCATTGGCGCTACCACTCCTACTTATGGAGGTGATCCACATATATTGTTAGAATGGTTCATTAATGGAGTTGATGTTGTGAATCCAAACTTCACTTACTCCACATTTGAAGAGTTAGCAGCTTATATGCAAAATCTCAATCCAAATGGACAATGGGCCGTTGAAGATGGAGATAGAATAACCGGTGGATTTCCAAACAGCAGTGCCAACTATGGAGCACTTAATATTTTCAGTCCGCAGATTGGAGCTTTAGCATCAATAGTTTACAATAGCGGTATTACCAGTAATGGAACTTTGATTCAAGATATTTCTGCTGGTTGCCAATGGTTCTATTTAACTAATGTAAATGAGCCAAATTGTGGAACGGATAGTGTTTTTGTATGTGTTGAATGCTGTGAACCTTCTAATGTTACAGTTTATGCTACTTCTTGTGATCCTAATCAAGTTGGAACATCAATAGATAGCTTAACAAATGAAGGTGGCTGCGATAGTGTAGTGACAACATTTACCACTCTTTTGGAAAGTTATGTTACTACCTTAACTCCTGGTGTTTGTGATGAAAGTTTGACAGAAGTATCAATTGACACTTTAACGGCAAATAATGGCTGTGATAGTATTGTTATAACAGCTCCTGTGTTATTGCCTAGCTATCAACAAGAGTTTACCGAAACGACTTGTGATCCACAATTTGTAGGTGTTACCATTGATACTTTAAAAACTGTCGACGGTTGTGATAGTGTTATAACCACAATAACAACACTTTTAGAAAGCTATGAAGTTATTGTTGACAAAGAAAGCTGTTTAGCATCTGATACAGGAACAGTTAGTGAAATACTAACAGCTTCCAATGGATGTGATAGTATAGTTACAACTATAACTTCTTTGGTAGATGGCTATAGTGATACTGTATTCTTATATACATGTAATCCGATGCCGTTCGATCCTATCGTAGTTCATTTTACATCATCAACAGGTTGCGATTCTACTATCACTACGATTATTGTATTGGAAGAGGATTGTAATATTATCTGTGAAGATCCTGAAAATCTTTATGCAACTGATATTACATTTACACAAGCCACTTTAGGATGGGATGCTGTTCCAAATGGTTATTCTTATACTGTACAAGGGAGATTGAAATACAATTTGTTTGGAGCTACGGTAACAAGAGTGGTTCATACTAATTCATTTAGAACAAATCATTTATTTCCATTCTTAACGTATGAGTTTAGAGTTCAGGCTGATTGTTTGGAAGACGAATATATTGAATGGAGTCATTGGAGTGACTGGAAGTCATTTACGCTTAATCCATTCTTGTATAGAAATGGAAATTCATCTAGCAGAAACGCTAATGAATTAGAAGTAGTTGATTTGTTTGATGTAGAAGGTATACTTACCTCATATCCAAATCCAAGTAGAGGCGATGTCAATATCAGGTTTAACGTGGATGAAATGTTAGATGCCAATATTGTAATTACGGATATATCTGGAAGAGAAATGGATAGAATACCAGTTGTTTTAAGTGCTAATGACAAACCACTTATTAGCTTTGATGATTATGATAATGGATTATATTTCATTAGCTTTTATAAAGATGGCATAAAACTAGCCACAGAAAAGATTTTATTGAGTAAGTAGCAAATCAAAACTTATTTAAAAATTGATAAGGATCATCAAAGTTTTTGGTGGTCCTTTTTTTTTGCCCATCTATTCAAAATATATAACAATATTTTTGTATAACATATATATTTAATGTAAATTAATCGCCTCTAAGAGTTGAGTTAAAGGCCAAAACTCAATCTTAATCTATAATGCAAACTTACTACTGCTAGATTTTACTATAAACATAATTTCCATGACCATTTAGGTCTGCGTTTAGACTTCATGTCAATCGCCTGTATTAAAGAAAATTATTTTGTTATAAAACCCATACTTAAAAGTATGGCTATAAATTTTATGTAGTAAATCGAAATCAATTATAAACCATCCAAATTCAAATCATGAGACGTCTTATACTCTTACTAGTTAGCTTATTTACACTTAGTCTAGTGAATGCACAAACTAATCTTTCAGGTAACATTACAACAGATTCAACATTGACATTAGCCGGCAGTCCATATACATTAACCGGTAATTTAACAGTTGCAGTTGGTGCTACTTTAACAGTCGACAACGGTGTACAGATATTATTTAACAATACCAGTAGAAGAATGTATATCTATGGAACACTCAACGCTACCGGCGCTACATTTACCTCTAATCAAGGAAGTCCGGCTGCCGGTGACTGGTCAACTATTTATGTAGGCAATGGAAGTAATGTTGCTACTGCCACATTTACAAGTTGCCAAATTAGTTATGGAAGTAGTATTGAGGTTGCCAATGCCTCCATACTTAACTTAATCGGATCGGATGTTTCAGATATGACTAATTATGGCGTTATAATTAGCAATGGAGGTACTGCTAACGTCACCAATGTTTCCACTATCAGTAATTGTCAATATGGTGCTTATGTTCAAGGAGGTGATTTGGTTCTTAACAATTCTGATATTTTAAATTGCAGCAATTCGGGAATTTATTTAACTAGTGAACAGTCAAATGTATCATTAACTGATGTTGAAATTACCAACTGTGATTGGCCTATAAAATTTGCCCAAGAAGCTAGTTTAACATTAGCGGGCACCAACAATTTTACAGGCAACACACATAATGGAATCTACATACAGTTGACCACAATAGATGCTACTCTAAATCTTCCCTATGTAGATATCCCTTGGTATTTTTATTATTCCGGCAATATAACTGTTACCAATACCGGTGCTATAATTGTAGCCGATAATAACATTTTAAAATTTGATGGAACCATATTAGTTGATGGACAGTTTACTGCCAATGCCAGTGCAGGAAATAACATATTCATTACTTCTGTTAGAGATGACAATTGGGGTGGAGACACAAATGATGATGGTAATTCTAGCGCACCTGCGGTAAGTGATTGGGGTGGTATAAGATTTAGAACTGCCAGCAATGATGGAGCTAACATTTTAAGAAGGTGTCAGATAAGATATGGCGGACAAAGCAATCAATACGGAGCAGTAGATTGTGAGAACGCTAGCCCTACCATTGATTTATGCGAATTCCAAAGCAATTATTTCGGTGCTTCTTTTAGAGGGTCTTCTGATCCTATTTTCACCAATAACACCATTGGTTCAAGTACTCAAACGCCAGTGGCTATGACATTTGATGCCAATCCAACTTTTACAAACAACTCATTTTCATTTTCTGACAATAACTACGATGCCATTGGATTATTGGGAAGTACTTTAACTAGAAATGCAACCTTAATTAAAAGAGACGTAACTGCTATTCCTAATGTAACTTATGTTCTATTAGGAAATGTGACAGTTCCTGCGACTGACACGTTAAACATTGTTCCAGGTATTGTTATAAAGCCCTTATCAAACACTCAGTTAATCATTGAAGGAACCTTAATTGCCAATGGAACTATGTCAGAAAAAATAGTTTTTACCTCCATCAAAGATGATAATTTCGGAAACCCAATGGATACCAATAAAGATGGAACCATTAGTGTTCCTAACAAAAGAGATTGGAGAGGTATTTATTTTGATTCCGGTAGTGGTGGCTTGATAAACTATGGCATTATTAAGTACGCTGATTACTACTATTATAATGTTCATTTCTATCAGTATTTGGGAGCTATACATATTAATGATGCGAGTCCAACCATAAGCAATACAGAAATTAAAGATGTAGATTATGGTATTGCTTGTTTAAACACCTCCACTCCTGTTTTAACCAATAATGAGATCACCAATACGACTTACACTCCGGTTGCTCTTTCAGCTTCTGCCGATCCCATTTTTAGTGGCAATACATTTACCAATAATGGTTTAACGGCTTTGGGTATTGTGGGAGAAAGAATTACCAGTAGCGGCATAATTAAAAACAGAGATGTAGCCGGTTTTAACAGTATCACCTATGTATTGTTGTCCGATTTATATATACATACCGGTTCTAATATTGCAGTAGATTCCGGAGTTGTAATTAAAATGCAACCAGGTGCGGGAATTATTGTAGGCGGAGGATTTAGGGTTAATGGAGATGCCGCCAACAAAACCTATTTCACTTCTGTGAAAGACGATAATTTAGGCAATCCATTTGATACCAATGGGGATGGAAATGCCACAGCGCCAACCGCCAATGATTGGGATAATATTATGTATATAGGCGCAGCAGATGATGGCTATAATGTGATTGACAATGCCGTTATATCTTACTCAGGAAATGGTAGCTATAGCTATCAATTGGTACAGCCTTGTTGCACATCTTATAATTCACAAGGAGCAGTTTCCTTTGAAAATGCCGGAGGAACGGTTCAAAATACCACTATAGACAACTCCTATTATTATGGTTTAGAGACAGACGGTAACTCAGATCCAACTTTCAACAATGTAATCATTCAAAATTGCAGGTTAGATCCTATTGCTATTTCACTACTTTCTGACCCTACATTTAACAATATAACATTTACAGCCAATGGAAGTAAAGGCATTAGATTATTAGAAGGTACACTTTCATCAAACGCTCAATTAAAGCAAAGAAGCGTTGCGGGCATTCCAAATATAGCATACATTATTAGCTCGTCCAGCCTTACAATTAGCTCGAATTCAGTATTGACGGTTGATCCCGGAGTAGTGATTAAATTTGATAATGCTGGCTCTAGAATTACTGTCAATGGTGGGTTAAAACTTTTAGGAACCAGTGCTGACAAAATTATCCTTACTTCCATAAATGATGATTCAGCCGGAGGGGATACCAATAATGATGGGAACTCAAGCGTACCGGCACCAGGTAATTGGGATGCTGTCGTTTATAATTCAACTTCTACAGATACCGCAAATATCTTACAATATTGTGAACTTAGATATGCTGGATATTCGTTTGGAAATGATGCTAGCATGGTGATTAACAGTGCTTATGTTCTGGTAGATAATGTAACCTTTCAGCAAGCGAATCAATGGGGCATAAGAATTACAGGAAATGCCAATCCTGATATACAAAATTGCTCTTTCTTAAATATTGGAGATGGTCCTATTTGGATGTCAATGTTTTCCAATCCAACTTTTACAAATAATACAGCATTAAACGTTGATTATATGGCCATAGGGATTATAGCTGAAACATGGTCTCAAACAGCTACTATACCAAAAAGAAATTTTGCCGGTTACAACAATATTACTTATCTGTTAGATGGCAATATTACGATAAACACAGGTACTACAATTACAATACCAAATGATGTTTCCTTTAAAAGAGTTAGTAGTCAATATTTTAATGTAAATGGCAGATTAAATGTAGAAGGAACTGGAGGAAATCCTGTTAGTTTTACGGATTATAGAGATGATAGTTATGGGGTTCCTCTGGATATGAATCAGGATGGAAGCGCCACCTCACCAAGTTCCCTGAATTATAATTGGTTAATCTTTAACGATGTAAGTAACGATTCAAGTGATATTAATAATGCGATTTTTGCTTATGCCGGTGATGCCATTGATTGTAATAGTGCCTCTCCCACTGTTCGGAATTCACTTTTTGAAAAATGTAGGTATGGTTTAAGATTAGATGGAGTCTCCAACCCTATACTAATGGATAATACATTTAACGATTTAACCTTCACCCCATTCCAAACTTCTTTGGTGTCTTATCCGGCTGTTACAAGCGGCAACTCAATTACCGGGACAACCTATACTTGTATTGGTGTCATTAATGAAACTTTGGTTCAAGATGTTACTTTAGGTAAAAAAGACTTTGGAGGTGTTACTAATATTCCATATCTATTTAGTACATATACCATTGGAAGTGGCGCTACCTTAACTTTTGAACCTGGAGTCGTCAATAAATTTTTTAATGGTGGAAGAATTGAAGTTCACAAAGGTCTGATTGCTGAAGGTGGTGCAACGGCAGATAGTAATATCGTTTTCACTCATATAGAAGATGATTTCTATGGTGGAGATAATAATGCAGATGGAGATGCGACTACCCCGTCAACAAGTGATTGGTATGGCATTTGGTATCAAAATGATGCCTTAGATCCATTATCAAGAATTGATCACTGTGTCTTTAGATATGCTGGCAGTGGCACTAGTTATGGTGCAATAATTGCCAACAGCGCTAGTCCATCTATCAAAAATACCTTATTCAATAAATGTGAAACCGCATTGGTAGCAACTGGTGCAGCTAATCCAACCATTAATTATTGTGATTTTAATGATTTAGATAATTACGGTGTTTATAATAGAGATCAATCTTTTGTAATCAATGCTGAAAATAACTGGTGGGGCAGCAATACCGGTCCAACCCATTCCGGCAATCCTGGCGGAACCGGTGAACCTGTTACCGATGCAGTAGACTATGATCCTTGGTCAACTATTGTTGAAAATCCGTTAATGGGTGATGTAAGTTTAAATGGAATAGTACAAGCTTTTGATGCCTCTTTGGCATTACAACATGTAGTAGCACCTTTCTTAAATCCAGACCAACTGATTGTGGCTGACGTGAGTGGTGCTGCCGGTATTACAGCATTTGACGCTTCTTTAATTCTACAATATGTGGTCGGATTAATAGATGTTTTCCCTGCGGAGACTGTTAGACTAATGGATGCTTTTGAAGTATCAGATGTAGCTTTAAAAATTGGAAGTACTACAGCATTTCCAGGTGATGAAATTACCTTACCGCTTTCTATCAGCAATGTTTCCGGCGTATTCGGAATGGATATTTTGATAAACTATGACAATAGTCTATTGACACTAACCAACGTGGAAATTCAAAATACCACCATGAATAATATGGTTGATTTTTCAGAAGCAGGAAAATTAAAAATTGCACTGGCAGGTACCGAAGCATTAGAAAATGATGAAGTCTTGGGTTGGCTTACTTTTAGTCTCGTTGAAGAGGTTACTCAATCTCAAATTCCAATTAGAATACAATCGTTCTTAGCGAATGAGAAGGAATTAAAAAGATTCTCTACCCATGGCGATGTTAGCGTAGAAGGAATGGTTACCAGTGTTGCTAACAATGAAACCGGCTTGTTGCCAATTTATCCTAATCCGGCAAAAGATGTCATCCATATTGAATACCTAATTGAAAATATAGGTGAACATGTAAAAATAAGTGTGTTTGATGTAGTAGGTCATGAGATTGCAGTACTTGTTGATGAAGTTAAAACCAATGGTAAACACCAGATAAAATGGAACATTAACGAAACGAACAATACACTTCAATCCGGTTACTATTTCATTCGGCTGTCAGTTGGAGAAACAAATGAAACAAGGAAAGTACTTTTATTAAACTAAGGTCAGTCACCTAAACTAAAATTGGTCTTATGAAAAAGTCACTTTTTAACAAGCTCACAACCTATTATCAAAATTTTTATTTTGGTAATAGCGATTATACAGCAACAAATAATATAAAACGTTGCTTGCAAATGCTGATAATTTGCGTTTTGATACTTTATGGTCATTGCAATCTACATGCTCAAAATATTCAAGTAAGATTACCCGACCTTACCGTTTATGTTGGCGATACGATTGATGTTCCTGTATATGTAGACAGTAATTTAACCGGTTTAAATGTTTTATCCTATCAGTTTGAAATTACTTTTACTGACAACTATTTAGATGCTATTGACGTTATTCCGGGTCCAGTTAATGGTTTATTCAGCAGTCCACTATATGGCATAACAAATGGTAAGATTAACATTGCCAATGCAGGCACTTCTCCTCTTTCTGGGTCCGGCGAATTGTTTAGCATCAGATTTGTAGCACATAATAGTGGCTATTCCAGCCTTTCATTTAGTGGTTCGTCAAACAATAATTTCTTTAATGAAGGAAGTCCGTCGATGATCTTAGATAACGGCTATTTAAACACATTGGCTTTACCCAACTTATCTATTTCACCAATCAATCCGGTTATTCTTAACGGAGACCAGCAACAATTTACGGCAAGTTCAGGTTCAGCACCTTATCAATGGTATTCAATGGATACTTTGATAGCATCTATAGACCCAAATACAGGATTAGCCACCGGAAATGATATAGGCAGTACTAATATTACAGCTACAGATACAAATGGAGCCACAGGAACCACTTCAATTGAAGTTAGAGGATATAAGCTTACAATAAGAGATACCTCTGCCTTAACCGGTACCACAGTAGATTTGCCAATTTATGTTTCAGACCTAACCGGATTAAATGTAACTTCAGGAAGTTTTAGATTAAATTATAATTCCACAAGAATATCCTTCAATTCAATCATCACTGCAGGTACTTTAATGCAAGGATATGCCGCTCCGGAAGCTAATCAAGTTGGACAAAATTTAGAAATCGCTTTTGCCGGCGCCACCCCTCTTTCTGGGTATGGAATATTAATGTATGTAAGGTTCGACCTTTCTACAGTCTCTACCGGCGCTACTAGCATACAGTTTCAAAATGTTGTTTTTAATGAGGCCCTTTTAGCGATAGTAGAAAATGGAACATTAACAAACACTCCATTAGCTACAATAAATATTTCCCCCTCAACCGCCAATGTAATTGCCGGCGAAACCTTACAGTTTAGTGCAAGTGGTGGAACAGGACCTTATATATGGTCTACAAGTGACCCCACAATTGCCTCCATCAATTCATCCGGTCTTTTAACTGCGTTACAAGGTGGTGTTGTACAGGTTCAAGCTGAAGATATTTTTGGGGCAGTCGGAACAAGTAATAACATTACAATTTACGATTTTAAAGTCTCTATTCCTGATACTGCTTCATCACAACCTTTAGCTATCTGCGACGTACCGGTAATTATAACAGGCCTCCCTCCTGGAAAAACCATTAATTCGGTTCAAGGGATTATACAATTTGAAACGCCCGAATTAGCTTACATTCAAATTGTTAATACAGGCACACTTACAAATGGTTGGAGTTTTACTTCTAGAATGGTTAATGCCAATAGTTTCATTTTTGCGGCTGCCGGCGCCAATGCCGTTTCTACTGCAGGAGAACTTTTTAAAATTAGATTTGATCTTACTTCCGATTTAACAATCAACGAAAATGCTTACATCAATATCAATGAAATATTATTCAATGAAGGCGATCCAATTCCCACAATAGAAAACGGTTCTATTACTTTGTTAGAGTGCACGTTAACACCTGCTGATTGTGATGATTCCGATTGTTCTACATATGATTCGTTAGATACGAAAACATGCTCTTGCTTAAATATTCCAATTCCTCCACCTGATTGTGATGATTTAGATTGTTCAACTGAAGATACCTACGACACATTGACTTGTTCTTGTGTCCACACTCCAATTCCTCCCGATTCTACCCTAATAAACCTGAGTAGTTGTAACCCGGCGGATACCGGAACTGTAGTACAAACTTTAACCAATAGCGAAGGTTGTGATTCTATCGTAACGACCATTACCAGCTTATTGCCAAGTGATGCTGTTACTATCAATGCTCAGTCTTGTAATCCGGCTGACACGGGAATTGCTGTACAAACCTTAACCAATGGCTTTGGTTGTGATTCGGTAGTGACAACGATTACTTCACTTATTCCAAGCTATGCTATTACCATAAATGCCAATAGCTGTAATCCGGCAGATACCGGAACCGTTGTTCAAAATCTTACGGCGCAAAGTGGTTGTGATTCTATCGTGACGACCATTACCAGCTTATGGCCAAGTGATGCTGTTACTATCAATGCTCAGTCTTGTAATCCGGCAGACACGGGAATTGCTGTACAAACTTTAACCAATAGCTTTGGTTGTGATTCGGTAGTGACGACAATTACTTCACTAATTATTGGTGGTTACAACGACACTATTTATCAAATTACATGTAAAATGGTTAATGCCGGAACAGAAGTATTCACCTATCCGGGATCAAATGGCTGTGACAGTACAATCACTGTTATTACAACATATGAGCCATTAACCGCTAAATTTTATCATTCTAGTTCAGGTTTAACTACTCAATTTACAAATACAAGCACCGGAGCTACTCAATATCTTTGGTTTTTCGGTGATGGACAATCTTCCACTGAAGTTAATCCGACACATACTTATAATAGATCAGGTTTATATTTAGTGGCATTATGGACGTATAATCCGGAATGTGGCATAAGGCTTAAACTGAAAATTATTTTCGTTTTTGGAGGTTTTAGAGAACAACTTATTATCAATGATAATCATACTAATTATTTAAATGATATTAATATTTATCCAAATCCAAGTAGTGGAATCATAAATATTAGATTTAATTCTCCTGCCATTCCTCCATCTTTGAGAGTTGATTTTGAAGATGATAAGGATATCAAAGTGACAGTGATTAATCTTCATGGAGCCATTGTTCATTCACAAAATATTAAACCTCATGATCAAAATATAGATCTTCACGACTTATCGAATGGAACTTATATCCTTAAATTCACATCAGAATCAGAATCTAAGGATATAAAAGTTATCCTAATGAAATAAGTTCTATTTTATAAATATTTGAGAGATTGTTCTTTAATTTAAAGGGCAATCTCTTTTTTTATTATTTTATATGCCCCATTAATTTCAAATGAACATTAATTATTTACTTTATTTAATGTTATTATTGCAAAAGCTACCAATAATAGTAAATTAATTCTTATTATACTTCTGTGAATGATTACTTATATAGCCTTATTGTTGAATTGGACAGACAAGAACGTCTGCACATTACTAATACCTTAAAGTCAAATAAGAAAAATACCATTTTACTTAACTTTTTTAGCTACTTATGCGATCAAAAAAAATTTGATGAAAAACATATTAAAGCTAGCATCCAAAACAAAACTTTACAAAAATTCTATCCACAATACAAGAGAAAACTTTACGATGCTATTCTAAAGGCTATGCGACAATACAATAAGAGCCAGCCTATTGAAAAAAAGTTATATGACCAATTAAAAGACATCACATTTCTATTTGAAAAAGGAAGGATTAATGAAGCTTTTTCATTAATTGAAAAAGGACAAAAAGTTGCTAAAAAACATCAAGTTTATGAACTAGAACTACTATTTCTTAAATGGAAACTTCTACTTACCTCAAAAGTCGGTTCATTAACTACAAAAAAGAAGACATTTAATGATGTTCAAGCTCGGGTAAATATATGTTTGAAAACGAACGAAGGACTTTTTCTTAATCGATTAAAGCATTACACTTACTTGTTTGAAAAAAAGAATACGCTGATAAACCTACCTCCTCAAAAAAGAAGTATTGCATCAAAAAATCTTTTAAAGAAGTTGGATATCCAAATGGATATTAATAATTCGTCTGAAATCAACTATGGATATCATCTTTTACATTATCAAATTTATCTGCTAGAAAACAACTTAGTTAAAGTAAAATTTCATTTAGAAAAAGCAGTTAATATTATTGAAGAAAAAACCAATAAAACGATACGAGATTACCATAATTATGTAATTGGATTAGCCAACCTAATTGAAATAGCATTTCTGAATAGAAATATTAAAGAGATGGATAAATATTTATCTAACTTGATTGAAGTAGATAAAAAATATGGTAAAAATGTTCTGATTAGACCTCTCACTCGAAACTACATTCCACTATTTCAATTGCATTATGACATTTTAACCAATCAAAACTCTAACGAAAAACCTATTCAGAAAGTTGAATTTCAAATAGAGAATGAGCAAAATGAAAACAATGTAAGATCGTCTTTATGTTTAGCCGCCGCTACGCATTATTGGTTACAGAAAAATTATTCTAAAGCATTGGATTATATCTTGATATTTAAAGATTTCCAAAATCAAAGCATTAATTTTTATGCCTATAAATTTCTTGAATTGATTATTTACTATGAATTGAAAGAATATCAATTGTTAGATAGTAAAACAAGATCAATTTACAGATACTTAAGTGAGCAAGATCAATATAATAAAGTTGAAAGAGCTGTTTTAAAGGCTGTAAAGAAAGGAATTCATGCTAAAAACAAAGAAGAAACCAAGGAAATTATAAGACAATTGGTGAACTTTATTAAAACATCAGAACACGACTCAAATATCATTTCTCTTAGATATATCTATTTTGAAGAGTGGTTCGAGGCAGAGTTATCTGGCGAAAGTGTACAAGATATTTTTAAAAAACAACTAGTTAGCGTCCCTACCTAGAGTTATATTATATGCAATAATGGTTTCTCAATGTTATACTAGATATATACATTTACATCAGTAAGTTTTTCATTATAGAGAAGGGAGTGTTCGAAAGAGCATTTCCTTTTTTTATTCTAGACATAAACTATTACCTCCCTCCTTTCAACAAATTCTCTTCCACGTTAAAACTCATAGAAGGGTAATTAGATTTTATAGATTGAATCTTCTTTAAAGTGTTTTTTATAAAAGCTTGATGCTGATCACTATGATAATTGAATGGTTTATGGGAACATGCTCTCAAAACCTCGCCAATTTGCTTATATAACTCTTTTGATTGCGCATTGACTGCACTTTCCATAAACCGTCTCCAAATGTATTCTATCGCTTGCTCACTAGGATGAATTAAATCTTGTTTGTAAAAACGATGATCTCGTAGTTCATCCATCATGATTTCATAGCTCGGAAAATAATGCGCATTATCATATTCTTGAACTAATTGATGAACTGCACAAATCAATGTGGATTTACTCCAACTGTTGTTCGCCGCACCATCCTTCCAATGTCGAATAGGACTTACCGTAAAAAGCCATTGAATATTGGGATTAATTTGATCAACTAATTTTATAAGTGAATGATAACTCAATACAATATCCTCAACGGATAACTTAAATCTGTTAAAGTTATTTGAAGCTAATTTGTGGCAATTCCCAACCACTTTGTTTGTTTCCTTTAAAGTATATACATAGGCCGTTCCAAAGGTGATAACGATTGTTTGCGCTTGTTTTAGAAAATCATAAGATTGCTTTATTTCAGAATTTATCTTGGATAAAGCAGCCTCTTTGTTAGTATTTGAAAAGGAAGAGTGATGATCAAAAGACAACCAACGTTCATTAAAATAAACTAAGTCCTCCTCTGAATACTCCTTTTGCTCCAAAATTCTATGAATAGCCTTGCTAATAGATCTTGGATTATAAAGAATACCAAATGGATTACTTAAACTTTGAAACTTATTGTAACTCAATAAATTACCAATATGCTCACTAAAACAAGAGCCAAACAATAGTAACTTATTTTCGTAGCCAATTGGTTTAAAAGTAGGCTTAAAATCTATTGATACAGTTAAATTCCAATTCATTCTAAACGTTGAATCGGTAAATTTAGCAATTACAAATTAGGTTATCGGATGATCGACAAATAAACGTGGATTTCCTTTTGCATCTGCAGATCGCTCTTTTAATTCTTGCAACCATGCTTTATCCCTACAAATTACAAAGAACATGTATTTATCGTCTAATATACTTTTGTAAACATTGTAAAATGGATCACCTTTGAAGGTTGGCAAAAAGCTTACGCCTACATTGTATTCTTTATGGTATTTGTAACTCAAACCCTTTAAGAGTTTTTCAAATGATTTAGGCTCACCTACAGCCATTAATAATCTCAAGAAGTTTTTCATTACGCCTGTGGCTTGAACAATTCTAAAGATTCCTTTTGGATTTTTAATCTTAAACTCGAAAAAATCTCCATAATTCATGGCAATAGATGCAGCAGCAATATCGCCATTTTTATCAGGGATCATAAATACACCACTAGACTTTGAATAACCTACCAACTTTTTAATCAAGCTCAGAAAACTTTCTTCTGTTAGATGATTAAAGAATAAGTATTTCGACATCTTTTCATGCACCATTTGGTACATTTTTTTAAGCATTATCTCGTTATGCGTAATCTCCACCAACTCTTGGCTGTACCTTTTGCTTCCAGAGAAAAGGTTCACTTGTGAAAAGATAGTAAACGGCAAGCGCTCGTAATGTTTTTTAAATCGATTAGAGTTGACATGCAAAGCAGCTTTGATACTTTCATTCTCCTTTCCCATGCAAGCAAAGGCAAATTTCACATCGTTTTGTTCGGTTAAACTATGTAGAATGGAAAACATCAATGAAAAGACTTTCTTTCTTCTATAAATATTAATACCATTTACTTCTTTCTCACTAATTCGAAGCATATTATAATAGTAGCCCATTTCTACTTGATCTTTGGATGGATCAGGTTTAAAATGAAAAACATTGGCATGAATATAACCTGCAATATGGTAATTAACCGGTGATTCAGCATCCTTTATATTTCCATCAGGGTTTATAGCTAAAACAACAATTGCTTCATCATTTACAGAACAAATAGACTCCGGGATATTGTGAAAGAAAGCTTGAAAACTCATTTTTCCACCACCCTTTTCATTTTGGTGGTTTTCAGAAACAGCAATTACTTCTTTACACTGATCTATGAAAAATTCTGAGCTATTTTTTAAGTTGAAATGTTTTAAAACACTATCAATATTATTGAAATAATCAATTGGAAAAGACAACAGTAATAAATCCTCTTCAAATACGTC
Organism: Chitinophagales bacterium; assembly: GCA_041393015.1. Taxonomy (GTDB): domain Bacteria; phylum Bacteroidota; class Bacteroidia; order Chitinophagales; family JADIYW01; genus JAGQYH01. The sequence goes on along the minus strand of JAWKKV010000002.1, from coordinate 49,639 downwards.
CTCTGATTCAATTTCATTCGTTGCTACATCAAATTTGAAATCTTTTGTGCCATTCTCAACGAATCTTCCATTATGAATGTGATAATGAATTCGCTTCTTAAAAACACTGTTTGATGAGGAATCTTTTTGTTTACTATTTTTTTGAATTGTCTTTTCCATTTTTAGTTTTTTTCGGTAATTGAATCCCAACAGGCTCTGGATATATCAGAAATTATTGGGTCGGTAAGCACCAATTTTTTAATGTGAACCAAATTGGCTACAGCAACTAATGGACCGTATATCAGTCCAAAAATCACATCAATTGGCAGGGGTTTTAAATTTAAACTATTGTCTGATCCACTTAAAAAATTGGCAATGGGTTCCAATGGAATTAAGGTGTCGTCAATACGTTCGGGGATGTCTGATGTTAAATCAGAGTAAGTTTCGAGGTATCTGAATTCTCTAATATTTTCGGTGTAGTAAAGCAATAAATTTCTTACTACGTTTTCAAAATTTTCATAGGGTGTTTTCTCAAACGAAAAACTTGAAACGACAAGTGTATTTAGTTTTTCTTTTAATTGAATAAAAAGATCGTAAAACAATTGCTCTTTACTTTGAAAATATCTGTAGATAGTTCCCATACCCACATTCGCCTCTTTGGCAATCAATGCAGTAGACGTATCTACCCATCCAATCTCTGTGGTGAGCTTTAAGGTGGCTTCAAGTATACTTTCTTTTTTGTCCATATAGCTTAGAGTGAGCGTTCACTCCGCCACAAAAATAAGTAATTAAAATATGCAGACCTAATTATGTTTTAGGCTAGTTATAAACAAAATATTGAATGGATTACACTAACGCTTGATATAATATTTCAACAGGATGTAATGATTTCTTTTTGGTTCCATCCATGATTTGATGTCTGCAACTTGTACCAGGTGCTGCAATAATAGTCTCCTGAGAAGCTGCTCTTACTGCCGGAAACAAAACCATCTCTCCTACTTTCATAGAAACATCGTAATGTTCTTCCTCATACCCAAAAGAACCTGCCATACCGCAACATCCGCTTGGAATAACATCAACACTATAATTTTCCGGCAACGATAATATCCACGCTGTATCAGACACTTTTGACAATGCCTTTTGATGACAATGACCGTGTAATTTTATATTTTTTGAAGTTGTATGAAATGCTGTTGAATCGATATTACCTTTTTTCATTTCATTGGCTAGAAACTCATCAATGGTAAGACAATTAGGAGCAATTCTTCTAGCAGCACTTTTTAGGCGCTCATCTACCAAACGAGGATATTCATCTCTAAAACTCAATATGCCTGATGGTTCAATACCAATTAATGGTATCTGCTCATCAATCCTATCTTTAAAAATTTCAATATTTTTATTGGCAAGAGCTTTCGCTTCATCCAATAAACCTTTTGAAAGGTAAGTTCTACCACTTTCGTGATTTTTTACCCACTTTACACCATATCCTAATCTATGTAAAAGTTTAACCGCAGTTATGCCAATTTCTGTATCGTTGTAATCGGTAAACTCATCAATAAACAAGTAAACACTTCCATTTTCGCCTTTGGAATATAAATGACCATTCTTCTTTAACCACTTAGTAAGTGTTATTTTATACAACTTCGGTAAACTCCTTTTCTGTGCTACTCCCAATTGTTTTTTTAGAAGAGACGAAGTAAAGTCATTGGTCAAGGTAAAATTAGCCATAGGTCTAAACTTCATCCCCAAGCTATTCAGTTTAGTAATATTGGCAATAGCTCTCGCTCTTAATGGCACGCCATTCGCTTTGTAATATTGATATAGAAATTCAGCCTTTAAACTAGCCATATCAACATTAGAAGGACATTCTGATAAGCAACCTTTACATGATAAACAGAGATCCATTACATCATAAATTTCTTTATGATCGAACTTGTTGGCCTTATCTGAATTGGTTAAAAACTCTCTTAAGATATTCGCCCTTGCTCGTGTTGTATCCTTTTCATCTCTTGTAGCCATATAACTCGGACACATAGATCCTCCTGATCCCGGCAACTTTCTACAATCCCCTGAACCGTTACATTTTTCTGCGGCTCTTAAAATGCCTTCTGTATTGGAAAAATCTAGTATTGTTTTGATTTCCGGAGTGGCTTGATCTTCTTCGTAACGAAGCGATTCATCCATAGGAGGAGCATGAACTATTTTTCCAGGATTAAAGATATTGTTAGGGTCAAACACCGCTTTTACTTCCTCAAATAGTTTGTAATTTTTCTCTCCAACCATTTTAGGAATAAATTCAGCTCGAACTCTTCCATCTCCATGTTCTCCACTTAAAGAACCACCATACTTTTTTACTAAGTCTGCAGTATCACTTCCTATTGCTCTAAAAAGCTTTCGATCGGCTTTTTCTTTAAGATTTAGAATTGGTCTTAAATGCAACTCTCCCGCTCCGGCATGCGCATAATAAACTGCTCGTTGCCCATAACCTTCCATTAGAGCTGTAAATTCCTCTATATAATCAGGTAGCTCATCTAATTTAACAGCTGTGTCCTCAATCACCGCCACAGCCTTCTTGTCTCCAGGTATATTGGCTAGCAAGCCTAAACCTGCACTTCTTAGACTCCATACTTTAGGAATTCCATCGCCAACGACAGTTGTATAAGCATATCCAAGTCCAGCAGCTTCCATATCCTTTCGAACCAATTCCGCTTTAATAGTGGCTGCTTCAATTGTATCCTCAGCAAACTCAATAATCAATAAGGCCGCCGGATCTCCTTCTAGAAAAAATCTATATTGCTCATATTCCAAATGACCTTTGGTACAATCCATTATAATTTTATCCATCATTTCACAAGCTTGTGGCTGGTGTTTCATGGCAATAATTACGGCCTTTAAGCAGTCTTGCACATTAGTAAAATGAGGGCAAATCAACACACTCTTTGGAGGCGGTAAAGGATTTAAATGTATTTTAATACTTGTTGTAAAAGCCAATGTTCCTTCTGAACCGGTTAGTAAACTGCATAAGTTGAGTCCCTCTCCTTCCTGATTGAAAGGCTTCATTTTAATCAACTCATCAATTGCATAACCCGTATTTCTTCTATGAATTTCTGACTTCGGAAATTGTTCTAAAATTTCCTTTTGCACTGATTCTTCAGAAAGTTGCTCTAATAAGTAATTATATATAGCGCCTTCTAAGTTATTTTGTTTGATTTTATTTTGTAAATCATGGTCTGAAAGCGCATTAAAAGTAACCTCAGAGCCATCAGATAAAATAGTATCCAGTTCTAAGACATGATCGCGAGTAGTGCCATACACAATAGAGTAAGAACCACAAGAGTTGTTTCCAACCATCCCACCAATCATCGCTCTATTGGCTGTAGAAGTATTGGGACCAAAAAACAAGCCGTGAGGTTTCAAATATCTGTTCAATTCATCTCTTACCACTCCAGGCTGTACTCTTACCCATCCTTCTTCTACATTTAACTCTAAAATTTGATCAAAATGTTTGGATATATCCACCACAATTCCATTGCCAACACATTGCCCAGCTAAAGAAGTACCTGCTGCTCTTGGAATTAAAGCCGTTTTATTATCGCTGGCAAATTGAATAAGGATTTTAATATCAGCCTTATTTTTGGGATAGCAAACCGCTAATGGCATTTCCTTATAAACAGAAGCATCTGTAGCATAAATTGCCCTCATCATTTCATCAAAATGTAATTCTCCTGTTAATGATTGTTGGAGTTCTTTAAGCTTTTTATGATGAATTTGTTCCATGTTTACATTCTATAAGTTGAAGGTAAGCAATGGCTTAAATAAAACTATTCTCAAGAAATTAATTATAAGTAAGATAATGGTAGATTGAACTTTTTAATATATCAATTTTGACTTTAGAAATCGTTAATCTGCATTCTACAATCGTTGATTATTTACCTTGCGCAATCATGCTTAAAAATCAATGAATTCAGGTGAAGGATGTAAGATTCTTGATCTAGCAAAATAAAAAAGTCCTGGGAACCACCCCAGGACTTAAACCAAGAACCATGAAAAATTTATTTTTGAATCATATCACGAATGATAGATAGCATTGAAAATGGAGCATTTACATTTGCGCCATTTACTAGAGACGCCGGTGGACTTCCACCTGGATGACTAAATGCTTGATGTACAATTTTAATTTTTCCATTCCCCATAGGAATGGCTTTCCAATAACCAACTAATTCAGGTACTCGAACCAATCCATCTTTTTTCGGAATATAGTCCTTTTCACCCCAAAATTCAACCAAAACTGAACCATCAGAAGCCGGCTTATGAAATTTATATAAAGTCACCACATCTCTATTAGATACAATTGGCGCTTTTATCTCCATATAAACATAATATTCGCCTTTTACTTCGTCCTTTTTGAGCACTTTAGCAGTGTTAGGAACACAATTGTAAGACCATTTATCATATGTTTGAATATCCTTTAGAATAGCAACTAAATCACTTACTTTTCCATCTACAATTACAATACCTTTGTATTCCTTATAGTTATAATCCTTATATTTTCGTGTATAAATCTTAATACCATCTTTGTCTCTTGATAGTGACCATTCTTCTTCTGCATGAGCAGCATTAAAACCTCCAAAAAGCATTACGGCTAAAATTGAAAATATTGTAATTGACTTCATTAATCTCTTTATTTATTTAGTAAGTTAATCAGTTATTCTATAAATGTAAAAATAGAAAATCTGTTATTCACTAAACATTAAATCAAATAACATGCCTAAAATTGAAATGTGACATCTTTCTTAATTTCAGCTATATTTGAATGACTTAAAATTATCTACCATGCAAAAGGTTGCAATATTTCTATTAACACTTCTAATTCATGTTTCATTTTTAACCAAAGCTAATGAAGGCTACTTGGGAATTTCCATCAAGCCGTATGAATTAGATTTGAAACAAGGTTTAAGAATTATAAATGTTTTTGATGACGGCGCGGCTTTGGTGTCGGGCATTAAAGAGAATGATTTTATATTTCAAGTAAATGGATATAATGTAACCTCTCCGACTGAACTAAAAAATATCATCCAACAATTTCAATGGGGAGACGAGGTGGTTCTTACCTATATAAGAGATGGCGTTTTAAGTACCAAAGTGGTTGTTTTGGGTCATCAAAAAAAGGTTAAAACTTATGAGATCTTAAAAACGGATAAGCTTGGCAATATTGAGAACTGGTATTTTAAGGATAACACGACTATTGTATTTGAAGAAGGAAAGCCTGTATCCATTACCAAAAAAATTGATGGCGTTAAAGAAACGCTAGAACTAGCTAATTATCAAGATTACGAAAGATTACCTCAAAAATTTCTTGATCTTTCGGATAAGCTTTTTATCATTGAAAAAACAAAAGAAGATCAACTATCAAGAAATAGCTCGGCGAATAGCATTGTTGTGATCAAAGAAATTGTATCAGTTGAAACACCAACTAACATCATTGAATCTATTTCTTATGATGAGTTTAAAGTATTTCCAAATCCCAATAATGGAGTTTTTGATGTTAGATTAAAAGCCAACGATTTAGATGATAAATTAATGTGGACGGTTTATGATCTTCAAGGAAGAAACATTTTGAACGGCGTAGAAGAAAATAACAATGGGACTTTTGAAAAGCATATTACGCTTGACAATATAGCTAGTGGCACTTATTTGTTTTATATCAAATCGGGTAATCAAAGAATCAGTCAGCAGTTTATTGTGGAGTAAGTGGTTTAAACAGTTCTGTCAGAGGCAATGTTAATATGGTCACTAGTTATAGGCATGCACTAGCATTAAGAGATGCGAACGACTGAAAGCGTAAAATGCTAAAATCTAAATTTCTATTCAGGCAAATCATCATTATCAAACGCAAAGTATTTCATAAACAAGCCTAGCAACAGTAACATTAATCCTATTATAGCTAAACTGATATCATTAAGTACCTGATAATCTATTCTTCCAGAATATGGTAGACCTTCAACATTTATAAACTGTAATCCAGAAAAGCCTTTCTTAGAAATAAATAGAATCAACGCTGTTATAAAACAAATGAAAGATAAGATAAAGCAAAATCTTAATGCTTGTTTCTCGACTGTTGACATTTAATTATTTAAGCCTAGTATTTAGTTTAATCTTAAGCAATTAAATCCTACTTCACCTTAATCAACGTTTCTTGCATCCAAGATTGATCACCTTCTCCTCCGCCTATTTTAACTATATAAGAACCGGTTGGCATATTGAGTTTACTTAAATGGATTACCTTAGTGTTGGCGCCAGCTGGGTAAGTCGTTCCTTTTTCATTTAAAAACATTTTACCATCAACACCAATAATTTGGAAACTAACAGGTAAGGCTTTTTTGATTGAAAAATCTATATGTAACTCATCTTTTGCAGGATTTGGATAAACATTAAAAGTTTCTAAATAGGTTGATACTACATTTGTTATCACTGAAGAATCTCGTAAAACTTTTGTGATAGTAAATTCATCACCAATTTCACCATTTCCTTGAATGTATCTTCCTGTCAATACATTTTTATCAATATTAATCATTAAAGAACCCACTGCATCGTCTCCATAATCTGTTGCAGCAAATATTGGATGTCCACCTGGAGCATCGCCTTCTCCTTTTCCTGAATTACCTTCTACAATATACATCGTTCCATAATTGGCACTATCTCCGTCGATATACTTTACATAAGGTGGTTCATTATCAATAAACATTTCCGGTTTAAAAGAACCTGATTTCCCGTAATGTCCTCTAATTAAATGTGATCTCTCATAAACATGACTGTGTCCACATAAAACCATATCAACTCCCATTCTTTCCACTACTCTCGTGTAATTATCTCTCATCGCCTTCATAAAAATCTCGTAAAAAAGATCAGAATCGTGAGATCCTTTACTATAAGGTGGTTGATGCCAATACACAATTTTCCATAACTTATCAGATGCTGCTAAATCAGCTTCCAACCATTGTTCCATCACACTATTTTTGAAAAAAGTATAGGCAAAAGCCTCAGAGTTGATCGCTACAAAGTGAGCATTACCATAATCAAAGGAGTAATATAATTCAGTATTAGAAGGCAAACCGCCTGCTTCTCCATTTTGTGGCACTTCTACAATGTCAAAATATGGTCCTTTGTGTTGTGGAGGTGGAGAAAACATATTGACACTTTTATAATCGTGATTTCCTGGAACCGGATAAAATGGCAAAAAGGTTAACAAAGAATCATAACCATATGGAGGTGTGAACACTTTGTCTTGAAACTCATAATCTTTACCATCATCGTAAGCATTATCGCCTAGCCACAACCAAAAGTCGGGGAAGTTAGGTGTTACATCATTTTCAAAAGCATTTCTTACATTAATTTGTTTTTGATTTCCTGAGCCAAAATCACCAGTTACCCAAAAACTTAATTGTTCAGTAGTATAGCTGCTAGTTTTAAAATGATGAGATGGCTGCCATTCTGTTAGATAGTTATCGTCTGCTTTTATTCTATAATAATATACTGTTTCTGGTTGTAAGCCATCTACTAGTAATATATGATCTTTTATCAAAGTATCATTCTGAGCTGTAAATATTACCGAACCGCCAGGCTCTGAGGCTACCTCAATTGATCCAATAGCAGGAGCATCAGTTCGCCAAATCACTTTTATGCTAGTTTGCGCTAAACTCTGTAAATATGGCCCTCTAATTAATTCTTGTGCATCTATATTAGTTGTTAATACGATGCAAATCAATAATAGTAAATACTTTCTCATACTTTAAAAATAGTGTAAATCGTTAGTTATTCATAGCAAAGATATCAAGTGTAAGCAACATTTTCGTTTTTTCTGAATTACCTTTGTATCGTTACAGCCAGTTATGAGATACGTATTTCTTGTTTGTTTGTTTTTCTTTTCATTTTCGTCTATTCAGGCACAAACTGATTTGGGTGATTCTGAGAACGCTGTAATGATTGGAAATATAGACATGAATACAGTAATCATTCATGTATACAAAAACAAAGAAGATCAATGGCCTTATAAAGAGTTTAGTATAGTAACCAACCCGGAAACCGGAGAAAAAGAAGTCGTAAGTTCTTCTATAAAAGGTAAAGTTTCAAAAGGCGGTTTTATCATCGTAAATGGTTTAAAAACAGTTGAAGAGATTCAAAGAATGGTTTCAGGAGACAAAGTTTATGATGAAATTTTAGTGAACGATGTGAGCGAATTTGAAGAATATGAGAACATTATTAGCAATTATCTTAAAGAAAGTATAATAGAAGATGCATTACAAAATGACAAGCCGCAAATAAAAGAAACAGTAACGCTTGATTCACTTTTTAGCGATGGCGTTTTTGTAGGATTTGGTGACAACATTAATATTGAAACATCCGATAACAAATCAACTATAACAGAAACCGTTACACAAGATTCTGTTTATGAAAATGGCGTACTAATTAGCATCAATTATGTTACTGATAGAAAAACCTCAAATACCAATACCAAAAACACTAATATCGTAAATCCTAATATTGTTTTGGATTCATCTCAAATTCAATTAGATGACTATGACACATTAGAAGCAGATGAAGAGACAAATGCATCAATAAACGAAGAGCAAACCATAACAAAATCTGAAAAAGATATTTCATCAACTATTTCTTCAAAGAAAAACAAGAAAAAGAAATCACCCCAATTCACCGTTCCAAAATATAAATCCAAATACGGTAGCAGAAAATCTAAAAAAATGTCTTCTAGAGCAAGACCATCAAAAAACAAAAAAACAAAGTGCTACAAGTTCTAAAGGTTAATTAAATCCCGATAAATGTGTAGCTTCAATGTAGCATTAGTGAAATTTTGATAGTAATAAACAAAAAAGCACCTAGTGTAATTTGGATAGTATTATATTTAAATCGACAACAAATGTGTGTTTTTTAGGCGGAGACACAATATTAGTTGAATTCAATTTCCTTTTTACTAAATAGTATTATATTTTAGCAATATACTTCTAAATGAAAACCAGACCTTATACTATTTTAGTTGCAGAACCTAATGATGATTGGTTTGATAAAATAAAGCAGTCATTGCTTAAAAGAGATCATGAAGTTTTTAGAGTAAAATCTAGCAACGATGTATTAAATCAGTGTATCAAGCACAGTCCAGATCTTTTAATTTTAGAACATGATTTAAGTCCAGTTGATGGTGTTGAAGTAGTGATGGAAATTAGAGATGATCAATTATTTAGAAAGCTACCGATTGTCTTTTTATCTGAAACCATAGACAAATACACCCAAATTGCAGCTTTTGAGGCTGGTGCAGATATGTATATCAAGAAAGGCACCAAATCAAGACTTTTTCTATCAATGATTGGAGCGATTTTAAGAAGAACGTACGAAATGAATGAATCACCATCTTTGGTTCAGAATTTTGGCGAAATTGAAATTGATGAAGATCAAATAATGGTCTATAAAAAGGGTAAACCATTGGATCTATCCAAGAAGGAATTTCAATTACTCCTCTTATTAGCCTCTAAACCTGGGAAAGTATTTAGAAGACCTAATATTCTTAAGAAAATTTGGGGAGATGATGTAATAGTTGGCGATAGAAACATCGATACACACATTAAAAAACTTAGAAAAAAGCTTGGCAAGGAATACATTCAAACCAGCCGAGGCATGGGCTACAAGTTTAATATCAACTAACCGTTAGTTCGATTAAAGTAATCTCAACTATTTCCGATTTTTAATTTTTAAGCAAGTACCTGATTTATCACACTATATTCTAGTGCTCTAGTTTATCTAACCAACTCAATACTCATCTAAATTTAGACAATAAAAAAGGGCAATACTGAATCATCAGCATTGCCCTTTAACTTTTATAATCTTAAAATCTATCTAAGAATATTAATCTTTAAAGTTGTTAATTGCTCATCAGATTGAATTCTCAAGAAATAAACACCATTAGATAAATTATCTAATTGGTAAACTTCTCTTGCATAGCTATTAAATGCTACATTTCTTGATTCTACTGATTTTCCAGTTACATCAATCAAATCGAAAATCATATTCTTAGAAATGTTTTGTCCTTTTATCTCAACTGTAAAATTACCATTACTTGGATTAGGATAAACATTAATCTCATTGATAAATGAAATAATCTCAATTGCTGATACTATATTTTGCAAAGTTTGCGTCGCAGTATCACTTGGACATCCATCAGCACTTGCAATTAACTCTACTGTATACGTTCCACTCGTTGTGTAAGTATGCGTAGCATTTGTTAATATACTAGTTGTACCATCTCCAAAATTCCAAACATAAGAAGTGGCATTCGTTGATGTATTGTTAAATGTTGCCACCGGACCATTCACTGAAGCAGTGAAATTTGCGTCTAATGGTGTATAAGTAGTAATTGTAGTAACTGTACTATCGCATCCATCAGAAGCTGCAAAAACTATTATATCAGTTCCTTCATCATCAGGATTACAACTAGTTAAGTTAACTTCTACTTCGTAAGGATCAACTAAAGTAGTGATGGTAGTAATGTTACTATCACAACCTTGATAAGAAGTTCCAGTAAATATAACTGTACCTGTATCAGCAGGATTACAGCTTGATAAATTTATAACTTCATCAAAAGATGCAGACAATGAAGTAACCGTATTGATTACACTATCACAACCTTGGTAAGTAGTAAGTGTTACTGTTTCTGTACCTACATCATCTGGGTCACAAGATTGTAAAGGAATAGTCATTGTATAGCTTGCCAACAATTGTCTAATAGTTACTACAACACTATCACAACCAGTTACATCTTGTAATACTTGTGTTGTTGTTCCGGCCAATGCAGGATCGCAAGTTGTCGTATTAATAGTATCATTATAACATGCAGGTGCAATGCTTGTACCTGTAATTCTAATATTATCAATTCCAATACCATCGAATGCTACGAAACCATCTGTTTTAAAGAATACTCTTAAGTATACTGAAGGATTTTCACCTAATCCTGTTAAATCGTGGTTTACGGTTACCCATTCGCCAGAACCATCAAAAGTATCATCACCGTCTTCTGTTCCAGACCAACCATCAATACCAGGTAAAGTAGTGATAGTATCTGCGTTGAACCAGTTAGCGTCAGCCGCAGAACCTAATGTTTGCCATGTTTGTCCAGCATTTGTAGAGAATTGGAAAGTAGCTCCCTCCCAAATAGTCTCAATTTCCCACCAAACGTCCATTTCAATTTTAGGATCTAATAAGTTTGTAAAATCAAAACATGGTCCTTCCAAATAAGATTCTTCATCAGCATTGTATGTATTATCGCCTAATCCACCTGTCACCCATGCTTTTGTTCCATCAGAGGCACCTTGTATAACTCCTTTTGCAGGCGTACCCAATGCCCAAGAATTTTCAGCTCCACCAGAAATCCAATCACTTCCATTCTCAAAGCTTTGCGTATAAGGGTAAACGGATACTACTGATTTGTTCACCAAATTCGTAGCTCTGGTATTGTTACCAGCAATACCATCTGTGCCTAAAACAGCAGTAACACTTAACTCATATACTCCTGGTGTTGAAACATTGATTGGTGTAGAGAAAGTATAATCATAATCATCTCCTGAATCTAAATCACTATCCAATTCTAATTGCTCAGTAGCAACCGTAAGACCATTCAAGGTAATAGTTAAATCAATAGTAGTACCTTCGGCAATAGTTTGATATCCTGTATTTTCAATTACAATAGATACATCTTCTGCATTTGACAATCCACAACCACTATTTGGCTCATCTACACTAGATACGGCAATGTCAATTAACTCATCATTTGTAATAATAACATCATCAATTGAAATATCTCCAGTAAAATCGGCTCCTTTCGTACTTGTAAATCTTATTTGAATAGTTTCTCCCTCATAAGCAGAAAGAGATAACTGACTTTGTCTCCAATCTTCATCAGATGCAGTTTGTTGTTCGCCAGTTAATGTTTGTAAAGTAGTCCAATTTTCTCCATCATCACTCGATACATCTACTTTAAGACTTCCAATATTAACACCAAACATATGGTACCAAAATGTAACAAATGGATTAGTAGTAGAGCCAAGATCTACTTTTGGAGAAATAATTTCTGCTATTTCACCGTTGCCTCCAAAATTAGCTTCAGCATAAACATATTTACCGATTCCGGTGGTATGATCTCCACTCGGACCCGTTGCTGCAGAAGGTGTTTCCAGTTTTCTTGTTGACCAGCCATAGCCGGTTGTCCCTGTAATAGATGTCCAACATGGATCTAACAAATAGCTGTTTTGCTCCCATACATCACTTTCGAACAATTCAACATAAGGTAAAGTATAGACGGCATCGCAAACCGTAGCAAATAAATTCTTGATAGGTTCACTTTCTCCGTTATCACAAATGGTTTTTACATACACTTCGTACTTGGTACCGCTGGTTAAGTTAGTTAAAGTGGTAGAAGTTCCTGTTACCGGAATGGTGGTATAATTACCATTGTTTCCATAGGTTACTTCAAAATCTGTTTCAGTAGCATGATACCATGAAACCAACGCTGTAGTAGTGGTAATGCTCGTCACCAACACTTGGTATGGCTCCTCACAATCACTTACCGGACAAGTTGTTAAGCAAGTAGCATTATTATAAAACAATCTTATTAAATCACCCGGTTGTTCTCCAAATCCGTGAGTAAAATTAATGCCGGTTGGGTTTAAGTGACAATAACTCATAATCGTTCCTCCATTGGGAGGCACAATTGGATTAAATCTAGAGTAACAAGCAGCTCCTTCCGGTGAAGCTTGGCCAATGTTTCCGCAATCATCAATTTGAGTATTGTTTCCGTTCCAATAACAACGATGTGTATGTGGAGAACCAATTAAATGACCTAACTCATGGGTAATTACCTCTACTGTAAATGAAAAAGTAGGCACATCGTTAAAAGTAGCATTCACATCACTATAAGAAACTTTTGCCTCATCATTTAAACACAAGAATCCGATGCCGTTGGCAACACCACCGTTACCATATTGATCTAATGCCACCAACTGGCCTAAATCACCATTTAATGTAGCTCCTTGTAAGATATAGCGGTAGAAACCAACAAGTGCTTTAGAGGAATTATTCGAATTTGGATCTGTAGCAGGGTTGGTAAAGTTATCATCGAAATAATCATCTGTATCCCAAACATGAATAAAAGAAATTACCGTATTGATGTTTTCTGCGGCGTACAATAAAGCTACTTGATTAAATGCCGCCTCCATGTAAGCAGCGGCAGCAGCCACACTACCTTTGTTGTTATACAGATCATTATCTATTTCAAAATGTATTCTCAAGCAATTGCCTTCTCTTTGGTTCGCTTCACTTTTTTTGGATCTTATATCATTCAAAATCTCCAACATATTATCCGGTTCCTCTGTATGACATCCCCATTCTCTGTCCATTCTAAGATCGGCATCAAAGTAAGAAATATATCTACTGTCTGATTCTAACTGATTGATTGTAAAGTTTCCGGCATCTTTCATGCTCGCCAAAATGGAAATAGAGCCGTCAAAAAACGACACTGCGGCAATTGAACCTTCTTCCCCTTCAACAATACCTCGGTAATGCACCCCGATTTGCCCGTTGATGGTAACATTTCCACTGCTGGACTCCACTCTGTAATCCGGAGAAGTGATCTTTTGCTCCACCAATCGCAAATTATAATTCCCTCTTGCTGTAGGAACGGTTAAACTAAGTGTTTTAGGATGGTCACTCATAATCTGACGGGAAGCAGATTGATCATAATCGAAAACAACATAATCATCAATGAAACTTTTAAATTCATTGGTACTGATTCGGCTATTTTCAATGCCTAGAGAAATCGATGCTTCTCCATTTTCTTGTACTAATCGTTCGAGGGGATTTTGTGCATACCCAATAGAACAACAAGCTAAAAGAAGGGTAAAAAGAAAGGCACTGAAAAGTCCTTTACTGTTTTGTAATACTCTTTTCATAATCTTTTTTAGTTCGTTAAATTCAAAATAATAAGTCTTTCGTCTGTGAAACTTGGTAACAAAGTAACAATCTATTAATTAAAATTGTTTTCACTTACTTCCGTTAAAAGCAAATAATTTACACCCCGCCAACATAACATATAAACCCAATTATGTTCAAAGACACTCAAATTTAGGGCAAAAAAATTAAAATCTAGCCTAATTTTCTAAAAGTAGAAGAAATGATACAGTTTTAACATTTTTCAGTGATCCTTTGGCGTTCAAATGTTAAAATGAATAAGATGTAAATTCAATTTAAACTAATTGGAAATAGAACCTTTCTAAATCGAGTCTATTAGGTAATCACACTATTGAAATACTAAAGAACCCGACAAAAGTATTTGATTATCATACAGTTTATAATAGTATATTCCCGACGGCAATTCGCCCTTATTTATATCAAAATTTTGATTGCTAAACTTACTATTAAAAACTAGTGAACCATTAATGTTATAGAGTTCAAATTGAGCATTTTTAGAAAAAATTGCATCAGTTTTAAAATGTATGCTTTCGTTTGAAGGATTAGGATATACTTCAATTTTTATCCTCTTTTCAGTTTCTTCAAAACTGCTTACTATAGACTGATTTTCAAAGTAATATATTTAGTTTTAAACCGAGTATCACAATTTATAATCTACACTGAAATGATAATTCACCTCTCTAAAGAATAGATCTTGATCTCCATCATTATCTAAATCTATTAATTCAATGTTTGATTGCTTTAGAAAAGAACCATCAAATAAGCCAATTGTATCAAATGAGTAGTAGTCATATAATGCTGGATCAAAAGTATAAGAATCTTTAAAACTCCAAATTACTTGGCCATTTTCACTGAATGTAGTTGGATTATTCGAGAGCTTGTAAAAGCTCTTGATTTGGTATTTATAGTTGAGAAGTCCACTTATAGAATCTGAATTTACCGTAACAGAAAGCATGGAGATATCATTTTTCCCATCCAAGTTGATATCACTAATATAAGATTCTAAGATAAAACTGCTATCCAACTTTAAACTGTTTACAATAGCTTCAAAATTATATGGATTTACAAGAGGTTCATTAAACAATAAATCTGTTGTATTTTCATTTCGCTCAAAAAAAGGAAAATCAAGAATTCTATCAACTTCATATCCTAAATACCTGTTATAAAACGTTCTTAAATTAGTAAACAATACATCAACATCTCCGTCATCATCAATGTCTCCAATACTCATTCTATTATAGCAGGAATTTACTACATCTCCAACATGATTAGAATAACAAACCTCCTCAACACTGACATAATCTCCAAAATTGAAAGAGTCTATTTTATTTGAAAGGTTAGGCACGTATTCAAACATATCTGCATCTGCTGTGTAGCCCAAATTATAATTTCGTGTTCTTACAATATCTAAGTCCCCATCTTCTTCCAAATCTGTCAATTTGCT
Source organism: Chitinophagales bacterium (assembly GCA_041393015.1). GTDB lineage: Bacteria > Bacteroidota > Bacteroidia > Chitinophagales > JADIYW01 > JAGQYH01. Next base: position 34,191 of record JAWKKV010000002.1, on the reverse strand, counting down.
AGTGGGTGAAAAATATATTTCTTGAAATGAACTTGGAATTGGGAGTAATTCACTAAAATTTCCTGATTCTAATAATTTATTTTTTTGATAGTAAATTCCCTGAAACTGAGGATATTCATTACAAATGAAATCAATAAAAAACAAATCCTTAAGCCCATCTAAATCAATATCTATAAAAAAATATTGTAAGGTCACACTATCCCAGTTTTGACCATATCCATTTTGATAAATATTAAACGGTTCAATTATTGGTTCGGCAAATGGCAATTCTTGTGCCTTGATTTCTTTAAATGATAGCAAAGAAATCAAAGCTATCAAATAGTGCCTCATCAATTTCTGCCGAAGTGCTTTTTGTCTTTTATTACGCCCAAATCTGATCAGTTTCATCGAATTGTTTCCTCCAAACTATAAGTTTAATGTCATTTCAATAGAGACAGTTATATGCCAAAATAATAGAGTTAACTCTCAAAAAAAATCTTAAACAATTGAAAACAAATACCTTATACTGCTTCTAATAGCTATTCTCTCTAAATCCTTCCTCTCAATGTCACAATAAAATTTCTACCCGGAGCAGAAATACCACTTGAAAAAGGTTTGTAATGAGTATCGATGATGTTTTCAATAGCCAATTGTAAGGTTAAATTCTTGTGTAATTGGGCTGTAGTTCTCAAATTTAAAGTAAACCAACCTACAGTGCCTAAATCAGGTATGGCTTCATCTGCCCTATCTTCTGAATCGCCATAATTGGCTAGCGTCTTTTGACCATTAAACTGCACCCATAATTCTGCTTGAAAACGTTTTACCTTAGCCAACATACTTACTCTGCCATAAAACGGAGGAATATGCGACATTGGAACATTGGTAGGTTTCTCTTTTCCTTTTGTAAAATTAAAGTTGGCCGTCATTGAAATGTACTTACCAATATCTGTATAAAAACCAATTGCAAATCCATACACTCTGGCATTTAAAATATTATCATTGGTAATTATATAGACAGAATCTCCTTGGTAGAGAATTGAATCACTTCCATTAATAGTGGTATGTGTACGTACAATGGCATCTGTTAAGTGAGTATAATAAGCGGTAACACTTAGTCTTGCAATTTTATCAAAATTCTTCACCAATCCTATCTCTGCATTATAAGCATACTCTGGTTTTAAATCTAAGTTTGGAACGGTTACTTCGCCAGCTTGCTCTCTTACTTTCCCATAATCGTCTACGTTGGGAGCTCTAAATCCGCTTGATCCATTGATTTTTAACTCAAAACCATCCACTGGTTTAAATACTAAACCAACGGAACCGCTTATTGCGCCTCTACTTAACTTAAAATTTGTAATAGGTAATTTGATAAAAGAAGTGTCTATAAACTTCGATTGAAGTATAAAGTGACTATATCTAATGCCGGCATGAATTACTACTTTTTCATTTGGTCGCCATTTGTCCATCAAATAGAATGCATATGACTGCGTATTGCTTCCACCGTCGGGATATCTTGTTGGATCACCTACTGTTGTTTCTTCGTTGGTAACAATATCAGTAATTAAAACATTAGATTGAACATTATTGTAAGTGGCTTCAAAGCCGTATTGCAAGGTAGTTTTATCACTAATTTTCTTTCCAAAATCACCATTTACAGAAGCGACTTTAACATTTTCTATGCTTGCATTTCTTTTGGTTTTCTGAAATCTTCTATCCACTCTTGTTTCTTCCAATGCTTGAACTGCAAACGTAAAACCACCATTATCAAAAGCTTTTTTCTCTTTGATATCAACATTAAACGCCCCTAAAATGAATTTTTGCGGACCATAGTACCATTCTGAAAATTTAGTAGGATAAGGTAAACTATCAATTATTTCAAAATCGTTTAATTGCTCATACCTTGGAATATTAGAAGTTGAAGAAGCTTGAAATTTAATTCCAAATTTTAAATTGTCATTAGCTTGAATTTTAAACTTCTGGAGCACATTCCATTGGCTATATCCAGAGTAAATCTGCTTATGTGGTTTATCATTGACCAAAACAGTGTCTCTGCCATCTATACGATCAACATAATAAGGACTTATGCCCCACTCTTTAAAGCCATGAGAACGATGTCTACCCATTTTAAGGTCGTCAAAATCGCTGTAGGTAAAATCTGTAAAACTTCCCCATTTGTTAAAGCCCATATTTAAGGCCCCATGAACAGTTTTTTCCATATTGGCGCTAGAGAAACGTGTGTAAACATCTCCCTTAAACCGTTTTACACCTTCTTGTAAAGTGAGGGTTGGTTCTTTGGTTACAAAATGCATTACACCACCAATAGCATCGCTACCATAGATAACCGCGCCCGGACCAAATACTACTTCTGCTCTTTCTAGTGAAGATGGGTCAATCGTAATGGAATTTTGTAAATGTCCATTTCTATAAATTGCATTATTCATTCTAACACCATCAATAACTAGTAAAACCTTATTGGCTTCAAATCCTCTCAATACTGGACTTCCTCCACCCATTTGAGACTTTTGTACAAATACTTCACCGCTTTGTGCCAATAAATCTGCTGTTGTTTGTGGATTTCTAAAATTGATTTCATCTTTTGTGATAATCTTTACTTGATTACTAACATCAGAAACGACTTCTTCTGTTTTACCGGCGGTGATAACCACTTCATCAATCAACACAACTTTTTGCGTGAGAAATACCTTATAATTAGATTTAAAAAGATCTTCTAATTGAAGCACTTCCATAATATAAGCTTGGTGTTGAACATAAATAGTATCCAATAACTCTAAACCAATTAAAGTAACTTTACCATCATTGTCGGTAACTTCCCAAAAGTTATGACTAGCATTGTATACTAAAACATCCTTTACAGGTTCTAAGGTTACCTTATTTAAAATTTGAATATCTTGGCTCCAAGCGGATACACTAATCAATAGTGAAAGCAATAAGATATATCTTAAATTACTAAATCGTTTGTAACTCTTTTTACACTTCATTCTTCTTTAATTCGATTCTAAAAGTTGTTCCTTTACCAGGAATTGAATGTTTTACATATATTTTTCCGGAATGATATTGCTCTACAATTCGCTTTACCAAGGTTAGCCCTATTCCCCAACCTCTTTTCTTAGTGCTAAATCCCGGCTCAAAAATAGTATGATGTTTTGACTTTTGTATGCCTTTGCCACTATCTGTAATTTCTATAACGGCCAATTCTCCTCTTTCTTTCATTACTACCTTAATTTCACCTACATCTTCAATGGCATCAAGGGCATTTTTTAATAGATTTTCTAAGACCCAATCCATTAAAGATAGATTCATTGATACATTCAAATCTTTGTTCGTTCTATCTTCTAAACTAATAACAACTTTAGAAGATGCTCTTTTACTAATGTAATCCACCACTTTTTTCACCAATGGTTTTAGAGGCTCATCTGTTAGTTTTGGTGGAGAACCAATCTTAGAAAACCTATCTGCTACTAATTCTAATCGCTGAACATCTTTATCTAAATCATTTAGAATATCAGTATCCTCTTCATCTCTCCATTTATCTTTTAGAATATCAATCCAGGCTGCTATAGAACTTAATGGTGTTCCTAATTGATGAGCTGTTTCTTTCGCCATTCCCACCCATACCCTATTTTGTTCTGCTCTTTTTGAAGCATTAAAAGCGATATAAGAAATAAGAATAAACAAACCAATCAGCCCCAACTGAAAGAATGGATATAGTTTTACTTTCCTTAAAAGATCGGAATCTCCATAATATAAATAATGGTTTTCAGATTGGTCAAAATTTAATTCTATTACTTGATTGAGCTTGCTGAATTTCTTTATTTGTTTACTCAAAAACTTAGGGTTATTGACTTTAACACTATCAAAATTATTGTGATAGACAGCTTCGTGATTTTGATCGGTATAAATAATGGGAATCAGCTTATTCTCCGAAATAATTTTAAATATGTTGTTTAAGCTATCCGGATCATTGGTGACATTTAAATCCCTATATGCTTCCGCAATCACTTCCGCCTTATCACGTTCTTGAAGTGCTATTTCTTTAGCTAAACCTCTAATGTAATTAACTGAAAAAACAATTATCAGTAAACCTATCACCAATAGAAACCGCTTCCAATAATTTCGTTTTTTATAAAGATCCATGTAGGAGTTAAATGACTTTCTAAAACATAAATGCTAAAATCAATAATTAATTGTACGCTAAATTGAATCAAATATGAGGAAAATCAAAATGTTTAATTTTATATCTGCCGATATACTTTTTATCCAAGCCTTCCTTCATATTTACAGTAATATTAGTTTTTAACTTTATATAATTCCAATTTTAATTTCAAGTATGGCAAATTAACACCGTTGTTTATGCAACGAATACCAGTAAAAAATTCCTATGCTTAAATTATCTTTTAAATAAAGTTGATGTTACATATATCACTATTTCATTGACTATATTAGCGAAAAATTTGAATCGAGAACATATGAAACTCTACATCATTATCATCACTTGGATTTGCTTTACTTTTAATAGTTTTTCTCAAACTTTTAACATTGATAATACCTTTAATTCAAGCATTGTCAATAATACAAAATTTGGCATAAATGCCCCTTACTTATTTAATCATCTTTTAGACGACAATTATCAAGTAGTAGATAATTTAAAAGATGCGATTTATGAAACAAATTTTGATCTTGTAAGATTTCCTGGAGGAGCTTTAGGTAATTACTACAGATTTAACAATAAAGGATATGGCTTATTAGCTAGCGAAGTGGATGATGTAGCCAATGCATTTCAATGTTCTGGTGATTATTATTGCATCAGTAAAGATGAGAATGCTCCAAGAAATTACATTTATGATTTGGTTGATCTTGCTGAAGACAGATATGGCGTTACGGGTCGAAAAATGGATGTTGTATACGTTTTAAGTGTAGTATTACATTGGGTATACAATGAAGATGAAATTGAATTATTAGCCAATCTTAATAGTTTAGCAGACTTAGAAGCAGCAGTTGTAGCGGGTACTATTTCTGAAGATTTCCAAACACGAATAATGGAGAATTACAATGCCTATTCGTTGCTCTACAACAGTGAATATATTAATGTGGTTGGTGCAGAATTTGGTAATGAGTTATATTTTCACCAAGAGCTAACTACTTTAGATAAAACCATTAATGGAAATCCATTTTTTAATTTACAAACTACCTTAAATCAAGTCTATCATAGATTTGAAATGTTAGTAACCATGATAGATTTTTACAGAAGAATTTTAACGCCTGTTGATGAGAATTTAAAAATTGGTTTGCCGGCAGGAAATATCAATCATGTAGGTGGAATGACGAATTTAAATTTAGTGTATAACACCGCCATTAAAGAATTAGCCTTAGACCATATTGATGCATTAATTCATCATTTGTATATAAAAAATGATGGTGCAGATGTAAATCCTGCTAACAATACAGATGATAATGACCCTCAATTGGAGGATATTAAAGAAGGTTTGGAAGATTATGCAGAGATAAAGTATACTAAAATAATGGATGAATTTGAGGAGTTTTTTGATCTTCCCAACAATGATCTTGAAATTTGGTTAACCGAGTGGAATGGTAACAAGGCTAGCTTAAACCTAACGATATGGGATGAATGGGGCAATACTTTACTTCACGGAATGTTTTTAAATAGAATGATGGAAAAAATTGCCATGGCTGCAAGCTCTAGCACTTATGTTACCTTAAGTAACTTTCATACTTGGACGAGTTTGAAAGACGGTTTCATACACAATATGATTACAATGCTTGATGATGAAAGCATTGTAAAAAGAGCTTCTTATTGGTCAAATTATGTTGGCGACTTCTTAAAGTCTACACATGTAAGAAAATTAAGTGGTAATATCACTAGTTCTCAAGCCGGCAGTGAATTTTATAAAGATGTTTACTATTCTTACAATCAAGCCGAAAATGATGCTTGCCCTGTTGAGAAATTGAATGTTACTTTCTCTAATTTAAGAGCAGATCAAATTACCACTACTTTTAATTTTACTAACAATAAAATTGTACTTGATGGCATTCAATACAATGTATTAGATGGAAAAATTAAAGCTTATCAAGGAGAAAATTTGGCGAGTGCTTGCGGTCAAAGTTATTATGATGAATCCGAGGAAAACTATACTATTGATTTGATCGAAGGACCTTTAGTGTTAGGTCAGCAATATGTAATTCCTTCTTATACCTCAGGTGTGTTTGAGTTTTCAATTGAACCTATTATCAATAACTGCTTGCCTTTAACTACTCAAGCAAATATTTCAGATGTAAACCTTAGTTTATCTCCTAATCCTACCACTAACTTTCTAACAATTGAATTGGGCAATTTACCTTCTTCCATTTTAGACAAAGAATTAATTGTTGTTAATGCATTGGGACAAATGGTGGAGAGTATAAAAGTTCAAGGTCAAGAAATTAAGTTAGATGTTTCTGATTACCAAAGTGGCATCTATTTTATTTCAACAGCTGATGAAAGCGATAAAAAAGTAGTGGGAACATTTGTAAAACAATAGATTCTACTCTCCTTTCATAGTTAAGGCTCTAATCGCTAATTCATAAGAGTTTAGACCAAAACCTGTAATGGTTCCTAAACAGACAGAACTAATAAAAGAGTTATGCCTAAAAGCTTCTCTAGCAGCAGTATTTGAAATGTGAACTTCAATTACGGGTGCATCTATGGCTCTAATGGCATCTGCTAAAGCCACTGAAGTATGTGTATAAGCTCCGGCATTGATGATGATACCATTGGTGCTAAATCCGGCTTCTTGTATTTTATCTACTAAGCTGCCTTCTGAATTACTTTGATAGTATTCTAACTCAACATCAAATTTTGACTTCAATTCTTCGAAATACATCTCAAATGTCTTATTTCCATAAATTCCAGGTTCTCTTTTACCCAATAAATTCAGATTAGGACCATTAATAATTACTAGTTTCATTTCTCTGTACGGTTTTATTCAAACGTTTCAAAACGAATGAAGTCTAAAAATACGCTACTAAATAAAGATATAAACAAGTATTAATACACAAAATCTTAATAAGATTTATGTAATTGCAACTATTAATGCGTCATTTTTGTAAAGAGCATTATGTTAAGTATGTGGATCGAGTCAAAACAAGATTACCAATTATATTTAGGATTTGAGAAGGCCGCCTCAGAAAACACAAGAGATGCGTATACTCGAGACTTAAATATATTTCTTCAATTTCTCGGTGAAAACTATGATGATCTTAGTCCTAAGAATGTTAGTCTAAACCACATCGAAGAGTTTATGTCGTACGTGTACGACCTAGGTTTAAGCAGCAGTTCACAAGCTAGAATACTTTCAGGTATAAAAGCCTTCTTTAAATATTTAATGTTAGAAGATGTCATTACTGAAAATCCGACAGATTTAATTGAAGGTCCGAAATTGAGTAGAAAGATTCCAGATACCTTATCGGTTGAAGAAGTAGAACTGATGCTAAACTCATTGGATTTATCTAAAAAGGCCAACGTTAGAAATAAAGCCATGTTGGAAACTTTATATGGTTGTGGTTTAAGGGTAAGTGAATTAACCGATTTACAAATTTCTTCTTTGTTTTTTGAAGAAGGTTTTATCAAAGTAATCGGTAAAGGCAATAAAGAACGCTTAGTGCCCATTGGAGAATCGGCCATTAAATACATTCAGATTTACTTAGATACTATAAGAAGATTTCAGACCATTGATCCCAAACACAGAGATGTTTTGTTCTTAAATAGACGAGGTAAAAAATTGACTAGGGTAATGGTATTTATGATCATTAAAGATTTGGCTATTGCCGCCGGGATAGAAAAATCGGTGAGTCCACACACCTTCAGACATTCATTTGCGACTCATTTAATTGAAGGTGGAGCAGGTTTAAGAGCGGTGCAACAAATGTTAGGACATCAATCGATTACTACTACCGAAATTTACACCCATGTGGATCAAACGCATTTACGAGATACGATGATTATGCATCATCCAAGGTTTCAGAATTAGTTGATTGTTGAGGTTTTAGTCTATTTCTTATCCCATGCTCTAAACCACAATAAATAATCTTCTGCGTTCCAATTGGGCTGCTTTGAATTGGTTAGAAGGTTATATAAATAAGCCGCACCATCTTTCGCTTCAATATTTTCAAAATAATGATCTCGCATAAAATGCAAATATTTCATTAATCGAAAGGCATTGAACCATTGAAAAAATCGTTTGTAAAAAGCCTCAAAACTGGTTGTATTATCCTTTATCTCTTGAATAACCTTATTAAAATCCTGTGAGGTTAAATAGGCTTCCAAGCCAGCATTCAACTCCATTTCTTGAAGTAAGATAGGATGCTCATAAAATAGTTTCACCTTATTCATCAAAGGCTGCAACATCAAATAGCTTTGGTAATGATAAGTGCCAAAATCTTTTCCTTCCGACATATCAAAAATAGCTTTACCAGTTCCAAATGGCACTCTATGACTGATTCGCGCAGATGGAAATACCATTGTGTTTTTTATCTCGCCCAATCGTTCTATGGCAGCAAATTTATGAATGAAGTAAAAGTCCTCTCCTGCTTTTCTTTTATTCATTCCGCCTTGTTTAGTATAATCTATGGACTTAACAGCCATGGAAGAGCCTACCGTTTGATAAGCATAAGGCAATCCTAACCATTTTTGAAAATCAATATGATACCTAAGGTGTAATTCGTAATCAATGATAGATTGTTTAGTGGCTTCCACTTCAGGAAATGGATGTTCATAATGAATACTTGCCGCCGCTAAATCATGTTCTTGTAAAAAAAACTCAACGATAGTATCGATATAATTATCGGCTACTGTACAATCCGCATCTAAACAAGCTATAATACCGTTTTTATCAATGGACTTGAACCTTTGAGCCGCTTCATCCATGCCAATTTTTCTGGCGAGCCCAACTCCAGCTTGCTTTGCGGGAATATCATCTACATAAATAGGCAAACAATTAAAACGAAAAGTGCTATTTAATACTTCGTGATAAGCTTTTAGATTGACTGATTTAACAGCAACATCTGCTGTATCACTATTATTAAACAGGATGATTACTTCAAACTGATAATGGTTACTATTTTGCTCAATGGAATGTAAAGTAGGTATAAGAGAAACTTCATTATAACTAGGAATGACAACAATTAATTCTGTTTCCACTGCTATAGGATTTATCCTTAAACCCTTTTCAGAATATGTTTTAAAATCTAAATGAATGGCGTGTTTCTTTTGTGCAAAGATGCAGTCTAATATTTAGTTATTAAAAAGAAAATTGGCTTGAATTTTTAACAAAACTGTTAGATTAGGTTTTTTACAATATCTTTGAGCCGTCAAAAAAGATTTTACATGGACGACATTAGGATTCTAATTGCAGATGATCACCCAATATTTATAGATGGAATTGTTTCATTAATTGAAGGCATAGATGGCTTTTCAGTAGTTGAAACAGCAGAGAATGGTAAGGTGGCCATTGATAAAATACCGGAAGCTAAACCCGACATCATTTTAATGGATATCAACATGCCAGTAATGGAAGGTGTTGAAGCTACCCGAATAATTAAGGAAACCTACCCAAATGTTAAAGTCATAATGCTCACCATGTATGATGAGATTAGATTAATTAAGGATGTTTTAGAGATTGGTGCCCGAGGCTATATCTTAAAAAATATTGGCAGAAATGATCTAATCAAAGCCTTAGAAACTGTTTCTAATGGAAAACCCTATTTAGATCCGGCAGTTCAAGAAAAAATGATTACTTCCCTATCTAGCAATGACGAAGAGGAAGATAACGAGCCCAATGATGAGATGGTTGATTCCATTACTCATCGTGAAATGGAAATTTTACAATTGATTGCCATTGGTTTAACCAGTGGAGAAATTGCCAAAAAACTCTTCATCAGTAAAAATACAGTAGAAACGCACCGTAAAAATCTTTTAGGCAAGCTCAACGTAAAAAACACGGCTGCTCTATTAAAATTTGCTTATCAAAACGGTTTGGTGTAGTTTTTTTTGTACTCAAAAAAAGTAAATTATTGCTTTTGGCGAGCTTTCCTTGGTATTAAAAAAAGTTAGACCTGCCGACCGAGCAGGCGGGCACTAATTTCACTAATACTTTCAGATATTTTTGCTGATTCGAACTGCTAATTTTATCCTCTTTTTGATTACTCAGATTCATTATGCCGCTAAAGCGGCATAAATCCATGCAATTATTTAAAATATTTTAGACTTTGAAATGGACAATTGCAATGAATCTAATTAAAAGTATTAGAGCGAACTTCAGCAATTCCATAAATCGGTGGAATTTGTGTCAAAAAAGTATTAAAGCAACTGTAGAGTTTAACATGTGATATAAGTTTTTGAACTTCTAAGGTTCAAATAGCGCTCATGTAATTTAATTGTTATAAGTAGTTGACTCATGGTATTAATTATTGTTGCATTTGCAACTAATTATTATCTTTTAGTTTAATTAATAACGCTCATTATCATTTTCATGAATTACCAAGATTTAAGCCAACAACTTAAAAACCACTTTCATCTTTCTAACCATAGAAAAAATGCTATTCTACATCCCATTTGGTTAACCTTAGGCGTTACCTTATTGCTAGTGATAGGATATGAATTGTTTAAGTATGTCGACATTTGGCAAACTTGGATGATAGCAAAAGGCAATACATTTCACTTTTGCGAAATGAATAAAGAAGGTATGATTATTAAGCAAAGCTCCAATACATGGTCGAACTTAGGCTATTTATTAGTGGGCTTTATTTTGTTAAGCATTGGTATAAAGGATCATTTAAACCAGAAAAGATCAGAGGTAAGTAATCTAATGGCGAAACACCCAGGATTTACTATTCTTTTATCTGTGGCAGTAATCTGGTTGTTTATCGGTAGTTTTTTCTATCATGCTTCACTAACAAGGTCATTTCAAAAAATGGATGTTACCGGCATTTTTGCAATTTGGTTGGCCATCTTTTTCTATAACATATTTAAAATCATCCCTACCATTAAAATTAAGGGACAATTACGCAGCACCAACAATTTCTTAATTGGGGCCGCCATCGTTTCCAACATTTTATTTTTTACAGAAATTTGGAAATGGAACATCAATATTGTTTTACCCATTATGATGGTGATGCTCATCATTTTAAAATTATATAGTTTAAAAAATAGTGGCGTTCAAAGAATTTATAAAAAATACATTTTTTGGTCTGCGGCCACCATGTTTGCGGCAACTTCTCTATGGTTGTTAGATAGAACCAACGTAATGTGTTCGCCAACCAGTGTATTTCAAGGGCACGCATTATGGCATATTCTTACTGCACTAGCAATTTTGTTTATCTATTTCTATTACCGAACAGAAGAGTTTTCGCCATTAGAAACCGCTATATAATGATGTTATTGGGCATGTGAAGAACATCTTTCCATCATTACCAAAACATGAAATATAATTTGCGTGATTTTCACTATTTTTTCTTCAATTTAAAAAGCATATCTTTGCACCCAGTTTTAAAAATATACTACCATGGATAAGGTTAGAGAAATAGAATTACAAATCACTGAGCAAAAGTCTTACCCTGATTTCAAAGCAGGAGATAACATCAGTGTTTACTATAAGATCATTGAAGGAAGCAAAGAAAGAATTCAGCTTTTTAGAGGAGATGTGTTACAAAGAAAAGGAAGTGGAATTTCTCAAACTTTCACAGTTCGTAAAATCTCTAACGGTGTAGGTGTAGAAAGAATTTTCCCTTTATTTTCGCCAAACATTGATAAAATTGAGGTGAACAAGCATGGTAAAGTAAGAAGAGCTAAGATTTTCTACTTGAGAGAATTAAAAGGTAAAGCTGCAAGAATTAAAGAAAAGAGAAGAAACTAATTCCTCTCTTTTTTATCGCGTTAGCATTACATAATCTTTCAATACTGATTGCAAGAATGCCATTTGATTGGCAGGTGTTTTTTCCAAACTTAATTTATTGGCTAAGCTTATTGCAGATCGCTGCAATAATTTGGTATGTGCCTCATTGGGATTACTTTGATACCTTTTCATCAATTCCTTAAGCGCTAGCATATCTTTATCTGTAAACATCGTTACTTCAGGATAATTGGCTTCGTATTCATTAGAAGATTCAAACATTTTCTCCAGATCTTCTAGTCTGATGTTAAAATCACCTTTAAGTTTTATCACAGCCGTATTAGACAGTAAGCCACCCAATCGTTGAGATTTATCACTAGAACTAACTAAGAGTGCAGCTACCGCACCGAAACTAGTGTAGATATCAATTCCTCTAAACACCCATCTAATCAAGAAATCGTCAGCTGTAGGTAAGCCTCCATTTAATTTTACCACTTTTAGCCCCATAATCTTCTTTCCCAATGTTTTACCATTAGAAATTAGCTCTGACGCCAACGTATAAAAGATTACAATAGGTGCTAATATTAGATAAATTAAGGTTTGTAGTAATTCGGCATTCATTGTAGACCCTATGGTAGCGGCAGTAATTATTCCAAATAAAATACCAACTGTTGTCCAAAGAATAATAGCATCAATAACAAAAGCAATTATTCTATCGCGTAAACTGGCCAATTCATATTGGATAATTACCTTTTGAGCAGTAGTTATTTCAATCTTCTTCATGAATAATTAGAATCTGCTATCAGCTTTAAATTTCTTACTTAAACTACGAACGCCTCTACCAATCACGCTTTCTATAATATTCTTAATAATAAAACCAGTTAATGGGAAACGGACTCTAATTTCTATAGTATAATCTAATCTCGACTTAGCTCCATTGTCTAAATCATAAAACCTCATTGTTCCAACATGATAATTTATAGGAATTGCTCCTTCTGTAATTCGATATTCAATCAAATTATAAGGTTCGTATTTCGTAATTGTTTCCTCAAAAATTATAGGAAAATTGGTAATTCTTCTCACCGAACCTATTCCGTTGGCATTAGTTGGATCAGGACTATTTACAATTCTTTTAAAAGCACCGGGATAAATTTCTGACCAGCGTTCATGATCGCTAAAAAAATCAAATACCTTTTCCTTTGGAACACTAAAATCTTGAATTAAATGAATTTTCTCCATATCAATTTTAAATTATAAGCAATATACAAGAACCAAAATATAGAATGAAATAAAGCTATCACTTTTTCCTTCATGTACCAGGTAGCAAGATTCACTTCGTCAGACACTGTTAAGTCATCTCATTGTCTAATATCTTAAACAATTATAGCGCCTTCTGGTTAATTACTCAGTTGCTAACCAAATAGGTCAGAACAAATTTCATATCTTAAAAGCTTTAAGAATGGCAATCTTAAAATTAATTCAGTAAATTATTCATGGCTAAAACACTACTTCAATTCACAAAAAAAGGAATCTATTGTCCGCAGGCAAAAGTGTATATAGATCCGTGGAAGTCTGTTAAGAAAGCCATTATTACACATGCTCATGCCGATCATTCTAGAAAAGGCATGGAGCAATATCTAGCCCATCACTATTCCATTCCGATCATGAAAGCTCGATTAGGCAATAATATCAATATTCAAGGATTAGCCTATGGAGAAGTGATCAATATTAATGGTGTAAATTTCAGTTTACATCCTGCAGGTCATGTAGTTGGGTCGGCCCAAGTTAGAGTCGAATATAAAGGAGAGATTTGGGTAGTTAGCGGAGATTACAAGACCGAATATGACGGACTTTCCACTGCTTTTGAAGCTATAAAATGTCATACTTTTATTACCGAATGCACCTTTGGTTTACCCATTTTTCAATGGCAGCCACAAAATGAAATCATCTCCAATATTGAACAATGGTGGCGTAAAAATCAAGAGGATAAAGTTTGTAGCGTTATCTCTGCCTATAGTTTAGGAAAAGCTCAACGGCTGCTTCATAATTTGCCAGATATAGGTTCCATTTATGTTCACAATGCAGTTTCCCAAATGAACAAAGCCATTGAAGTAAATGGCATCCAATTAACAAATACATATCAAGTAATCAATGGCGATCTCTCCAAATCAGATTTTCAAAAAGCTTTGATCATTACACCCAATGGCGGACTGGGTAATAATTTACAGAAACAAATAGGAAAGTTTGTTACAGCATCTTGTTCTGGTTGGATGCAATTAAGAGGTGCTAGAAGAAGGCAGAATTTAGATAAGGGTTTTGTGTTAAGTGATCATGCCGATTGGACGGGATTAAATGATGCTATTACACTAACGGGAGCAGAAAATGTGATTTGCACTCACGGTTATTCAGAGACATTTTCTTCTTGGTTGAGAGAAAAAGGATTGAATGCAAGTACGGAACATACATTATTTCAAGGAGAAGAAGGAGATACCGTATGAAAGCATTTACAACTTTAGTAACTAATATCGACAGTAGCACAAAAACTACTGTAAAAGTACAATCGCTCATCAACTACTTCCAAGAAGCATCAGATGAAGATAAACTATGGACGATTGCCCTTTTTACGCATAGAAGACCCAAACGACCGGTTAAAACAAGTTTGCTGAGAGAATGGGCATCAGAACTAGCTAACATTCCACTTTGGTTGTTTGAAGAAAGCTATCATATTGTTGGCGACTTAGCTGAAACCATAGCGTTGCTAGTACCTCAATCTGCCCATGAACCACCAATAGGCTTAAGCAAATGGATTGGCAGAGTTATCGCTTTAAGAGATCAATCTGAAGAAGATAAAAAGGCAGCTATTCAAAAATATTGGAAAGGCATGAACCAAATGGAAAGATTTGTATTCAATAAAATCTTAACCGGAGGCTTTAGAATTGGTGTTAGTCAAAAATTACTGACGAAAGCATTAGCTATATATCTAGAACAAGACGAAGCGGTGGTCGCACATAGATTAATGGGTAACTGGTTACCTAATCAAACTACTTTCAATCAATTACTGATTGAAAAAGACGAACATGATATGGACGCCAAGCCTTATCCATTTTATTTAACTTATGCCTTAGATAAAGATCTTAATGATATTGGCGAACCAAAAGATTGGATAGCTGAACGAAAATGGGATGGCATTCGGGCACAAGTCATCGTTAGAAACAAAGAGATTTATATTTGGTCGAGAGGAGAAGAATTAGTGACGGATAAATACCCAGAGTTACATTTATTGACTGAAAGAATTGACAATTGCGTACTAGATGGGGAATTGATGGCATATAAAGATGACCAACCTCTGTCATTCCATCATTTGCAAACTAGAATTGGTAGAAAAACCGTCAGTAAAAAACTTTTATCAGATGTTCCTGTGATCTTAATGGCTTATGATATCTTAGAATACAACGGTAAAGATATCCGATCAACTCCCATTAAAGAAAGACGCGCTCTTCTCGAAAACCTAGTAATAGAAGCTAACTACACCAGTTTAAAACTTTCAGAATTAGTTGATTTCAAAAATTGGAAGGATTTAGAACTAGAAAAGGACAAAAGTAGAGCCTTACATTGCGAAGGATTGATGTTAAAAAAGAAGGATAGCCTTTATCAAGTAGGAAGAGTAAAAGGCGATTGGTGGAAATGGAAGGTTGAGCCTTATACTATTGATGCCGTTTTAACTTATGCCATGCGTGGACACGGAAGAAGGGCCAACCTTTATACGGATTACACGTTTGGGCTTTGGGAGAATGGAGTATTGGTCACCTTTACAAAGGCCTACAGCGGTTTAACAGATAAAGAAATTCTTGAAATCGATCGTTTTGTAAAGCAAAATAGTATTCAAAAATTCGGTCCGGTAAGAAGTGTAAAACCAGAAATTGTATTTGAGTTGGTCTTTGAAGGGATAGCCATTAGTAAACGCCATAAAAGTGGCGTAGCTGTTCGATTTCCAAGAATCAAAAGAATTCGCTACGATAAAAAAATAGAAGAAGCCAATACTTTAGATGAATTGAAAGCATTAATAGAATAGTTAAAATTCAGCCAACTACTTTATCTCCAATTCATCATATGTTTTAATTTCCATTTTAATTTTTAAAGGCTCAAAAGGTTGTACTTCTGGCATGGTTCTTTGCGGCAACCTATCTAATTTCTCTTGCCTTTCATTTCCTTGAGCAACTTTTTTCTGTTCTGCTTTGACTCTTGAACCATTTTCTGATAAGTCTTCGTTTGGTGCCTCCGCTCCTGTTTCTCTTACCACTTCTCTATAGCCAATTTTCATTTTAATCGATTCTCCATGAGAAATAGGATCTAAGTATTTTCCTTTATCTATATTTCGCTTATCAATTTCAGATAAAATTCGCTTAGGATGCGTTTGCACATAAGCATCATTTCTATTAGCAATTACCATCCAAGAAACTTTAGATCCCGGTACACCGGCAATTACAAACACACCATTATCAATTTCTTTATATACCCACGGCTGTTTAGGTGTTCCAATAGCAGTTAATTGATAAGTGTAATTGATATTAATGGCATGAAAATAATCCGGCAGAACCACTTTTGTTTTTCCATTTTGCGTAATTATAGTATTCCCTTGGTAAACATTCAATACTTCATTAGATTCTAAAGCAAAGTGTTTTAAAATTTTATTCTTTGGATCCAATGGATGATCAATCATAAATGTTTTTACACCGCTAGCTGCTAAATCACCGTCAGCATATACAGCAGCTCCTACAGTGCCAAAACCATTATAAGTACCTCTAACACCATAATTACCTCCTGTGCCATCCACTCCAATGCCATAGTCATCGGCAGGATACGAGAATCCAGAAATAGCGATGTGATCATCAATATCATTCCCCAAATATTCAGATTTAATGACTTCAACAGCACCACTTAATGGTACTGTACTTTGATTTTGAACCACAATATTGCTGCCACCTCCTTCATGAATACTAAATATAGCTGCGTCATTATTGATGGCATTGTTAATATTAAACTCTGCATTTCTCCCAGAATTTCCCAAATGATTAATCAACATTCCCCATCCTGGACCATTTTGAACACCTACCATAACCGCACCTGTTAAAGTAGGTATAACAGATGGTGTAACTGTTCTTACATAAGCCTGATATCCAAAACCATCGCCTCCTGCAACAGGCATTGATGAACTATTATTGAAATAGAAACCATCACCGTCTAATCCTTGCATATCAACCATAAATGAAGTACTTCCATCTTCAAAATGGATATTTTCAATTCCTGTTCCAAACTCAATTAGATTTAACATCGCTGTACTGGCATTACGAACATCTGTAAAAATGCCATTGCCATTGCCAAAATGTGCAATTTGAATTCCATCTTCAACACTTAAACCTCCGTTGTATAAATCATTCATATAAACAGACAATCCATCTCCAAGACCTCTTTGTTCTAAAGCAGCAGTAGCAGCATTACTTAATCCATTTAAATTAATTGCCTCTATTGGCACTCCAATTCCAGAATGGGTAAAATAGCCGGCCGGTATAGCATTATTAACGTCAATATTTGTAGTAAATAATCCAAAACCTAAACCATCATTTACTAAATACATATTGGCTAAAGCATTATCATTGTATTCGTAGACTTCCATTCCAACATAATTACAAGAGTCTACAATTTTAACAGCCCCTACTGCTACATTAACATCTAACATTCTTTCAACATTTATAGATGCAATAGGAAAGTGCGTTCGTATATCTAACGTAGCCGTAGGATAATCAGTACCAATACCAACTCTTTGCGCATTCAGATTAAACGTTAAAACAAATAGGGGAAAAATGGATAGACAAAATATGCAAAGCCTTTTCATTATAGATAGAATTATAGGTTCTTAAGAGGCTTTTACGTTGATTAAAAATAGTAAAAATATATGACGCTTGCCGGATAACTAAATACGCAACAGAATAAACTTTAGAGAAAAGTTCAGAATAGTCATTAATACTATAGATAAATCCATAAAACTAAATCCAACCTCTAGCTTTAAATTCAAGGTACTTGTTTACCGTTCTAATGGAAAGGTCTTCGGGCTTGGTTAGCAAAGTTTGAATTCCATACTGATTTAAACGCCTAAGCATCATCTTTTTATCCAGTTGAAATTTAGATGCCATCGTGGTGGTATAAATATCAAAAAGCTCATCGCTTTGTTGTTTACTATATTCTTCTAACTCACTATTCTCAAAGAATACAACCATTAAAAGATGCAATCTATTGATGCGTCTTAAAATCGGAATCACTCTTTCTAACGCATAGCTACTTTCAAAATTAGTATATAAAACCACTAAACTTCTTTGCTTAATGATTCGTTGACAGCCGGCATAAAGTAATTGATAATTAGCTTCTAAATCACTTGGTTTTTCTCGATAAAGTAATTCAATAATTTTTTTGAGTTGATTGGTTCTATTGTCAGCTTTTAATACAGAACCAATTTTGTGATCGAAGCTTATTAAACCGGCTTTATCGTGTTTTTGGAGCGCAATATTAGAAATCACTAAAGTAGTATTCACGGCATAATCCATTAAACTTAGTCCGTTGAATGGCAATTGCATCACTCTACTTTTATCAATAATACTATAAATCTGTTGCGACCTTTCATCTCCATATTGATTAACCATCAACTCCCCTTTCCTACTGGTTGCTTTCCAATTAACACTTCTAAAATCATCTCCTATAACATAGTTTTTAATCTGTTCAAACTCATAACTATGCCCTAATCGTCTAATCTTTTTCATCCCTTGAAATTGAGCGACGTTTTTGATGACGGCCAATTCATGTTGTTTCATTTGAACAACAGAAGGATAAACTTTTACTTCTTCAGCAATTTTAAAAACCTGTCGAAATTGCACCAAACCAAGAGTAGAACGCAGAAACAGGTTGCAATTTCCAAATTTAAAAACGCCTCTATTAATAGGTCTCAGCTTATATTTAATCTGCTTACTTCCTCCTTTAGAAATATTATAAGCAATATGAAAATTCCTTTCTTGAAACTCTATAGGAAGTTCATCAATAATCCTCGACTTCAATGGATACGGAAACTTGCTTTTTACCTGAATAATGATGTCGGTTTCATCACCCAAAGGCAATACCGGAGGCATTTGACGCTCGCATTCAATTTTTCCGATTGAATTCCATAAAAAAGCGCCATCAAACAAAGTAGTTATTACTAAAGCAGCCAAGATGATCCATGACAATGTAAATAAAAATGGTACCAAAAAGCCGATGGCACAAATAGCTATACAAACCCCAATCGCAATAAAAAAGGAATTGGTTAAATAAGTGTTGTATAATATATTTTTAATCATATTGATGAGATGAGATTATCTAGGAACTTCTAAATTTTTGATAATTCCGTTAATAATATCTTGTGATGTAATACCTTCCATTTCTCTTTCCGGCGTTGGAATAATTCGATGATTTAAAATCGGTCCGGTCACTTTTCGGATATCATCAGGCGTAACAAAATCTCTACCATTTAATGCTGCCATTGCCTTAGAGGCTTTTAACAAAGCGATTGAAGCTCGCGGTGATGCTCCTAAATATAGGTCGCCATGATTTCGCGTCTTTACTACTATTTGAGCGATATAATCCAACAACTCATCTTTGATAAAAACAGATTCCACAACAGCTCTAGCTTTCTCAATATCCTTAGCTGTCATAATTGGTTTTACATCAGCTTTTATTTGTTGATTGAAGTCGCTTCTAAACCTCTTTAAAATGCTTCGTTCATCTTCTAATCCAGGATAATCCACTATAATTCTGAATATAAATCGATCTAATTGCGCTTCAGGCAATTTATATGTGCCTTCTTGCTCAATTGGATTTTGAGTAGCAATCACGAAAAATGGCATATCCATTTGATAAGTTTTACCATCTACCGTGATTTGCTTTTCTTCCATTAACTCAAGCAAAGCAGCTTGTGTTTTAGCCGGCGATCTATTAATCTCATCAATAAGAACAACATTGCTAAATACAGGACCTAATTTAAATTGAAACTCACTGCTTTTTAGGTTAAAAACATTGGTTCCAATGACATCTGAAGGCATTAAGTCTGGTGTAAACTGCACTCTTGAAAATTTGACAGAAAGTGCTTGTGCTAACATTTTTGCGGTTAGCGTTTTAGCAATTCCCGGAACACCTTCAATCAACACATGATTTCCACAAAGCAAAGCTACTAGCATTAATTCAATCAATTCTTGCTGTCCTACAATTACTTTGGCTATCTCTTTTTTTACCTCATCTATTTTCTCACTAAAAGCCATCAATTCCGGATTGCCTCTATTGCTATATATTGATAGATCTTCATCTTTTTGAGGCAATTCAATGGTTGAATCTTCTGTCGTTGGAACAGTTTCATCATTCTCCGAAGGTGACATCTCTTCTGATTCGTTTATTTCTTTATGGTCGTCATTTTCAATCATATCCATTTGTTATTTACAATTTGAATAAAAGTAATTTAGTTTATCATAAAAGTTGATCAATTCGTCTTCATTGATCGTCTCAAATTTTGTCTTTTCATAAGCGCGAAGAATACCCGTAATTTTTGCTTCATTTACTAAAGATTTATCGGCTACTTTTTTTATCCAACTAGTATCCCCTTCTTTTGGCGTAATATAATAGTGCACTCTAATGTAGTCTAAAAATTTCTTCCACATTTGACTGGCAATAAAGTGATGATCCTTCTCTTCAAAATACAATTGACCCATCATTTCAACATAATCAATTGACGTGTTTACGTTCGGTTCAATCACCGGAATATATTGCTGGCGTCTTTTTGCTCTAAAAAGAATAAATAGTAACGCCGCAAAAACCATTAAATATATTGACCATCGCAAGGCCGGTTCAGAAAGTAAATAACTCAGTGGTGTTGAACTACTATCTACATCTGAAGGACTACCATTATTAAAACTATTATTCTTGTAAACGTCCCACAGCATCTTATCGCCATTTAAATAAGATAAAACTTTCTCTACATAAGTTAACCTATCTTCTGACAGTAATTCAACATTGGTAAAAACCAAAGGTATGGTATGGATGTAAAGTCGTCCTTTGCCAATAGGTATCTCAAAAAAAGTAATTTTATTGGAATCGGCTTCGCCTAGTATTTTAAAATTAAAGCTATCTAAAGCGGCTAAACAAGCGGTATCAAAGTAATTCCATTGATAATAAAAGGTATCTAGACCTACAAAATTGAAAAAATAATAACTACTATCCTCTCTGCATAATTCAACATCAGTAAAGTTTAAACCGACGGTAGAGTCATGCGTGTAATTAGTAAAATGATTGATCCAATAGCCGTCAAAATCATCGTCATAATCAGATTCAAATGAATCATCCTCAATTTCTGAGTCATCTACTTCAGGAAAATATTGATTATCCAATGAATCTAATGCATCTAGAATGGATGAGTCTACAGATTCAGTTGCTTTTATTTCTTCTATAAGGTCTTCCTCCTCTATATCATATTGATCAAATCTCATGAAAGATTTCCATTCTTCACATTTATCTTGAAATAGAGAATCGAGAATCGAAAGGTCGAAATCTTCTAATGAAACAAATGCGTTATTTCCTTCTTCTATAAATGATAATAAAGCAGCTAATTCAGTTTGAGAACTTTTTCTACTATATCCAATTTTTATATAATCATAGGTTATATCATCCTCAAGCTTTCGTTTAGCAATATCAAACGGTTCATTAATAATCTTGAAATTCTCCTTTTCGTATTTACTTTCTAAAAGTTTAAAGATAAAATTGGTACCATAAGGTGCTTTCGATTTATAATAATAAGTAATGATCCAACTCACTTTAGGTTTGGCAAAAAGCATTGCTATAATTACAAACATTACCAATCCGCCAACAATTAATATGGGTGCTTTTCTATCCAATTTTACTTTTCAATTACTTTAATAAAATCATCAAAAGCCGGCTGCACCAAACTAAATTGTTCGCTACTGATTTCCTCTTCAGCCCCATACCAAATACGTTCAAAAATATTGGTAATTATTTTAAACTCCCTAAAATTCAAATGCTCTCGCATTTCATTTAAATAACTGGCATTCGTTTTTTCTTTGTGCCATTTAATCAACCTTCTGTTATTCAAATTCTGTAGAATAATCAAATAATACACTCTGATAGCCAATTTATAATTATAACTTTCTATAGCCTCTCTTAATAACTTTTGTAGTGGAGCTTCATCTAAGTTAGATTCAATATCTTCTAAACTAAAACTGGTTGAATGGTTTATTTTTTTTGAGGAAACGAAAAGCTCAGCAGCAAATATTCTTAAGAGTACATATACAACTAATGCAATTGCTAATCCGATGAAAATATATTTTAAAAACCCGAGATTAATCTCTCCCATGCCTTTAAGTTTCATTGGTTCTCGCTCTTCCTTCTTCTCCTTTTTTTTCTTTTCATTTTTCCAGTAATCAGCCTTTTCTACCATATCGGACCATTGCTCTCTATCCAAATTTTGATGGCTGCTTTCAACAAAAACATTTTGTTTTTCACTTGAAAAAGGTGCTGCAGCTGCAAACATTTGACATGAAATCAAGAATAGCCACAGCAAAAATATTTTATGATTTTTAATGATTGTCATTCTTCCTCAGCTATTAAAAACTCTAATTTCTTTTCAAGCCCTTTAGCAGTAATTACTTCTTTATTGGAATAACTGACCATGCTAAAACCATAAATGATTGGCGGGATAACAAATAATAAGGCAAAACAACAAAATGATATATATACAATTACATAAATCTTATAAGCATCAATACTTTCTAGATCAAAAAGCATTTCAGCAAAAGAGAAAAATACAGCAAACACAGCTGAGGTAAATAAGGTAAAAACAATTGTACTGATTAGTACGAAACTTAGATATAAGGCATAAGTTGGGAAAAACTTAATAAACATCAGTTTAGATGAATAATTGAATGACTCGCCTTGATACATGGCTGCCAATAATAATATAATGAATGGCAATGGAGAAAGCAGCAATATCCAAATCCAACTTTTTGGGATATAAGCAGAACTGAGAACTACAATGGTTAGAATAGTGCTTAACCCAATCGCTTTATAATAATTTATCTCAACTTGCCCAACGGCTTTCTCTGATTTCTTCAATAGTTTATTTAAACTGATAAAAGAAAAACTAAAAGCCATTATCAGAATTAAAGCATTAAAAAATATCCGTAGGTCTAACGTTAAAGAAGAGAAAATTGCACCTAGATTAGTAAAAGTCCAGACAACAGAATTAAATGGAAAGTATTCATAACTAGTATGAAATAGAAATCGATCATATATAGCAGGATAGGTAAACGCAATATTTAAAGCTGTATATAGAATAGTAACCACGGCAACTATTGGTAGATAACTATTAATCGTTTTTCTATATATCCCAAAAGCATCTGAAAAAAGCTTACCTATACTTTTAATTTCTGAGAATTCTAAATTAAAATTTAAGTCTTCTTGCAACTTCTCTACCGGTTCCGGTAACAGCGTTCCTTTTTTCCATTTTAAATAAGGCAATACAATGAAATACCCAATGACAAATACAAAAGATAATGCAATCCATAACAGTCGAATTACATTATGAATATCAGTATAGCGAGTGACAAAACTTTCTATGACAGCGGCAAAAGTGGTCATGGTTACTGCAATCAATAAAATTTTCAATCCTTGTTTAGCAGCAATCATTAAGCTTTGTAGCCGACTATAAGTGCCCGGAAAAACCAATCCTCTGCCTAAAATTAATCCCGATCCACCTGCAATTACTGCTGCAGACAATTCTAAAGCTCCATGCATCCATATGGTTAGAAAACTCTCGGAGAATAATCCTCTTTCTACAAAGAAGTATTGAAATGCGCCAACCATAATACCATTGTAAACCAACATGATGATCGTCCATAATCCAAAAAATAATCCCGAAATAAAGGTTCTGAAATCAATCATCAGATTATTGGCAGCAATTCTAGCAAACATTGACAACTGGTTATCGCCTTTGTAAACGGCCATAGGATCGTTGTTCTCAATATTTTTCTCCGTCATTTCAACATAATAATCACTTAGAATAGACTTAGTGAAATCGGGATCTTGAATAGCTGAGAACACGCCAGCCACCATAGCGACAACAAAAATTATGAATGATAAAAGCAATTCACGTCGAGCATGAAATACAGCGGAAGGAATATCATCTGTAAAGAAACTTAGAATGCGATTTTTCTTTCTTTTTCTTGATTTATAAAGTTTATTGAAGACATTTTGAGCCAACTTATTCAAATAAACTCTAACCGAACGATTTGGATAAAATGTGCGTGCGTAAGAGAGGTCATCTGTAATTTGAACAAACAATTTCCCTAGTTTTTCAGGATCGTTCTTTTTACGTTCGATTAGCCCTTCAAACTCTTTCCACTTTTCTTTATTTTGCTCTATAAATTGGCGTTCTCGCATTTCTCTTTCTGAAGAACGACAAAATAGTATTTTTTTATGTCTATGGAGAGATTTTAATTGTTGTTTTTGTTATTATCGGAAGAATACTGATTAACCTGTTAAGTTCAAAATCCATTTTACACTAACAAGTTAGTGATGATAAAAAGAGAGCAATTCGACAAACGATTAGCTTTTACCTATCTATTTTGTAAGACTTACTTTCAAGGTTACGCTTCCTTTTTCACTATTCAAGTGCAACAAATAAGTACCTGGTGGTAGTTCTTGCAAATTATAATTTTCAGTTAATTTCCCATTAAACTGAACTGTACGTTGATCAACCACATTTCCTAAAATATCATAGAGAACTAAATCTAAATGATGTAGATTAAAATCAGCCTCTAGTCCCAATGTAAATACTCCATTGTTCGGATTTGGATATAATGTTAATGTTTCAATTAAAGCATTTAAATCAATACCTGTATTGGCAAGAACAATCACTCTATTGAAAGTATCAATCCCACAAATATTACTTGCAATTAACGATACATCATAACTACCTTCTCCGCTATACAAATGAGTTATTGAAGGATTAATTGTTGAAGATGTTCCATCTCCAAAGTCCCATTCAATTGATGTTGCATTCGTTGATGTACTGTTAAATGTAACCTGCAATCCATTTTTAATATAAGTGAATGTAGCAACAGGAGGTTGTAGTAATTGTTTTATGGTAATGGTAATGCTATCACAACCCGTGTAAGAACTACCATAAAGAGTATCAATTATGGTTTCAACATCGCTAACATCGCAAGTAGGCACAATAACCGTTGAAGTGCTTGGTGGGATATAGAATACGATTGAATTGATAATACTATCACATCCATTAAATGCTCCTCCATATATAGTATCCCTAAAAAATCCGGCACTGTCCAAATAGCAAGTATTCCCAATAACAGATGAAAAACTCGGTCCACTATAATTATAAATAGTTGTGATGATACTATCACATCCATCGACTGATGTTAAAATTTCGATATCCGTGCCTAACAAGCTACTATCACAAGTAAACAGGTAAGTTGTATCCGAATAACTGTCAACTAAGCTTATTATTTGAGTAACAACACTATCACATCCTTCTACGGATAATAAATTTTGAATGATAACTCCCGTATCAGCTGGATTACAACTTAGTTGATCAATTATCACATCATAACTTTCTGCTAATGTGATAATCGAGGTCACTATGGAATCACAGCCTGCTATTGAAACAAACGAATCCACCACCGTTCCTACTTGATTTATATCACATGAAGTTAAATTGATCGTGTCTTGATAACTGACTAATAGTTCTTGTAATGGATGTCACTACCGAATCGCAGCCTGCTATTAAACAAACGATCCACCACCGTTCCTACTTGATTGATATCGCAAGAAGTTAAATTGATGGTGTCTTGATAACTGACTAATAGTTCTGTAATGGATGTCACTACCGAGATCGCAGCCTGCTATTGAAAACAAACAGAATCCACCACCGTTCCTACTTGATTGATATCGCAAGAAGTTAAATTGATGGTGTCTTGATAACTGACTAATAGTTCTGTAATGGATGTCACTAGGAATCATAGCCTTCTATTGAAACAAATGAATCAACCACCGTTCCCACTTGATTGATATCACATGAAGTTAAATTGATGGTGTCTTGATAGCTGACTAATAGTTCTGTAATGGATGTCACTATGGAATCACAGCTCCACATATTGAAACAAACAGATCAACCACCGTTCCTACTTGATTGATATCACAAAAGTTAAATTGATGGTGTCTTGATAACTGACTAATAATTCTGTAATGGATGTCACTACCGAATCGCAGCCTGCTATTGAAACAAATGAATCAACCACCGTTCCCACTTGATTGATATCGCAAGAAGTTAAATTGATCGTATCTTGATAGCTGACTAATAATTCTGTAATGGATGTCACTATGGAATCACAGCCTGCTATTGAAACAAATGAATCCACCACCGTTCCTACTTGATTGATATCACATGAAGTTAAATTGATCGTGTCTTGATAGCTGGCTAATAGTTCTGTAATGGATGTCACTATAGAATCGCAGCCTTCTATTGAAACAAACGAATCCACCACCGTTCCTACTTGATTAATATCGCGAAGTTAAATTGATCGTGTCTTGATAGCTGACTAATAGTTCTGTAATGGATGTCACTATGGGAATCACAGCTGCTATTGAAACAAACAGATCAACCACCGTTCCTACTTGATTAATATCGCAAGAAGTTAAATTGATCGTGTCTTGATAACTGACTAATAGTTCTGTAATGGATGTCACTATAGAATCGCAGCCTTCTATTGAAACAAACGAATCCACCACCGTTCCTACTTGATTAATATCGCAAGAAGTTAAATTGATCGTATCTTGATAGCTGACTAATAGTTCTGTAATGGATGTCACTACCGAATCGCAACCTGCTATTGAAACAAATGAATCCACCACCGTTCCTACTTGATTGATATCACATGAAGTTAAATTGATGGTGTCTTGATAACTGACTAATAATTCTGTAATGGATGTCACTATGGAATCACAGCCTGCTATTGAAACAAACGAATCAACCACCGTTCCTTATCTAATTAGTTATTTTTCAAATATATATTTAAAATCTTAATAAGGGCGTAATATCATGTATTATTTATTAAAAAAAATTAACATAGTTTGCCTCCAAATGATCTAAATCAACTTATTTTATTACTGAATACTATAAAAACACTATAATTTTTAGCATCCCAACAAAACAGAAACATCGCATAAATGCTTCTCTTATTACAATAAAACACTTATAATATTAAAGGATTTTAAAAAAGCCTAGATAGCTTTCTCCATCTTGTAATGCTTAATACCTACTTCTACAAACTCATTTCCAACAGTCTGATAACCTAGCTTTTGATAAAATGGAATGGCAGTATCTCTTGCATGAAGTATAATTTTACTTCTGTTTTTTAATTTGGAAAATGTTTCAGAAAAATTGACCAATGTTTGACCAATTCCTTTTCGCTGCCATATTGAATCAATAGCTACTTGACGCATCTTAAAGATGTTTTCATCAATAGGTCGCATGACTATAACGCCGATTACTTCTCCTTTTTCTAAATACACTAAATGATGAGAATCATTTTCTTGTAAGAGTTCTTCTTTAGAGAATTGTAAACCTAAAGGCTGTCTTAAAATTCTATCTCTTAAATCAATTGATTGATGATAAAGGTCAGAACCGAATGCAACTTCTTTACAGTTGATTTCTTTCATACTAATAAATAATCTATTCCACTATTAGTCTTTTGTTTCCCAAAAGATTGCCGTTAATATCTCGAAAGCTAATAATATAAGCTGCTTTAGATGCGGCACTAATATCAATATAAGAATTAGACGAATTCAAGTTAGTTTCAAACGTTGATTTCCCGTCCAAACTTATAAAAGAAGCTTTAATTGGGTATTGACTCCATTCTCCTATTTGGATTTGAATTAGATCAGATGATGGATTAGGAAAAACATTCACTTTACTATTGAAGACACTAAAATCAGTTGAATTCACTAATACATTACAGCCCCAAGCATTGTTTGCCCATTCAGGATGATCAATAAAAGGATTGGTATTTCTTTGAAAACTAATTATTCCCGTATTTCTTGTTCGCTCTCTTTCATCCGGTAAATCATTTTCGTGCCAAGTACAAAATGTAGCTCTATCTCCTATTTGTTGCATATCGTAGTTAGGATACATAGTATAAAAGTAAAAGATGGCTCTTGCAATATCTCCTTTTCTAATTTCTCTAGGTTCCCAATATTTTTCTCCATTATTATCAAACTCGCTATAAGCATCAATATTACTGCTTGGAGTTGAACTAGTGGATGATGTATTTAAAATCCATTGATCGGTTTCATTATCCGGAATTTCTTTGTATTTATAATTACTTCTTAATGAATTCCAATCGTCATAAGCAGGGAATAAAATATGCATATCACTCCTCATCGGTTCATTATCATCAAAATAAGATTGAGGAACAGAATGCTCTGTATTAATAGGATCTAACACACTAACACCATTACCTCTTGGATTTGGACGTTTGTAACCGGAATAAATACACTCCACCGTATCATTAAAATTTTCGGTATAACTATACATTTTTTCTCTTGCATCGCTGTAGCTATCTAATGCATCAAATATGCCTGTATAAAAATTCGCTTTCACCCAATTTCTAAAAGGTAAACCATCTTCCAAATTTGCAGGTGGTGTTTGTCCAAATGATAACTGACTAAAGAAAATAACAGTAAGAAGTGTAAATATTGCTTTCATAGGCGACAAAAATACAACCTATTATGGAGAATTATAGTTGAAACAAGAATTTAACTAATTAACAAATGATAATCCATTTTGGTTTTTATTACTTTAGATTTGACATATAACTGTTAAAAATTATGACTCCCAGAAAATACCAATCAGATACCATTGTAGTAGGCGGTGGAATAGCTGGCATTGTTACAGCTTTGGAATTACTTAACTCAGGTAAGAAAGTGCTTTTATTAGAAAGAGGAACCAAAGAAGAATTTGGAGGATTAGCTATTTGGTCGTTTGGTGGAATGTTTTTTGTTGACACTCCTGAACAAAGACGAGGCGGTATAAAAGACAATGTAGAATTAGCTCTAAATGATTGGAATAATGTGGCTGAATTTGGTCCCGATGATATTATACCGAAACAATGGGCAGAGCAATATGTAAATATGTGTACGCCTCATGTTTATCGATATTTAAAAGATCATAAAATAAAATTCTTCCCTGTGGTGCATTGGGTAGAAAGAGGACATTTTTATCCGGGTAACTCCTATCCTAGATTTCATATGGTGTGGGGCACTGGACATGGTTTAACAACTACTATGATTGGTCATTTATTGAATCATCCCAAAAAAGACAGTCATTTAGAAATCAAATTTGGACATAAAGTAGATGAGATTGTTATAGAGAATAATACCATAAAAGGCGTTAGAGGG
Organism: Chitinophagales bacterium; assembly: GCA_041393015.1. Classification (GTDB taxonomy): domain Bacteria; phylum Bacteroidota; class Bacteroidia; order Chitinophagales; family JADIYW01; genus JAGQYH01. Next base: position 4,753 of record JAWKKV010000002.1, on the reverse strand, counting down.
GTATTACAAGGAAATGAAACCGAAAGCTTTGAAGCCAATGCTGAAGTTACCATTATTGCTGCCGGTGGCATGGGTGGCAATATTGAAAGAGTAAAAGAAAATTGGTACAAGCCTTGGGGCGAACCTCCAAAAAGAATTTTAAATGGTTCATTGGTTTATGCAGATGGAACACTTCACGATGCAGCTGCTAAAGTAAATGCTAATATCACTCATTTAGATAAAAATTGGCCGTATGCCGCCGGGATTCATCATCCACGTCCACGACATAAAGATCACGGATTAAGTTTAGTGCCTTGTAAATCGGCTCTTTGGTTAGATTATACCGGGAAAAGATTTGGTCCTGAACCGTTGGTTACTTCTTATGATACAAGGCATTTAGTGGAAACTATTTGTAAATCAGAAAAAAAATATTCGTGGCAAATTCTCAATATGAAGATTGCTTATAAAGAATTTGCCATTTCAGGATCTGAATCTAATGAAGCGATTAGAGATAAAAGTATTACTAAGTTTCTAAAGACTATATTATTGGGCAATAAAGACTTAGTGCATGATATGATCGATAACTGCATTGATTTTGTAACTGCTAATACCGTTGAAGAGTTAGTACAAAAAATGAATGCATTAGAAGGCAATGATGATGTGAAATTAGAAAATGTAAAGTCTGTGATTGACTATTACGATGATATGGTCAGCCGTCCGAAAAAATATCAGAACGACGAACAATTACGAAGAATAGCACATGCTCGACAATATCGTGGTGATAGAGTTAGAACTTGTAAGAATCAGAAGATTAATGATAAAAATGCGCTTCCATTAATTGCTATTAGAGAATTTATATTGAGCAGAAAAACACTAGGCGGCATTCAAACAGATTTGAACGGTCGAGTGTTAACTAAGCCAGTTAATGGCAAACAAGAATCTATTCCGGGATTATATGCGGTGGGTGAATCTGCAGGATTTGGCGGTGGCGGTGTTCACGGCGTTGGTGCTTTAGAAGGTACTTTTTTAGGAGGTTGTGTTTTAACCGCTAGAATTGCGGTGGCGGACATTAACGGTAAGAAATTATGAGCTAAAAGTTCGGATATTAGGAAGTTTGGATGTTCAGCAAGTTAGATTTACTTTCTTTATGAAATGCTATAGATTTATTACTAATTGTAAGTAAATTAAGGTATTAGAGATTTTTCTTGTCACACGACACACGTTACAGTAACTTTTAACAATAAAACATGAAAAAAACAGGATCATTTTTGGTAAGGTATGCATTGGAGCAAATTGGCGTAAAGTATACTTTTGGTATTCCGGGTGTCCACAATACTGAGATTTACGATGAACTTAATAAAAGCGAACAAATTACACCAATGCTGGTAACGCATGAAGGTGGCGCTTCTTTTATGGCAGATGCTATTTCTAGAACCAGTGATAGCATTGGCTGTTGCGTTATTGTTCCAGCTGCCGGCACTACTCATGCCATGAGTGGCATCGGTTAAGCCTATTTAGATGGCATTCCAGCAATTATTATTACAGGAGGAACTAGAAACGACTCCGGAATGGATTATCAGTTACATGCCATGGATCAACAAAAAATGGTTGAACCAATCACAAAAGCCAATTATTTAGTTGAAAAGCATGAAGATATCATCCCTACTATTTTTGAAGCATACAAAATTGCTGTTGGCGGTGAACCGGGACCTGTTTTCATTGAAATTCCTGTTAACCTTCAACTTTTCCAGGGCAACATCAATGAGTTACCGGTATTTGTGAATGACAATAAAAATCCAATTTTCAATAAAGAATCTATTACAAAAGCTGTTGATCTTTTAGTCGCAGCAGAACATCCATGTTTATATGTTGGTTGGGGTGCTGTTGACGCTTCAGAATATACAGTTAAGATAGCCGAAAAACTAGCCGCTCCTGTGTCAACTACCTTACAAGGAAAAAGTTCTTTCCCAAATACACATGTTTTAAGCACTGGTGTTGGCTTCGGTCCTGCTTCCAAGCCTGCTTCACAAAATGCCTTTTCTAAATGCGATGCGATGTTGGCCGTTGGTGTTCGATTTTCAGAAATTGGTACAGGAAGTTATGGTATAAAAGAACCAAAGAATTTGATTCATGTAGATATTAATAAAAATGTATTTGATAAAAATTACAAATCGGTTCTATCTATTCAAGCAGATGCTACAGAAGCGCTAAAAGCTATTTGGGAAGAGTTAGCATCAAGAAATTTTACTTCAAACAGAAATGTTGGTGATGTTGGCCAAAAAATTAAGAAAGACGAAGAAAAATATATTGGTGAATGGCTGAAAGAAAAGAAGGATGATATCGTTTCTCCTGGTCATTTCTTTCAATCATTGCAAAAACTAACCAAAGACAATGCAAAAATGGTGGTAGATGATGGTAAGCACACTTTCTTATCTGCCGAATTATTTAAAACAAGTCAACCAAGACATTTTATTTCTCCAACGGATTTTAACTGCATGGGATATTGTGTTCCGGCTAGTATAGCTACTAAATTGGCCAATCCGGATCATCAAGTAATTGCTATTGTTGGTGATGGTGCTTTTATGATGACTTGCATGGAATTAATCACTGCTGCTACTTATGGCATTGCACCGATGGTGTTTGTTTTTCACGATGGAGAATTAGGACAAATATCTCAATTACAATCTGTTCCTCTGAAACACAAAACTTGCACCGTTATAGGTAACCTAAAAGTAGAAGGCGTTGCGATGGCTGTAGGAGCGCATTTTATAGATCTTCAAAATGATCATCAAATTGATGAAAAAATAGCAGAAGCCATAAAAGTTTCTTCTGAAGGTAAACCAGTAATTGTAGATGTAAACATCGATTATTCTAAAAAAACGATGCTAACCAAAGGCGTTTTAAAAACTAATTTGAAACGTTTTCCTTTAGGCGAAAAAATTAGATTTGTGGCAAGAGCTGCCAAACGACATGTTTTAGGTTAATCGCTATTATTGGATTATTACAGCAGAATCTTTCTTTAAATATTTATAGCAAATTGCATACAACACATTAGTTTTTATAGCTATATTTAATAAAGAATACTTGGTTACCAAAGACCAAGTTTAGCCGCTATGCCTGCATATAGTTTTAACAAATTCGAGTATCCTGAGGATATTCTTATTGATTGCTTTTTACTTTCAGAAATGGATGATAATCTACTAGAAGATTTTCCATGTAAAACTGATATGCACGAAATTTACTTTATAAAAAAAGGTAGTGGCAATCTAAAAATAGATAGTGAAATTATTTCATTTCATGCGGGTAGTATAATTTTTTTGCCTCCTGGCAGATGGAAGCAATGGATTAATGCTTCAGACGATTTAGATGCTTATATATTGATTTTCAAGGAAGAGTTTATTAGTAATTATTTTAACGACCAATTATTCTTATATCGATTTCATTATTTCTACAACGAAGCGTCGCCCTCCTATTTAAACTGTAACGAAAATGAAAGAGAAGAATGTAGACATGTTCTACATAAAATTAAAAAAGAAGTCAATCATATTGGTATAGATAGTCAACATTACTTAAGGTCTTTATTGTACCATTTGTTAATCGTTCTAAATAGAAAATATAAGAGAGATTTTAATGTTACTACTGAACTTTTAAATGACTCACAAGCAACCATTTTTAAGCAGTTGTTAGAAGAAAAAATAAAAAATTTAACGCAGGTAAATGATTTTGCTAAAGCAATGGGAATCAGCAGAACACAGCTTAACCTTATTGCGAAAAAATCATTTGGTAAAAATGCCGGTTTAATCATAAAAGAGCGAAGAATATCGGAAGCAAAACGCCTTCTAATTTTTACAAATAAAGATATTGCCCAGATTGCTCATGAACTTAATTATTCAGAAGCTTCTAATTTTAATAGAACATTTAAGTCTGTAACAGGTGTCACACCGGCAAAATTCAGGCAAATAAATTCAAATTGACAATAATAAAGTCATTTTGATAATAATTCCGCAAAAAAATTACTTGATCTTTGCATTGGCTTATTTTTTAAGTCAGCATATGTCACGAAACATAAAATCCCCTTTTTATATGTTTATTGCACTATGCTGACATTAAACAAAATTTGACACCACAGAGAAAAAGAGTCTTTAAAGGCTCTTTTTTTATTGTACAATAATTCGTTTTACTTCTGTTTGCTCCTGACCACCAACTTTTAAAAGATAGACACCTGATTGTAAATTACTAGGTATTATAAGTTGATTATACCCAACAGTCAATTCAGAGTAAGTTTGTACCAATTGACCTTGGCTATTCATTAACTGAACTTCTGAAATATTTGTTTGCTTTAATTGCAGTGTAAACAATTCTCCTTGATGAAGTACACTTGGAAAAACATTAGCTAATGTATTTTGTATTGTAATGTCTTGAACCGCCGAAGGAATATCTACAGTACAATTTTCTTCAAAATTACCGGTAATGCCAAAACCTGTACAATTAGTATCAATCGCTTCAAATACATACAATCCTGATTGCATATCAGACACTAAAATATTTCCTGAAGGTAAAAATGGATAAACGCCCCAAGCACCTCTATAAAATTCATCATTTGCAGGAGCATAAGTATCATATTCCATCACTCTAACAGGTTGTTTGGGATCAGAAATATCATACACTTGTAAGCCATCATAGTAATAACTAACATATAAATAATTACAAGCTACCACTTGGTTATGCGCAATACTCTTAGATTCAACAGAGTTTGCATTAAAAGTGCCGCTCA